>CAIKVT010000001.1 GCA_903830945.1 uncultured Elusimicrobia bacterium
AGGCATGCAGTCCCAGTCCAACGGCGCCCGGCAGATCAACGAGGCCATGGTGATGCTCACGGAAACCACCCGCACCACCCTGGAATCCATCAAGGAATTCAATAAGGCTACGAGCGCGATGCGCGGCGCCATGCAGGGCTTGAGGGATGAGATCTCAAAATTCAAGGTCGGGGGCTGAGCGAACCGTATGTTGGTAGCCTTCAGCCTGCCTGATGGGCGCTACGGCATAGACTGCCGCGCGGTCGTCGCGGTGGCGCCATTGGCCTCGCTTCAATCGGTCGCGGGCAAGGGCCCGCAGGCGCCGGAGGCGATGCCCGGGCTGCTGGACTATCATGGAACCAAGATTCCGGTCATCGACCTAGGCCGGCTGCTCCTGGGCCGCCCCTGTGCCGAGCATCTCAGCACCCGGATCTTGATCGTTTCCTGCGGCTCGGGCTTGGCCGGGCTCATGGTGGAACGGGCCGACGAGACCTTGGACCTTCCCGCCCCCCCGAGCCTTCCCGGCGCCTTGCCAAGCCTTCAAGTGTCGCGCATCCAGGGAGAGGGGACGACCGCCAAGACGGAAAAGCCACTGGAGATCGGTCGGATCCTGATTCCTCTGCTGCGATCAGCCCTTGCCGAAAGGACGCCCTAAGCCCATGGTCCTTTCCCTTTTCACAGACATCCTTATGGCCAAGGCAGGATTGGACCCCAACGCCATAGGCCTGGGAGTCATCAAGGCTGCTGTCATGCGCCGAATGGAGCAGACCGGCAGCCCGGGCGAGAGCTCCTATCTCATCAAGCTGCGGACCGACCCGGCGGAATTGGAGTCTTTGGTCGTGGCTGTCACGGTGCCCGAGACCTGGTTTTTCCGCGAGCCGGGAGCTTTCACGTTCCTTAAAAGTCATCTTGAGACCGAATGGTTGCCCAAGCATCGCGGCGAGATGCTGCGCATCCTGAGCCTTCCCTGCTGCACGGGAGAGGAGCCTTTTTCCATCGCCATGTCTCTGCTGGACATAGGGCTGGGGCCGAAGGAGTTCATCGTCGAAGCCTTCGACATCAATCCTGCTTTCCTTGAGAAAGCGCTCCTGCGGGAATATTCCGCGAATTCATTCCGGGGCGGGGACCTGATGTTTCGGCAGAAATATTTTCAGCAAGACAAGGGCCGCTACTTTCTCAATCCAGAAGTGGCCCAGCCCGTGTGCTTCGAAAAAGGAAATCTTTTGTCCCCGGATTTCCTTTTGAGTCGCCCTAAGTACCCCGCCATCTTCTGCCGCAATCTCCTCATCTACCTGCATTCCTCCGCTCAAAAACAGGTCTTGGGGGTCCTGGACCAATGCCTCGAACGCGACGGCCTGCTCTTCACTGGGCATGCGGAAACCGTCACGCTGCCCGGCTATCGGCCGGTGGAACAGCCCATGTCCTTCGCCTACCGGCGCCTACCGCCGCCCCGCGCGGCGGGCATCACGTCGCAAACCCCCGCCGCCCCGGAACGCAGGATAGATGCGCGGCAAAAGTCGTTGGTCAAAGATCAGCCCCTCCTCCCCGTCTCGACCAAGATAGAGAGTCCTGCGCCAAAATCCAACCCATCTCCTAAAGGTTCTTCGGCGGGTTGCTGGGATGACATAGGCGTGAAAGGCGACAAATCCTGCACGCATCTTCCCCAAGTCATCCATTGCCGCAACTGCGAGACATTCACCGCCGCAGCCAGAAAAGCGTTCGCGCGCACGCCTCCGGCCGGATACCGGGAGGAGTGGGCCAAGATACTGGCCGCTCGACAGGAGCCGCGCCCGGAGCTGCAGGTCTCGCTGCTCATCTTCCGCCTAGGTTCGACCTGGCTGGCACTGCCGGCGCGCCTCCTGCAAAGGATCGACGCCGCGCAGACGCCCCATCGTATCCCCCACAGCCGGGAAGTCTTGCAGGGCTTGGCCTACGTCGAGGGAGAATTCCGACTGTGCTGGGATCTCGCCAAGGTGTTGGGGATTGCGCGCTCCGGGCGGCCGGAGGACAAATCGAATCCCAGCCACCCCCGCATCATCCTGGCGAGGCACAAGGGCCAGGATTGGGCCTTCCTGGCCGAAGAGGTCTTGAAGATCGCCAGTTGGGATTGCGGCCGCATCAAGCCTGCAGGGCCAGGACATGCCGTCGCTAAGGGCCTATTGGTCTACAAAGGCAAGGATGTCATGCTTCTCGACGAGGAGCTGCTTGCCGCAAGCTTCGCCAGGGGGATCAAATGAGCGACGGCTCCTCCTCCATGTACGACTTGCTCCGCTCGGAGATAGAGACCAATGCCGCCTCTTTGACGGACGGGCTGCTGAACCTGGAACGCGCCTCAGCCTCCCCGCAGACCATAGAGCCGCTCATGCGCGCCGCCCATTCCATAAAAGGCGCCGCCCGGATCGTCGGCCTGGATGCGGCGGTCAAGGTCGCCCATGCCCTGGAAGACTTCCTTGTGGCCGCCCAGGCTGGCACCGCGGCACTGGATTCCGCGAAGGTGGACGTCTTGCTTAAAGGCGTCGACCTGCTCAAAAAGATCAGCGCGTCCGCCGATCCAGCCACCTTCGCCCTGCCTGAATCGGAAACCCAGGAAGCGCAGTGCATGGCGGCCGCGATCGGCGCGCTCGGCCGCGAGCCTGAGATTCCTCGCCTGATCTTAATCGATCCCCCGCTGGAGAGCGACGAAAAACCTGCGGCAAAAACGCAGGCGCCTGCGCCTGCGCCTTCGGCGCCGGCCAAGCCCAAAGCCGCCCCTCGTCCTGCGCCCACGGAAGCCGAGAGGATCGTTCGAGTCAATGCCGCCGGTATGGATCATATCCTGGGACTGTCGGGGGAATTGTTCGTGCAGAGCGGCAGGCTCGAGGTTCTGGTCTTGGACCTGGGACGACTCAAATCCGCAGCCGATGAGACAGCGTCCTTGCTGGAAGGCGCATTCCAGGCGGCCCACGCAGGAGATATTCCCCGCGCCGTGGAAGTCTTGCAGCGCGCCAAGCAGCGCCATGAGCGCTGTGCTCGACTGCTTGGCGCGCACCGGGCTGACCTTGATGCGGCCCGGCGCCGCATCCTGGGGACATCGGGACGTCTTTATCAGGAGGCGCAATCGAGCAAGATGTGCCCTTTTGCGGACTGTGCGCAGGGATTCCCACGCATGGTGCGCGACATCTCCCGCTCTCTGGGCAAGGTCGCCAAGCTCGAGTTTTCGGGCATGAACGCGGGAGTCGACCGGGACATCCTGGAGAAGCTGGAATCGCCCCTCACCCATCTGCTGCGCAATGCCTTGGACCACGGGATCGAATCTCCGGAGCAAAGGATCAATTCTGGCAAGCAGATGGAAGGCGTCATCACCATGGACGCCTGGCACGCCGCGGGGATGTTGGTCGTGGAGATCGCCGACGACGGCGCCGGAGTGGATATGGCGCGCCTCAAGGAAACCATCGTCGCCAAAAAACTGACCACCGCCGAACTGGTGGCGAAGATGTCGGACTTCGAGATTTTAGATTTCATCTTCCTGCCCGGCTTCTCGACGCGTGAGAACGTCACGGAGTTCTCCGGCCGGGGCATCGGCCTGGACATCGTCCAGGGGATGATCCGTGATGTCGGCGGGACTCTGCGCATGGAGAGCCGCCCGGGCCATGGGACTCGGTTCCGGCTGCGTCTGCCGCTGACCCTCTCCGTCATCAAAGCCCTCATCGTGGAGATATCTGGAGAACTCTACGCCCTGCCCCTGAGCCGGGCCAGCCGCTGCTGGCGCGCGTCCCGGCAGAAGGTCGTGCGCGTGGACGGGGTCAGACATCTGGAAACGGATGAGGGAAGGTTCAAGCTCGTGGCCGCGTCGGAGATCCTGGATCTGCAGCCAGCGGTCGAAGGCGCGTGCGTCTCCGCCGTGGGCATCGGCGAACCGCCGGAGCGTTACGCCCTCGAGGTGGACCGCCTCCTGGGCGAACGCCCCATCGCCGTACGCCCCCTGGACCCGCGGCTGGGCAAGATTCGGGATATCAGCGCAGCCGCGGTCTTGGACGACGGCTCTCCCATCTTGGTCCTCGATGCCGACGACCTTGTGCGTTCCGCGCAACTGTGCGTCCCGGTCTCGGGCCCGGCCAGGTCGGCCGGCTCCGGCGGCAAGCAAGACCACCGATTGAAGAGGCTGCTGGTCGTGGACGACTCTCCTACGGTCCGGGAAGTCGAACGGAAGATCCTGGAGAGCCATGGGTATCAGGTGGACATGTCGATCAACGGCATGGACGCCTGGAACGCCGTCCGGTCTGCGCCTTATGATGCGGTGATCAGCGATGTCGACATGCCTCGCATGAACGGGCTGGAGCTGGCCAGACGCATCAAGGGCGAGCCGCGGCTTAAGGGCCTGCCCATCATCATCGTTTCTTATAAGGACAGCCCCGCGGACCGGGCGGAAGGTCTGCGGGCGGGAGCCAGTTTATACCTAAGCAAGGGTAGCTTTCAGGACGACACTTTGCTGCGCGCCGTTAAGGAGCTTCTGGGAGGGGAGAGCGAATGAGGATCGCCATAGTCAACGACCTGAAGCTCGCCGTCGAGGCCATCGCGTCGTGCCTCAGGACGAATCCGGAATACGAGGTGGCCTGGATCGCCTACGACGGGGAGGAGGCGGTGCGCCGATGCCGCGCGGACCGTCCTGATCTCGTCCTGATGGATCTGGTCATGCCGGTGATGGACGGGGTGGAGGCCATCCGGCGGATCATGTCCCAGTCTCCCTGCGCCATCATCGTGGTCACCGCGGGCGTGACCGAAAAAATATCCAAGGTCTACGAGGCGATGAGCTTTGGGGCGCTCGACGCGGTCAACACTCCGTCGCTCGGCGCGGGCGAGGCCCTTTTAGCCAAGATCGCCGTGGTCCAAAAACTCATCGGCGGACCCGATAACCCCCCAGCCCAGTTCGTCTTCCCGGGCGCCGCGGGCCGGGCGGGGGACTCTCCCTTCTTGGCCGCCGTCGGGGCTTCGACGGGGGGGCCGCAGATCCTGGCTGAAATCCTGGAGGCTCTTCCCCTGAAATTTTCGGCGTCCATCGTGGTCATCCAGCACGTCGATCAGCTCTTCGCCCCAGGCCTAGCCTCCTGGCTGAGCGAAAAGACGGGCAAAACCGTCTCTCTGGCCAAGGAAGGGGCAGCTCCTCTGTCGGGGCAGATACTTATCGCCGCCACCAACAACCATCTGGTCATCGGCCCGGAGCGAACTTTCCACTATACTCCGGAGCCGCTCCACTGCCCCTACCGCCCGTCCGTTGACGCCTTTTTCCTGAGCCTGGAGCTTCATTGGCCGCAGCCTGGGGCCGCCGTCCTTTTGACCGGCATGGGCAAAGACGGCGCCGCCGGCCTTTTGGCGCTGCGGCGCAAAGGCTGGCATACTATCGCCCAGGATGAGAAAACCTCGCTGATCTATTCCATGCCCAAGGCCGCAGCCCAACTGGATGCCGCCCTGGAGATACTGCCGGCGCCGCGCATTGCCTCCGCCCTGGCCGCCGCATTCGAGAAATGGGCGAGGAGAGGTTGAACCATGGCTGAACAGATCCTGTCTGAGATGATCCAAGAGCATCCCGTCAGCGTGCTGTTGATCGACGACCAGCCGATCGTGGGCGAGGCGCTGCGGCGCATGCTGGAGCCGGAAAAAGACATCCGATTCCACTACTGCAGCGACCCTACCAAAGCGATTGCGGCGGCCGCGGCCTTCTCTCCCACCGTCATCCTCCAGGACCTGGTCATGCCGCAGATGGACGGGCTCGTCCTGGTCAAAATCCTACGCGCCAATCCGCCAACGTCGGAGATACCGCTCATCGTCCTCTCATCCAAGGAGGAGCCGCGCATCAAGGCGGAGGCGTTCGCTCTTGGAGCCAATGATTATTTGGTCAAACTCCCGGACAGGCTGGAGGTCGTCGCCCGCATACGCCACCACTCCAAGGGCTACATCAACATGCTCCAGAAAAATGAGGCCCACCGCGCCCTGGAATCCAGCCAGAAGGTCCTGGCCGAGGATCTGGCCCTCGCCGCGGATTACGTCAAATCGCTGCTCCCTGCGCCCTTGCAGGAGCCGCTGAAAACCTCGTGGCTCTACGTGCCGAGCATGGAGTTGGGCGGCGACGCTTTTGGCTATCATTGGCAGGACCAGGAACATTTCGCCATGTACCTTCTCGATGTCTGCGGGCATGGAGTCGGAGCCGCGCTCCTGTCCGTATCCGTGATGAACCTACTGCGCGCTCGCGCCCTGCCCGGGGTCGACTTCAACCGTCCGGACGAGGTTCTCTCGGCGCTCAGCAGCGCTTTTCAGATGGAGCGTCAGAACAACATGTACTTCACCATCTGGTACGGGATATACGACAAGACCAGGCGAGAGCTCGTCTGCGCCAGCGGCGGGCACCCACCCGTGATACTGGTGGGTCCGGAGGCGTCCGTGACCACACTCCAAGCCGAAGGCGCGATCATTGGCGGATGGGCCGGGGCTAAGTATCAATGCCTCTGCGCCAAAATTCCCCCGGGGAGCAGGCTTTATGCCTTCACCGACGGGATTTTCGAGATCGAGAAACCGGATGGGAAATTCTGGCAGTTCGAAGATTTTGTCCGGTTGCTGGCCGATTCCACGCCGGGGGAACCCGGCACGGAGCGGATAATCCGGCACGTCCGCCAGGTGCGCGGCAAGGATATTTTTGATGACGACATCACCCTTGTCGAAGTGCTGTTTTAGCCGCCGCCCGGATGGCGGTGATCCCGCTCAATGATTTTCTTGGCCTTGACGGAAAGTGTCGCTGATTCTGCCCCGGCTATTTCAGCGCCTCGGTGTCGGCGAACTTCCGGTCCGGCCGAAGCTCGCGCAGGATATCCTCGTCATCCGTGCTCAGGGTGTTCGTGATCAGACGGGCCGCAAGAGCACCTACACCAGGACCCAGCATGTAGCCCTGCCCGCACATGCCCACGGCATTGATGTAGCCTTCCAGAGTCTTGGAGCGGCCCACGATCGGTGAACCATCCGGCGTATTAGGATAAAGCCCTCGCCAGGTGCGGCGCACCTTGAGGTTCGTGAGCTTGGGCATGAGCCCCACCATCCGGCGCGCCACCATCGGCAGGTAAGCCGAGGTCTCGCGTCGGTCCGTGCCGATCATGGGCGGCTCTGGGGAGATGCAGAAGAGCACCTGGCCGATGGCGCTCTGGTGGAAATAGTAGTTTGCGGATCCCAGCTCTTGCCGGATGTCCACGAGCATGGGGTTCAAGAATCGCGCGACCGGCTCGGTGATGCCGGCCTCATGGCAGTCCGGATGGACGGGCGCGTCCTGGCCGCCCGATTGCGCCAAAGCCTTGGCCCACGCGCCCGCGGCATTGACCACGCAGCCCGTGGCATAGCCGCCCTTGTCCGTGCGCACGCCCACCGCCGCGCCCTTGCGGCGCATGATACTGACGACCCGCTCGTTGAACCTGAAGTCCACGCCCAGTTCCACGGCGTGCTTGTGGAAGGCGCTGTTGGTCAGCATCGGGGAGGCTGAGCCGTCCTTGGGCGAGAGCGTCCCGCCGACCAGACCAGCCGCATTGAGGCCGGGCACGAGCTTGAGCAGCGCGTCCTTGTCGTACCATTCGATGTCAAGGCCCGCTTTTTTTTGGATGACGAGCAGGGCTTTCAGGGTCTTGGCTTCATCGGGTCGGTAGGCCACGAAGACGTACCCACCCTGGAACCACTCGATGTCCACGCCATGTTCTTCCTGCCACGTGGAGACGATCTTGATTGAATCTAGGCAGAGCTTGATCTTGGCCGGGGCGGAGTGCGTCGCGCGCAGTCCGCCGATGGCCGCCTTGTTGCTGCCCTGGCCCGGGGAAGCGAACTGGTCCAGGCACAGGACTTTCAGGCCTTTTTCCGCCAGAGACATGGCAGTCGGCGTGCCCACGCTCCCGGCGCCGACTACGATGACGTCGTAGACGGAGGCCGCCATCACACGCCTCCTTCCAGGGTGCCGACCGAGGAGGGGGCGGCGTCCCTCGTCGGCCCTGTGCCCGTGGCTACCCCGGCGAACGCGCCGAGGGGGACTTCCATGATGAGGGGGCGTTGGGTGAACGGCGTGATCTGCTGTGCCGGCACGCCTTCCTCGCAGAAGATGCGGGAGATGAGCGCGGGGCAGGTCTTCCCGCCGCAAGCGCCCATGCCTGCGCGCGTGAGGGCTTTGAGGTGGTTCAGGTCCCGGATGCCTTCGCCGACGAGCTTGCGGACCTGACCCGCGGTCACGCGCTCGCAACGGCAGACGATGTCGTCATCATCGACGCGCTGGACCTGCTCCTCCATGGATTGCGCGACCCAGGGGGCTTGCACTTGGATCCCCGCGATGCGTTTGGCGATGTCCGCGGGAGCCTTCACCTTCACCAGCAAAGCGCGGTCTGCGAACTTGGGCGAGCGGACCTTTAGGACAGGCACCTGGCCGAGCACCTGGCCGAGGGTGTCCCGTACCGTGACGGTGTCGCCTTCTTTGATTGCGGCCTGGCTGAACTCGTAAGGGATGGAGACGACGACGCCTGCCTCTTCTTTATTCCGATAGTCCACTAAAGTCACGGCCAGTCCGGGGCAGATCGCCACGCACTGTTCGCAGGCGATGCACTCCGCTCCGACGAAAGTCGGCAGGCCCAGGATGTCGTCGCCCTCGATCTTGATGGCGTCCTTTGGGCAGATCGAGGTGCAGGGATTGCAGGGGATCTCCTGGGAGCAGTGGAAGATCGGGAACACCCCGTCCTCGCGCCCGGGGATTTCTTCGGTGATGATCGCGCCTGGCCGGGCCTTCAGGACTTCGGCCGTGCGCAGCCACTCGGCGGGGACCTCGCCCACGTCGCGGCCCAGCATGCGCGCGATCTCGGTGCCCCGGATCTTGCCGGTGAATAGCGCCGCGCTGGCTTCCGCGATCTCCTCGGCATCGCCGGCCGACAGGACCGGCAGGCCGAACTCTTTCGCCTTCTTGTAGAACTCGTCCACCGGGTCCAGCCCGACTGCCACCAGCAGTGTGTCGCACTTGAAGGTCTTCCCCGTTCCCGGGACGGCCTTCCACGCGGCGTCGAGCTCCGCGATTGTGACGCTTTCCAACTCTTCCCTGCCGTTGGCACAGAGCACGCTGTGGCGCGTGTAGATGGGCACGCCCATGCGCACCAGCTTGTCTTTGTGGACTTTGTAGCCGCCGCATTCGTCTAGGGCTTCGCAGAGGCCTACCACCTGGATTTCTGCCTGCAGCGCGTGGTAGCCGCCGATGAGGCCCACATTGCCGCCGCCGATGATGAAGAGCCGCTGCGTGGGACGCACCAGGTCGCGGTTGACCAAAGTCTGGAAGGCGCCCGCGCCGTAGACGCCGGGCAGGGTGTTGCCCTTGAAGACCAGGGATTTCTCGCGGGCTCCGGTCGCCACGAGCATCACCTGGGGGCGGATCAGAAAGTAATGGCCTTGGCGCAGCGCTCCCACCTTGCGGTCGGAGAACACGGCGAGAGCCGTGGTCTCCGACCAGATGCGTACGCTGGGCAAGCCGCGGACCTCCGCTTCCAGCTTCTTGCCGATGTCCATGCCGCGGGTCCCCGCGTGGCAGGCTTCGATGGAACCAAAGAATTTGTGGGTCTGGAGGACGAGCTTGCCGCCCAGGGCTGCCTTGTCGTCGAGCAGGATGACGTTGACGCCCGCCTTGCCCAGTTCGATGGCCGCGGCCAGACCGGCAGGGCCACCGCCCAGGATGAGGCATTCGGTATCGATGGTTTCGACGTCATGGAAGTCAGGATCCCCTGCGACATCGATGAGGATTGCTTTGCCTTCCAGCGGCTCGATTGCCATTGCTTTGGTCACGGGAACCATGCAGGACTTCACGGAGATTCCGTCGGCGATCACCGAACACTGGGCGCATTGGCCGTTGGCGCAGAAGATGCCCTGGGGCGATCCGTCCTTATGGTGATGGCCGAAGACCCGGATCCCGTTGGCGAAGAGCGCCGAAGCGATGGTCTCTCCCTGGCGGGCTTTGTAGCCTTGCCCTTTCCATGAGAAGGGCACCAAGGCTTCGCCGTGCACTGAAAGGATCGGATGTTCCTTGATGCGAAAATCAGACATGCGCGGATCCTCCTGCGGCGGTGTTTTGGTATTATAACCTTTGGCGGGCCACTCGGGGGCCTATAACCTAGAGCCGAGTCATCTGCTGCCCCGCGGTCTGCTAGAGCGGCGCAGACTCACCGAGAGCGGCGGGCCTGTCCCTGTTATGCCGGATGAAGGGGCGGGACAGCAGGCGCCAGGCCTCTTGGTGGGTGCGGTAAGCGGGCCAGAACAGGCCGTAACAAAGCTGGTCGGCGCGCGTGTCCTCGGCATAGATGAAGTAGGCCATGTTGGCCGCCGGTTTTATCGCCGCGCGCAGGGCGACGTAAGCGACCAGATACACCGCCAGGACGGCCAGGATGATGATCTTTTTTCTCATGTCCGCAAGCCGCCTTATTTGACCCCGCAGAATACGAAAGTGTAGATGTTGTCGCCTGCCGGCACGTCACCGCCGCGCTGGGGATTGCGGAATGGCCCGTAGGCGAACCGGATCTTGTCGAACGACGCGTACGGCCAATGGCCCGCCATCGACGGGTCCTTTGTGGGCGTCTTGCCGTCATCGGAAGGCCAGGTGACGAAATGGCGGCAGCCCAGGTATGTCTTGGTCAGGGAGGCGTCCGCCTTGGCCGCCGAGGCTGCGGTTCGGGCTTCCTGCCAGGAAAAATCGGTGCCGACGTTCTTGAGGTCGACGGCTCTGGGGCGGATCGGCGGCGCGACGCCGCGTCCGTCGCGCTTGTCGGCGATCAGCGCCATGGCCCTGCGCGCCTGCCGGAGTTGTGCAAGGGACGCGGGATCATAGTTCGAGATGGCGCGAGGTCCCTGGGGGTCCTTCCAGAGCGGCCGCAACGAGGAGCCTTCGCCGAAGACGATCTGCGCGATTTTCTCTTGAGAGATTGTCCCCTGCTGCTGCGGGTCCGCCGGTGGTGGTGGAGCCTTGGGCTGGATCTTGGGCCGAGGCTTGCCGGTCGTTGCTGCTTTCAGCGCGGACGCCTTGGTCGATGCCGCGGGGGCCGCTGGCATGGCCACCGGGGTGTGGGCGGTATTTTGGGTGATGCCTGAGCCGTCGAACGTCTTGCCCGGGGCAGTCAACGCGGATCGGATGCCGGAGATCTCATGGGTCAAGGAGTCTTTTGGAAAGGATGGATGTAGACGCGCGGCGGCGGTGACGGACATGAGGGATATAATCTCCTCGACGTTGTCCTTGCCCCACCAATTTTTGAGCTGGGTCTGGACCTCCTCACGCTTGCCAGCCCAATCGGGGAAGTCATATTTCAGTTTGCACACTTCCGGATAGGTGAAGAACCCGCGACTTGAGTCGGGAAGGCGGCTCTTCATCCAGGCGTCGGTCCGGTCTATGCGGGCGTCACGGTTCGCAACGTTCTTGTCGATGGTGACTACTACGGTGACCGCGGCGCGGCAGAGCGCGGCAGTGGCGAGCAATACCGCCGCCAGCGTCTGAGCGAGGGGACTCATCCAGAGGAGTTTAGCTCCGGCAACGCGATTGCGCAAGTGGCAGACTTGATGAAGTGCTCCCTGGCGCCGGCCAGCCCGCCTTTCAAGACGCGCCGGTTAAGAAGTAGAATATATATACAAGCCTGCCGCGATCAACGCAGGCGGGACGGGAAATGCGATGTCTCCGAAATATACATTCTCCGATGAATGGCTGTTGCGCGCGGCCCTGGCCCTGCCCGGCGTGACGTCTGAGGTGGTCGAAAAGTTCCGTCAGATACAAGAACCTTACCTTGCGCAGGCCTTGATCAGCGCCGGGCTGGCCTCCTCGGCGCAGGTCGTGGATATCGTGCGCGAGATCTGCGGCGTCGTCTATTGCGACCTCCAGATGGAGATGATCGACAAGATGGCGCTGAGTCTCGTGCCTGAGAAAGTCTGCCGGAAATACCATCTGCTCCCTATCGAATTCGACAGCGAGCGGATCACGGTGACCATGTCGGATCCGACGGACCAGGTCGCTCTTGGAGACGTCCAGGCTGTTTCCGGCCGCCGGCCGGTTGTTCGCTATAGCCGGCGCGAGACGATCGATGAGCTCATCGAGACTCTTTTTTCTCCAGAGTCCCTCATCATGAGCTTAGTAACCGGCTTGGCTGAGTCCGCGTCCATCGAGCTTTTGGAGGGAGGGTACAGCGAGGAGGAATCGGACGACCAAACCGTTACGGTTGTGCAGACGCCGGTCATCAATCTGGTCAATTCCTTAATCGCTAAGGCCGTCCATATGCGGGCCTCGGATATCCATTTGGAGCACGAGGAGCGCAGCAGCTCCGTCCGTTATCGGATCGACGGCATGCTGCGCAACATCGTCACCCTGCCTAGGGCGATCGCGACGACCTCTGTGGTGTCCCGGATCAAGATCATGGCGGATATGGACCTGGCCACGCACCGCATCCCGCAGGACGGCCGCGCCAAGCTGCGCGTGGGAGGCGTGGACATCGGTCTGCGCGTCTCGACTCTGCCCACCAGCTTCGGAGAGAAAGTCGTCATCCGCATACTCGACAAGCGCGCGGCCGAGGTCCCTTTCGATCGCCTTGGGTTCAGGGCCGATCTGGCGGCCAAGATAGAGTCTTTGCTCCAGGCCGCTCAAGGCATGTTCCTGGTGACCGGCCCTACCGGTTCCGGGAAGACCACCACCATGTATTCCATGCTCAATCGCCTCAAGGCCGAGCATACCAACATCGTCACCGTGGAAGATCCCGTCGAATACAAGCTGGCCGGCATCAACCAAGTCCAGGTCCATGAGAAGGCGGGCTTGACTTTCGCCAGCACCCTGCGTTCGGTGTTGCGCCAGGACCCGGACATCATCCTGGTGGGAGAGATCCGGGATCGCGAGACTGCGGATATCGCTTTCCAAGCCGCCTTGACCGGGCATCTGGTTTTAACCACTTTACACACCAACGACACGATCGCCACGGTGTCGCGGCTTTGCGACATGGGCGTGGAGCCCTTCAAGTTGGCCTCCGGGTTGATCGCCGTCACCTCCCAAAAATTGGTGCGCCGGCTCTGTCCTGCCTGTCGACGCGAGGTGCCCGTGGATCGGCTCGAACCCGGAGCCCGCGAACTTCTGGAACGGCAGGGGCTGCCTTTGCGCGTTTATGAGGCTAAGGGCTGCGAAATGTGTGAATTGTCAGGATTCCAGGGCCGTTTCTCCATCTTGGAGTTCCTGGAGGTCGATGCCGCGCTCAAGGCCGGGATCTGTGCCGGCGCTACGGAGGCCGTTTTGCGTAAGACCGCTCTGGCTTCCGGAGTCCTGCATTCCTTGGCCGCGGATGCCGCCTGGCACTTATCCATCGGCGACACCACGTTCGACGAGATCCTTCCGTATCTCAGCATGAAGGAGGAGGTGTCCGGCGCGACGCCGGTCTTGGCCCCGACCGCCGCTGTCTCGGCGGAGAAAGCGAAGGGCCGGTCCGACAAGCCGCGGGTCCTGGTGGTCGATGATACTAAGGCCATGCGCACCAGCGTCGTGGATCTTCTAGAAATGAACGGCTATGAGGTGGATGAGGCTGCCGACGGCCAGCAGGCCCTGGAGCGAGTCTCGGCGCGAGTCCCGGACATCCTGATTCTGGATCTACAGATGCCGACGCTCGACGGCTACGCGGTTTTGCACTCCCTGCGCCAGACCATGTCGCTTATCAATCTGCCCGTGATCGTGCTCACGGGATGCGGCGACGATAAAAGCCAGGAGGAGGCGTTCCGCGCCGGCGCGGACGACTATATCGTCAAGCCGTTCAAGCCCCCTCTGTTTTTGGCCAGGATACAGGCGGTCCTGCACCGCCGTTATGTGGTCGCGCATTGAGTCGGGCTCAGGCGCGGCTGGTCTCTTGAGCCGGCAGGCCGTTCGGTCGGATTTGGTATAATTTCTCGTGCCCGTCCTGCTGGCGCTTGAGGATTCCCTTGAGCGCGTTCGTTCCGGACTAAGAAGTCGCAGCCGCCGCATCTCTGGCCGCGTCGGAGAGGAGTTGGCCGAGCAGATGGCCCGCCCCGGCAAGATGCTGCGTGCGCGTTTCTGCCTGCTCTTGGGCGCCGCCCTCGGCGTGGAGACGGCTAAGTCCGAGGCCGCGGCCCGGGGCATGGAATTCGTGCACAATGCGTCTCTCCTGCACGATGACTGCGTCGACCTGGCCCGTCTGCGCCGGGGCCGCCCCACGCCTAACGAGGTCTTCGGCGTCAACGTGGCTTTGCTCTTGGGCGACATGGCATTCGCCCAGGGACTCGAGGAGGTCGTCGACCTCACCCCCCAGTCGGCCAAGCGCATGATCAGCACGGCGCGTGAGATGGCCGTAGGCGAGCTCCAGGAAGAGTTCCTCAAGGGTAGCGTCGGGGTCACGGTGGAAGCCTATCTTGGCGTCATCTCCCGTAAGACCGGAGCCCTTTTCGAGTGGTGCGGAGCCACGCTTTCCGAGCTTTCCAGCCTGCCGCATGCTGCCGCGGACCCGCCGCGTCTGGGCAGCGCGGCTGGCATGCTCCTGCAGATCGTCGACGATATCCAGGACTACACTTTGACCGAGGCCGCTTCGGGTAAGGAGCCTGGTCGGGACCTTTGCGAAGGTCGCCTCACTTTGCCTGCCATCCTCGCGTTCAACGACCCAGCGGCGCGGCCGGCGTTCCTTAAGCTTTGGGGGGCCGGGGGGGGGATCGCTTCGGTGCGCCGCATGGCGCAGTTCCTCGAGACATCCGGCCATCTTGATGCGGCGCGCGCTAGGGCGAGGGAATTGGTGAGTTCGATTCGCGCCTGGGCCGCGGCTCTACCGGTCCGGCCGTACAGCCAGAATTTCTGCGGCTTCATCGACGCCATGGAGCGCCGGGAGTTCTAGCGCATGGGCTACGAGGCTCTCATCCGGCGTGCCTGGCGCACCGGTGACTTCAGCATCAAGGAGCTTCTTAAGGACGACCCGGATCCCGTGGCCTGCGGTATCGGAAGTTCCGCAGGTCCCGGCCGGGTGGATTTCCCCGCAGCCGGGGTCACCTGCGAGCGGCTTCGCCGTAAAGTCCAAGAGGAGATGGAAGGCATTATCGCGCGAGAGGCGGGCGACGCCGCGTGCTGCCTGAGCGCTTACAAGGAGGGTTCTATGAAACTGGCCCCGTTCGTGAAATTCCGTGAGGAGAAGTTCGGCGCTGTTCTTTTTGAGACCCGTTCCGAGAAGGTCTACACCCTGAGTCCGACTGGCGCCGCGGTGGTGCGCGAGATCGTCTCCGGCGCTGACGCCCAGTCCTTGGTCTCCCGCCTCCAGAAGAAATACGCGGATAAGACTGGAAAAATGGTTGATGAGGCCAACGCTTTCTTGGCTGACCTCAAGAAAAAGGGACTGGTTACGGAGTAGGATGGCCATAGTACTTCCTGAGAGCCTGGGCGCCAGCGCCGCGGACCTCAAGTCTCCTCTTTATGCCGCTTGGCAGCTGACAAACGAGTGCGACCTGTGCTGCCTGCATTGCATCGAAGGTTCGGGGCCCGGGAAGGCTTTTGCGAACGAGCTTTCCCGGGGCGAGGCATTCCGGATAGTCGATGAGCTCATCGCGGCAGAGGTGCCTTACGTGGCATTTTCCGGCGGCGAGCCCCTTCTGCATCCGCATCTCTTCGAGTTGCTGGACCGCTTCCGGGGCCATGGGGTGGGCCTTAAGCTCGAGACCAACGGCCAGTTCCTCGACCCGGCGACGTGCGGTCGTTTGGCCGACGCCCAGGTCAAGGCCGTGCAGGTGTCTCTCGATGGGATCAGCGAGCCAGTCTTGCAAAAGCTGCGGCCCAAGGCCAGCCTTCAGAAGATCATGGACGGCATCCGCGGCCTGCGCGATGTCGGAGTCTCAGTCGAGGTCAATTTCGCGCCTACCCGGCACAACGTGGGCCAGGTCTCGTCGACCATGGACTTGGCGCAGTCCTTCGGCGCCTATGCTTTCTACACCGGCCGGCTCATGTACACGGGCCGTGCCGTGCATTCTTGGGACAAGATTGCGCCTTCCGAAGAGCAGTATGCGGTCTTCTTCGCCGCGGTCAGGGCCAAGGCTCGGGAGTTCGAGGGCCGCATGCGTGTCTGTTACCATGAGTCGGGCATCGTGGAAGAACTGCGCTATCGTGCGGCGCACCCTGCCGCGCTCATCATCATTCTGCCCGATGGCAGGGTAAAGCTCATCAATGCACTGCCTTTCACTTGTGGGGACCTGCGCCGTCAGAGCCTCTCTGAGGTCTGGGCGCGTTACCAGCAGGCGTGGCAGGACCCCTGCGTCACCGGCTTCATAGAAGAATTGGACAAGGACGAGAAGGCCATCTCGCGATTGCATGAGTGGGTGGAGTTGTGAGCGAACAATCACTGTCCCCCAATGGTGCGGCCGCCCCTTGCGGGGGGGCGGCCGGAGTCGGCGTTCGCTGGGCACCGAATTCCATTTTTTCGGTCATCCGTTACCGGTTTTTCTTGTATGCGGGCCTGTTGCCCTATCTCTTGGGTGCGGCTTGGGCCTACGGTCGGGAGGGGATGTTCAGCCCGCGGGTGTTCTGGCTGGGCTTCTTGGGCATCTTCCTCTCCGTGGTGGGCGTGGAGTCTTTCAACGAATATTTTGACGCGCGTTTGGGCACGGATCGGGTCTTCAACCTCTCGGACGAAGAGGATATCCCTGAGTGGATGCTGTGGCTGGGCATCGCGGCTTTCATAGTGGCGGCCGGCATCGGGCTCTATCTCGCGGTCGGCGGAGGCTGGCCCATACTGCTTTACACTGTTCTTGGCGGTCTGGCCGCGGTCTTCTACGTGGGCCCGCCCATCCGATGGGTCTACCGCGGTTTAGGCGAGACGGCTATCGGTCTTTCTTATGGCCCCTGGATGACCTTGGGCAGTCTGCAATTGCACACCCACCGCTTCTCCTGGGGGGGGCTTGCCGCTTCGTTGGTGCCCGGCCTGCTCATTACGGCCCTGGCCGTGGTCAATGAGATCCCGGACTTCCACCAAGACCGGCTAGTGGGCAAGCGGAACCTGGTGGTGCGGCTGGGCCGGCGTGCGGGAGTCTGGCTCTATCTTATCTTCGCCGGTACCGGGCTCCTGGTCGCGGGCGCGGGAGCGGCCGCGGGGATCTTCCCGCGCGCCGCCGTGCTTGCTGCGGTCGTGGGCGCACCTTTCCTTTGGGCCAGCGGATGCGCCGCGCGCGCGACCTGGGATACTCCGAGGCTTTTCGTCCCGGCCGTGCGCTCCATCGTGCTCTGTTATGTCGTCTCCACGACCCTCTTTACCGTGGCGATTGCCTGGGGAGGCCGGTGAGGATCGATTCTTTCGGCGCTCCGCTCATGGTCTCGTGGCACTTCACCCAGGAGTGCGACCTGGCCTGCCTGCACTGCTGTACGGATTCCGGGCCCGGGGGGAGGCTGCCTGACGAGCTTTCCGCGGATGAAGCCCTGGGCGTGGCGGAGCAGATCGCCGCGGCCGAGGTCCCCTACGTGCTCTTCGGTGGAGGGGAGCCGGCCGCCGTGCCGCATTTTTTGGCCACGGCCGAGGTGCTTGGGCATGCCGGCGTGTATCTTAAGGTCGAGACCAACGGTCAGAGGCTCAAGGATCAGACCATCGCGCGCCTGGCCAGCCTGCCCGTTAGATCTGTCCAGGTGTCCTTGGATGGTGCGACCCAGCAGGCTTACGGCCGGCTGCGCCCGGGGGCTTGCCTGCAGGCGGCCGTGGATACTTGCCGCCGGGTCCGCGACGCAGGCCTGCCCTTGGAGGTCACCTTCGTCCCGACGAGATTCAACCTGGGCGAGGCCGATGCGGTGATGGACCGAGCCCTGGATTTGGGCGCTTTCCGGTTCAACACCGGGGCGCTGATGCGGCTGGGCCGGGCCGCGCGGTCCTGGGACGCGCTGGAACCGTCTTCCCAAGACTATGGAGAATTTCTTAGACTCTTAGGGCGCAAGGAGCGGGAGTTGGCGGGCCGCATGGAAGTCTGCTACCGTCCGTTCCATCTGCGCCAGGGCTTGGAGGAGTGGCTCCACGAGCCGCCGGGAACCTTGTCGGTGCAGGCGGACGGGAAGGTGATGGTGTCGGCGGTCTTGCCCTTGTTTTGCGCGGATCTGCGTCAGGACTCTCTAGCCCAGGCGTGGGACATGTACCGCTCGGCTTGCGGGTCGGCGGACGCGGTCGATGCTCTTAAGGCTTTGATTTGCAACGATCTGCCCAGACAGGACGCAGGTCTGGGCGTAGGAGACAGGAATGGACGAGCGCAACACTGTGACCGATGTGAAGGCTGACGAGAAGCTCGCGTGGGAGACTCCTTCGATCGAGGAAGTCACCGACCGGGTTATGGCGCAGCCCTACATTCGGTTCACGTGACGGACCAGAGGGGGGCGTCGGCGGGAGACTACCGCGCCCCCCTCTTTCTTGCCTGGCAGCTGACCAATCGCTGCCGCTGCCGCTGCGTGTCCTGCTGCGAGGAGTCGGGCCCGGACCGGGCCTGGCCGCATGAGCTTTCCCGTGAAGAAGCTTTGAAGCTGGCCCGCGACATCGTCGCGGCCGGCATTCCCTATGTGGCGTTCGGAGGCGGAGAGCCTGTGGCCGTGCCGCATTTTTGGGAGGTCTGCGAAATCCTCCATGCGGGCGGCGTGGGCCTTAAGATCGAGACGGACGGCCTGCTTCTCGACGAAGCGGCCTGCGTGCGGCTTAAGGAATGGGAAGTCGCCTGCGTGCAGATCAGCGTGGACGGTGCCAGCGCCGAGGTCCATGACCGGGTGCGCCCCGGGGGATCGTTCGACGGCGCGGTGGCCGGCGTGCGCCGGCTGGCGCAGGCTGGCTTGGGGCCGGAGGTGGTCTTCACGCCCACTCGTCTTAACTTGGCGGATGCGCCCGCAGTCTTCGACCTGGCGGCGCGCATCGGAGCGCGGACCTTCGTGACCGGGCCCTTGATGCGCCTGGGGCGTGCGGCGGCGCATTGGAAGACCTTAGCGTCCTCGCAGAGCGATTGGCAGAAGACGGTGTCAGTCCTTGAGGAGCGGTCCCGGCTCCATGAAGGCAAGCTGCGTTTGTCGATTTATCCGTGGGGTGTGCGCGAGGAGATCCGCGTGCGGCGGCAGAGCCCGCAGGCCATGATGCTGGTGGTGCCGGACGGGAAAGCCAAGCTCTTGAACGCCCTGCCTTTTGCGCCTGGTGACGTCCGGCGCCAGAGCCTCGCCGCGGCTTGGCAGGCGGTGTGCCGGGCCTGGATATCTCCCAAGGTGAACGATTTTATGGACCGGGTCCTGGCTGACCCGAAGCTGCTGTGCCACGCCAACGAGTGCTGGGACGTCTAGTCGGCGTAGTTGGTGAGTTGGTGTGAGTTGGTGCCATGCTTTGACTTGTTCGACTTGCCCCAGGTGGGCCCCCGGGCCTAGTCCGGCTTAGGCCGATTATCTCCTCCCATAGGGCCATTAGACCTTCGCCGGCAGCTTCGCCCTGCCTTACAATAGAGGCATGGAAAAGAAATCTAGTCTTGCTTGCAGGCTGATCTCTGCCGGCCTCTGCGCGGCACTTCTCTTCATAAGCCCCGGTCCAGCAGCCTATGCCGCCGCAGGCCAGATTGCGGCCGTCAAGGTCGTCGCCCCGGTCGGGTCTTCCATGGGCATGGTCGGCGGCTCTTTCGATGTCGGTGCAGCCGATAGGCTCGGCGCTCAACTCACCCTCAGCCCGATCGCGCGCAGCGCGAACCTGATTCCCGGCTCAGCCGCTCCGCTCGTCACCTCCCGGAGCCTCGCTTTCTCTGTCGAACAGGAAAGCCCGGTGGCAGTTGCCGAGACCTTGGCCGCGTCGGTCGTTGAGAGCAACACGGCCGCCCCAGTCAGCGGGCAGGCGGCACTCATAGGGCAGGCTCAGGACATCCAGGCGGTTCCCGGCCGGATGCAGGCTCCAGCCGCACGGGTTCAGATTGGCATCCTCAAGACCCTGCGCGCCATCTTCTCTGTCCGGAGCACCGTAGAAGGCCTTGGAATGGCCGCTGCCGTGCCGGTCGCGGAGCTTGGCGGCGTCTCCGCGGCCAGCCGACTTCAGCCCGCTGTTCTTGCCGAGAAGGGCATTGCGGCGCAGGTACCGGCGGCTTCCATCCTTTCCGCCCAGGCTCCGGCTAATTCTGCGTTCAAGACCGTCATGCGCTGGGCTTTGCCCATACTCGCAGTGACCGCTTTGGTCTTCGGCCTTGACTTCGGCACCAAGTTCCTCGCCGCCAAGTTTCTTGTCACGGTCTTCCATGAATGCGCTTGGCGCGCTCCTCTTCTGGCCGTCATCATTCCCTATATCGGGATTTCGGCCTTCTTGGCCCGTAAGTCTCTTCCCAACGATCATATGGTCTGGCACTGGTCTGTCCAGCAGATGGGAAACGGTCGCCTGGGATTTTATCGCGCGGAGGTCTCCGGCCTGGACACGATGAGCAAGGAGCACCCCTCTTTGCGCTGGGCGCTGAGGCTCTACGACCTTTCCATCGCCATGATGCTTGGCGGCATGCTCGGCAACGGAATCGACGGCTTCCGCCTGGGCGGAGCGCTCGACTGGATCCCCCTGGGACGCTCCCTCATGAATTTCGCCGACGTGGCGCTCCTTTGCGGCCTGGCTTTCTTTCAGTTGGCTACCAGCTTTTTCCTCAGGGCCAGCGAGGCGCACCATGACAATAAGCCTTTATATATGAGCATGGTCGGCTTTCTGGGCCTGCCGCTCGTCGGGTTCTTCATCGCTTGGGCGTTCGGCTCCGCGGCTACTGATGTGCCTCTCAATATGGCGATGAAGAGCGTCGCTTATATCTACATCATGGGTTTCTCCATGCTCCTAGGCATCTCACGCTTCCTCGCCGCCCTCGTGGTGGACCGTTTCGCTAAGCGGTTCGTTTCTGAGCAGGGGAACAAGAAATCCTGAGCGCCGACCGGTGCGTCGCCCGGCCGGCGGCGGCGAGGCGATGTGGTATAATTTTTTCAATTCGGATATCCTCTGGAGGTTTTTATGCCCAATCTCGGTTCTGTCCTGAAATCTGAGATAGCCCGCTTATCCCGGCGTTCCCTTCGGCCGCTTTGTCTTTCTATTAAGAAGGACGTGGCCGCGCTCAAGCGCTCCTTGGCTCAGCACAAGCGCCTGCTCGCGCAGTTGTCCCGAGACAACGCCCGGCTCATGGCCGACCTCAATTTGAAGCTGACCGCGCCGGTCATCGCTCCGGCCGATGTCGTCAACCGGGCGCGTCTGGGTCCGAGCCTGATCCGAAGCCAGCGCAAGCGCTTGGGTCTTTCCCGCGTCGCTTTCGCCAAGCTCTTGGGTGTGAGTGGCGGCGCCGTAGTGGCCTGGGAAGGCGGCCGATCAAAGCCGCGCGCGGCCGCCAAGGCCGCGCTTATCGCCATCCGCAAGCTCGGCAAGCGGGAGGCCCGACAACGTCTGAGCGTGTTCTCCGGTCCGGATGGCAGGAAAAGCTAGCGCGCGGGTCGTGTGCTGACGCGTTCAGTGCCGGAAGTGGCGCACGCCGGTGAAGGCCATGGCGAGGCCATGCTCGTCGCACGCTTCCACCGCCGCTGCGTCCTCGCTTGAGAATCCCGGCTGGATGACGGCCTTGATCCTGGCGCGGGCTGCCTCCAGGATATGGTCCGCGCAGAGCGCGCCATCGGAGGCCAGGACGATGGGCATATCTTCGGAGAGGATGGGGTGACGCTCTTGGCTTTTTTGGAGCGCTAAACGCACGGCGTCTAGCCGCGAGGTCTGGCCGCTGCCGATGCCCACGGTCTGGCCGCCGCGGGCCAGGACTACGGCATGGGTCCGGCTATGCTTGGCGACTTGCCAGGCTAGGCGCAAGGAGTTCATCTCCAGTTCCGTCGCTTGTCGTTTGGTTGGAACCTTCAAGGAGCCGGGAAGGGGCTGGTGGTCCTGGTCTTGGACCAGGACCCCGCCGGCCACGGAACGGAAGTCCAGCTCGTGCGCGGAGATCAAGGTCGATGGCAAGGTGACGAGGCGGATGTCCTTCTTGGCTTTCAAAGCCAATAGCGCCTTGGCCTCAAATGCGGGCGCCGCGATGCAGTTGACGACCTCCTCGGCGAAGAACGCGGCTGCCTTCTCGTCTACTTCGCGGTTGACTGCGGCCGTGCCGCCTAGGCAGCCGTGGGGGTCGCCGCGGTAAGCGAGCTTGGCCGCCTCGGCCAGGCTTTTGGATACCGCGGCCCCGGCCGGGACTCCGTGCTTGACGATGGCGCAAGCGGGTTCCGTGAACTCGCCTGCGAGTTCCCAGGCCGTGTCGAGGTCGAAGTAGTGATTGAAGGACAGTGGCCGGCCGTAGATGAGGCTGGCCTGGTTGACGCCCCAGGGCCGGGCGCCGCTCAGGGCATAGAGCGCGCCTTGCTGGTGGGGGTTCTCTCCGTAGCCGAGCTCCGCGCTCTTTCGCAGGCCCATGACGAGCTCCTGCGGGAGCCTTTCCCAGCGACTGCCGAGGTATTGTGCCACGGTGGAATCGTAGTAGGCCGTGTAGTGGAAGGCCTTGGCCGCCAGGCCTTGGCGCCGATCGGGGCTTAGGTCTCCGGGTTGGCGCAGGGCTTCGAGCGCCGGGCCGTAGTCCTTGGGGTCGCAGAGGCAGATGACCTGCCGGAAGTTGCGCGCGGCCGCGCGCAGCAGGGCGGGGGCCTCGGCGTCTACGTAGGCGAGGGCCTCGGCTTGGGACAGCTCGGAGGCCGCGAGCTCGGCTAAGGGATAGAGGTTGATGGCGACCAGCTCAATGGGGGGCGTGCGCGGTCCCACTTTTTCCTTGATGCCGGTCTCTCCCGAGGCCGCCAAGGAGCGCAGGAGGCCGGGATACTCGCTGACTTCCGAGACGGCGAGCTCGGCCTGGTGCAGGATAGCGGCCGTGCTGGGGTCCGCGATGAACTGGAAGCCGAGCTCCTTGAGCGGCCAAGCGAGTTCCACGATGCCGGTCTTGTCCGTGACGTGCAGCAGGGCGTAGCGTTCGGGTTTGTGGGTCATGTCATTGGTGAAGAGTGATCCGTTTGAAGTTCAATCAGCGAGCTTGGTACCGGCATACTTGGCGAGACTGGTCCGGGTCCGCGTTTTGTTAGCCGATGATCCATACTCAGCTTAGCCACGGTCCTGCCTTGACGCTGCTCACATCATATTTCGTTTCATTTTCCTGCCTACAATCCCGCGGTCAACTCACGGAATTCTTTTTCAGATAGCACCTTGACGCCCAGTTCGGTCGCCTTGCGCAACTTGGAGCCGGCATCGGCGCCGGCCACGACGTAAGCGGTCTTGGCCGAGACCGAGCCCGAGGCCTTGCCGCCCAAGGCCTTGACCTTCTCCTCGGCCTCTTCGCGCGTCATGGTCGCAAGCTCTCCGGTGAACACAAAGGTCTGCCCCGCGAACTTGGCGCTCGTCGATTTCTTCTCGGAACGTTTAAAATTCAGGCCTGCCGCCTTGAGCCGCTCCAGCAGCTTTTTGGTCTCCGGCGAATGGAAGAATCCGTATATGGACGCCGCCACGACCGGACCTACCTCGGAGATGCGCATCAATTCTTCAACCGACGCTCCTGCCAAGCCTTCCAGGTCGTAGAGCTGGGCCAAGGTCTCTGCTGTTTTCTCGCCGACCTGCCGTATGCCCAGGCCGAAGATGAGCCGTTCCAAGGGGCGGCCGCACGATTTTATGATCTGGGCGAGCAGGTTTTCAGCTCTTTTGTCCGCAAAAAATTCCAACTTGAGCAGGTCCTCTTTTTTCAATTCGTAGAGCCCGGCCACATCCTTGATCCGTTCCAAGTCCACCAATTGGTCCACCACGGCCTCGCCCAGGCCCTGCATGTCCAAGGCTGGGCGCGAGGCGAAGTGCAGCAAGAGTCGTTTGCGCTGGGCCGGGCAGGAAGGATTGTCGCAGCGATAGGCTACGAACTCCTCTTCCTTAATGACCTTGCCGCCGCAGGCCGGGCAGGTCTTGGGCGGCACCACCGCCTTCTCCTGGCCCGTGCGCAGGTCCGCTGCTACCTTTACCACCTTCGGGATCACCTCGCCGGCGCGCTCGATCAAGACCTGGTCGCCGACTTTCAGGCCCAGCCGCTCGATCTCCTCGAAATTGTGCAAGGTCACGGAGCTGATGGTGACCCCCGCGCAGAACACCGGCTTGACCTTGGCTACAGGCGTGATCGTCCCAGTGCGGCCGACCGAGAATTCCACCTTTTCGACTATCGTGGACGCCTGCTGAGCCGGATACTTGAAAGCCATGGCCCAGCGCGGGCTCCTGGCCGTGAATCCCAGGCGTCGTTGCTGTGCGTAAGAATCCACCTTTACAACTATGCCGTCTACTGCAAAAGCCAGCCTGGGAAGCCTCTTCTGCTTGAAGTCGTAGTAGAAACGGATGACATTTTCCAGAGATTCGGCCCTATCGTGTTCGACGGGCTGGAGACCAAACGCCTCGCAGGCCCGTAGGAAGGCGGTTTCGCTGTCCACCGCCGCGCCGCCCTCCCATATCCCAAAGGAATGGGCCACAAAGCGCAGGCGACGCTTGGCCGTGATCGCGGGGTTCTTCTGCCGCAGCGAGCCGGCCGCGCAGTTGCGCGGGTTGACGAAAGGCTCTCGGCCGGCCATCTGCTCCGCCTCGTTCACTTTGACGAAATCGGAGAAGCTGATGTAGACCTCGCCGCGGACCTCGAGCTTCTTCGGGGCCGAGTCGGCCAGGCTCAGCGGGATGGAATGGATGGTGCGGGCGTTGAGTGTAACGTCCTCGCCGGTCTCCCCGTCGCCGCGCGTGGCCGCGCGCATGAGCTTGCCGTCCTCATAAGTCAGCGCGCAGGAGAGCCCGTCGATCTTGGGCTCGATGATGAAGATCGGATTCTCGTTGGGCGGCAGGTTCTTCATAAGCCGCGCGTGCCACTCGCGAAGGTCCTCCTCCGTGTAGACGTTGTCCAAAGAGAGCATGGCCGCGCCGTGGCGCACGGCCGCGAAATCCGAGATCGCGGCTCTGCCCACCCTCTGGGTTGGCGAATCCGGCGTCACCGCCTCCGGATGCTCGGTCTCCAGTTCCTTAAGCCGGCGCATGAGCCCGTCGTACTCAGTGTCGGAGATGACCGGGTTGTCTGCGGCGTAGTACCGGCGGTCATGGCCCCTGATCTCAGCGCGGAGGCGGTCGATCTCAGCTCGGGTCTTTTTCGGGAGCATCCGGAGGGGGGCGCAGGGCTTTGAGCTTGTCGAGGATGCCGTTGATGAATTTGGTGGCGTCCTCAGTGGAGTACTTGCGCACGATCTCGATGGCCTCGTCGATGACCACGCTCACCGGCGTGTCGCGTTCGTAGGCCAGCTCGAAGGCGGCCAGCCGCAAGACGTTGCGGTCCACCGCGGCCATGCGCTTGATGGGCCAGTTCTCGGCCGTGGCCGCGATGTGGGCGTCGATCTCGCCGAGCTTGGCTATCGCGCCGTCGAGCAGGCTGCGGGCGAAGTCGAGGTTTTTCTCCTCGTGCTTGTCGCCTCGCCGGTTGACGATGGCGAAGGCTTCCGCGGCCGGGGTATGGGCGACGTCGACGAGATAGAGGGCCTGGAGGGCGATTTCTCGGGCCAGCCTTCGTCTACCCACGGAGGGACTCCTCGGTCACGGGATGAAAGAGCGCAAAGTCATTATAACATTTGCCTGAGAGAGGCGCGCGCCATGCAAAAATTCTAAAATACGATCATGTCCGACTTCCAGGCCGCCATCCAGACCGAGGGATTGACCAAACGGTTCGGCGGCATCATCGCTGTCGACGGAATCGACCTCGCCATTCGCGAGGGTGAGGTCTTCGCTCTGCTCGGCCCCAACGGCGCGGGCAAGACCACCTTCATCAGCATGCTCTGCACTTTGGTCAAGCCTTCCTCGGGCACGGCTCGCGTGGCCGGACACGACATCGTTTCCCAAAGCCTGGCGGTGCGCAAGAACATCGGCATCGTGTTCCAGGAGCCTAGTGTCGACGACCTCTTGAGCGGCCGCGAGAACCTCCAGCTCCATTCCATGCTTTATGGCGTACCCAGGCGTGAGATCCACGGCCGCATCGACGCGATGCTGGCCATCGTAGGCTTGAGCGATCGCGCCGACGGCCTGGTGCGCACCTACTCCGGCGGCATGCGTCGGCGCCTGGAGATCGCCCGCGGCCTTATCCACGAGCCGCGTATCCTGTTCTTGGACGAGCCTACGCTGGGTTTGGATCCGGCCAGCCGTCGGGCCGTTTGGGGCTACCTCCGCGATCTGCGCAAGCGTGCCGGCACCACGATCATCCTCACCACTCATTATATGGAGGAGGCGGACAGCCTCTCCGAGCGCGTCGCTATTATCGACCACGGCCGCATCCGGGAACTCGGCACGCCGGACGAACTCAAGCGCAAGGTCGGCGGCGACGTGGTCCTGCTCAAAGGCGATGTCGGCCCGGAGGCTTTCGCCGGGCTGGAGTTCGTCAAGGAGGCGGTCCGGGAAGACGGGAGCCTCCGGCTCACCGTGGCCGACGCTTCAAGGCACCTAAAGGCACTCATCGACCGCTGTCCCGTCATTGAGGAGGTCCAGGTCCGCCGGGTCACGCTCGAGGACGTCTTCCTCAAGTTCACCGGCCGGCAGATACGAGACGAAGATGGGGGGGCGGACACCATCTTCCAGAGGATCGCGGTCTCGCGTAACACCCGATGAGCTCCATGCTTGCCGACCTTAATGCCGTCTATGCCCTCTTCTTGCGCGAGATCAAGGTCTACTTCCGGGAGAAGGAGCGCATGATCGCCATCATGGTCTCGCCGCTGCTCTTCCTCTTCGTTGTTGGGCGCGGCCTGGCGGGGCACAGCCCGGTGCCGGGCTATAATTATCAGCAGTTCATCTTCCCGGGCATCCTGTGCATGGTCATCCTTTTCACCTCCATCACTTACGGCCTCTACATCATCTGGGACAAGCGCCTCGATTTTCTTAAGGAGGTCTTGGTGGCGCCCATCTCGCGCAGCACGCTGTTTTTGGGCAAGGCCCTGGGCGGCATGGTTGGCGGGACCATGGAGGCCTTCATCCTTCTTATCCTTGGGGCTGCGATTATACTCCCTCTGGGGCCGCTCAAGATCGCCGGGGCGCTGCTCCTGGCCGCGCTCTTCTCTTTTCTGCTGGTCAACATCGGCCTGGGCATCGGCGCGCGCATGAACAGCATGGAGGGCTTCGGCTTGGTCATGAGCTTCCTGACCTGGCCCATGTTTTTCTTCGGCGGAGCCCTCTTCGATCTCACGCAGGCCGGCAAGTGGCTGCGCCTGGCCGCGTATCTGGATCCTTTCACCTACTGCGTGGACCTCATGCGGTGGATGCTGCTGGGCTGGAGCGTGCTTCCCGCCGGGTTGGACCTGGCCGCGGTTCTGTTCTTCTGCGCGGCCACGGCGGTCTGGGGCATCATTTCCTTCGGCGGGCTCCAGCAGACGCGATGACCGTCATTGACAAAGGATGAGGTCTCCGCTAGACTTTAATAAACATATGAGACGTCTGCGCCGAGCCTGTTGCGTCTTCTTCCTATTGCTGCCTGCTTGCGCTCAGGCTATCTCTCCTGAGATGGATCGTCAGTTGCACAACGCCCTGGATCTGCTTTATGCCATGAAGTTCGGGGATGCGGACGCCGCGGTGCGCAATGCGATCTCTTTGGAGCCGGACCATCCTAACGGGTATTTCGGACTGGCCGCAGTCTCCATGATCCAGTACATTTACGGGGAGGAGCAGGCGGACCCGGCCTTGCTGGCGACCTTTGCCAAGCGGACCGGCGATGCCATCGCGAAGGGCTCGGCCTGGGTCAAGAAGCATCCCCAAGACGCCGAAGGGTTCATGGCCTTGGGCGCGGCTTACGGCGTGTCCGCGCGTCTGTTGGTCGTGAGACATCAGTGGGTCAAGGCCTACTGGCACGGTCATCGCGCGGTCGCCTACCTCCAGAAGGCGGCCCGGTTGGACCCCGCCATGGACGACCCTTGGCTGGGCTTGGGCATGTACGATTATTATTCGGACGCCTATCCGCGGTTCATCCGCGCCCTAGCTAAGCTCTTTCTGCACGGCGACCGCGTTCGGGGCATCGTCGAGCTCAAGCGCGCAGCGAGGGGCGGAATCTTTAGCCAGATCGTTTCAAAGATGATCCTGGTCGAGATATTCCTCGAAGATCAATGGGGGTTGCGCGATCCGACCGAGGCCATGAGGCTCAGCGCCGAGGTGCGCCAGTGCTACCCGGACTCGGCGATGGTCCAGGACATCGATATCGTGGCCAAATATGAGGCTGGCCGCTATGGCGACGTCTTGGCCGACATGGACCAATTCCTGGAGAAGGCGCGGTTGGGTGATTACGACGCTCTGCAGCTGGCCAAGGGCTTCGTCATCCAAGGGACTACGCTCTGGGCCATGGGGCGCCGCGATGAGTGCCTCGCCGCGCTTCAGGCCGCCGCCGAGGTCCGCGTCGCGGGCAAGATCACGCGGTGGGGCCTTTGGGCCGAGGTGCGCGCCGGGAACCTCTTAGACCTCATGGGCCGACGTCAGGAGGCTTTGGCGCTCTACAAGGCCGCGGCGGCTGAGCCCGACGTCTGGGATCTGCGGCAGTTCGCCAAAGCCGGTCTGCGTGACCCCTGGAAGGATGTCTATCCAGGGCATATCTCGCCCTTCGGCGCGTAATTGATATACTGACTGCGATGGCCAA
This sequence comes from uncultured Elusimicrobia bacterium, assembly GCA_903830945.1. Lineage (GTDB taxonomy): Bacteria > Elusimicrobiota > Elusimicrobia > UBA1565 > UBA9628 > UBA9628. Next base: position 28,615 of record CAIKVT010000001.1, read on the forward strand.
GCCCTGGGCGACCGAAGACAGCGCCAAGCTCTACAATCTCGAGGGCTGGAGCCTGAAGTATTTCGACATCAATGCCGAGGGCAACGTCATCGTCCATCCCCGGCGCAGCGCCGATCTGACCATCGACGTTAAGAAGGTCGTCGATGACGTCATCGCGCGAGGCATCAAACTGCCGGTCCTGTTCCGGTTCCAGGACATCCTGCACCATCGCGTGACGCTCTTGAACGAGAGCTTTCGCAAGGCCATAGAGGACCACAAGTACAAGGGCCGCTATTTCGGCGTTTACCCCATAAAGGTCAACCAACTTTGCGAGGTGGTCGAGGAGATTCTCGAAGCGGGCGCGCCCTACCAGTACGGCCTGGAGGCGGGGAGCAAGGGCGAGCTTCTGGCGGTCCTGGCCATGAACGGCCCGGAGTCCTTGACCATACTCAATGGCTACAAGGACGAGTCCATGATGCGCCTGGCCTTGCTGGGCGTCAAGCTCGGCAAGAAGGTCATCGTGGTCATCGAGAAGCCCAGCGAGATTGCGCTGCTGCTCAAGGCCTCCAAGGAGATGGGCGTGCGGCCCTGGATCGGCCTGCGCTCGAAGCTCCAGACTCAGGGCACGGGCCGCTGGAAGTACTCGGCGGGACATACCTCCAAGTTCGGCCTGTCCTCGCCGGAGCTCCTGGGCGCGGTGGAGACCCTTGTCGCGGCGGGCATGGGCGACTGCGTCAAGCTCCTGCATTTTCATATAGGTTCCCAGGTCTCGGACATCCAGGTCATCAAGGACGCGGTCAAGGAAGGCGCGCGCGTCTACGCGAAACTCCGCAAGAAGAAGCTTGATATCGAGTACCTCGATTGCGGCGGCGGCCTGGGCGTGGACTATGATGGCACGCACACGGCCGTGGACAGCTCCACCAACTACACTCCGCGCGAGTACGTCAACGGCCTGGTCTATACTATCCAGGAGGTCTGCAAGCAGGAGAAGGTCCCGGAGCCCCACATCGTCACGGAGTCCGGCCGCTCCATCGTGGCGCACCATTCCCTCATGGTCGTCGACGCCGTGGGCATCATGGAGTCCGGGGACACGCCTGTGGATCTGCCTCGGACTGAGAAGGAATCTGAGGTCGTGACCGAGATGCGCATCACGCTGCAGGAGCTCAACCCCAAGAACCTGGCTGAGAGCTACCATGACGCGGTCCAGCGGCGGGAAGAGGCTTTCTCCATGTTCAAGCTCGGCTATCTCGAGCTGGAGGACAAAGCCAAGGTGGAGAATCTCTTCTGGCTCATCTGCCGGGAGATCGATAAGCATCTGCCCAAGGCCAAGTACATCTCCGAAGACATTCTGGACATGATCAAGACCGTGCGGGCGCAGTATCTATGCAACTTCTCGGTCTTCCAGTCTTTGCCTGACTCGTGGGCCATCGGCCAGCTCTTTCCCATCATGCCTCTGCACCGTCTGCAGGAGGAGCCCACCCAGCGTTCGGCCTTGGTGGACATCACTTGTGACTCGGATGGCAAGATCGTTCAGTTCGCCGGCCACCGAAAGACCGGGGGGGCCCTGCCCCTGCATCCCTTGCGCAACGGAGAGCCTTATTACCTGGGCTTCTTCCTCATGGGCGCCTACCAGGCGACCATGGGCGATATACATAACCTCTTCGGCCGCGTCAACGAGGTGCATGTCTTTCAGGACGCCGACGAGCCGGGCGGCTACTACCTTGAGGAGGTTCTGCACGGGCAGACGGTCAAGGACGTGCTCACCAGCGTGCAGTACCTCGATGCGGAGCTCATCAAGCTCATGAAGGACCAGATTGACGTGCTGGTCAAGGCGGGGACTGTTAAGCCGCGCGAGGGCGTGGAACTCCTGGACCAATACGAGGCGGCTATGGGGCATTACACATACATCGATCGCGATGCTATGCGGGCCGTCGAGGAGCCTCTTGCGGCGGCCGAGAAAGACCAGCCGGCTTCGGTCGTCGCAGTCACGAAGCCGGCGTAAGGACTCGTGACTCGGATGGGGATTTGGTCCTAAATCGCCTGAGTTTTGTGTGGCCTTTGGATTGTCTTGACCGCCAGATTTATCGGCGTGGGGCTTTGAGAATTTTCCACAGCCAAGCCGCTAGTGGAATGCCCAGCGAGGCGGCAGTGATGCCTGTGGCCGCGATGGTCAGCAAGACGGGCATGGAGGCGCCGACGAAAAGCCCGGCTTGCATAAGAACGCCCGGCACCAAGGTTGCCGCGATCCCCCAGATGTTGAGCCAATTGAAGACCTTGGGTTGGGCGTCGAGAGACAAGCGCTGCTGATAAACCGCCCGCCATTGGATCTGCATCCCGGTCAGGCCTATGCCGAGGATCACGGCTAGGCCGGAGGTGAGCACGGGGATGTGGAAGGCCAGGCTGCCCCAAATGAAGGCCAAGGTGGAGGCCACGCCCAAGGCCGACCATGATTTCTCCGAAAACCACGAGGTGACGCGCGGCAGGTACGAGGTCATAAGAGCCACAATGAGACTGCCGAGGGTGTAGCATCCGATAAACTGGCTCGCCAAGGCTCCCTGATGGAATACCTCCAAAGCGAGGAAGGGCGCGAGAAATGTGTAGAGAGATAGGTGCGCGAATAGGGTGAAGATAAACGGCAGATAGAGCATCTTGCTCAGGCTTTTTTCATTCCCGCCCCCCCCGGTCTCAGAGATAGGTCCTTTTTGCTTGAAGCGCATTAGGCTTAGAGGAATGACGCTGGTCAGCATCAACGCCGCCATGGATATGGATGCGAAGTTGAGGCCGAGAGTCGCGACCATGAGTCCGACCATGAGCGCGGCGGTCAGTTCCGCGCCTTCGAAGGCGGCGTAGAAAAGCGCGCCGGATTTTTTGAGCCGCCCCATGTTGTCCTGGCCTACGATGCGCGGGGTGATGTCCTTTTCCGCCACGCCGCGCAGGGCTCCATAGATGAGCCCTGAAATCGCCTGAAAGGCTAGGAAGTGGACGGGGGAGAAGGCTCCGGTCAGCAAATGCACCACGGGCACTGATATGAATGAAATCCCGTGGAGGATATTGCCGGCGAGGTAGACATTTTTTGAGCCGAAACGTTTGACCAAGCGGGCGCCCATAAGGCTGCCGGGGATGACGGTCAGGATGGAAAGGGCCTGCGAGGTCACGGTGAAGGCCAGGCCTTGGGAGAAATAGGCATACAGAGGGGTGATGAGGGCCGCGGATTCCTGGCCGACCGCGTAGATATATTGGCCGGCGAGATATAGGTAGTATGAGACGGGTAGAGGCTGTTTCTTTGGATCTTCGGCATGGCTCGGGACGGATGGCTGCGCGGAAATCTGTTTCTGGGAAGTCGGGGTCAGAGAGACCTGCGTTTGCGATGTGTCAAGCTCGCCGAGACCGACCGCAACCGGGGTGGCCCGGGAGAGGTTCGGCAATGGGGCGGCCCCGTCGAAAGCCGCGTCAAGCCGGCCGCTGAGGCTGATATTCGCGGCATCCGTCTGGGTCGGGAAAAGAGTGCTGGAAATTCTCCACAGCAGACTTCCTGCGGTTTGCGCCGCGCGGCCGACGGGATGGGCGGAGATGAAGGGTTCTGAGGCGGATGGGATTTGTGTCGAGTGCGTGGCGAGGGTGGGCTGGTTGGAAGCTGAGAGGATTTGCGTGGTTATGGGGAAAACCGGTGCTTGCGAGGCGGTTATGTTCTTCGCAGCTAGGGGCAGGGCGAGCGCGCCGTCCTGCCGGGAGAGAGATGCGGTTGGAACAGTTGGTAAGGACGTGAGAGTAACCGAGGTGTCGAGCCACGAGAGGGTTGCGGCGGGACCTTGAATAGGAATTCGAAGTTTGACTGGGAGTGCCGAAGGAGCGGTTTGGGCGGCGCCGGATCCCGCGGCGGAGAAGGTTTGGGCGACGGCCGGCAAGGGGCCGTTGGCCCACAACAAGCTGGCCAGCATGAGAGACGCCACGGCCTTTTTAAGTCTCATGCGTTATCCATTATAGCCGCCGGGCGCGGGCCCGTGCATGGGTCTAAGGGAACGCTTCAGGTCGGAAAATGGCCCCTTGGGGAATGGGTCGTTAGGGCAGCACTAATGAATAGTCGATCAGGATCTTCGCTTCATGCTGCGGCCCGGTCAAGATAGGTAGCCGAACTCCTTGAGTGACCGCGGGTCTTTGCGCCAGTTCTTGCGCACCTTGACCCATATCTCCAGGTCCGCAGGTCGGCCCAGGAAATCAACGATGCTCTGCAGGGCCTGGTCCTGCAGCTTGCGTAGGGCCTTGCCGCCCTTGCCGATGATGATGCCCTTTTGGGTGTCGCGCTCCACGTAGAGCACCGCGTTGATCTGGTCTGGAGCCTCCGGGACTTCGCGGAATTGCTCGATGACTACCGCCGTGGCATGCGGGATCTCCTCGCCGTAGAGGTCGAAGACGGCTTCGCGTACGATCTCCGATGCGAAGAAGCGTTCGTAGCGGTCCGTAAGCTGGCCTGGTTCGTAGAAGGGTGGAGACGCGGGCAACAGCTCAACGATCTTCTTGAGCAAGTCCTCGACTCCCTCTTTCTTGAGCGCGGAGACCTTGAACGCGCCCGTGGGTTTGAGCGCGTTCGCGTAGGCTTGCAGTATCCGGTCCAGAGCCCCGGTGGGGGCCGGCAGATCGGCCTTGTTGAGGACCAGGAGGAAAGGCTTGGCGGCCCGGTTGAGGTTCGCCAGTTCGCGCAGCAGGTCATCGGACGGGAGCGCGGGCTCGACGACAAGTACCATGACGTCTGGATCCTCGTGCGCCGCGCCCATGGCTTGGCGGCGCAGGCAATTCTGCAGCGGGTCCTTCGGGTTCTCGATGAGGCCCGGTGTGTCGACCAGGCAGGCTTGGAAGCCGTCGCCGTTCAAGATTCCGAGTATGCGGTGGCGCGTGGTCTGCGGCTTGGGCGAGACGATGGAGAGCTTTGACTTGAGCAAAGCGTTGAGCAAGGTGGACTTGCCCGCGTTGGGCCGGCCCAACAGCACGACGAAGCCGGCTTTAGGCTCCTCTATGCTCATTGGAAAATGATACTTTATCCAGGGATGACGATGCTGAATAATAGAGAAGAGAAGATCCTGCAGTGGGTCGTAGAGGCTGGACTCTTGAAGCGCGTCAAGCGCACCGGCTGGTGGTGCTCCGGGATCAAGGACCCCGAGAGCGTGGCAGAGCATTCCCACCGCATGTCGCTTCTGGCTTTCTACATCGCCGGCGAAGAGGGGGGCGACCCGTACAAGGCGGCCTCCTTGGGCCTCTTCCACGACCTGCCCGAGGCGCGTATCGGTGACGCCCATGCCGTGGTCAAGCGTTATTGGAAAAACATTTCCGCGGATGAGCAACGCGCCCGCGATGAACAGAACGCAACCCTTCCGGAAGGCCGCGGCCGCATCCGTATCGAGGAACTGGGACGGGAGTGGGTCACAGGGAGGACTTTGGAGGCTCAATCCGCTCGCGACGCGGACTATCTCGAATGCGCTATCCAAGCGCTGGAATATTTCTGGCAGGAAAAATCAGTCGCGCGGGAATGGGTCGATTCCAATGTGAAGCGCCTGCAGACCCGTACGGGCAAGCGCCTGGGTAAGGCTCTTAAACAGGTCTTTGAGAAGGGGAAGTGGGAGTCTTTGCGCACCTGGTGGAAGACCATCTACCAGCGCTGATGATTTGCGAACAGGAGGACTAATATGAGAAAGCTGATATGGCTGGTCGCGCTGGTGCTGGGAGCGTCCTGGGCGGGCGCCACCGAGGTCTACGACATAGACCCGGTCCACTCCACGATCGGCTTCAAGGTCAAGCACATGGGCATCAGCACGGTGCCCGGCAAGTTCGCCAAGTTCAAGGGCGTGGTCACCTTGGACAAGCATGAGCCTACCGCGGCCCGCGTGGAGGCCGCTATCGAGACGGCCAGTATCGACACTGGCATGGAAGCCCGGGACAAGCACCTTAAGGGCTCGGACTTCTTTGACGTGGATAAGTATCCCGAAATCCGTTTCGTCAGCACCAAGGTCTCCCGCATGAAGGACGATAAGTTCGTCATGGAGGGGGCGCTTACCATGCACGGCGTCACCAAGCCGGTCACGCTCGACGCGGTCTTCGGCGGCGAGGCCAAGGACCCTTGGGGTGGCATGCGCGCCGCCTGTTCCGCGATCGGAACCATCGACCGCAAGGACTTCGGCCTGACCTGGAACAAGGTCTTGGAGACCGGCGGCCTGCTGGTGGGCGAGAAGGTCCAGATCGCCATCGAGGTCGAGGGCGTTCTGCGCGTTGAGAAGCCTAAGGAGCCGGTTAAAGCGCAGAAGTCTTAAGCGTCCACAGCGCGCCCATTCCCAAGACGCCGAAGGCGAAAAGCAGCAGCCCCGTCTTCAGCTTGGAAGAGGTCATGCGGAGCCTGAGAGTGTGCTCGCCAGGGGGAACAAAACACCCCAAAAGAGCGTGATTGGTCCGGTACAGCCGAGTTTCACGACCGTCGATTCCGGCTTGCCACCCCGGGTACCAGACTTGGCTTAGGATTAGGAAGTTTTCGCCGCGGCTGACGATCCGGTAAGAATAATCATCATAGCCTTTTCTGGTCATCTGGGCCGTGCCGCCTAAGAAGCCGAGGGAGTCCGCGCTGCGGTCGAGATCCAGGACATAGGCGTCCCGGACTGAAGCCGCTGCCGCCAGCGCCATCAAAGAGCTGCCGGCATCAGCCACTTTTTTTATGGAGGTCGCGAAATATGCGGATCCGAGGGGGCGAAGGTCCCGCCAGACGCGGACCGGCACCCGGACCATGCCTTTGTAAAAGCTAAAGACGGGCACGTCCGCGAAGGTGCCAATCGGCTCGAAGTCGATTTTTTCCAGAGGCTGGGGGCCATTGGAGATGAGGTATTCTATGTCGAGGGCTCGGAGCATGTCCGGTTTTGCGATGGCCTCAAGGTCGGTCCAGGAAATGGATCCTGCGGCTATTTTCCCGGGATCCCCGAACTTGAGGATCGAGAAATAATCTTCGAAATTCTTGAGATTTAAGGGTTCGTAGCCGTTGGCCATATCGATGCCCAGGTATCCTGCGGCGCCGTAAGGGATGGCTGTGCGGCCGATTGCGGCGATCCGGCCATGGAGTTTTTCGCGCTTGAGCGGCGCGTAAAACGCCTGGTCCGGGAATATCGTGGCGAGAGGGGTGGTGACCGGCGCGAGGCGCCATCCGCCGTCAAGGATTGGCAGGAGGCAGAGGCCGGCGATGGACCATGCCTTGATGGGCCTTTGGAGCGCGAACCAGAGCGCGGGCAATAACAGCCAGGCCGCGGAAGCGGCGAGAGGCGGGCTTTTCCATCCGCTCGCCAAGGCTAGGCCGAGCAGGGCGACTGCGGCCCAGGCGCAAGAGAAGGTCCGGCAAGATGCCGGGTCCTTCCGCTCCTGCCACATGATGTCGAGGCCTTTGCCGGCCAGGATCAAGAGCGCCGCTTGTTCCAGCATGAGTACCCGCCAGGGGTGGCGGAAAAGTCTGAAACCAGGAACGACCGCGTAGGCCGATTTGAGGAGGGGGGTGTCGAAGCAGAATAGGAATAGGACGGCGCAGGCGGCGATTAGCGGCAGATGTTGCCTTCCCCTTTTCCAGCACGCGAAGAGGATGGGAGGGTAGAGCCAGAGGCCGAAATAGAAATTCTTCTCCCATGGCTCGGCGCCTGCGGCCTGCAGCGGATCGATCAGGGTCTTGAGGTCCGGCCAGGATGGCGCCCCGTGGATGCAGAATGCGTAATCGAAGTTGAGCCGCGTGCTCAGCGAAATGAACTCCAGTCGCGGGAGCAAGTCCGGGGCATCGATCAGCAGGCCCAGGACGCCGGCGACGGCCAGCAGTGCCGAAGCTTTGGCGTAGTCGAGCCGATCCCTGCCCCTCAGGCGGTAGGCGACGAAGAACAGGGAGCCGAGCAGGGCGTAATAGAATCCTTGAGTGAATCCTTGGCTCAGGCATAACCCAAGGATGATGGCGAGCGTGACGGCGCGTCGGCCGATGGGTCTTTCGATGAGGCTGTCCAGCGACCAGAATAGGAGCGGGGTCAGCGCGTACATGCTCAGCGGCGCCAACCAGCCGGTGTCGATCATTTGCAGGCAGCGATGGCAGAGCATGTACCCAGCGGCGCAGAAGAAGGCCGAAGCTTTTTGCTTGAGCAGACGCAGCGCCAGGACATACATGGCCAGTCCCGCTCCCAGGACATTGAGCAGAAAAATGAGATTCGTGGCGCGGTCGACCGGCAGGAAGAGGTAAAGCCAATGCGGCGGGAAAGTGAACATGGCCAGGGGGTTGGCGTGCGCGGGCGTGCCGCAGTTGACGGCGGGATTCCAGAGCAGGAGGCGGCCCTCCTGTTTTAGAGATTCTTGGAAGAGCGCCTTGACTCCGACTCCCTGGGCGATGATGTCCGATTTTGGAGAATAGACGATGCCCTGTCCAAGCCAGAGCTTGGCGAAGAATGCCAGGCCGAGCAGGATGAGGAGCGAGGGGAACAGTGCGGAGCTGGTTTTCTTTTCTGTGACCGTCATGTTCAGTCCGGAAAACGATGAGAAATGATTATACACGCGCAATATACTTGCGCGCAAGACGCATATTTGGGAGAATCTGCCAGTCGTCCTTGCCAAGGAGGCCTTTAAGATGGGAATAATCTCGATGCCGGTTTTAATCGTCGTTGTCGTGGCCCTCATGTCCATCAAGATCATAACGGAATACGACCGGATGGTCGTCTTCGTCCTTGGCCGCCTCTGGAAGGTAAGCGGCCCCGGTCCGATCATCGTGGTCCCGGGCATTATGAGCGCCCAGCGCGTCAGCCTGCGTACGATCGTCCTCGATGTGCCCCCGCAGGATATCATCACCAGGGACAACATCTCGATGAAGGTCAACGCCGTTGTCTATTACCGCGTTATGGATCCGGAGAAGGCCGTCATCCAGGTCGAGAACTATATGTACGCCACTTCCCTGATCGCGCAGACCACACTGCGCAGCGTCTTGGGTAAGCTGGAGATGGAAGCCCTGCTCTCCCAGCGTGAGAAGATCAACTCCGAGCTACAGCAAATCCTCGATTCCCACACCGAGCCTTGGGGCGTCAAGGTGAGCATGGTCGAGGTCAAGAACGTGGATCTGCCTCCGGAGATGCTGCGCGCCATGGCCAAGCAGGCCGAGGCCGAGCGCGAGCGCCGGGCCAAGGTCATTCATGCCGAGGGAGAGCTGCAGGCCTCCGAGAAGCTCAGCCAGGCCGCCAAGGTTCTGTCCGAGAACCCGGCTTCGCTGCAACTGCGCTACCTGCAGACTCTGGCCGAGATCGCGGTGGATAAAAACTCCACCACTATCTTCCCGGTGCCGATCGACATGATTTCGCTGTTTATGAAGAAGAACTAGCGGGGAAACGGGTTGTTAGGGCTCTACGTCCACATCCCGTTCTGCTCGGGGAAGTGCGCTTACTGCGACTTCACTTCCTTTCCCGGGCGCGCCGGGCTCATCCCCCGTTACCTCGCCGCGTTGGAGGCCGAGGCGGTCATGGTTTCGGCCCATCGGGCTCCAGAGACGCTTTATGTGGGCGGAGGCACGCCTTCGGAACTCGGGGCGGAGCAAATCGACGAGCTTTTCTCGCGGCTGAGGCGGGCGTATCCAACGGCGCGTTTTTCTGAGGTCACCTTCGAGCTCAACCCGGAGAGCGTCGACGAAGCGAAGCTTCGCGCTCTGCGTCGGGCCGGGGTCACGCGGTTGAGCCTCGGGTTCCAGTCTCTCAATGAAAAAGTCCTTGAGGCCGCGGGCCGGCGTCATAAGCCGGAGGACTCATTGCGGGCCTTCCGGATGGCCCGCTCCGCCGGGGACTGGTCCGTGTCTGTGGATCTGATCTGCGGCCTGCCCGGACAGACCAGCGCGGTGTTCCAGGACGACCTCGACCGGGTCCTCGCGCTGGAGCTGGACCATCTCTCGCTCTATGGGCTCGATGTCCATGAAGGCACGCCGCTGTCGAGGTCCGGCTTCGTCGCGGACGAGGACTTGGGCCGGGATATGTTGGAGGCTGCTTTGGAACGTATCGCGGCCGCGGGCCTCGAGCATTACGAGATATCCAATTTCGCCCGGCCGGGGCACGAGTCGCGGCATAACCAGAACTACTGGGGCGGGGGGGAGTACGTCGGTCTGGGCAGTGCCGCGGCCTCGCATCTGGGCGGCGTGCGCAGCCGTAATATCTCCGATCTCGATGAGTACTGCCGCCAAGTCGAGGCTGGGGCGCGGCCCGGGGTGGAACGCGAGAAGTTGGAGGGCAAGGACAAGCTCGGCGAGCAGGTGCTTTTGGGCTTGCGGCGCATCGGCGGTCTTGATCTGGATCATGACATGGAGGTCGAGTTCCGGTCCGAATGGCAGGACCTGGAGCGCCGCGGCTTAGTCGCACGCGACGGCCGTCGGGCGCGCTTGACCAAAGAGGGTCTTTTTTTGGCCAATGAGGCTTTCGTTCAATTCGTCGCTCCGTTCGAGACAACTGAAGTGGAGGCGCTATAATGAAAACTTTCGTGCTCGACACCAACGTCATCCTGCATGACCCCCTGGCCATGTTCGCCTTCCAGGGTTCGCGCGTGGTCATCCCCCTGCCCGTCATCGAGGAACTCGATACCTTCAAGCGCAGTAACGACGAACGCGGCCGGTCGGCGCGGCACGTCGCGCGCCAGCTCGACGAGCTGCGCAAGAAAGGAAAGCTCTCCGACTGGGTCCCGCTCGAGCACGGCGGCCAGCTCAAAGTCGAGATGCAGGTCTCCGAAGGCCTGCCCCGGTCCTTCTCCCAACACACCAAAGATAATGAGATACTTTCTTGCGCTCAATACCTTAGGAAGCAGGGCGAGAATGTGGTCTTCATTTCCAAGGATATCAACCTGCGCATCAAGGCCGAGGCTTTGGGCCTGGAGGCGCAGGACTACGAGAAGTCCAAGGTGGACGTGGACGTGCTCTACGCCGGCTGGCGCGAAGTGGCCGCGGACGCCGGGGCTATCGATAGGTTCTACAAAGAGAAGAAGGTCGTCCTGCCGGGCGAGGAGTTCAAGCCCAATGAGTTCGCGGTCTTGAAGAGCGCCTCGGGCGGCTCCCAGAGCGCCCTGGCACGTTTTGATCCTAAGGCGGCAGCCTTGGTGCCGCTGACCAAGGGAGACAGCGCTCCTTGGGGCATCAAGCCTCTCAACACCGAACAGCGTTTTGCCATCGATCTCCTGCTCAATAAGGACATCCAGCTGGTGACCTTGATCGGGGTGCCGGGCTCGGGCAAGACCCTGATGTCTTTAGCCGCCGGTTTGCAGCAGACGCTGGAGGAGAAATATTACCGGCGCATCCTGGTGGGCCGGCCCGTGGTCGCGGTCGGCCATGACATCGGATTCCTGCCGGGGACCAAGCAGGAGAAACTCACGAACTGGATGGGAGCCATCTACGACAACCTGAGCTTCCTGTTGGAGCGGCCTAAGGGGTCCTTGGAGACTACCGACATGGACATCCAGATGCTGCTGGAGGACGGGACTGTGGAGATCGAGGCAGTCACCTATCTGCGCGGCCGCAGCTTGCCAAACCTTTACATCATCATCGACGACGCCCAGAACCTCACCCCCCACGAGGTCAAGACCATCATCTCCCGCGCGGGTAAGGGCGCCAAGATCATCCTGACCGGCGACCCTTACCAGATCGACAACTGCTACCTCGACGCATCCTCCAACGGCTTGACCTACCTGGTGGAACGGTTCAAGGGGCAGGCGCTCTTCGGGCACGTGACCTTCACCAAGAGCGAGAGGAGCCCTCTGGCCGCCTTAGCCTCCGACCTGCTATGACCATGGCAGGGGAACGCTGCAAGAAGGTCCTCATCATCGATGACGAGGACCTCGTGCGCGAGACCGTGATCCTCGCTCTGGGTCACGCGGGATTCGAGGCCGAAGGTCTTGCGGATTCCGTGTTGGCTTTCGACGCCATCAAGAAAAGCCAGCCTGACCTGGTCCTCCTTGACATCTACATGCCTGAGGTTTCCGGCCTCGAACTCTGCCGCCGGCTCAAGGCCGATCCCGAGACCAGGGCCGTCCCCATCGTGATGTTCACCGGATCCAACGAGACCATAGACGTCATCAGCGGCATCTCGGCTGGGGCCTTCGAGTATATCACCAAGCCGATCGACGGCGAGGCTCTTATCGTCAAGATCCGCTCCTTGCTCAGCGGGCCGCAGCCTCTGAAGGAGATGCCCTGATGCTCGACAAGGTTTATACCTCCAGGCCGGTGGAGGACAAGTGGAGCGCGAGCTGGCGTGCCGCCGACCTGTTCCACTGCGATCCCGTCCCGACGACTGACGCACACTCCGAGAGCCGTCAGGGCGCGGGAAAGCCGTTCGTGATGGTCATCCCGCCGCCCAATGTGACGGGCGCTTTGCACGTCGGCCACGCCCTGGACAATACCCTGCAGGATATCTTCGCCCGCTATCAGCGCCTGCTGGGTCGTCCCGTGTGCTGGATCCCGGGCACGGACCACGGCGGCATCGCGACGCAGAGCGTCATGGAAAAGCAACTTAAGGCGGAGAAGCTGACCCGCCAGATGCTGGGCCGCGAGAAATTCCTGGCCCGGATGCAGGTCTGGACCAAGCAGTGCAAGACTACAATCCTGGGCCAGCTGGAACGTTTGGGCTGCGCCCTGGACTGGCGCCGCGAGGCTTTCACCATGGATGCGGACCGGGCCGACGCCGTGCACGAGGCCTTCAAGGTCCTCTGGGAAAAGGACTTGGTCTACCGCGGCGAACGCATGGTCAATTGGTGCGTGCGCTGCGGCACGGCTCTCTCTGATATAGAGGTGGAGTTCGAGGAGCGCAAAGGCCATCTTTGGCATATCCATTATCCGGCCGCGGACGGCAGCCGCGGCCCGGTGGTGGCCACCACCCGGCCGGAGACTATGCTGGGCGATACAGCCGTGGCGGTCAACCCCAAGGACCCGCGCTATCAGGGATTGATCGGGAAATCCTTGCGCCTGCCCCTGGCGGGACGCGAGATCCTGGTCGTGGGCGACGAGTACGTGGACTCAGAATTCGGCACCGGGGCGCTTAAGGTCACCCCGGCGCACGACCTCAACGACTTCGAGATCGGCCAGCGGCACAAACTGGCTTCGGTGGCCGTGATCTCGCCGGACGGCCACATGACCGCCGCCGCGGGCGCGGGCTACGAGGGGCTCTCCCGGGAGGCGGCACGCGATAAGGTGGTCGAAGACCTCAAGGTCGCCGGATTTTTGGAAAAGGTCGCGGACTATCCGCATAGCGTGGGGGTGTGCTACCGCTGCAACCAGCCCATCGAGCCCATGCTGTCCTGGCAATGGTTCGTGCGCATGGAGGAACTGGCCAAGCCCGCCTCCGTGGCCCTGGACTCGGGCCGATTCCGGCTCTACCCCGATTCCTGGACCAAGCCTTACCGCGAATGGCTCTCCAAGCTCAAGGACTGGTGCATCTCGCGTCAGATCTGGTGGGGCCATCGCATCCCGGTGTGGTACTGCGTCAAGTGCCACGGCGAGCGGATCCGGACTGACTTCCATCAGATCGCGGGCGCGCGAGGCGTGCTCAGCGTCGAAGCTCCCGAGTCCTGCCCGGTCTGCGGCGGCATCGAGTTCGTCCAAGATCCGGACGTCTTGGATACGTGGTTCTCCTCGGCCCTGTGGCCTTTCTCGGTCTTCCGTTGGCCGGGCCGCACGCCGGAACTCAAGTTCTTCTACCCGACTTCACTGCTGGTCACGGGTTATGAGATCCTCTACTTGTGGGTGGCGCGCATGCAGATGATGGGTCTGGCTCTCACCGGCGAGGTGCCCTTCCCGGAGAGCCTCATCCACGGCATCGTGCGCGACAAGAACGGCAAGAAGATGTCTAAGTCCCTGGGCAACGTCGTGGACCCCCTGGTCATGATGGACAAATACGGGACTGACGCTTTTCGCTTCTCTTTGGTCATCCAGGCTCATCCGGGAAAGGACATTCCCTTCGCGGAGAGCTCGATCACCGGCTCGCGAAACTTCGCCAACAAGCTGTGGAATTCCACGCGCTTCGTACTCATGAACCTGCCGCAGACCAAGACCTATTCGCTCGCGGCCTTGGACCGCAGGCGTCTGGAGCTCTGCGACCGGTGGATCCTGGCCGAGTATCAAGCCGCGCTGTCCCAGGTGCGACAGAAACTCGATGCTTATGATCCCGCGGCCGCGGCCGACGCCCTTTACGGTTTCCTGTGGGACAAGTTCTGCGATTGGTACGTGGAGTTGGCCAAGATCCGTCTGCAGGGCAAGGACGAACCAGCCCAGGAGACCGCGCGCGCGGTCCTCGTGGAGGTGCTCGGCGGGACCTTGCGCATGCTCCATCCGTTCATGCCTTTCATCACGGAGGAGCTCCATGCGGCGCTCAAGCCATTCAGCGGGGTCAAGGCGGCTTTCGTCGTCGAAGCGGGTCCGCCTGAGCTTCCTGGCGACTGGTCGGACGTCGAGGCCTGCCGTGAGATGGATACTGTGATGGCGGTGGTGACCGCTCTGCGCTCTTTGCGCGCCCAGCTTAATGTGCCTCCGGGCCTCAAGATCGACGTGGTCAGCGCCGGAGGTTCGGCCGATGTTCGCGAGTTGCTCGCCAAGCGGGCCGACTATCTCACGGCTTTAGCCCATCTGCGCGACATCCGGCATTCCCGGGAGGGCACCCGGCCCGCGCACAGCGCCACGGCCGTCGCCGCGTCAATGAGCTTCTATGTTCCGCTGGAAGGAGTCATCGACCTGGCCCAGGAATGCGGGCGGCTGCGCCGGGAGATCGGGAAGGCGGAGGCGGATCTGGCCAAGCTGGCGATCAAGATGGAGAATAAGGATTTCCTCGCACGCGCTCCACAGGCCGAGGTGGAGCTGGCACGTCGGCAGTACGATGCGGCTCGAGCCCGGATGGATCTTCTTCAAGAGACGCTCAGGATGCTCTCTTGACCACGGCCGGCCTGCTCCTGGCTGCGGCCCTGGCGGGCTCGGCAGGGGGGCAAGAGACTGGCGGTGCGCAGGCGCCGGCGGGCTCAACGGCGACGATCTCGTCGTCTGTGGCCGCCGTTGTGGCCCCGGAGAAGCCGGCCGTTTTCAGGAGTCGCGTCATCGTGCATAAGGAGGCCGCGGATGGAGAGCCGGTTTCGGTGCGGCTGCGGCCGGCGGCGGGGGGCCGCAGCTCCTTTGAAGATAAGGTGCGCAAGGTCGGCGGTAGGGACCGGGGCCGCTCCTCGGCGGTGAAGGTCGTGGCGCGCGTCCACCCGGCGGGCGACGACCACTGGTTGGTGGTCTGCGTCTACCCCGTTGCTTTGCGTTTTAAGAGGATGCACATGGAGGCGCGGTTCTTCATTCAGGAAGGCTACCTGGAGGGCGTTAAAGTGGCGGCGGTGAGGATCGTGGGGGGGGGGTGGTCCCCGGCTGACGAGACGGAGGACTCTTTCTCCCTGAAAGCCAAAGGAGTGGATTTCAACGAGCAGATGCCGGGCAGCGCCGAGATCACGCTCTCGGTCATAGATCCCGGGCCCGGGCCGCGGGTTCGCAACGCGGGGGCGGTCCGTCGCGCTTTTTTTGGCGGCGCGGACCTTGGCTTTGTGAATTTTTCATGGTCTGCGGCGGGTGTTTCCGGCGAGAAAGCCTCGCCGGCCAGGAAACCGCGTCGTCCGGCCGGGAAGAAGCCGGTTTCCAGGAAATGATTTCAGACGATCTTTTGCGCGGCGTTTCGCGCTCTTTTTATCTCTCCCTGCGCGTCCTGCCTGTGGAACTGCGGCCGCAGATTTCCCTGGCCGATTTGCTGGCCCGGGCCAGCGATACGGTGGCCGACACCAAGGCCGTGACGAGACAGCGTCGGCTTCAACTCCTGGGCGATATGCGCCGAAGCGATTTCCGTTCAGTCTCGGAGCTGGCCTCCGGACAGGCCTTGCCCGCGGAACGGCTCCTGCTGGAGAGGCTCGGAGACTGCGTCGCCGAGCTGGAGTCCCTGACGCCTGATGACCGGGGCTTGATCCGGTCCCTGTTGGACACTATCGTCTCGGGCCAGATCCTCGATCTGGAGCGGTTCCCCGGCGAGAGCGAGCGCGAGCTGGCGGCCCTGTCTGACGACGCGGAGCTGGACCGCTATACTTACCTGGTGGCGGGCTGCGTGGGAGAGTTCTGGACCAGGATGTGCGCGGCGCATCTGTCAGCCTTCGCCGCGCTCGATCAGGGAGAGATGGTCCGCTTGGGCGTGCGGTTCGGCAAGGGCCTGCAGCTTGTCAACGTCTTGCGCGACCTGGCCGGCGACCTGCGCATCGGCCGTTGCTATCTGCCGGCGGCGCAGCCGCGGCGGCTGTTGGATCCGGGGAACTTCGACGAGGTGCGGGAGATCTACGGGCAGTGGCTCGATACGGCTCTGGGTCATCTCGACGCGGGCTGGCGCTATGTCCTGTGTCTGCCACCGCAACTCTGGCGGCTGCGTCTGGCCTGCATCTGGCCGATCTGGATCGGGCTGGGGACGATCGCGCTGCTGCGCCGCTCCAATCCGCTGGACCCGTCGCGTCGGGTGATGGTCGCGCAGAACAGGGTATATTTTTTTCTGGTGCAGTCCGCGCTGTTCTCGCGCAGCGACCGTCTGCTGGGGTTGACCTATCGGCGCCTGAGAGCTGCCGCTCTCTAGCGGATGATCATGATCTTGCCTTTCTTCTGGCCGGTCCCGGGCTGGCTGATGATGAAAATATAGACGCCGCTGGCGAGGGCGGAGCCTTGTTCGTTGGCGACCGGGGACCAGACTAAGCTATTCAAAAGGTCTGACTTGACGAATGTTTTGACCAAGCGCCCGGAGAGGGTGTAAATCTTGATGGTGACTTCAGAGGGCAGTTCCGTGAAGGTGATTTTGGTATGGCCCTGGGACGGGATGAAGGGCGTGGGAAAAGCGTGAGCGGCGCTCGTGTCGGACGCCGCAACCCGGACCGAGGCCACGACGCCGGGCCAGAGTTGAAAGGCGCCGCCCGCCATGGCCGTGCCGAATTTTCCCATCGCGGAGACGAGCGTTAGACCATCCGTGGTGTCGAGGCTCGGGTGGTTAGTATCCTTCATGCGGTCGCCGCCGGAGCCGATCGCCGTTTCGGCCAGGCAGAGGTCGCCGTCGGGCGAGGCGGGCTGGCCCGGAGTGCAGGGGGCGGCCTGGCCCCAGGCCAGGCGCGCCGCGGCGGCGAGCAGCAGAGTGATGAGAAAAAGAGGTCTCATGGGCATTCTCTATTAGGCTTTCCCTGTTATTGCCACTGTCCCCCGGCGGCGTTGGCATATTGTGAGGCCGCTCCTGTCCCGGTGGAAACGACTACCATGCCATTCGTGCAATCGTTGCAGTAGAAGAGCCTGCCTGCCGCACCTGCGCCGGTGGTTTTGAGGGTGGCCTTTGCAACGGAAGGCAAGCCTACACCTCCTGTGCCGGGGCCGCCTCCGAACGTGAAGATCCCAGACGGGAAGGTCCCGGCGCTGATTTGGGTGGCGACGAGGCTGGTCAGGTTCACGCCGCTCACCGCTGGCAACGTGGTGCCTATAGAAGGAACGCCGGAACCATCCGTCACCAGGACCCCGCTGGCAACGGTCGTCAGCCCCGCTACGTTGTTCGCCCCGTTGGAGTAGAGGATTTGGCTCGCGCCCACTGTATTTGGAAAGGCTGCCTGGCTGTTCACCCAGTTAGTCCCGTTGGAACGCAGCAGCGTCCCCGAAGCGCCGGATGTTCCGGGATACTGCGTCGTCGTCCATGCCGGCGCCCCGGCCCCTCCGCTCTGAAGCAGTTGCCCGGCCGTCCCCGCGGCCAGCATCGATGTTGTCTTCACTGCGGACTGGTAGGGCAGTTGTCCCGCGCCCCCTCCGGCCAGATTCGTTGCCCACTTCACGGTGGTGCCCAGGGACATGTCGGTCCATTGGGGTGCGCCGGCAACGTTGCTCGTCAACGCATAATCCTGCGTCCCCTGTCCCAGCGCGCTCATCACCCCTGTCGCGGAGAAATACGGGATGCCCCCTGCCGCTCCTCCGCTCAAATCAGCCCCCGTCCCTCCGTTCTTGGCAGGGACAGCACCCGCACCGGTGCCGATCGTATTTAAAGTGGTCAGTCCCGATCCCGGCACACCGGTGAAGTTCGTGCCGGTCAATGTCGGCGTGTTGGTCCAGGAGGGTGCACCATTGCTGCCGAAGAGCACCGTGTTGAGTCCCGGCTGAGCCGTCGTCGTCGGCGTGGTCCCGGCCCCTTGTCCGTAGACCACCCCATTGAGCGTCAATGCCGGGGACCAGGACAGGCCGGCGCCGCCGGTATAGCCTAGGACGCCTCCCGAAGTCGCGGCATTGAGCCCCGTGCCGCCGGAGCCGACCGCCAGGGGATTGCCCAAGGACAGCGTGCCGCCGCTGACTGCGAGGGTCGAACCGCCCACCGAGAAGGCGCTGCCCTGCACGGTGACGGTGCCGACGATGGTTCCCTGTCCGCGGATCGTCGCGCCGCCGTTGACGTCGAGAGTCGTCCCCGGGGATGCCGTCCCGACGCCGACGTTCCCGCTGCTGTCTATCCGCAGCCTCTCACTGCCGCTGGTCGCCAATGTCGCTATATGGGATGCGGAGAATACCGCTAAACCTTCCGTAGCACCTAAGCTGAAAAAACCGCCGGAATCAAGGGCATAAAAGTTTGCGGCTTTCGTCTCTCCATTCACCTCGAGTTTGTAGCCCGGCGCCGTCGTCCCGATGCCGACGTTGCCCTGGATGATCGCTCCATTGGCCGGCGCCGCCGTGCCGGCGTAGCCTGCGCCGCTGCCTACGGCCATCGCGCCGGAGACGTCCAAGCGGTTCGCGGGACCGTTTATCCCTATGCCTACGCTGCCGATCGTCGTCAGGGCGAGAGGGTTGTTGCCGTCGATGGTCAGTGTGCCCGAGCTCATGTGCAGCAAAGTCGCCGGGTTCGCGGCCCCGATGCCGACCCGCCCGGTCGTGATGATGGAGTTGAGCGCGTTGCCGTCGATGGTTAGCGTGCCCGAGCTCATGTGCAGCGAGCCTACCAGGCCGGTGTTGAGCGTGACGGAGGAGATGGTGAAGATAGGCGTTGATGTCGGGGATGTGCTGATGTTGAAGCCTCCGGTGGAGATGTCGATGGTCCCCTCGATGGTCTTGGCTACGAGCGCGTAAGGCATGGAAAAGAGCTGTTCCCGCGGTGTCATTTTTTGGCCGCTTCCAATAGCGATGCCCGGCTTGTCGATCTCCACTTCCAGCCAGCGCTGTCCGCCGCCCACTAAAGTGTCGGTCGTCACTGGAACGGTGACGCTGAACAGGCCTGTGACGATGTTGGCGGACGTCGGCATTTGCGGCCCGATCTTGTCGGCGCCGGTCGCTGAGCCATAGAGCTGGAAAACGAATCCCCATGGCGACGGCGAGGTCACGGGGATCCCGCTTTCATTGAGGCGTCCCTGGTAGTTGATGCCTCCCGGTACGCTGCCAGGCTGGGCCGTGCCTTGCGGGCGGAAGGTGGCGGCGCAGAGCGTTGGTCCGGCGCATAACGCTCCGGCCAGCAAAGCCAGCAGAAGGGAGGAGGATTTCTTCATAAGTTGCCTCGTTGCATGCGATGGTTCATGGGTGGACCCATTTTTTATAATCGGGGGATAGGATCATCTCCGAATCCGGCAGCGCCTGGTTCGACTCCGTCTGTGGGGTTTGGCCCGCAGGAGCCTGGCGCGCTCGTTCGAGCTCGCGCCGCTTCCGCGGAGCCGCCTGGTCCCGGGAGCGGCGCCATTCGACGATCGTGCCGCGGCGCTCCTCGCGTAGAGTCTGGCCGAATTTGAGGACGATGCTGGCTCGGTGCGTCTGCGCGAAGTTTCCGGAGTCCATGAAGGCGTAGTCGAAGCCGAGTTCGCAGGGTTTATGCTCGTCTCGGAAGAGGTCGAGACCCATGCCGATCGTGTAGCCGGGCCCCTCTCCCGGGTCGTTGCGGCCTCCCAGGCGTATGGCCATGACACCTTGGTACCAAAGCTCGATGCCACCGGAGACCGCCAACGTCTGGCCTCGGGTCTCGATTCCGTCCATGGTGAGGGTGAAATAGTGCGGGAAGTCCCGCGGGTCATAGGGCGTCCATGAGGCTCCGAGGCGCGTTGTGATGGGCAGGGGAGAGGTCTCGGAGATGTAGCGCAGGCCGTTGCCGAAGTTGAGCACCGCGGCGCCCAGGCGCACACTGCGTGCGGGGACCCACAGCATGCTCACGTCTCCCGCCACGGTGGCGGCGTGGGTGGTGTTGAGCCGCGAGGTGATGTACTTGCCTGAGCCGCCTATCGCCCAGGTGTCCGATATGCGCAGGCCGTAGGAGAACTGGTAGGCCGAGTCCATGGCCGAGGTCTGGCCGCTGGGTTGTTCGGTGACCGAATAGGAGTCGAAAGGCGCTATGCTGAGCGCGTTGACCGCCAGCCCGTAGGTGCCGAAGCGGAGCGGGTGCACGTAGCCGGTCCACGCGTGGCTGACTCCCGGGGCGTAGACGTCGTAGACCATGCCGAGCTCTTGGCGCGGAAGGAACGCTATCCCTGCAGGATTGTAGGCCAGGGCATGGACGTCGTCGGCCAGCCCGGTGAAGGCTTCCGCCAGGCCGGCTGGGCGCGCTCCGACGGGTATGCG
This sequence comes from uncultured Elusimicrobia bacterium, assembly GCA_903830945.1. Lineage (GTDB taxonomy): Bacteria > Elusimicrobiota > Elusimicrobia > UBA1565 > UBA9628 > UBA9628. The sequence continues at coordinate 49,187 of CAIKVT010000001.1, forward strand.
CAGGAAGTCCGCGCTTGTGGTCCCGGGGCCGGCGCCGGAGAAGCTGTCGGTTCGGGCGGGCAGAGGGCTGCCCAAGTACAGCAGGGCGGCCAGACAGACTACGCCTTTGGCATGGGTGCGCACCACCCCGATTGTGCATGATGGTATTTGCAAGAATATTACAGGAAAATCCTGTTTTAACGCGATTGTGTGGACCGCCCGAACGGCTGGTCTTGTTGTTGGGACCTTTGTTTTGCCAGATAAGCGCCCATAAGGGCCAGGATGGCGATGAGCCATGCGGCGAGAACGGACCAAGCCGCATAGCGCAGCCAGGGAGGGGTGGAAGTGATCTTCCCGCCAGTATCGAGCGCCAGGAACTCAGGGGGGATACCTGGTTTGGGCTGCGGCGCCTTGCGGAAAGGCTCTTTGCAAAAATCGCACCACTGCGCTGTGTCCGGGGATTCGAAACCGCAGGCCGGGCATCTAATCATGGTCGTACTTGAGCCTCGGGGGAGTGGCGACCTCGAAGGTGGCGAGCCTCACAACGGCAGTATATTGAATTTGACTCGAAGGCTCAATACGTGTGGAGTAGGCTGTGTCTGCTTCCTTACGGGCAAGGGACGAAGCGCTTTTGCTTGACGTCGGCCCGGGTCATCGTGATGACGCTTTTTAAGGTATCGCCTTTGGCGTCGAACACGATGGTGCCGAGTATGCCGGAGTGTCGGCTGGTCCGGAGACATTCGAGCATCAGCGCGCGGTCGGCCCCGTGGCGGCGCAGGCATTCCACGGCGATGAGTCCGGCTTCGTAGGCGTAATGGTCGAAGGCCCGCGGCGTGCCGCCATAACGCCTGTGATAATTCTCCACGAAGTCGGCCGCGCTGGGGAGGTCCTCCACGGGCACGCCGTTGACCGCCAGATTCGCCCCGTCGGCAGCCGGGCCGGCGATAGTGAAAAGTTCCGGCGCTTTGGCCCCGTCTCCCCCGAGGAAAAGGAAGCTCAGGCCCAGTCCTCGCGCCGCCTTGAGAAGCCGTCCGAATTCCGTGTGGATCCCGCCGAAGAACAGCCCGTCCGGCCGCAGAGCTTTCAGCTCGGAGAGCAGCGCCGTGAAGTCCGTTTCGCCGCGGAAGACATTGCGGGAAGGCACCGTCACGGCGCCTTTGCTTTCGAAGCGGCGGCGGAATGCTTTTGTCAGGTCGCGGCCATAGGGAGTCCCGTCGTCGACGATGGCCATGCGGCGCAGCGCGAACCGGTCGTAGGCGTAGTCGGCCGCGTAGGCACCCAAGACTGCGTCGGAGGCTGGCAGGCGAAATACAACCCGGGGCCCGGTCCAGTCCGGGCGGGTCTGCTGCAGGGTCACCTCGGGACTGGTCGCCGATGGAGTGAGCATGGCCAGCCCCGCCTCGGCGTAGATTTTGGCCGCAGCGATGGAGCAGCCGGAGGTGAGGTGTCCGACCACCACGGCTACCGCGGGGTCCGCCGCGGCGCGGGCGGCGACCTTGGCCGCGGTGTCCGGTTCGGCGCGGTCATCGTAGGGGGCGACTTCGAGCCGCCAAGGCGACTCCCCATCGGCCTCTGAGTCGGCCACGGCCATCTCCACGGAGCGCTGCATGCCCAGGCCCTCGGGCGCGAGGTCTCCGGTCAGCGGCCCGGTCACGGCGATGCGCACCAGGGGCTTGGCGCGGTCGCAGGCCAAGGGCCCGGCCCAGACCAGCATCCCTAGGGCCATGGTCACAACGAGAGAGAGGAGGCGTCTCATCCCCTTAGGATAGAAAGAAACAGGCGGCGATTCAATCGCGGATAAGCTTTAGCCAGAGCGAGGAGACCAGGAAGTCTTTGAGACGCGCGTGCTCCACCCAGCGCGCCTGCGGCGGCCGGGGCCCGATGAGGCTGGCCCGGCGCAGTGAGAGTGCGATGCGGTATCGGGTGATGGCATGGCGAATGGTTGTGAGTCGAGGCCCGACCCTGGCAGGGAAACGTCCCATTTCGGGAAGCCCCCAGTGTCCCTTGAGGATCAGCTCATCACGGCCTCTTTCCCAGAGCAGGACCCGGCTGCCGCGTTCGATCCAAAGGCAGGTCAAGCTCATGTCTTTTGGCTCCGTTTTGGGGCCGAGGATCGGCAGCCGTTTTTGCAGCCCACCCTTCTTGGCCGCGCAAAGGCCGCCGATGGGGCAGACCTCGCATCGGGGGGTCTGCGGAGTGCAGACCACTTCGCCTAATTCCATAACGGCTTGATTCCAGTCCCCCGGGTGACGCGGGTCGAGCAGTTCTTGCGCCATCGCCGTCAAACGTCTTTGCGTGGCGGGTTGGCGCGCGTTGGACCGGATCGCGAAGAGCCGGCACATCACCCTGGTCACATTGCCGTCCAAAACCGCGTGGGGCTGGCCGAAGGCAATGGAGGACACCGCGGCCGCCGTATAACGACCCACTCCGGGCAAGGCCAGCCAGGAGTCTAGGTCGCGCGGGCAGTCCCTACCGGGCCTGGCCGCGATACGGCGGGCAGCGGCGAGCAGGTTTCGCGCTCGGGCGTAGTAGCCCAGGCCTGCCCAGGCTCGCAGGACCTCGGGCTCGCGGGCGCGGGCCAGAGAGCATATATCCGGGAACCGCCGCAGAAAATCCTCATAGCGGGGCAGGACTGCGGCTATGGTGGTCTGTTGGAGCATGGTCTCCGCGACCCATACGCGGAACGGGTCCGCGTCGCGCCGCCAAGGCAGAAGCCGGGCCGAGCGCGCGTACCAGGAAAGAAGTCGTCGCCGCAGAAGCGCTGCGGCCGGCGCGAGGCGGCTCACTCCGGGATGAGAACGTTGACGAGGACTTGGTCCACGCCCTTGATCCGGCGCGTGATGCGTGCGACGAGGTCTTGTTCGCTTCGGTTCTTGAGCACGCCGGATAAGGTCACCACGCCGGTGTCAACGTCGATGTTCAGGTAGCGCAGGTCGATGTCGGGCTGACTGTGCAGCGCGGTCTCGATTCGAGCCTTGATGGCCGCGTCGCTGAGATCCACCGGCTCCACGTTGCGCAGGCAGCCGGACAAGCCTGCGGTCAGGATCGCGGCAGCCAGCAGGCGCATTCCAGCCTTCATGGCAATAATGTACAATTTTATCGACGAAGCGGCAAACGATGGATATCCTTCTCGCCACCCGCAACCGACACAAGGTCATCGAGATCGCGAGCCTACTGGATGGAGGACTACGCGTTCTCTCTCTCGATGAGCGGCCCGACGCTCCTATCGTAGAGGAGGACGCTCCCACCTTGGAAGGCAACGCGCGTAAAAAAGCGGTCGCGACCGCGGCTGCGACCGGGGTTTGGTGTCTTGCCGACGACACGGGCCTGGAGGTCGCGGTTCTTGGCGGCGCGCCGGGGGTGCTTTCCGCTCGCTATGCCGGCCCTGACTGCGACACCGCGGCCAACAACATCAAGCTTCTGGAGGCCTTGCGAGATATGCCTCCGGCGCGGCGGCGGGCCGTCTTCCGAACGGTCATGGCCCTCTCTGATCCGAGCGGCGGCACGGTCGTGCTGGAAGAGGGGCGGCTCGATGGCGTCATCGCCGTCGAGCCGGCGGGGGCCAACGGATTCGGCTATGACCCGCTCTTCATCGTGACCTCTCGGGGCAAGACGCTCGCCCAATTGAGCCTGGAGGAGAAGAACACATTGAGCCACCGGGCCGCGGCACTGACGCGCATGCTGCCCCATCTGCGGCGTCTGGCGCTCGGAGAGAGCTTGTGCTGACCGTTCTCAGGAAATGCGTTGACGGTCATGCGCTGGCCGCGATGGCGTTGCTGCTGGTCTGCCTGTCGGCACCCGTGCGGGCCGGGCGGACGGAGCCGGTCGGCCAGACCATCTGGGACCAGATCATGGCCGATCAGGCCGACCGGGGCCTGCGCCAAGGCGCCCGGTATCTCGACGCGAAGCAGTATGACCAGGCAGTCCGCGAATTCGTGCGGGCAGTGGCGGCCAATCCCAACGATTCGGCCACGCATACCATGCTGGGCGTTGGCTACTACTGGACCGGCCGGGTAGACCTCTCCTTGGAGGAATACCGCAAGGCCCTGGACCTGGACCCGCATAGCGCCCAAGCCTGGCTCCTCATCGGCATCTCCCTGGCCTGGAAGGGGGAGGACAAGGGCGCCTATGAGGCGTTCAAGAAGGCCGCCGATCTCGACTCACAGCGCGCGGACGTTCAGATGAATCTGGGATCGATCGAGGAGTCCCTGGGCCTGATGGACGGGGCCCTGGAGCATACCCGGAGGGCCGTCGTTCTCGACGGCAAGAACCCGCTCTATCATTACCAGCTCGCCATGCTTTACCGGAGGCTCGGCCGCGACTCGGACTGCATCGACTCCCTGCATCGGGCCTTGGGCTTTTTCCCCGATTTCGAGGACGCGGTCCTAGAATTGGGCGCGGCCGAGGAGCGCTCCGGGGATCGCAAGAGCGCCCTGCACAGCTTCCGCAAGGCTGTGGACCTCAAGGCCCGCGACGCGGTGGCGCGCTTCCGCTTGGCGCGCCTGATGTTGCAGGGCGACGACTTCCGGCACGCCCGCGCCATGATGAGCGAGGCTTTTCATCTCACTCCCGAGGAGGGAGGCGGGGGGCTGCGGCTGGCCGTCTCCTACGGTGGCCATGAGGCCGCCGTCCCTGGAGGCAAGCCCTCCTCCTCTCCCGGAAGGGACGCCGCTGCGGGCCAGCCTCAGGCCGACGTCAACGATCCGCTTTCGGTCTTTACCCGCAACCTGGAGCGTGTTCCGCTTGAACAGGGCGCGATCATGGAGGTTGACGTGGTCTTCACACCCAAACCCAAGTTGATCAAGGCACAGCCTGAGAGTGCTTCGTCTTTGCGCAGGGCCTTGTCACAGAGGATCTCGGATTCCGACAGCACGCCCAAGGCGACGAAGCGGCAGTACCAACTGCGCGCGGCCAAGCCCGAGGAACGCGCCGCGCAGGTCCGCCAGATCATGGACGACCTTAGAAAGCTCCTCACATCGGCGCCTGAAGGAGCCGACACGCGTCTGGGGATGAATCTGACTTTTACGCACCTTGCCGACGCGGGCGCCGCCCGCGGTGACGCGGAGAATCCTCCAAAGGTCTCCTACGAGCCCAGACAAGTGGGCAACGACCTGGGTCTCTGGGTGATCGGCACCGGCTGGATGGGCTTGGTGGAAGAGGTCCTTCCGGAGTCGGGCGAGCCTCCGCCCCAGCCGGATCAGAGCGATTGGTGGGTGGCCACGGGATTGGGCTACGCTATCCTGGGAGACGGCCAAAGGGCTTTATCTGCCTTCGTGCGTGCGGTGCAGCTCGATACAGCGAGCGTGCCGGCCCGACTCGGCCGCAGCGTGGCTTTGGTCATGACCGGCGACGAGGCCGGCGCCATCAAGGCCCTGCTCGAGGCGCTCCGCCTCGACCCCAACAACCGCGCGGCTAAGGAAGGCCTCAAGTGGCTCAACCGTCAGGCCGCGCCCAAGCAATCGCCCAGGGGGGCCGGGCCCAAGGAGAAAAACTGATGTCCCTCGATCTTGGTCACATGCAAGCGTTCGTCCGGCGCGTGCATTTCGTCGGCGTCGGCGGCGTGGGCATGAGCGGCATCGCCGAGGTCCTCGCTAATCTCGGCTACCGGGTCTCTGGATCTGATCTCAAGGAGAGCGCGATTACCCGGCGCCTCAAGGCCGCTGGCGTGCGCGTGTCCCTGGGCCATCACGCCGCCAACGTCCGCGGCGCGCAGGTCGTGGTGGTGAGCTCCGCCGTACGGCCCGACAACCCCGAGGTCCTGACCGCCCGGCGCGCCGGAGTGCCGGTCGTGCTGCGCGCGCAGATGCTCGCGGAGCTGGGGCGCATGAAGAAGACCGTGACCGTGGCCGGCTCGCACGGCAAGACTACGACTACGGCCATGGCGGCCATGGCCCTGGCCGCGGCCGGGGCTGAGCCTACCATGATCGTGGGCGGGCAGATCAAGAACATCGATTCCAACGCCCGCCTGGGCCTTGGCGACTATCTGGTGACCGAGGCGGACGAGTCGGACGGCTCGTTCGTGCACCTAGCGCCCCTGGTGGCCGTGGTCACCAACATCGACAACGACCATCTCGACTACCATAAGACCATGGGGAATCTGCGCGCGGCGTTCACGGCGCACCTCCGCCGCCTGCCTTTCTACGGCGCCGCCGTGCTCTGCGCCGACGACCCGGAACTGGCCCGCCTGCGCCCCGCTCTGAACGCGCGCGTCATCACCTACGGCATATCGCGGCGGGCCGACTGGCAGGCGCGCGCCATCCGGATGGGCAAGGACGGCTCCAGCTACGAGGCATTCTATCTCGGCCGGCGCGCGGCCCGTATCCGGATCCGGGTCCCAGGCCGGCACAACGTGCTCAACTCGCTGGCCGCCCTCGCCGCGGGGCGATTCCTGGGTTTTTCGCTGAGCGGCTTGGGGCGCGGGTTGGCCGCATTCCGAGGAGTGGGGCGCCGGCTCGACCGTCTCGGCGCGGCCGGCGCAGTCGAGTTCGTGGACGACTACGGCCATCACCCCACCGAGGTCAAGGCCGCGGTGGAAGCGGTGGCCACGCTCTGGAAGGGGCGGCGGACCATGGTCGTCTTCCAGCCGCATCGCTATTCCCGGACCAAGCTCCTGGCCCGGGAGTTCGGACCGGCCTTTTCTCGGGCTGACTTCGTTTTCGTCATGGATATCTATCCGGCCGGAGAGGCGCCTATCCAAGGGGTGAGCTCCGCGCTGATCCTGGATTCCCTGCGGCGCGCCCGGGTCGCCTGCGCGCCATTTTCGGGCAGTCTGGACGTCCTGAGGCAGCTGCGTCGAGGCGACGTCGTGCTGACCTTGGGCGCGGGCGATGTCTGGAAGACGGGCATGGACCTCATGCGTCGGCTGGAAGCCGACCTGGCGAGCCCGGTCTGATGGGCGCGCGTCTCGATCAGCATTATCTCGTTGACCCCGCCGCGCGCGATGTCATCGCGGCCGCCGCGGATATCGTGCCCGGCGACAGCGTTCTTGAGATCGGACCGGGCCGCGGGATGCTGACCCAAGCGCTTTTGCCACGCGCTCGCGCAGTCGTGGCCGTGGAGCTCGACGAGCTGCTGGCGGCGCAGCTCGCCACTGCTTTGGGCGGTCCTTCCAATCTGAGGGTGGTCAATGCGGATTTCCTGGAGTTTGAACTGGAGTCCCTCGGGCCGGGGCCGTGGAAGATCGCGGCCAATCTTCCTTATGCGGTGGCTACCCCGATTCTTCAGCGCCTCCTGCCTTGGCCGCATTGGACCACGGCCGTGCTCATGTTCCAGAAAGAAGTGGCCGAGCGCATCTCCGCGCAGCCGGGCGGTACGGATTACGGTCTGCTGACACTCTCCGTCGCTATCCATGCCTCGGCTGAGCTCATCCTGGAGCTTTCCCGGGAGAGCTTCCGGCCGCGGCCTCAGGTCGCCTCGGCCGTGGTCCTCCTCACTCGCCGGTCCGAGCCTCTCGTGGCCGCGGGCGAGCAGGCGGCGTTCTTCCGCGTGGCCAGGGCCGCCTTCGGCCAGCGGCGCAAGATGGCGCTGGGAGTGCTCTTTCGGAGCCTAGGGTTGGAGCGAGAGCGCGTGGCCGGGGCTTTTGCGGAGTTGGGCATATCGTCGTCGGCGCGGGCGGAGGAGATACCGTTGGAACTCTGGCGGGGCCTGGCCCGGCTGCTTTCCTAGGCCCGGCATGGTCTTCCCAAGATCGGCGCGGCTGGCTTGCTTGGCTGGTCTGGCGGTCCTCTATCTTCTCTGCCTGCGGGCCTATTATGTGGGCTTCTTCAACGACGACGCTTTCTATCTCATCGGCGCGAGGTCCTTGTTTTTTGGCGGGTTCCGGGAACTCAACTCGCCAGGCGTGCCGTTTTTGACCGTGTATATGCCCGGCTATCCGCTGATCCTGGCGCAGTGGGGCTGGCTGGCGGGCTCTTCGCCGCTGGCGGCCCAACTGCTGTCCGTTGCGCTGACGACGGCGGCCGTGAGCCTGATGTGGGTGTGTTTTGCCGCAGAGATGTCGGTCGCAGCGGCTTTCGCCGCCGTGGCGGTCACGGCTTTCAATCCACTCACTGTGAGCATATCAGGGGCTGTGCTTTCGGATATCCCGTTCATGGTCATGACGCTGCTTGTTTTCCTGGCGGCGCGCTCGATCTGGGAGAAGGGGCCGGACTGGTCTTGGGGCAGCCTGGGCGCCATGGCTGGGGCCGCCTTCCTCATCAGGTCCACGGGCGCGGCCATTGTTCTGGCCCTGGTCATTTCCTTGCTGTGGGAGAGGCGTTGGCGGCGGGCGGCTTGGGCCGCGGCCGGGGCTGCCCTGGTCGCGGTTCCGTGGCTGGCGCGCAATGTCCTTGTCGGCGGTTCAATTTTACCCTACGCGTCGCAGTTGGTCGCGCCTTGGAGCGCCGCCTCGGCCTTCAGCGGTTTCCTGATCCGGTTATCCCGCAACGTCGGATTCTATGGCCCAGAGCTCTTCTGGCGGACGTGGTTTCGTTGGCCGGCATGGCCGGGCGTCTCGGCATTGAAATGGGCGACGGTCTCGCTGGGCTTGGCCGCTACGACCGCGGGTCTGCGCGAGTGGGGAGTGCGGGGCTGGCACAAGCTCCTGAGCGTCTATTTTCTGCTCTATGCGGCGCTTCATCTGCAGCTTCATCTACAGTCGGGCCGCTACATCTTCACCGCCTTGCCCATGATCGCGCCGCTGTTTTTCCTGGGCCTGGATGCGGCCGACCGGAGGCTGGCCCTGAAGGGCAGGCTGGTCATCGGGGCGGCGGCCCTGAGCCTGGCCTTGAGCATGGCGCCCGTGGCAAACGTCGTAAGGACTTCGCTTTGGCGGCACACCCCGCTCAACACGCCGCCCCTGAAGACATTGGCCTGGATACGGAGCGCCACCTCACCGGCGGACGTTTTCGCGGCCGACCTCGATGGGCGGCTGTTCTTGCTGACGGGCCGCCGAACGGTGAGGCTGCGCAAACTCTACGCGCCGGGCGTTTTTGCCGCCTGGCTCAAGGGGGCGCGTGTGGACTATGTTCTCGTGGAGCCTAATGATTATTTCATGACTACGGCTTCAGGCCGGACCACGCACGACCCCATGCCTCTGGGCCGGCTGCAAGACCTGCTCTCCGGCGGCCGGCGCGTTTTTGCCGACGCGGAAGAAAGGACTGAGATCTACCGGGTCCGCTAGCTTGGATGCATAATTGAAACGATGCTGGAGTTTGTTATAATAAAAAATCTTCGGAAGAGGAGCCCATCGTGATAAAATTGAAAGCCTATATGTTTTTCCCCAAAGTGATTTTGCCTTTCGTCCTGCTGTTGTCCGCCGGTTGCGCGACTCCGCTGATGAAGGCGGCGAGCCAAGGCAATAATGAGGAGGTTAAGGCCTTGCTTGACCAAGGAGCTGACCCTAACAGCCAAAAAGGCGGCGCACTCTTTGCGGCTGTCCAAGCCGGAAAAATCGAGACCATGAAGCTTCTCTTGTCCCGGGGGGCCAAGCCTGAATCCCAGGGGATCGTCATTTGTCCGGCTCAGAAGCAGAACGCGCTCATGAGCCTGTTGGCCCGCGAGCAGGACGTGCCTCAGCAGGCGCCAGTCCTGGTCATAGCAACGCATGCCGGCAACATCGGGGCCATGAAGGTCCTGCTGGATGCCGGAGCCGATGTCAATGGCGAAGTCGTGAAGACCATGCAGTGGCCCTGCAACAATTACACCTCGCTCATATTCGCGGCCAAGGACGGCAATCCTGAAGCCGTGCAGTTGTTGCTTGATCGCGGCGCCGACCGGAACCGCAGCGGCGGACGGTGGGGAGGCAAGACGGCCTTGGAATGGCTGCAGAAAGACGGAGGCAGCCCGGAGATCATCAGCATGCTGCAGGGAGCCGGCACTGAAGGCCCTGAACAACGCAAGGTGCGCGTGGACAGGATGAAGGCCAAGGAAGCCGCGGAAACCAAAGCGGCCATCGAAGCGGTGTCAGCGCCTTCTTCCCAACCGGCAGCTGAGGAGCAGAAGCCGGCTGCCGCCCCCAAGCTCAAGCCCGTGAGCAAAGAGGAGATCAATAGTCAGCTTTAGTCGGGTCTAGAAGGCCGACGAGATGGTCCCAGCGCCGACGACCACTTCTCCCTGATAGAAGACCGCGGTCTGCCCGGGCGTCACCGAGAGCTGGGGCTCGGCGCAATTCACTCGGACGGTCCCCATCTCGTCCCCCAGTTCCATTTAATCGTCCGGTCGGATGGAACTTTCCGTGGTCCACGTCGTATATAGTGTGGGGGTGAATCTATGACTACGGAACCGAATAGAGAGGAAGCGGTCGCCTCAGTTTGATATGGGGCGTTGGTCTTGGACATTACCGGCTTTCTTGACACCGCTCGTCGAGCAGCGGCACGTTCTGTTAATAGGCTCCTGGCTGCTTCTTACTGGGAGATCGGCCGGCGTATCGTCGAGTTTGAGCAGGTCGGCAATGTGCGGGCAGGATACGGAGAAAAGCTCCTGGGGCACCTGGCCAAGGACCTGAGCGCACGCTACGGACGTGGTTTTTCGCGGGCCAATCTTCAGCAAATGCGGCTATTTTATATTGGCTGGGCGATTATCCAGGCACCGTCTGGACAATTGGAGGCGCGTATGAAATGCCAGACACTGTCTGGCAAATCTAAAATTAGAGCTAAAATTCCAGCAGAATCTGGGGCAATTTGGCAGACACTGCCGAGCAAATTCGAACTCATGCCAGTAGAGGCATTCCCTTTGTCTTGGTCGCAATACGTGCGGCTGATGTCGGTGAAGCAGCCGCAGGCGCGAGCCTTCTACGAAAACGAGGCCATCCACGGCGGCTGGACTGTCCGCCAGCTCGACCGGCAGATCGGGACCCAGTTCTTCGAACGCGCCCTCCGCTCCAAAGACCTCAAAGCCATGCTCGCGCGCAGCCGGGTGCCGCAGGCGCAGGACCTTACGCCCACGGCGGTGGAAATACGCGACCCTTATCTGCTCGAGTTCCTCGACCTCAAGGACGAATATGGCGAGACCGAACTGGAAGAGGCCCTTATTCTCAACCTGGAACGCTTCTTGCTGGAGCTTGGCGCCGGCTTTACCTTCGTCGCGCGGCAGAAGCGCATCCGCATCGGCGACTCGTGGTTCCGCATCGATCTTCTGCTCTACCATCGTGGACTGCGCTGCCTAGTCGTCATCGATCTTAAGACCGGGGCCTTCACCCACGCGGACGCAGGCCAGATGAACCTCTATCTTAACTACGTCCGGGAGCGGCTCATGCTGCCTGGAGAGGCCGAGCCTGTAGGCATCATTCTCTGCGCCGACAAGGACGAGGCCGTGGTCAGATACGCCACCGTCGGAATCGGCGCTCGTGTATTCGCGTCGAAATACCTGACCAGCCTTCCGGACGAGGAAACCTTGCGCGCGCAGATCATGAGCACCCAGCGCGTCATCCGATTGCGCCCTGCGGCCGATGATCCAAACTCAGCGTAGCAACCCTTTGGACTGGCCGGGTTACGAGATAGTGCCTGCGCTGATGACCACTTCTCCCTGATAGAAGACCGCGGTCTGCCCGGGCGTCACCGAGAGCTGGGGCTCGGTGCAATCGACCTGGACTGTTCCAAGTTCATCTCCCTGGCGTATTTGAGCGGCAGCGGGGCGGTGTTGCTGTCGGACCTGGACCTCGACGGACAGCGGCGTTTCGGGCGGACCGGAGATGCCGATCCAGTTGAGGTCCCGTACGATGAAGTGCGCGCTGTATAAGGTTTCCTTTGGCCCCACGACCACCGTGTTGGAGGCGGCGTCTATGCGCGCCACGTAGAGCGGCCGGCCTTCTCCGCTCAAGCCCACTCCCTTGCGCTGGCCCACGGTGTAGTGGACGATGCCCTTGTGCCGGGCGATGACGCGTCCGGAGAGGTCCTGGATGGGCCCCGGCCGGGAGTCAGACTCATCGAAGAGCACGCCATAATCCGGGCTTTCGATGAAGTCCTGACTCTCGGACTTATCCGCGACATCGTTCCAGCCCAGCCCGCGGGCCAGCTCTTTGACCTGTGCCTTGGTCAGGCCGCCTAATGGCAGGATGAGTCGCGCCAACTGCTCCTGGTTCAGGCGCGCCAGGAAATAGGATTGGTCCTTGCGGTGGTCCGTGGCTCGTTTCAATAGGACGCGACCGCCCTCGCTGCGGCTCTCGACGCGCGCATAATGGCCGGTGGCGAAGCGGTCGAAGCGGATGCCGGACTCGCGGGCTTTCTTGAGGAGCAGGCCGAACTTGACGGCCTGGTTGCAGCGCATGCAGGGGTTGGGAGTGCGGCCGCAGCGGTACTCTTCGCGGAAGTAGTCGAGGACCTCGGTCTTGAATTCGGCCGCCAGGGGGATGGTGTGGTGGGCGATGCCCAGGCGTCGGGCCACCTCGCGGGCGGCTTGCAGATCGCGCGTCTCGCCGGGGCCGTAACAGCCCGAGCGGCCGCGGTCCGGGATGGGCAAGGACCCGTCCCAGGTCTGCATGGTAAGTCCCACGACCGCGAAGCCTTGCTCTTGGAGCAGGCGCGCGGCTACGGCGGAGTCCACGCCGCCGCTCAAGCCTACGGCGACCGTCTCCCGGCGCTCGTCGGCATCAGGCATCGAGAATATTGTAACATTATCAACTGATAACGATAGAGGGAGATAAAAATGATCAGCACCGCTGATTTTCACAACGGCCTCGTGTTCGAAGATGACGGTCAGATATGGGAGATCCTCGCATACCAGCATCACCGCAAGTCTCAGTCCGCGGCGGTCTATCGCACCACTTTGCGTTCGCTGGCCAATGGGGCCGTTTACGAGAGGTCTTATTCCTCGGGCACCAAGTTCCGGGAGGTGCCGGTCTCCAAGCGCGAGAAGCAGTACAGCTACGACGAGGGAGACAAGGCCGTGTTCATCGACATGGAGACCTACGAGCAGGTCGCCTTCCCCAAGGAGAAGCTGGGGCCGCAGGTCAAGTTCCTGCGCGAGAACATGCAGGTCCTGGGAGTTTACGTCGACGATAAGCTGACCACCATCGAGCTACCGCCCAACGTGGTGCTCACCGTCTCATCGACCGTGCCCGGCGTCAAGGGCGATTCGGTCTCCAACATGGTCAAGCCCGCCACTTTGGACACGGGCCTGGAGATCCAGGTGCCGCTCTTCATCAAGGAGGGCGATAAGATCCGGGTGGACACGCGGACCTGCCAGTATTTGGAGCGGGTCAAGGAATAACCGGCGGGCGCGACGTGATCAGAGCGGTCATCTTCGACGTCGACAACACCCTGACCGACTTCATGAAGATGAAGCGGGCTGCGGTGGACTCGGCCGTGGAGGGCATGATCGACGCGGGCCTCAAGGTGCGCAAGGATGCCATGGTCGAGAAGATCTTCGACACCTACTGGAAAGAGGGCGTGGAGGATCAGAAGATCTTCGACAAGGTCCTCAAGGCCGAGTTCGGCCGCATCGACTACAAGCTGCTGGCCGCGGGCATCGTGGGCTACCGCCGCTCCAAGGCCGGGACCATGGCGCTCTATCCTCACGTGCACCTGACCCTGCTGGAGCTCATGCGGCTCGGCGTCAAGAGCGCGGCTTTGTCCGACGCGCCGAAACTCGAGGTCTGGCTGCGCATCGTGGGCCTGGGCCTGCACCATTATTTTGACCACGTGATCACCTCCGAGGACCTGGGGGCGCATAAGCCCGCGCCTGCGCCGTTCCGCAAGGCGCTGGAGATGCTGGGGACCAAGCCCGGTGAGACGGTCATGGTGGGCGACTGGGCTGAGCGGGACGTCGTGGGAGCCCAGAATTTGGGCATCCGCACGGCCTGGGCCAAGTATGGCGACACGCACGAGACCAAGGACTCGGGCGCCGAGTTCGTGCTGACGGACATCTCCGAGCTGGTGGACATCATCCGTAAAGAGAATGCGGCCGCATGAAAAGGCTTTTGGTCATCCTGCTGCTGCTGGCCGTGCGGGTCGAGTCTGCGCCGCGCCCCTTGCGTATCGAAAGGATCCTCAGGCCTCAGGCCCTGGGCAAGGCCATGGAAGTCGTGGCTGAGCAGGCCATCGTCAAGTTCTCGTCGGCGGTCGTGGCTTCCGATCGGGACGCGGTGCTCCAGCGCATCGGCGCGCGGCGCGGCCGGGAGTTCCCGCGGCTGGGCTGGACGGTCGTGGATCTCAGTCCCGGGAGCCATGTGGCCGACGGCATCGATTCGCTGCGCCGTCTTCCCGGCGTCGAGAGCGTCCAGCCCAATCATGTTTATCATCCCGTGCGGGTCCCCAGCGACCCCTTGGCCATTGCCCAGTCCAATCTGAGCCAGGTCGACGCTTTCGGGGCCTGGGACTTCGAGACCGGCGGCACCAGCATGGTGACGGTGGCGGTCATCGATACGGGGATACAAGCCACTCATCCCGACCTGGCCGGTAAGTTGGATGCGGCTACCGGCTTGATCAGCCAGGACTGCTCCTGCGGGGCCTGTTCCCCCGACTCGCCGCCGACGGCGATACTCAACCACGGAACCCTCGTCGCCGGCATCGCCGCGGCCTCGGCCAACAATGGGACCGGCATCGCCGGGATGTCCTGGGGCGCCCAGCTCCTGTCGCTCAAAGTCTTTGACGGCGCCTGCGCGGGAGGAGACGATGCCTCGATAGCAGCGGCTATAGATTGCGCCGTCACCCAACCGGGTAAGGTCGTGATCAACATGAGCCTGGGTGCTGCCGGGTTGAGCGACTGCCCCGGGCCCTGCCTGGAGGCGACCGATTGCTATTCATTTACCCAGACCTCCATCGCCGCGGCAGTGGCTGCGGGCGTGCCTGTGGTCGTCGCGGCCGGGAATGAATATGGCAGCCCGATCGACGTGCCGGCCAATTGTCCGGGTGCCTTGCCGGTGGGCTCGGTGGACTCGCTCAATCGCATATCCGGGTTTACGAACCGGGGTCCGGAATTGGCTTCCAATGGAGTGGTGGCGCCCGGGGAGATGGTCCTCAGCACGAACTTGAATAATTCTTACGGGAGCGAGAGCGGGACCTCATTCTCGGCGCCGCACGTGGCGGGGTTGGCCGCTCTGCTGCTGTCGGCCAAGCCGTCTCTTTCTCCCGCTCAGGTCCAGTCTTACATCCGCAGCGGGGCCGATGACATCGGGTCCCCGGCGGCCGTTCAGGGAGCGGGCCGCATCAATGCCTTCCGGTCCTTGCGCTTGGCGGTCAGGGGGACGGTGTCAAATTTCGACGGCGATCAGAAGGTCATCGCCTTCCCCAACCCTTTTCGCCCCGCACAGGCGGGCGTCGTCTCTTTCTCCATCCCGGCCAGTCTGCAGGGCGCCAACGCCAACATCAAGATATACACGGTCGCCGGCGAGTACGTCCAGACGGTCACAGGCCTGACCTGGGACGGCAGGAACGCCGCCGGCCGCCTCGTGGCCGCCGGAACATACATCTTCGTCGTCTCCACCGACCATGGCACCACGCGGGGCCGAGTGGCGGTCATCCGTTGAATGAAAGAGCGTATTTTAGTAGCGTTTAACCGTACGCGCGACCGCGAGATCGCTTCCCGCGTCGCCGTCGCGGACGATTCCGTGTCGCGTTCACGCGGACTGCTCGGCCGGACGGCGATGGCGCCGGAGGAAGGTCTCTGGATCGTGCCGTGCCCTATGATCCACACGTTTTTCATGAAGCTCGCCATCGACGTCTTGTTCCTGGACCGTGGGCTGCGCGTCGTGCGTGTGCTTGAGGGGCTCAAGCCTTGGCGCCTCTCGCCGTGGGTCTTCCGGTCGCACAGCGTCTTGGAGTTCGCCGGAGGCAAACTTCAGGGTTCGGTGCAGGTCGGCGACTGTCTGGAATTGCGTTAAGCGGAGAAGATCATGGCTGTCAAAGGCCTGCAAAGACGCAAAACGGTGGCGGAGATCCTGGGTGAGCGCAAGCTCTTAAGCGAGGAGCAGCTCAAGGCCGCCGACGTCGACTCCAAAAAGAATAATAAGACTTTCCAGCAGTCCATCCTTGACCTTAACCTCATGGTCAAGGGCCATGTCCTGAAGTGCCTCTCCGAGGAATGGCAGGTCAAGGCCGTGGATTTAAGCCAGATGGACATCGATGTCGAGATCGCCAAGATCATCCCTGAGGCCGTGGCCCGACGGCACCACGCCATACCCTTTGCCAAAGAGGAGAGCGTCCTTTTCGTGGCCATGGCCGACCCACTGGATTTTTTTGTCTCCGAGGATATTCAGCTGCGCACCGGCCTGGATATCCAGCCCTATCTGGCCATGCCCCAGGACATCATCGCGGCCTTGGACACCGCCTACGGCAAGGGCGAGGGCGCGGCCATGAACCGGCTTATCGGGGAAGTGACCAAGAGCCAGGCCGAAAGCGCCCCGGCCGCCGAGGGCATGGAGCTCGTCAAGGATGAGGCCAAGTCCGATATCGCAGAGGTGGACGCCTCCGCGCCTGAAGTGGAGAAGCTGGTCAACGCTATCATCCTGGGCGCGCTGTCCATGAAAGCCTCGGACATCCACATCGAGCCTTTCGAGGACATCACGGGTAAGAACTCCAGGATCCTGCTGCGCTATCGCGTTGACGGGCGCCTGCTCCCCGGGCCATTCATCGTGCCCTGGGGCTACCGGCAGGCCATCGCTGCCAAGATCAAGATCATGACCAGCTCCATGAATATCACGGAGCGGCGCATCCCGCAGTCCGGTCGCATCCAGATCCTGGCCCAGGGCAACCCCATCGAGTTCCGCGTGGAGATGGTCCCCACGGTCTACGGCGAGTCGTGCGTCATGCGTATTCTGGACCGTAAATCCGTGCAGGTGGACATCATGAAGATGGGCTTCCTGCCCGATACCTTGGATAAGCTCCTTGGCCTGCTTAAGGGCATCGGCGGCAAGAAGAACTTCGGTCTCGTCGTGGTTTGCGGCCCCACGGGCTCTGGAAAATCCACCACACTCTACGCCGCCCTCAACCATGTCAATCGCCCGGACATCAAGATTCTTACCGCTGAGAATCCGGTTGAGTATAACCTCGACGGCATCGTCCAGGTTCCGGTCAACCCGGATTTAAAGCTCGGCGAGAACAAGAAGTTCGACTTCGCCACGGCCCTGCGCTCGTTCTTGCGCTTGGACCCTGACGTCATCATGGTCGGCGAGATCCGCGATGAGGAGACCGCGCACATCGCCATGGAAGCCGCAATGACCGGCCACCTGGTCTTCTCCACCATCCACACCAACGACGCTTCATCCACGATTTCGCGTTTGACGGATATGGGCCTGCCGTCGTTCATGGTAGCCGGTACGATCAAGGCGATCCTGGCCCAGCGTCTTTCGCGTCGGCTCTGCTCCGAATGCAAGACCTCTCACGACCCGACACCCGAGGAGATCAAGATCTTTACGGAGAACCGCGTGGATTTGCCCGAGGGAAGCAAGCTTTACGGCCCGCCGCTGGGCGGCGGGTGCGATAGCTGCAAGAATCTCGGCTATAAGGGCCGTGTCGGCATGCATGAGCTGCTCGTGATGACCGACAGCCTGCGCACCTTCTGTTTGAAGGATGTGGCCGCCGACTCGGTCCGTAGGGAGGCGATGAAGGAAGGCATGCGCCTCATCGTGCAGGACGGCTTGGAGAAGGCCAAGATGGGCCTGACAACTGTGCGCGAAGTCCTGGGCGGGCAGGAGTGATCCATGGCTAAAAACAACGTGAGCGCGGCCGTGGGTGGAACGGACGCCAAGATGGATGTCAACACCGCTCTGGAGCTCTTCTCCATCGCGGGCAGTCTCAATTCCACCATCGATCTGGACTTCCTCCTGCAGAAGATCGGCGCCGCGGCCGAGCACCTGCTCGATTCCGAGGCCAGCGCCATCATGCTGGTGACCGACGACCGCAAGCACCTATATTTCAAGGTAGCCTCGGGGGAGAAGGCCCAGGCCCTTAAGACCATGACCCTGCCTATCGGCCAGGGCATCGGCGGCTGGGTGGCTCTGCACCGCAAGCCCGAGGTGGTCAACGACACCCGAACGGACCCTCGCTTCGCCGGCAAGTTCGACCAGGCCTCGGGATTCGTGACCAAGTCTCTTTTATGCGTGCCCATGGAGTACCGAGGCGAACTCGTGGGCGTCGTGGAGGTGCTCAATAAGCATTCCGGGAGCTATACCCCGGAGCACATCGGACTGCTCTCTAGCCTGGCCAGCCTGGCCTCCGTGGCCATCATCAACGCCAAGGTTATCTCTGAGCAGAAGAACTTTTTTTCCCACATCATGGAACTGCTGGTGGGGGTCATCGAGACGACTAAGGTCAACATGAGCGAGCATCCCGTGCGCTCGGCCAAGCTCGCCTGCGCCGTGGGCCGAGCCCTGGGCGTCGAAGAATACGAGTACCGCATGCTCTACTACGCCGGCATCCTGCACGATGTGGGCTATGTGGCCTTCAAGAACCAGCGTCTGCTTTCGGACCTGGGGATCATGAGCGTCTCCGAGGAGATGCACCCCTTGCTCTCGGTCAAGATGCTTGAAGGCATCAAGATGCTGGAAGGCGCATTGCCCTACATCCAGCACCACCATGAGCGTTTCGACGGAGCGGGCTACCCGGCCAAGCTTAAGGGCGAGGCCATTCCGCTGGGCGCGCGAATCCTGGGACTAGTCGAGTCCATGGAGGAGTTGCGCCGCATCGGTGTTCCCGGAGAGGATCTTGAAGAGCGCTCCTTACAGGAGGCCGAAGACGGCAAGGGCACGCGTTTTGATCCCGCGGTCGTGGAGGCCTTCATCGCGGTTCTTTCCAATCAGGGAGGAACCTGGTAGCCATGGGCGAGATCAAGAAGGCGCGGCACCAGCATCCACCTACGGACAAGCTCGAGGAGATGCGGTCGCGGACGCAGCGCGCCCGATCCGGGGGCGGTCCCGAGGCTGCGGCGCGCCAGCACGCCGCCGGCAAGCTCACGGCGCGCGAAAGGCTTGACCTTCTGCTCGATGAGGACAGTTTCGAGGAGACCGACCTCCTGGTTCACGGTCCGGAGGGGAGGAGCTTCGCCGGCGATGGAGTCGTGGCCGGGTTCGGCCGCGTGGGCGGTCGGCCGTTGGCCGTCTACGCCCACGACTACACGGTGTGGAGCGGGACCATGGGCCAGGCCCAGTCCCATAAGATCTGCAAGGTGCTCGACCTCGCCTTTGAGTCCGGCATCCCGGTGGTGGCCCTGTGCGACTCGGCCGGCGCGCGTCTCGAGGAGGGGGTGGACTCGCTGGGCGGCTATGGGGAGATATTCCACCGCCATGTGGCCGCCTCCGGCCACGTGCCCCAAATCACCGCCATCCTCGGGCCCTGCGCGGGCGGGGCGGTCTACGCCCCGGCGTTGACCGACTTCGTCTTCATGGTGGATGGCATAAGTCATATGTATCTGACCGCGCCGGAGTTGGTGGCCGGAATCGGCGGGGAGGCCTGCGACCCCGAGTCTCTGGGCGGTGCGAGCATGCACAGCAGCCGCTCCGGGGTCTGCCATTTCCTGGCCCGTTCCGAGCCCGACTGCTTCCGCCAGATGCGTGAGCTCCTGGACTACCTGCCGCAGAACTGGCGCGAGCGCGCCAAGCCCGTCATGCCCTCGGACGACCCGCGGCGGCCAAGCGAGGTCCTTGGCGCGATCTCGGAGATGGACGCCAAGAAGCCCTACCGCATCCACGAGGTCATCTGGGAGATCGCCGACGGCCACCAGTTCTTCGAGGTCCACAAGGAGTTCGCGCGCAACATCGTGACCGGGTTCGTCCGGCTTAACGGCGAGAGTGTGGGGGTCGTGGCCAATAACCCCGCCTACCTTTCGGGGGCGCTCGACATCAGCGCCAGCGAGAAGGCCGCCCGGTTCGTGCGCTTCTGCGATTGTTTCAACATCCCCCTGTTGACTCTGGTCGATGTCCCCGGCTACTGGCCGGGGCTTGAGCAGGAGTTCAACGGCATCATCCGCAAGGGCGCCAAGCTGGTCTACGCCTACTGCCAGGCCAGCGTCCCCAAGGTGACGGTGGTCCTGCGCAAAGCCTACGGCGGGGCCTACGAGGTGATGGGCTCCAAGCACATCCACGGGGACATTAATTTTGCCTGGCCCGGCGCGGAGATCGCGGTGATGGGGCCGGAGCGGGCCGTCGATATCCTTTATGCGGACCGTCTGAAGGCTGCGGCCGACCGGGAGGCGGAGCGTCGGGCGTTCCTTGCCGACTACGTGCGCGACTGCGCTTCGCCCTACCAGGCCGCGCGGCACGGCTACATCGACGAGGTCATCGACGCGCGCGAGACTAGGTCCAAGGTCATCCGTGCCTTGCAGTTCCTGCGTCGCAAGCGGACGGAGCGCATCCCCAAGAAGCATGGCAATATCCCCTTCTGATGCCCAAAAGAGTGGTCGTGCTGGCAGCCGCGCAGGCGCCTGCGCTGCGGCTGCCCGGAGTCGAGATGACGGTCCTTGCTCCGGAACGGGCCGATGCCCTGCCGCCATGCGATGTTCTGGTCCTGCTGGGCGACCCCGCAGCCTCAGGCAGCCATGAGGACCTGCTGCGCCGCAATCTGGATTGGGTGCGTGCCGCAGCAGGTGCTGCGGCACGGCGCTGCCCCGGTTGCGCGCTGGTGGTCGCGGCCGGGCCCGTCAACATACTGGCCTTGGCCGCCCTGCGCGCCGCGGGCCTGCCGCGGACCCGCGTCCTAGGCGTGGCGGGGCTGACGGATTCTCTGCGCCTGGCCGGCCTCATCGCGGGCGCCCTCGGCGTGGGTCACGCGGATGTGCAGGCCGCGGTCCTGGGCGGATGCGGCGAGTCTTTGGTCGCCCTGCCGCGCCTATGGTCCGTGGGGGGGATTCCTGCGGAGGAGCTGCTCTCTCGCCAGGATCTTGCCCGCCTGGCGGCGGGGGCGTGCACGACATCCTCGCCCGAGGAACTCGTCGGCGCCGCGGCGGAACTGACCGGGGCGCTGCTGGGCGGCGGCCGGAGGCTGTGCACCTGCTCGGTACTTCTGGATGGGGAATACGGCGTACACGGGTTGTTCCTCGCTGTCCCGGTCGTGCTGGGCCCGGCCGGGGTGGAGCGCATCGTGCAACTCAATCTCAAGGTGGAAGAACGTATGGCTATGCAAAAGGCCGCGGCCATCGGCCGCTCCCTGCGCGCGGATCTCGAGGTGGCTCAATGAAAATGCTGATCCTGCTTTTTTGGGCTTCGCTCGCGGGCGTTCCGGCCCGGGCTGACGTCTACGACGGCTTCGAGCGGTTCGCGGATGCCGGGTCGCTTAAGCCGTTCGCGCGCGACCTGGGAGGCATCCTGGGCTCGGCGACTTTTCACAGCGCCAGGCCCTTGGGATTCTCGGGCTTTGCCTTGGGCGGGCACGCCGGCGGGCAGTTCTACCCGTCTAAGGGCGACAATATCCTGCGCAATAATGGGGTTCGGGCGTTCGGCTTGCCCTGGGTCCAGGCCGAGATCGGCATGCCCTACCGCATCGACGGGTTCATCCGCGGCATGAGCTATGAGGGGCTGACGATCGCGGGCGGCGGCGTGCGCTATGGCCTGCTCACGACCCCGGACAAGCCGTGGACACCGCGACTGTCGGTCGTCGGCGTGGCTCATGCCGTGGTGTACCAGTCCTTTTCGGCCAGCCACGTGGGGGGGAGCCTGGTCTTCTCTATGGGGAATTCCGTCTTCAATCCATATTTGGGCGCGGGCTTAGACCATGTGCGCCTCCTTGCGCGCTCGGCGCAGGACAAAACCATCATCGGTTCTGCGGTCAATACCGTGGAGAGCCGCTTCACTCTCGGAGTCCAACTGCGACCGTGGAACTACGGCGTCGCGGGTGAAGGCATGGGCGGGCGGGCCCGGCCCTTGTCCTTCGTTTACATTAATGCCGCCTACATCCTGGTCCACTGCCAGAGCGGAGCGGAGGTCGGCTTGGGCATGCGGTTTTAGGTGACCCTCCTTCCTTGGACGCGTGCCTGCTTCGTCTGCGGGCAGGACAACCCCCACGGCCTGCGCCTGCGCTGCCGGCTGGAAGACGGACGGGCGGTCTTGGAGCATGCGGCCCGCGAGGCGGACCTGGGCTGGAAGACCTTCGTCCATGGCGGCATCATCATGGCCTTGCTCGACGAGGCCATGGCTTGGGCCGCTATGGCGGCGGCAAAAAGACCTTGCGTGACCGCGGAGATGACGGCGCGACTGCGGCGGCCCGCCATGGTGGGGATGCGCCTGCGCGTTGAGGGAGAAGTGCGAGAGCATGGCTCGCGCATCCTGACTACCAACGGCCGCATCGTGGATGACCAAGGGCGAGAGGTGGCCGGCGCCTCGGGCAAGTTCGTCCCGATGAGCCCGGAACAGGCCGGGCCTTGGATCCAAGATCTGATCGCAGGTCCGGGCACCCTGCGGCCTGAAGATCTTTTTCCCGGTCTCTAGCCCCGGTACTTGCCCTTGAAGGACTTTTCGGCTTCCCGGTAGATGGCCTTCTTCTTGAGGTCATCCCGGCGGTCCGGACCTTTCTTGCCTCGCGCCAGGGCCAGCGCCGCCTTGGCCCAGCCCCGGCGGAAATAGACTTCGAGCGGGACCAAGGTAAGGCCCTTGATTTGGAGGCTGCGGCCGATGCGGTCTATCTGGGCGCGGCTCATGAGCAGCTTGCGGGTGCGGCGCGAGTCCAAGGGCTGGGCGGCAGTGTTGAATCTGTAGGGGGGGATGTAGAAATTGAAGAGGAACAGCTCCCGTTTTTCATGCCGGCCGAAGCAGCCGTCCAAAGAGGCCTGCCCGTCGCGCAGAGATTTTACTTCCGGCCCAGTCAAGTAGAGCCCCGCTTCAAAGACTTCCAGGATCTCATAGAACTGGCGGGCTTTGCGGTTCGTGGCGACGACCTGCTTTTCCTCGGCTTCCTTCTTCTCGCTCTTGCTCATGTCTTGATTTTTGCTAGAATGCTGATTGTATCACAGGCTCCTTGAAATTACCATAGTAAAGCGCAGGTGGCGGAACTGGCAGACGCGTACGGCTCAGGACCGTATGGCCGCAAGGCCTTGGGGGTTCAAGTCCCCCCCTGCGCACCATTTCGATTTTCGATCAGGTTGACAAGAAGTGAAGCAGGGTGTACAATAGAATTGCTTGTGGTTATATTGACACTGCTGATTCAAAATATTTACTCTTATTATAAACCTAACAGCAGTAAGGGGGTATAGCATGAGCAAGACGAAAAAGTGGGGCGCTTCGGGCTTCACGCTCATCGAGTTGATGATCGTGGTTGCTATCATTGGTATTTTGGCGGCTATCGCCATACCGAAGTTCGCCTCGCTGCTACGCAAGTCCGGTGAAGGCGCGTCCAAGGGTAACTTGGGTGCGATCCGCTCCGCGCTGAGCATCTACTACGGCGACATGGAGGGACAGTACCCGGTGACCCTGGCCGCGATGACCGTCAACGGAAAGTACCTGACGGCGTTGCCGGTGGCCAAGTCGCCTAACTACCACTCGGATAGTGCGGCAGTCGTCTATCAGACGATCGCCAACGACGGTGGTGGCTGGAGCTACGACAACACGGCCCTCGACGCGAACCTGGGGACTGTGCTGGTGAACTGCACGCACACGGACACCAAGGGCACTCTCTGGACGACGTACTGAGTCGCCGCCCAGACTGACGGATCAATAGGGAGGCCTCCCGTCCCTTACTAAGGAGGGGAGGCCTCCTTTTTTGTATGATGGTGCCATGATAAGGCTGCTGGCTTTCTGGCTAGGCGCGGGCCTGGGCAGCTTCATCAACGTCGTAGCCTACCGCCTCCCCCGCGACGAGTCCGTGGTTTCTCCGGGTTCGCACTGCCCGATATGCGGCCGGCCTATCGCATTTTACGATAACATCCCTATCTTGAGCTGGCTGCTCTTGCGCGGCCGCTGTCGTCGTTGCGGCAAGCCTGTTGCGGCCAGATATCTGCTCGTGGAGTTCCTCATGGCGTTTCTGAGCCTGGCGGTTTGGCTGCGCTGGGAGAGCCGTCCTGAATGGACGGTGCCGGCTATTCTAGCTGTGGGAGATCTCTTGGCCCTCTCCTTGATCGATTGGGAGACCGGCTTCATCCCGGACGCGCTATCCTTCGCCTTGATCGCGGGAGGATTGCTCTGCGCGCCGATCAACCCGCTTCTGGCGCGGGCCTCCTGGTACTGGTCCGTCGGCGCCAGCGCTTTGGGCGCGGCGTGGGGCTTCCTCATCTGCTGGGGCACGGCCGAACTCGGCAAGCGCATCTTCGGCAAGGAGGCCATGGGTTGGGGCGACGTCATCCTGCTGGCCGGCGTCGGGGCTTGGACCGGCGGGACCGGCGCCTATGACAGCCTGCTCGTGGGCTCCCTCTTGGGATCGATCTACGGCGTCGGGCGAGTGGCGCGGGGTGAGTTGCGCATGGGAGATCCTGTTCCATTCGGCCCCTTCCTGGCGGCAGGAGCGGTATTTAATTTCTTCTGCCTGCTCCCGTTGGGGTTTCCTTTTATCCCTATCCGGTAGATCCCTGCGCCAGGTCCTCCTGCCTCCTGGAGATCGTAGCCGAGGAAGAAATCCTTCCAGCTGTTGACGCGCAGGTTGGTCGCGGTGATGAAAACCGGCGAGCCGAGGGATGATAACTCTTGCAGTCGCCGCGACAGCGCCTCGGGCCGACCTTCGAAATAACGCAGGTTGAGAGGCCTGCGCCCGGCGAAATATGGGATGTAGACTTGGTCCCGGGCCATGACCACCACCCAGGCTTGCTCGGGAGTGTCTTGCGCTATCCGGAGGGCTTCTTGATAGGCGGCGTTGCGCGCGGGATCGGTCTGTGGCTGGATGAGGAAGACTCCGTTGAATAGGCCGATGGCTAGGGCCCAGCCGGCCAGGGCCCGGCTCCGCCATGGCGCGGTAGCGGCCCACAGTGCGATGAACAGCCATAAGGCCGCAAGATCCGTGATGCGGTAGACCATGGTGAAGGGCTGCCAGGAGCGGAAGAGCAAGGCGTAGCCGCCCAGCCACAGCAAGGCCGCCTTGGCGTCGCGCGTCCAGCGCCATAGGCCGGCTGCCGCTGCCGCCAGAGGGAGTCCACCAAGGATCCAGCCTAGTCCGGACCATGGCCGCGAGAGGCCTACCGGGTCGACGAAGATGCGCAGGGTCATGGTGAGCCAGTCCAGCATGCTCTGTGCGGTCGTGTCGGCCGAAAACCAGATGAAGGAACGGTCCAAGGAGAGCGCCGCGCTGCCTAAGAGCCATACGCGCCAATCCTCTAGGTCTCGGGGATGGACGCACCAGCGCGCCGCGGCGGCGTAGGAGGCCAGGACGGTGAGTGCGAGCGCGGCGCCGTAACGCGACCAGAGCCGGCGCGTGCGTCCGGGCCGATGCAGGAGGTAGAGCGCACAGAACAGGAACATGGCGTTGCCGACGTGGCCCAGGATCGCCGCTCCGGTATAGAATCCGGTCAGCCAGGGTTTCGGTTCCTGAGCCCAGGCCGCATCCGCGGCCAGAATGAGGAATACCGCCCCCAGGATGTAGACCTGTGCCTCCAGACTCCAGAACCACCAGGCATAGGAGAGCGCCAAGCCCGCGGACGCGCAGATCGCGGTGCCGGGAGATGCCTTCAACCGGCGCAGCAGGAATCGGCAGAAAAGGCCGGCGCCCAGGCCTCCTAAGAGGCTGTTGAGGACCTGCAAGCACAGCAGTGCCGGCCCCGTGAATCCCAGCAGACGCCAGATTCCTGTCCACGACCAGCCCAACAGGCCGTAGGCCAGGTGATTGCCGTGGGTCAGATGTCGGAGGTCGCCCAGCTCTACGGCGATGGCACAGGCTACCCCGTCGAAGTTGTAGAACGTCGTATGGAAGCAGAGGTAGAGGAGGGCGACGCATAGGCCCAGGCCCCAAGGGATGAGCGCAGAGGCGTGCTTCATGGAGCGGACCAGATGGATTATTTTAGCGGAGTTCATAGACGCGGGAGTGCTCCTGTGGTTCCTCATGAGCCAGCTGGAACCAGCGGTCGTTGTCCAAACAGGTCCGGATCCGTTGCAGCTTGCGCTCCATGGTGGATATCCGGCGTACCGAAAGGCCGATGTCGATGTCGTCTTGCCAGAGGACCCAACGGACGCGCAGGCGCCGCAGGACCTCGGCGAATCCGTCCGGATCCTGCGTGTCGGGTAGAGGCAGGCTGGGGCGAGAGCTGAGGAATCCGTCGCGCACGTTGAGGGCGCTGGTTAAGGCGTCGGCGGCGTCGGTGTGTTCGCGCAGCCAGGCGTAAGTCCGGCTTAGTTCCGGCTGCCGCCAGGCTGCGACTCCGGCCAGCCAGCGGGCGGATTGGAAGGTCAATTGGAGCGCCAGCAAGAGACTGAGCAGCCAGCGAGCACGGCGTCCGGCGCCCGCGGCGAGCAACCAGAGCAGCCAGGGCAGCAGGGGGATGAGGTAACGATCGTATCGCCATGGCCAGAAGGCATGCAGGAGAACGGCTCCGCAGAGCATCAGAACGGCGCTTCGAGAGCCGGAATCGGGCCAGACGCGCCGAGCGCCGCGCAGGGCCAGCGCGGCCAACACCGCGCCGGCAAGTCCCGCCGCCTGGATCCAGCGCAGGGGCAGGAAGCTGCCTCCCCATTCGGCGAGATAATAGCGGGCGTTGTCAAAGGCCACCTCTAAGGGAAGGAGCCAGGAGCGGCCCTGGTAAGAGGCGCGCAGTTCCAGCTCGTGGAACTCTCCGGCACCCTGGGATGCGACATGGGACCAAACATACCACAGCAGAGCGGCCAGGGATGCGGGCAGCAGGGTCGCAGCGGCGGCCCGCCAGTCTTTCCGGCGCCAGGGGCCGCAGAGGGCCGCGGGCAGCAGCGACCAGCCGGCCAGACGCAACTGGGTCAGGGCCAGCAGCAGAGCTCCCGCGGCCGGCCAGCGTCTGGCCTCGGTCGCGGTCAGGAAGAGCACCGCCAGGGCGGCATAGGAGCCTTCGCTCATCACGGCGCCTGATTGGCACAAGACGAGCGGGCTTGTGGCGAAGAGCAGCGCGACGAGCATGGACTCGAACTCGCCTAGGCGTTTGCGGCACCACCACCACAGCAGCCACGGCAGGCCGGCCAGGATCAAGGCGCAGAAGAGCTGGTAGGCGCCGGTCCAGCCCCGGCAGAGCCAGGTCACGGGGAGCAGCAGGATCGAGAAGCCGGGGACGACCGCGACCAGGGGAGGCCGGCCGATGCAGGTAAAAAGGCGATAGCCTCCTCGGGCTAAGGATTGCGAGCCAATGATGTAGAGGAGATCGTCCTGCTGGCGCCCAAGGTACTGGGCGGGCGCCGCGTAGAGAATCGCGGCGCTCGCCGCAGTCAGCGCCGCCCCGATCCAAACTAGACGGCGGGGCATGGGTTTTTTGGGGTGGAAAACGCGCGGAAAGGGGGGGATTCGAACCCCCGAGGGCTTTTACACCCTACACGATTTCCAGTCGTGCGGTTTCAACCGCTCACCCACCTTTCCAGCAGCGGGCATTATAGCGAATTTTCAGGCTTTGGAGTCTTTCTTGATGAGGAAGCGGGGGTCGTTGTACATCTTGAACTGGCGGTAGATCTTGAGCTTGGTCTTGCCGCTGAGCACGTCCTTGAACAGGGTGCTGAGCTCATCGCGCAGGTCGTCGCGCTGCTGGCGCAGGACCTCCAGGCGATTTTGGCAGAGTTCCTTGTGCTCGGGGCCCACGTCTTCGCGCTTGAGCTGCTCGAGCGTGTGGAAGATTTTGAGCTCCGAGATGATGATCTTGTCCGTCAGCCAGCCGACGGTCTCAGCCATGGTCGGGCCTCGCGGCTTCCATGGCCTGCAGGGCGGTCTCATCGATCTTCTCGATAAGGTCGTTGCGCTGCTGGTTGAGCTTATCGATGCTGCGCTTGGCCTTGACCACCGCGCCGTCCTCCTGCGTGCGCGCGATGTCCTCCTGGTGCCACAGCTCGATGTTGGTGCGGGCCAGCTCGCTGACGAGCTCTCCCAGTGCGAACGTCTGTTTTTGAGTCATATCAAGCTCCTTGCGCTGCTGGCGCCGCGACCGGGCGGGAGAGCAGGCGCTCGATCTCCTGCAGGACTTTGTCCGAGGTTATGTTTTCCATGCACTCGTGATGCGCGGGACAGGCGTTGAGCTCGCAGCCGAGACAGCCCAGGGTCTCGTCTCTGAGCACCACATGGGACAGGTCGCTCAAGGGGTTGAATGAGCCGGGGTTGTTGGGGCCTGCGATGTTGACGGTAGGCACGCCTAAGGCCACGGCGAGGTTCTTTGGCCCGTTCTCGACGGTCACAGCCAAAGAAGATGATCGGATGAGCGCAGCCAACCGAAGCAGAGGCGTTTCGGGCGGGATGACCTTGCGGCCGGGTCCTGCGTCCCCTGCCCGCCGCGCGATGTCCTCGATATACTCCCGCTCTCCCGGGCCCCAGAGGAAGAGCACGTCACGGCTTTGGCTCAAGAGGCTCCGGGCGACCTCGGCGAAGCGCTCGGGCAGCCAGCGCCGGGTCGCGCGCCGGGAGGCCGGAGCCATGGCGATTAAAGGCCGGGACGTCCTCACGCCTTGCTCTTTTAGGAAGCCTTCAGCCCATTGGACGTCAGCCTCGGGCAGGCGGATATCCCAACCCCAGGATCCGACCTTAAGCCCCAGCGAGCGCAGGATGTCGAGCTTCTGCTCTACGAGGTAGGCGTTATGAGTGGCGCGGGCCAGATGATTGTAGGCTAGGCTGCGGCTCCAGGGGCCGGTAAAAGCGGCCTTCTGCCGGGCGCCGGAGCAGGCGGTGAGCAGCAGGGTGCGGCCGTTGGCCAGGAAGTCCAGCACCAGATCGTAGCGCCGCGAGCGGATCTCGCGCAGCCAATGGACCGGCCGGTCTTTGTCATAGACCAAAGTCTCGCTCAAGGCCGGGTCGAGGCGGACGAGCTGATCCGCGGGCTCCTCGACTAGAAAATCGATCTGCGCTTGGGGGCAGTTTTCGCGCAGCACCTTGATGACGGGCAAGGTGAAGATGACGTCCCCGATGCGGCGCAGCTGTATGATGAGTATGCGCCGCAAGTCCATGCCTGCCGGCATCAATCCGGCCGGGCGCAGCCGGCGGTTGTGCCCGCGCCTTCGCGCACGTTCTTGAGGTCGGCTTCGACCATCATCTCCACGAGCTGGCGGAAGCGGACCGACTCTTTCCAGCCGAGCGCGTGTCGGGCCTTGGATGCGTCTCCGGTCAGGGTCTGCACCTCGGCGGGGCGGTAGAAGTTCTCGTCGACCTTCACGTAGTCCTTCCACTTGAGCCCCACGTGGGCGAAGGCGGCTTCCACGAATTCGCGCACGTCGTGGGTCTCGCCGGTGGCGACCACGTAATCGTCGGGTCGTTCCTGCTGGAGCATGAGCCACATGGCTTTGACGTAGTCCTGGGCGTAGCCCCAGTCGCGCCTGGCGTCGAGGTTGCCCAAGCGCAGTTCCTTGTTCAGGCCGAGCTTGATGCGGGCTACGGCATTGGTGATCTTTCGGGTCACGAACTCGTAGCCGCGGCGGGGGGACTCGTGGTTGAAGAGGATGCCGCTGGAGGCGTGGAGGCCGTAGGCCTCGCGGTAGTTGCGCGTGAGGTCGAAGCCGGCGACCTTGGAGATGCCGTAGGGCGAGCGGGGGTGGAAGGGGGTCTTCTCCGTCTGCGGGGTCTCGGCCACTTTGCCGAACATCTCGCTGGAGGCGGCGAAGTAGAAGCGGCACTTGGGGGAGACGTGCTTGAGGGCGGAGAGGACGAAGTGGGTGCCGTTGATGTTGGTGTTGATGGTGGAGAATTCGTCTTCGAAGGAGTAGCTGACGAAGCTCTGGGCGGCGAGGTGGTAGCATTCGTCGGGCTTGATCTTCTGCAGGACGTCGAAGACGCTGGCATAGCTCTCCAGGGAGGCGGAGTGGAGCTTGAGGCGGCTGGCGATGTGGTTGATGCGGAAGAGCCTGTGCTGGGGGTCTTCGAGGGCGACGCGGCGGACCATGCCGTGGACCTCGTAGCCTTTTTCGAGCAGGAGCTCGGCGAGGTAGGAGCCGTCCTGGCCGGTGATGCCGGTGATGAGGGCGCGTTTCATTGCATGTCTCCTAGCGCTCGTAGATGCCGATGAGCTGGGCTTCGCCGAGGATGTGTCCGGCCATGGCCTTGAGGACTTGGGCCTTGTCGGCTTTGGTCTGGAGTCCGAGGACTTTGTCGAGGGCGTAGAGCTTGAAGAAGTAGCGGTGGGGCTTGCCGGGGGGCGGCATGGGTCCGTAGTAGCCGGCGCGCTCGTAGCCCATCTTCTCGGTGCCCCAGCCGAGGCCGTGCTTGGCGCCGTCGGGGAGGCTTTCCTTCTTGGCCACGCCTTGGGGCAGGCCGGAGAGGCTGGCGGGGATGTCGTAGAGCACCCAGTGCACCCAGAGGCCCACGGGGGCGTCGGGGTCGTCCATGATCATGGCGAAGCTTTTGGCGCCGGCGGGGGCGTCGGCCCAGGCTAAAGCGGGGGAGGTGTCGGCGCCTTCGCCGGTGTGAGCTTTGGGGATGCGCGCGTTGTTCTTGAAAGC
>CAIKVT010000002.1 GCA_903830945.1 uncultured Elusimicrobia bacterium
AGGCATGCAGTCCCAGTCCAACGGCGCCCGGCAGATCAACGAGGCCATGGTGATGCTCACGGAAACCACCCGCACCACCCTGGAATCCATCAAGGAATTCAATAAGGCTACGAGCGCGATGCGCGGCGCCATGCAGGGCTTAAAGGATGAAATCTCAAAATTCAAGGTCGGAGCCTGATGGGCGCTACGACATAAAGCGGAGGATTACCGGTGCTTCCGGCTCCGCGAGAAGCAACCCGCGTTATGCTGAACGTTGCGGAAGTTGGGCTAGTCCCTTAAGTAATACAAGGCCACGGTCAGCGCGACCCCGATGGCGTACAGCAGAACCGTACTGGAGACGAAATACGAATAGGCCATAAGAATACCGCCGATGACCATGGGCTGGAACCGCCCCTGCTTCTTGCCATACATGAAGGCCACGAATCCCACTCCGGAAAAGATCAGATTCCCGATTATACTCCAGGCCGACATGCTGCCCACGAGACTGCCCAGATCCATACCCGGCCATCATACCATGTCATGAGGCTCGCCGCCGTCATACCGAGCCCATCAAGGAAGCAACTGCGGTTCAGTCTTCCCAAAAAGAATAGATTCTGAAGATGGGATAACCACGCCGGTATTTTCATTGCGTCCCTGAAGGATATATCTTGGCTCAGCGCTGCTCGCCTCATCGACAGCCTGTTTGCAAAGCTTTCCGATATCCCCGCCGAGCACCCTGTTCAAGATCAATGTCAATTGCATGCCCGGGAAGCCTGTTGACATCTCATAATCGCCGTCGCTGTCGCCGGCAGAGAATAATGGATCCCAGCTATTGCCAAGTCCGGTCTTAATAACCATGTTGATAGCGTCGACCTTTCCTTGTCTGAATGGCTTAACCCATCCGGCTTTATATTCAGGCAGGATTGTGCCGTCATTGGCTGTTGCCAGCTCCATACCGATCACGTTGCCGGAGGACACATTGTAACCATAAGTTACACCTGAAAAAACCTCAACAACAGGCTTATAACTTGCCGATACGATAAAAACATCAATACCACGACCTTTGAATGAAGCGATCAGGTTTTGCATCTCGGGAAAAACACGCAGCCCGGTTTTATATGAATAGCTGACGACACCTGCTTTGGTTTGAAAATCAACGGGTGATTGCCACGTCTGCCTGCTCAATTCGTTCCCAAGTTCGTACGAAATGGCTTCTTTAGCCAAGGCCCTCACTTCATCCGTTGTATATCCGGCAAATAAATAAAGCACCCACGGATAGCCATAATCATCTCCGATACCGGAGGTGTCGCAATAGCCGTCGTACAAAAAAGGGATTTTGGCTATAAAATCCTTATACTGCGGCGTCTTCTGTATTTCCGCAAGGGTCATCGTGCCGCCAAGCCCCGATAAATTATCATACAGGGAATTATAGTCAGTGATAAGGTCTTGGTTGATGTCGGCAAGACGCACATTTTGATAATCCGCCGATAATTGTGTCACTCCGTTGATATTGTCTTTGAGGAGATCTTTGAATTGATCCTTTGTCATTTTATATCGAAGATGAGACAGCTGATACCGCATCGCGGCTTCTTCGACATCGAAATGGGCGCAGGTCTGATCCCAGTCAAGAACAGCATACGGGGCCTTGCTTGCATCATAATGTATTCCGCCAGCGCCGTAATCAGTCAGCAATTGGTTCAAAACCCGGAAGTTATTGTCAGACCAGTTCAATCTGCCCGCGAAATCTATCGGCGCGCCGCGCGCCTCCGCGCTCAGGATCGACTCCCCCGCCGCATTGAGCGCGGAGACCCGATAGTAATACGCATCGTATAGCAACCCTGTATGAACATAGGGACTGATAGCGCCGCTGATTTTGTTTGACGCTTTTGTCACTCCCGCCGCGGCGCTCCAATAAATATTATAAGAGGAAGCTCCCGCGACCGAATACCAGCTTAAAGTTGTTTGCCCACCGGCATTGACGCCCGCGACACCTTCGGGACGCAAGGGCAGTAACGCCGAAGGGAATATTTGCGATACAGACGCAAGGTTGGATTCTATGCCGTCCGCTACAGATGAGATTGCGTAATAGTAAGTTGCGCCATTAGTCAGTCCTGCCAGATAATAAGGGCTGGTTACATTAGTGGTTTTGCTCGCAGGGCCCATGGCCTGCAGCTGGGACGTGTTGCCCCAGTATAAATTGTAGGAGGAAGCTCCCGGCACCGAGGCCCAGGTTATTTCAGCCGCGCCATTACCAGACTGTACGGCTAAGGATGTGGGTGTATTTTTTATTTTTGCTGCAGACAGCACTTTTTCATCCAGCTTGACCAACTGTTTTTTTATCGCGCCCGTCAGACCTATGCTTAAACCGGCATAAGAGATGCCTGCGCAATTCAAACCTATCAACAGGAATAGAATTATGCTTTTCATTGTTCAGCCCTATTTGAAATAGAAATTAACACCGAAATTAATCACAAACTCCAAGCCGCTTTTCTCAACGGATGATTTGTCGTCTTTTAACGTCATGTAATATGGTCCGACATCGGTCTGGACCGACAGGCGCTTATATAAAAAATATTCCACGCCTCCGATGCCGCCGACTGCCGCGCCGTTTCCTTTACTCAATTGACCCCTGAATGACATGCAATCCCCCTCGACAGCAAGGAAAGGACGCAGGCGCGCATTATGAAAACCGGGGATCGAAGGATAAGAATACAACCGTGCGCCGCCGATCAGAATTCGATCTGAATATTGTCCTCTCAACTCGGCAGCGATACGGCCTGAAAGGAATATTTTAAAATTCCCGCCCGTATAATTAATGCCCAGCGCGGCAGAATGTCCAAACGTTTCCTGGCCTGCGGCCGCGGTATTTTCACTTGCCGCCAACGGCGCAATCGCCACTAGGAATATAAAGCAAGCGATGGGAATGTATCTCAAGAGAAAATGATGGGGTTGGCAAACGCCATAATACAATAAAGTCGCCGGAGTGCGGCAGCCGGATTTGATATCATTCGCCGCCACCATGAGGCTCTCCATCGTCATACCGGCCTTCAATGAAGAAAAGCTGCTGGCCGGCTGCCTGTGCAGCGTGCGCAAGGCGGCCGCGGCCTGCGGCCTCACCGACTACGAGGTGGTGGTCTGCGACAACAACTCCGCCGACGACACGGCCCGCATCGCGCGGCAAGCCGGGGCTAAGATCGTCTTCGAGCCGGTCAACCGCATCTCGCGCTCGCGCAACGCGGGCGCGGCCGCTGCCACAGGCGAATGGCTGCTCTTCATCGACGCGGACTCGCATCTCTCCGCCGAGACCCTGAGCGCCATGCTCGCGGCTGCGACCGGCGGGCGCTGGGTGGGCGGCGGATCGGTCATCGACTTCGACCAAAAACCTTGGTGGGGCGTCCTGATGGTCGGGCTATGGACCGCGCTCTCGCGGACCTTCCAGTGGGCGGCGGGCTCCTTCGTCTTCTGCCGCGCCGATGCATTCCGGGATGTCGGAGGCTTTCCTCCCGACATGGCCGCGGGTGAGGAAGTGGGCTTAAGCCGCGAGCTCAAGCGCTGGGGCAATAGCCGGGGCCTGGGCTTTATCATCCTCACCGAGGCTCCGCATGTGAGCTCAGGGCGCAAGTTCTACTTATACAGTCCTGGGGAGCTCCTGGGCGTGCTCCTGGAAATGGCAAAGTCCCCCAGGCAATGCCTGAAGGACACCGCTATACATAAGCAGTTCTACGACGGCCGGAGATAGGCTCCGGCGAGCCGCCCCGGCTCAGCTGCCCGCGGCGATGGCGCCTTCGGGGCAGGCCGATTCGCAGGCCGCGCAGTCGATGCATTTCTCCGCGTCGATCTTGTACTGGGGCTCGCCCTTGATGATGGCCTCGGATGGGCAAGTCTCAAAACAGGTCCCGCACGCATTGCACTTCTCGCTGATCGTATAAGCCATTGATCCCTCCGGTGTGATTTGATACCGGCAAAATATTATACCAACTCTTGGGCAAGCCGGGCGCCACCCAGTCTTAAAAATCGTTTATAATCTTGTTGCTTCGGCGCCGCTCCAAGGAGATCCCATGAAAGAACAGAACCCCGCGCACCCGGGACACGAGCACCACGAGCCCCTTGTGGAGACCATGGGAGAGGAGTTCACGGAGCTTCCCGATGAGAGCGCGCCGGGCGAACCACCCCGAGGAGCCAAAGGCCGCAAGCTCACCGCCGAGCAGATCGAAGCGCACTGGCTCAAGAACGTCTACCGGGGCGACATGCCGCAGTTGACCTGGCGGGCCATGCTCATGGGCGCGCTGCTGGGCGCCTTCATGTCCCTCTCCAACCTCTACGTGGGCCTCAAGACAGGCTGGGGACTGGGAGTGGCCATCACGGCCTGCATCCTCTCCTACGCCATCTGCCAGGTGCTGCAGACCATCATGCCCGCCATGACCGAGTTCACCATACTCGAGAACACCTGCATGCAGACCGCGGCGTCCTCCGCCGGCTATTCCACTGGCGGGACCATGACCTCGGCCATCGCGGCCTACCTGATCGTGACCGGACACCACATCGGCTGGATCCCGCTGACCTGCTGGACCATCTGTCTCTCGGGCCTCGGCTGCTTCATGTCCATCCCCATGAAGCGCCAGATGATCAACGTCGAACAGCTCAAGTTCCCCAGCGGCATCGCCGCGGCCGAGGTCCTCAAGAGCCTGCACACCAAAGGCAGCGATGCCA
This sequence comes from uncultured Elusimicrobia bacterium, assembly GCA_903830945.1. Classification (GTDB taxonomy): domain Bacteria; phylum Elusimicrobiota; class Elusimicrobia; order UBA1565; family UBA9628; genus UBA9628. The sequence continues at coordinate 4,690 of CAIKVT010000002.1, forward strand.
CGGACAAAGCCAAGTCTTTGGGAATCGCTGGATTCTTCGGCGCCATCGTGTCCTGGTGCCGCGACTCGGGCAAGCCCTTCCCCTTCATCATCCCCAGCATGATGAACCTGCCCTGGACCGTCGGCGGCTACCCGATGAGCAAGCTCACCCTTTCTTTCGAGCCCTCCACCATCATGATCGCGGCCGGCGCCATCATCGGCTGGAAGGTGGGCTGGTCCATGCTCCTGGGCGGGATCATCAACTACGGCATCCTGGTCCCGAAGATGGCGCACATCGGCGCCATCGACGCGACCAAGCTCGGCTATCGGGAGATCGTGCGCTGGAGCACCTGGACCGGCGCCTCGATCATGGCCACCTCAGGCCTCTTCATGTTCGCCCTGCAGTGGCGCACCGTGCTGCGGGCGCTCTCCGGCGTCACCGACATATTCTTTCCTCGTTCATCAAAGGTCACGGACCGGCTCGCGCACATCGAAGTGCCGTCCTCGTGGTTCTTAACTGGACTCTCCATATCAGGGCTGGGATGCATGATAGTCTTGAAGTTCTACTTCGGCACCACCTTCTGGATGGGATTCGTGGCCGTAGCCATGACCTTCTTCCTCTCCATCGTGGCCTGCCGCGCCACGGGCGAGACGGACACCACCCCCATCGGAGCCATGGGAAAGATCACACAGCTCATGTTCGGCGTGCTCGCCCCGTCGAACATCACCACCAACCTCATGACGGCAAGCGTCACGGCCGGAGCGGCCGGCGCCTCAGCGGACCTCCTGACCAGCCTCAAGACCGGCTACCTGCTGGGCGCCAACCCGCGCAAGCAATTCCTGGCCCAACTCATCGGCGTCTTCGCAGGCCTGGCGGTGGTGGTCCCGGCCTTTTACATCCTGGTCCCCAACGCATCGGTGCTGGGCTCGGACAAATGGCCGGCGCCCTCTGCCCAGATATGGGCCGCGGTGGCGCGGCTTTTAGCCAACGGGTTCGAGGCCCTGCACCCGACGGCGCGCTGGGGCCTCTTCATCGGCGCGCTTTTAGGCATCCTCATACCGACCTTGGAACGGCTCTTCCCCAAATACCACAGGTTCATCCCCTCGGCCATGGGCCTGGGTCTGGCCTTCGTGATCCCGTTCTACAACGTTCTATCCATGTTCATCGGCGCGGCAATAACCACGGTCCTTGAGGTGAAAACTCCGAAAATCGCGGACAAGTACGTGGTCACCGTGGCCTCGGGGTTCATCGCGGGAGAGTCGCTGTTAGGCGTGGCCATAGCGCTCTTAGCCGCGGCCGGCATTCTGGGCGGCTGACGAGGTAATGAAACCCCCGTCGATCTGGCGCGCCAACCTAGAGCGGATCTACCCCTTCCTGATCCTGGTCTTCCTGCAAACGCTTTCGTTCGGGATATTCACGCATCGTCTCGGATTCTATCACGACGACTGGTACAACTTGGAAGTGTGGAGTCGAGCCGAAAACTCCTGGCGGCTCGCCTGCGCGAGCGGACACTGGACGCGGCCCGCGGAGTATGTGCTGGGCCCGGCGCTGTTCGCCGTGGGAGGGCTATCGCCGCTGCCCTACCACATCCTCATTCTCCTCCTCCAAACCGTCGAATCATTGCTGCTTTTTGTTTTTTTTGAACGCTTGACAGGCTGGCGCCCATTCGCCTTGATAGCCGCGGCCCTGGCTCTCATGTATCCCAATCGCGCCATTACCCATGTCTGGTTCTCCGGCATACCGCAGATATTAGCGCAGGGACTCGTCCTGGGCAGCCTGTTGTCCCATCTGCATTGGATCGGATCGCGCCAAGCCCGGCATTTGCTGCTCAGCCAAGCCCTGTATCTCTTGAGCCTTCTTTCTTATGAGTCCTGCATGTTCATGCCCGCGATGCTGGCCGGCGGCCTTTTACGCCCCGGCGGTCGGCCGGCGGCATGCATCCGGCAGACACTCCGGGACATCGCGCCCTATCTCGTCACCCTGGCACTCGCGCTATCATGGCAATGGCTCGCGGTCCCGCGACTTTTCCAAGCGGGCAACCCAAAATCCCATTTGCTCGGATTCTCCGCGCTCCATGCGCTCGAAGTCTACTGGCTCGGGCTGCAATGCGTGACGACCAAAGTGTTCCAGACCAGCTTCGCCGACCTGCCCGACGCCGTGAGAAACGCCTCATGGACCGTCATAGCGCTCTGGGCGGCATTCACCGCAGGCGCGGTCGGCGTGCTTGAGCGGGAAGTCCGCGCGACGGGCCTGAAATGTCCTCAAGGCGGCGCCTTAGGCGCTGCCCTGGCCGGATTTGTCGCGGCCTATGCCCCTTATGCGGTGTCCAGAGGCTACCCTCCTCTGGATTACGGGCCCCTGAGCCGAGTCAACGGCTGCGGGGCATGGATTGGAGGACTCGTCCTGGCGACGTGCATCTTCCATGGGCTCCAGCGCAAACGCTGGCTCAGCACAGCGGCGTTGGCCGTAGTCATCGGCGCCTTTACCTGGAATAACTGGTACACGCTATCGCAATGGCAACGCTCCTGGATGGTGCAAAAGGATATCCTTACGAAGGCGCGACAAAAAGTCGCCCATCTGCCTGGACCGGCCATGATAATGCTGACCGATTACCCGTTGTGGATCAAGTCGGCTTTCGTGTTCGCCGCCCCCTGGGATTTCGGCTCCGCTCTATCGCTGAGCACCGGGCGCCGAGATATTTCAGGTGCCACGGTCGCATCACGCAAGACGGAGCAGGAACTGGAAGGGTTCCGCAGGAACGGTAGGCTTTATCTGTACGATTATGGCCACGACACCCTGACGCCGGACCTCCGCCCGCAGACGCCTTGACCCCGAGAAGGCCAATGGCCCATACCCGCCTGGGCCCAAAGGCCCATACGCTCAAACCTGGCACGGATATCCTATGCCCATGGACAGCCTCCGAATCGTTGGCGCAGCCTGCCTCCTCCTGCTTGGGTCCGACTCATGGGCGGCGCAGGAAAAAATCCAGCATCCCCGGACGCAGATCGACGTCCTGGAGCATAGCGCGGGCGACCCCGACAATTTCAAGAACGTCGTAGATGGGTCGCTGGAGCGGCCGGGCAATCCCGCCGTGGCCGCCGTCCCGGACCTGCCGGGCACGGCCAGGCCGGCCCCGGCCTTGAGCCCCGGGCGCCCAAGCCTCCGGTCCGGCCCCGCGGAGTTCCCCCCGATCCCGACGTATGCAGAACGAACCGCGCCCTCCAGCAGGAACAGCGCCTCCAATCTTTTCCTGCCCGGCCTGGCCGTGGGCTGGGGCCTGCTTTGCACCCTGCTGCTGCTGGGCGACTCTGCCGGACCGGCGCGCGCGCCGGCGCCGCTCGCATACACGCCTGAGCCCGTCGCTCCGGCTCCCATCCTGCTGACGGAGACGCCGGCCTCCCCCGCCTCGGCCGCGGTCATGCCGGCCCCCGGACCATTCATCGACACCCGCATGCCCTGCCCCACCTGGCGGGCGATCTCCCAGCAGGAACAGCAACTCATCGACCAGTGGGACCGCAGCCGAGAGAAGACCCTGGGCCTGGCTTCCTTGGACGAATGGCTTGACTCCCGGGCCGGTGCACCGGGCGTGGATATCCAGCGCCTCAAGGCCAAGCTGCATCGGGACGTCTGAATCCTCGTCCCGTCCGCGCCGCGCGCTGACGCGAGTGCGCAATTAGAGCGGCCCAACTCCTATTGGCTTTTCCCGGAAGGCGGCTCTGGCTCCGCCTCCGGCCGGGCTTCGCCTTTCGACAAAGTCTGCGGCGCGGATTTTCGCTTAAGCTTCAGCTTCTCCTCATCCTGAGCCGCGTGCTTGGACTGAAGGTCCCGCATCTTCGCGTCCAGCCTCGCCCGCTCTGCCCGGCTCGAAGCGTTCGCGATGGCTCGCCCCAATCGGAACATCTGCAACTGGGCCGGGTCATCCTTCATCGTCGCCTCGATCTGCTTGTCCCGGTCCGCATCATTGACCGGGACCGGCGCCGATTTCCGCGGGGCGAGAAGGGCTTTGCGTAGTTCGGGCGTCAGCTTCGCCTCATCCCGCGCCGCGCACTTGGACTGAAGGTCCCTCATCTTCGCGTCCAGCCGCGCCCGTTCCTCCCTGCTCGAAGCGTTCGCGATGGCTCGCCCCAGTCGAAACATCTGCAACTGGGCCGGGTCACCCTTCATCGTCGCCTCGATCTGCTTGTCCCGGTCCGCATCGCCGACTGGCGCTGATTTTAACGGGGCGCGCAGGCCTTTGCGTCGTTCGGGCGTCAGCTTCGCCTCATCCTGCGCCGCGCGTTTGGACTGGATGTCCCGCATCTGCGCGTCCAGCCTCACCCGCTCCTCCTTGGTCCCTGCATTGGCGATGGCTTGCCCCAGCTGGAACATCTGCAATTGGGCCGGGTCATCTTTTAATGTCGCCTCGATCTGTTGGGTGCGGGCGTCGTTCTCGACGGGAACAGGCCTGGACTTATCCCCGGCCGCAGCGCCTTGAGCGAAGGCAGCTGATGTGAAAAAAAACGCCGCAGCCGATATGTTCAGGATTTCACGCATACACGCTCGATCGCTCATGACGCGTCCTCATGTCCATGTCAAACCCGTTCAATACACTGTCCTTGAGACGCTGATATTCGAACAATCTATCGATTGAGTGAAATAGGGATATGACAGATAAGTCATAGGGCCCAGATGACCCGCAGTACCCGGAGAGTATTGTGTCTGCCCAGCGTATTCATAAAACACATATTTAGTCGTGTCTCCCGGATAAGTCGTCTCATTGTGGTGAGCGTAATAAGCCAAAGACGCGTAGAGATATACGTACATGCTGGTGTATCCGGCCGGGGCCGTGCCGGAAGCTTGCATCGTGAAGGAATAGTCATGAATGGATCCTTTGTTCTCGAAAACGGTGAGCGCGGGAAGGTTGTAAACCACCCAGCCGTTCAGATAGCTGTACATGTAATATGCGACATCGAAGCTTAATGAGCCGGATGGATCGAGCTTCACATAATCGTTGGTGCCGCAAGAAGTTTTTGGGCATTTATATAACCTTTCGTAGTCGGGAAGACCGGTGATGGACAATTTGCATGAGCCTCTATAGACAGCGTTCCAGGACCCCTTGGGCATAGTAGCGTTATAAAGCAGATATCGATAGGAAGCTGGAACCGACCCGATCTCAGGAGGCGTGTCGAAAAGTAAATAATAATAGCCATAGCATAGCTTGTCTTTAGCCGTAGCATAATCGGTGGCATAGCCGCCGGAATATGTCACGCATGAGCCTTTCCCTTTCGCGAGGACTTCCTCGTTCTGTCTGTCCGCGGCCAGGCGCGTATACCAGGTGCTTTTGTCTTGCGGGTCCGCATTCGGGGACGTATAACATAGAAAGCCGGTGGTCTTATTGTAAAAGAAGCGGCCCGGCGCAGGCGGGGTGCTCGCGCTCTTTTCCTTATCCGTCTGCAGCGCCCCGGCGTCGATCTCATCCTGCGTGTAGCCGTTGAGTCGGAGCTGGTTCGAGTCCACCTTATCGTAAGCCCCCAGCGGCGAAGGATAGGAGGTCTCCATCGTGAAAGTCTCGGCCGTCGCCGCGGCCGCGAAAAAAGCAAACAGGCCCTGCAATAGGATGATCCCGATGCGTGATCTCATACGATCCCCCCCCGCCGGCATGTTCAAGTGTCCAGCCTTCGAGCCGGCAACATACACCGACTCCATCATCATAGGTTATTTGTAATGCTTAATCGCAGAAGACACCTGCCGTTCTTCGCCGACAACGAAATCGTCAAGTCCTGCCCCTGCGCCTTCCTAGGGAGACAGCTTTTTTGGTTTTCATTCAAAACACAGTTGCCGGCCGGGGAAGGGTAAGGCCCCGCGTTCTGCAAGCAAGCGAACACCTCGTTCCTGGCGCTGTCCAATACGGCGCGGGCGGTGGCGCGCTCGACGGTACGGGCCTCCGAGAAACGGCCAATGAAGGTCAGCTTGAGCGCCATCGTCACAATAATGAACATAAGCATCACCACGACCAGGACTTGGACCAGGATGCTACCGTCTTTCCGCCTTGGCTTTACCACGGTCAAAACACCTGGGAATTGATAGTAGCCGGCTGCTGGGTCAGGGCAGTGAAATCCCATTTCAGCCAATTGGGAATCGCCGGGTTGTTCGAGGTCAGGGAGATCCTCAGAAGATTGGCCGGGGTTTTAGGCCGCGAGAACAGGATATCGAAATCCCCGGATCCGGAGGAGCTGAGCAGGGGGATCATCGCGCCGTCTGTGATGGCAGAGCCGCAGGAAGTCACGACGGGGGGCCTGCGAGAAGCCGTCAGGGTCCCGGAATAAAGGTACAGGTTTTTGCCTTGCGCCGTTTCAGCCAGACAGATGCAAAAGAATTCAGGGGCTTTTGAGTCATCTATGGGGGAGAGAAAATCCGGATAGCTGGCGTTGATATAGCCGGACAAGACCGTGGTCCCGGCGTCCCCCTGGCCGGGTGAACACAGGTATGAGGCCGCGGTCGCCATTTTCCTGATCGCGTCCACGGCGACGGAGAAGTTCACGAGCGCCACGTTCTTGCACGTTATGGATTGGGAGGCGTTCACCGTGAAACCCTGCACGGCATACATGGCCATGAAGATCAACGCGCTCAGGGAAAAGGCGACCAGGAGTTCCGTCAGAGAGAAGCCTCTCCTGGATCTACTTGGTCTGCGATGAATTATCATCGAGGTGGATGCTGATGTTTCTGATCATGGCGCCGTTCGTATTGACTATCGTCACTTCGTAGGAAGCAGTGGCCGCATAATCCGTCCTGAACCTCACAGGCAGCCAAGACGTTATGTCATGCACGCAAGCCGCCAGTGCCCAGCAGTTCATGCCGCAGGTGTCTCCGCAGGCGTCTCCAGGCAGATGCCAGGCCGGATTCCCAGGCGGATTTTCCACCACGTCCCGGTTCTCCGCCACGTAATTGGACAATTCATCATTCAGAGCCTGGGCCAGCAAAACCGAATCTTTACGGAATTTCGTGGTTTTCGTCTGTGGCACAAAGGCCAACACCATCGACGATATCGCGGCCACCGCCGTGGCCAGCAGCAGAGCCGCCATAACGAATTCAACAAGGATGGCCCCCCGGTGAACAAAAAGCGGCCTCTTCGTCAATTCGGAGATTCCGCACGACATCGCCCTATTGTAGCATCTGCCAAGAATTACTATTAAGAAAAAACCTTCACGATCTACAGCCGGAGGGTAGCCTCAGGGCCGCGCGCGCAGGGACCAACGCTTCTCCCTCAGCCAACGGCCCGCGTCATCGAAGAGGCTGTAGGCCACGGGCACAATGAGAAGCGTGATCAGAAGGCACAAGGTCTGCCCGCCCACGATGACCACGGCCATGGTGCCGCGGTTGGCCGAGCCCGGGCCACGGCTCAGGGCTACCGGGATCATGGCCGCGACCAGGACGCAGGTGGTCATAAGGATGGGGCGCAGTCTGGTCTTATTGGCTTCCAGGATGGCCTTGTCCCGTTCCATGCCCTGCCGGCGCAAGGTGTTGGTGTAGTCGACCTGCAGGATGGCGTTCTTCTTAACTATGCCGAAGAGCATGAACAAGCCCATGATGGAGAAGATGGTCAGGTACTGATTAAGCACGATCAAAGACAGTATGGCGAAGGGAATCGCCAGAGGCAAAGAGAGCATGATGGTGACCGGGTGCAGGAAATCTTCGAACTGCGAGGCCAGCACCATATACATGAAGATGGCGGCCAGAAAGAAGGCCAGAAGGAACTCGCTGAGCATCTTTCCGAATTCCTTGGATCTCCCCTCCATACCGGTCGAGTAACCGGGCGCCATGTGCAGAGACCGGATCGTTTCCTCGGTCTTGTTGATGGCCACGCTGAGCGGAACACCCGTCAGGTTGGCCATGATGCCCACCTCGCGCTGGCGGTTCATGCGGTCGATCTGAGAGGGACCGGTGTCCTCCACCAGGCGGGCCACGTTGTCCAGGCGCACCAGCCCGACCTTAGAGGAGGGCACATAAAGGGCCCCCACGACTTCCTTGCGGTCGCGGAACTGCTTGTCCACCCGAATGCGCACCTCGTAGAGCTCGTCGCCTTCCTTGTACTTGGTGATTTTCTCGTCGCCGCTGACCATGGTGCGCAGGCAGTTGGCGATGTCCTCGATCTTGACGCCCAGGTCCTGGGCGCGGTCGCGGTCGATGCGCACCTTGACTTCCGGCTTGGCGAAGACCAAGGTGGTGTCCACATCCACGATGCCCGGGGTGGCCCTCAACGCCTCAACGACCTTGCTGGAGTAGGCGCGCAGCAACTCCAGGTCCGGGCCCGTGATATAGTACTGGAAGGAGGCGTCGCGCTGTTTGCCCGAACTGCCGAAATGGGACACGGGCGAAACGCTCAGGCGCAGAGCCGAGTACTTAGCCAGGGCCCGACGGGCCAGATCGATGATCTGCCCCTGGGTGAGCCTGCGTTTGGAGATGTCGTCGAGCTTCACATAAACCCGCGCGTCATTGACGTTGGAGCCTTCTCCCTCGCCGATGGAACTCATGACCAGGCTGATATTGGGCAGACGTCGGACCTCGACTTCGACCTGGCGCAGTATGCGGTCCGTGGCGGAGAGCGTCGTCCCCTCGGGCGCGGTGAAATTCACCTCGAACTCGCCCGAATCGTCCGGAGGGATGAAGTCCTTTCCCACGATTTTCAGGAATGGCACAGACGACAGCGCAATACCCACGGCGATGAGCACGACTTTCCAGCGGTTGGCCATGGCCCAGAGCACCAGGCGACCGTAATGCTCCCTGAGGAAGTCGTTGAGACGGTCCACCCAGCGCTGGAAACGGTTCTTATCGCGCTCCACCTTGAGGAACCTAGAACAGAGCATGGGGGTCAGCGTGAAGGCCACAAAGAGGCTCACGGCGACGGCGAAGGCCACGGTTAAACCGTAGCTCTTCAAGAATCGCCCGACGATGCCGCCCATGTTGGCCAGCGGCAAAAAGATGATGATCAAAGACAGAGTGGTGGCCATGACCGCAGGTCCGATCTCCTTGGTCGCCACCGAAGACGCCTCCATGGCCGAAAGGCCGTCCTCCTCCATGTGCCGGAAAATATTCTCCAGGATCACGATGGCGTCGTCGATGACGATGCCCACGGAGATCGTCAAGCCCAGCAGCGTCATCATGTTGAGCGTAAATCCCGCACGATCGATGAGCAGAAAGGTCGCGACGATCGAGGTTGGGATGGCGCAGGCCGCGATCAAGGTCGGGCGCACCGCGCCCATGAACAGAAGCACCGCCAGCGCCGCCAAGATCGAGCCCAGAACCAGGTGCTCCTCTACGGTATGCACTGAAGCCACGATGAACCCGGACATGTCGCGGATGACCTCGGCCTTGATGCCGGCCGGCAAAATGGGCTTTATCTCCTCGAGCCGCTCCTTGACTTTGGCGATGACCTCCACCGTGTTCATGCCGGACTGCTTCTGCACGATCAGCGACACCGCCTCCTTTCCCTCGAGGCGCGCCAACGAACGCGCCTCCTCGGCGGTATCCTCGGCCCGGCCGATGTCCTGGATGCGCACCGGCACCCCGTTGACGGTGGCCACCACGACCTTATTGAAATCGGCCGGCTTCTCGATGCGGCCCATGGTGCGCAGGATGAACTCCCGGCGCTCCTGCTCGACCCGCCCGCCGGGGATCTCGATGTTCTGCTCTTTCAGGGCATCCTTGACCTTCTTGACCGTAAGCTGGAAGGACGCCATCTTGAGCGGATTCAAGACGATATGGATCTCGCGCTCACGTCCGCCCACGATGGAGACCTTGCCCACCCCGTCGACGGATTCCAAGCGTTCCTTGACCTGCTTTCGCGCGATGAAAGTGAGCTCCCGGATGGGCATGTCTCCGCTCACCGCGATCGACATGACCGGCATGGAGCCGGGGTCGAACTTCTGCACCACGGGAGGGTCCGTGCCCTCGGGCAGGTCACGCTGGACGCGGGAAACCGCATCGCGCACCTCCTGGGCCGCCACGTCGATGTTCTTCTCCAGGACAAAGGTGATGAAGACTTGGCTCATGCCCTCATAGCTGGTGGCCTTGAGGTTATCGATGCCGGAGATGGTGTTGACCGCTTCCTCGATGGGCTTGGTGATGGAGGTCTCGATCTCTTCCGGGCCGGAACCCTGCAGGGTCGTGGAGACGATGACGAAGGGCAAATCGATGTTGGGGAAAAGGTCCAGGCCCAGGCGCTGGAAAGAGAAGACGCCGATCACCACCAGGGCGGACATCATCATGGTGGTGAAGACCGGGCGCTTGATGCAGACGTCGGAAAGCTTCACTGGCTCTCCGTCTCGTCACCCTTGAGCTCGGCCAGGACCTCGACCGGACTGCCGTCCTTGAGCCCGTAAAGCCCGAACACCGCCACCTTCTCGCCGGGCTTGACGCCTTTGCGGATCTCCAAGAACCGGTCGCTTTGCAGGCCCAACTCCACCTCTCGCTTGATGGCCTTACCGTTCTCGATAACGAAGACCGCCGGCCCGCTGCCGTCGGTCAAGGCGTCCTTGGACACGGCCAGAACTCCCGACCGGCTGCCCGTGATGAGGGTCACCTCGCCGAACATCCCCGAACGCAGTTTGCCGACGGAATTATCGAGCCTGGCCTCGATCAAGGTGCTGCGCGTGGACGGGTCCACCACCGGGCTCACCCGGCTTACGCGCCCCACGAATGAGCGGTCCGGGTAAGCCTCGACCCGAACTCGGACGGCCTCGCCCAAACTCGCCCGCGCCGCATAACGCTCCGGAACTTCGGCGCGCACAATGATCTCGCTGGAGTCCACGACAAGGGCGACCGGCGTCTGCAGGGCCACATCCTGCCCCCGATCAAGGTAGATACGCGCGACCGTACCGTTCAAGGTCGAAGGAACAGGGGCGGGCTCGAAACGCACGCCCACCTCGTCACGCTCTACCAAGCAAACAGCCTGGCCTTTGCGCACCGGTTCGCCTTCCTTAAGAAGGTTTTCCTGCAGCTTGCCGGGCACCCGGGAGAAGAGGGTCGCCTCGTCCTTGGCCTTGATGCTTCCGACAAGGATGATGGTCTCCTCGAGGTCGCGGGCCTGCGCCGGGGCGGTCTTGACCGGGAAAGTGTCAAGCCGCGCCGCAGCGTCCTTCTTCTTGCCGCAGGCTGCCGCCAGCGGCAGGACCGTCGCCATCATCAAAATGGCCAGTCGTTTCATCGTACGGCCTCCTCAACGGCCCCACCCACGGCGCGTTCCAGCGCCGCCAGGGCCACCCGATAGTCATGCAAAGCGTTGGCGTAAAGAAGCCGGGTCTGCTGCAGGGCCAAGGTGGCATCGTTCTGCTCGAGCAGGCCGGCTTGGCCGGCGCGGTAGCGGACCTCGGTGGCTTCCAGGGCCCGGCGCGCCTGGCTGATGGCTGATTCCTGGCTCTGTGCGCGCTCCAGGGCTTCCTTGACATTGAGCCACTCGCGCTTGACCTCAACCTTAATGGCCCGCGCCGCCTTGTCCATGACGGTACGGGCCTGGTCGAACTGAGAGCGCGCCTGCTGAATCTTGGCCACGGTCTGGCCTCCGGTGAAGATCGGGTAGTTAAGACGCAGACCGACCACGGAGCTGGTGGCCCGCTCGCTGGGTCCAGGCCAGGCGCCGCCGGACTCGGAATACCACTGATAATCCGCATACGCGGAAAGCCACGGCCAGCGGAAGCCCTTCTGGATGGCCAGGATGGCATCGGCCTGCTCATACTGCTTGTGCGCGGCCTGATAATCCGGATTGCGCTCCAAGGCCGCGGACTGCAGGGCCTCATAGGAAACCAGAGAGGAAGGAGTTCCCTCCAGTCCGCCCACGACACGCACCTGGGCGTCCACGTCAAGGCCCAAAGCGTCCTTGAGCATGGTCAGAGAAAGCTCCTCGCTGTTGCGTGCGGCCAAGAGCGCCGGCTGCGCGTTGGCCACCTCCACTTTCTGGCGCAAGACCACAAGGTCGCTGTCGAGGCCCTGCCGGTAGCGTTCCTCGATGGTCTGAAGATGGTCCTGCGCCAGAGACAGGAAATCCCGCTGGATGGCAGCAGTCTCGCTGGCCAAGCACACCGCGTAGAAAAGCCTCTTGGCTGTGAGGACCACGTCGGCTTTAGCGGCCTGGAGCTGCGCACGCCCCCCCTCCACGCCGACGCGCGCCGCCCGCATCCCTTGCGAGACCATGCCGCCGGTGAAAAGGTACTGCTGGAGGCTTGCCACATAGCGCATGCTGTTGTCCTGGCCTGACTTGAGCACCATGCCGCCCAGGAAGAACGACGGCTTCTCCAGATTGCGATTGTAAAGCCCGGTCAAGTTCACGGCCGGAAGGGCCGCGCCGATGGCCTGGCGGCGCTGGGACTCGAAGTAGGCCAGCCTCTCCTGGGCCAGGGCGACGTCCAGGTTCTGTTGCAGGCCCAGGGCGACGGCTTTATCGAGTGTGAGTTCCAACGGCGCGACGGAAGTCTGCGACCGCGCGGGCAGAGCCCAGAACGCCGCCGCCAGGAGCCAGGCCGTCATCATGGCCTTCTCCGCCCCTGCCAGCCGAGCTCAGCCAAGAGCCTGATGCGTTTGCGAAGGATGGAGACAGAAGGGCGGTCGCTCTGCAGTCCCTTGATGGAAAGGATGACGAGTTCAGCGACATCCGCGCCGCTCACGAAGCGGGCCAGCACCCGGATCAGGTAGTCCTTGTATTTGACCCCGACCTCCTCCCAGGCGCGCATCCCCTCGTCCAAGAGCTCCCCGCCATGCGGGCTGTCCGCCCCCTTGGCATAGAGACCCACCCCCCACCGCTCCAGAACCTCGAGGAACTTATCCTTGTCGCCGGCATCGGACTGGAGCACCGCCTCGGTCTCCTGCCTAAGCTCTTGCAAGACATCCTGGACTACAGAAAGGAAGAGATGCTTCTTGTCCTTGAAATAGGCGTAAAGCAAGGAACGCGACACGCCGGCCTTGCGGGCCACGTCGTCGAAGACGGTCTTGGCGAAGCCGTATTGGATGAAGCACTCCAAGGCGGCGGCCAAGATCTCCTGGCGCCGGATGTTCTTGCGCTCTTCCGCGGGGCTCATGTCAATACACATTTTGACATATTATATTTATTTTGTCAACACGTAAAAACTCTAGAATGGAAAGCCGCCGGCTTCCTCGGCAGCGGCCGGCCTGCAGCGCCAGCAGGCCTGGCCGCCTTTGCCCACGGCACAGGTGCGGCAATCGATCTTGCTGCCGCACTTGGGCGGTGAGACGAAGGCATGGACCTCCACCGGGTCGACCACGATGGCCTTGCGCGGCCGGGTCGGGCAGGCGAACTGGCAAGCCCCGCAGCCGATGCAGTAGTCCTCATGCTGGACCGGCGCGTAGACCGAGCGGAAAGGCTCCATGCTCAGCGCCCCGGTCGGACATTGCTCCTGGCAGGCGCCGCAGTCGCGCTCGAAAGCGTAAGGGATGCAGATCTCCCTGATGATGCGCGACTTGCCGATGCGGATGCGCTTCTTGGCCGCCAGCGGGAAATACGAGATGGCCCCGCTCGGACAAACGCCCAAGCAGGCGTTGCACTCGTAGGCGCAGTAGCTCACGCCGTAGTCGAGCCGCACCTTGGCCAAACCGCCGAGGCCCAGCCCGCGGCCCGCCGGGACCAGGACCCCGCTCGGGCAGACAGACACGCAGGTGTCGCAAGCCACGCATCGCTCCAGAAATGTCGCGTAAGCCTTGCCGCCGGGCGGCACCACGGCCGCGGCCGGACCTATCCCGAAGAAACGCCTCTTCGCCCACGAACCGGCGGCCCAGCCCGCGACAGAGGAGCCGGCCCCGGCCAAAAACTCACGGCGGTTCAGAAATCCCACGGCTGAGGCCGAGGACGGAGCAGCGCCGCGATTCCAGGGGCCTTGGAAGGTAAAAGCCATGACTTGCTCGGCGCACACGCTGGAGCACTCCAGACAGTTGATGCAGAGCTTGCCGTCTATGCGTCCATCCGATATACAAAGGGAAGGGCAGACCGCCGCGCATTTGCCGCACCCCCCCCCGCATCCCGCATTGCGGACCTTACCGGGCGCCACCGCCTGCATCAGCATGAAGAGAGTCCCCGAGGGGCACAGCGCGCCGCAGAACCAGCGCGGCCAACGCAAAGGGAGCAACATGACCACGGCCAGGAAAGCCAGCCCTAGAATAAAATTGGCGCCGAAGGGCCCGCCCGTGCGCAAGGCATGGAAGAGCCCATAGACGCGGCCCAAGCTGCTGAAATGGTCGAAATACAAATAGGCCGAAGACCGCTTGGCCAAGAAGGCCAGTCCCGAGGCCAGGACCAACAACCGCACCGCGGTCCAACCAGTGGTCGGCCGTCCGGCCAGGCCCAAGGCCTGGCCCACACGTCGGGAGATCTCCTGCAGGAACCCCACCGGACAAAGGAAGGCGCAGTAGAGCCGCCCGGTCAGGACCGTGACCGACAGCAGCCCGGCGGCCACGGCCAACGAAAAAAAGCCCAGGGGCGGAAGCGCGAACCAGGGCAAAGAGGCCATGGTAGGAAAAAGGTACAGGCCATGGTAGAAAGCCACGACATGGCGATCCGCGATCAAGCCGAAGCCTACGCTCAGGCTCAGCGCCAGGAAGGCGGACTGGGTCAGAAGGCGGATGCGGGGGACCAAGGCTTAAACCTTCAAAGAGATGCGCTTGATGGCGGCCCGGTCAAGGTCCATGCTGCCCACGCCCAGCTCAGCCGCCATTTTAAGGTATGGGACGCTCTCCGGGGTCCGGCCCAGAACCTTGGCCGCCGCGCAATCCACGAGCACGGCGTCCGCGGAGAGGAGCTGCATCCTTTTCATGTCGAGGTCGTCGGTGGTGGCGCCGTAGGGGCCGTTCTCCATCATGACCAAGAAGGCGTCAACGACGTTGAGGTCGGGCTTTCGCAGAAGAGGGAATTCCACGATGCAGCGCTGCAAATCGTTGCGGTGCCAGAAGCCGCGGTCCCAGACCACGCCCATGAGGTTCTTCAAGGCCGCGGTCATGCGACCCCCGCCATGGCTCTTCAAAATGGGAACGTTGATGACCGCGTCGCAGTCCAGATAGAGCTCGTGGACCAGCGCTTCCTTGAGGACTTTCGCGCCGGGGATGGCGACCCTGCGGTAAGCCTTAATGTCAGAACTGGAACGCATCTCGCCGCCGTTGCGCTTGACCGCATCCGCGATGCCGGATCGGCGATAGCAGTCCTCTTCGCGGTTGACCGGATGGTCGAAACAATAGACCTTCTTGGCGCCGGCCTCGCAGGCAGCGGCCACGATTCGGCCGACCAGGTCGGGATTGGTGGTGGCGCCTTCGCTGGGCGTCTTGTCCCATCCGATGTTGGGCTTGACCAGGACGGTCTTGCCTTTCTTGACGAAGCGACCCAAGCCGCCCAGTGCCTTAATGCCCGCGTCGAACATCCGCGCCGGCGATCCGTCGCGCACCGCGACCAGGTCAGGCTGGGCGGGTTTAGAAGCGTCATCCTCCGTGCCCAAGAGCGGCATGCGCAAGAACGACGGCAGCAGCCCGCCGGCTGCGGCGGTCAGGCCGAGCTTGAGCAATCCCCTCCGCGTGATTTCCATCGGCCCGCTATGATATCAAACCGGAAGGCCGGCTCGTACAGACCGCCGGCCGAGAGCCCCGGCGATGATGCCTTGCGCCACCCTTCCAAAATTGATAAATTCTATTCGGACTTCGATACGCCTAGCCTGACCACGGAGGTGCCGAGATGGCGTTCTTCATAGGCCGCGACCGGGAAGCCCGCCGAGCCTACGGATTCGACGAGATCGCCTTGGTCCCGGGCGATGTCACCGTCAACCCGGACGAAGTCGACGTCAGCCTCATCATCGGCGACGTCAAGCTCGCCATCCCCTTCCTCGCCTCCGCCATGGACGGCGTCGTGGACGCTCCCTTCGCCATCGCCATGGGCCAGGCCGGCGGCCTGGGGGTCTTGAACCTCGACGGCATCAACTCCCGCTATAAGAAACCCCGGGAGGTCCTCTCCGCCATCGCGGCCGCCAAGGCCGAAGACGCCACAAAGCTCCTCCAGGAAGTCTACCGCAAGCCGGTCCAGGAAGATCTCATCGCCGAGCGCGTCAAAGAGATTAAAAAGGCCAAGGTCCCCTGCGCGGTCTCCTGCATCCCGCAGAACGCCGAGCGCTTCGGCGCCATCGCGGAAGATGCCGGCTGCGACATCTTCGTGGTCCAATCCACCGTGGCCACGGTCCGGCACAAAGCGTCCCGCTACCAACCCTTCGACATCGCCCGCTTCATTAAAGAGAGGACCATCCCGGTCATGGTCGGCAACGTGGTCACCTACTCCGTGGCGCTCGAGCTCATGGAGGCCGGCGCCTCCGGCCTTCTGATAGGCGTAGGGCCCGGCGCGGCCTGCACCACCCGCGGGGTACTCGGCCTGGGCGTGCCTCAGGTCACGGCCACGGTGGACTGCGCCGCGGCGCGGGACTTCCACTTCAAGCGCTCGGGCCGCTACGTCCCCATCATCACCGACGGCGGCATGTCCACGGGCGGCGACATCTGCAAAGCGATCGCCTGCGGCTCTGACGGCGTCATGGTCGGCTCCGCCTTCGCTCGGACCAAAGAGGCTCCCGGACAGGGATTCCACTGGGGCATGGCCACCCCGCACCAGAACCTTCCCCGCGGCACCCGCATCCAGGTGGGCGTCACCGGCACCTTGGAAGAGATACTCTTCGGCCCCTCGCGGCTTGACGACGGATCGCAGAACCTCGTCGGCGCCCTGCGCACCTGCATGGGCTCGGTCGGGGCCTCCACGCTCCGCGAGATGCAGACCACCGAGATCGTCATCGCGCCTTCCATCAAAACCGAAGGCAAGCTCTTCCAGAAAGCACAGCGCATCGGGATGGGCAAGGGATGACCCGCCCTTTTGTCCCCACCGCGACCTCGCCGACGCTATTCCCCGGGCTCCTGATCCTGGACTTCGGCAGCCAGTACACACAGCTCATCGCCCGGCGCCTGCGCGAGCTCGAAGTCTACACCGAGATACTCCCCTACTCAGCGACGCCGGAGCAAATCCGCGGCCGCAACCCAGCCGGGATCATCCTCTCCGGCGGGCCGGACTCCGTGCACCGCGGCGGTTCTCCCCGGCCCGACCCGGAGGTATTCCGGATGGGACTGCCCATCCTGGGCATCTGCTACGGGATGCAGCTCCTGGTGTCCCTGCACGGCGGCCGCGTCGCGCCCACGCGCCGGCGCGAGTATGGCCACGCCGACGTCACCGTCACAGGCGCGACGCCTCTCTTCTCCGGCATTTCCAAGCGCCTGCAGGTCTGGATGAGCCACGGTGACGCGACCGTGCACCTGCGCAACGGCTTCAAGGTCCTCGCCCGCACCGCAGCCGCACCCTGCGCCGCCATCGGCGACGAGCGCCGACATTGGTACGGCGTCCAGTTCCATCCCGAGGTCGCGCACACCCCCCAAGGTGGCCGCATCCTGGAGAATTTCGCCCGCCGAATCTGCGGCCTCTCGCAGAGATGGACCATGGCGTCCTTGCTCAAAGGCCAGGTCGACGAGATCCGCAGCCGAGTCGCAGACGCCGACGTCGTCTGCGCGCTCTCCGGCGGCGTGGACAGCTCGGTAGCCGCGGCCCTCATCCATCGAGCCATCGGCAAGCGCCTGCACTGCATATTCGTAGACACCGGCCTCCTGCGTCTGGGCGACCGGCAGCGCATGAAGAAGTACCTGGGCGGAGCCCTAAGCCTTGACATCAAGACCGTAGACGCCTCGGACCTCTTTCTCAAGCGCCTCGCCGGCGTCAGCGACCCGGAGCGCAAGCGCAAGATCATCGGCCGGACCTTCATCGAAGTCTTCGACCGCGAGGCCAAACGCCTGCCGCGCGTCGCCTTCTTAGCCCAGGGAACCCTCTACCCCGACGTCATCGAATCCGTCTCCGTACACGGCCCTTCGGCCGTCATCAAAAGCCACCACAACGTAGGCGGCTTGCCCAAACGCATGCGCCTCAAACTCATGGAGCCCCTGCGCGCCCTCTTCAAGGACGAAGTCCGGCGCTTGGGCCGCGAGATGGGCCTGCCTGCGGAGATCCTGAGCTGCCACCCCTTCCCCGGCCCCGGCCTGGCCATCCGCGTCCTGGGCGTGGTCACCCGCGAGCGGCTCGCGGTCCTAGCCCGCGCCGACGCCGTCCTACGCGAGGAACTCCACGCCTCGGGCTGGTACGACAAGGTCTGGCAAGCCTTCGCGGTGCTCCTGCCGGTGCGCTCCGTGGGCGTCATGGGCGACTGCCGGACCTACGAGAACACGATCGTCCTGCGCAGCGTGGACAGCCGCGACGGAATGACCGCGGACTGGTCGCGCCTGCCCACCGAACTCCTTCAGAAGATCTCCAGCCGCATCGTCAGCGAAGTCAAGGGCGTCAACCGGGTGGTCTACGACGTCACCTCAAAGCCCCCCGCGACCATCGAGTGGGAATGAACGCCATCAAGACTCCGTCCCCGAACTCGGCGCCCGAGTGGCGCCGAGTCAGTCCTCCCCCCTATGAGGGGGAAGGACTTTCCGTTGGGGGCAGTCGTGCCGTCATCAACCTCCCCCTCCTGCGCCACGGAAAGGTCCGCGACGTCTACGACCTCGGTGATCGTCTGCTCATCGTGGCCACGGACCGTATCTCGGCTTTCGACGCCATCCTGCCTACCGCTGTCCCGGGCAAGGGCCGGGTGCTGACGCAAGTCAGCGCCTTCTGGTGCCGCAAGACGGAGCCGCTCATCTCCAACCATTTCATCTCCGCGGACCTCGCCGAAATCCGCCGCAGCCTGCCCGCGCCCTTGCGCCTCGGCGACGAATTCTCCGGCCGCGTCACCCTGGCGCACAAGGCGCGCCGCGTGGACGCCGAATGCGTGGTGCGCGGATACTTGGCCGGCTCCGGCTGGAAGGAATACCTCAAAACCGGAGCGGTCTGCGGACACCAGCTGCCAGCGGGACTACGGGAGGCCCAACGCCTGCCCGAGCCGATCTTCACCCCCTCCACCAAAGCCGAACAAGGCCACGATGAGAACATCACACGCGGGCATCTCGCCGACCTCGTAGGCTCAGACACGGCGCGGCGTCTCGAAGCGGCCTCCCTCAAACTCTACGCCTTCGGCGCCGACTTCCTGGCGCCGCGCGGCGTGATCCTGGCCGACACCAAATTCGAGTTCGGCTTCCTGGGCGACGAGCTCATCGTCATCGACGAGATGCTGACCCCTGATTCCTCCCGCCTATGGCCCGCCGCCAGCCACCGGCCCGGGACCTCTCCCGCAAGCTTCGACAAGCAATTCGTGCGCGACCATCTCGAGCGCATCCGCTGGGACAAGACCTCGCCGCCGCCCGTCCTGCCCGCCGAAGTCGTGGCCGGCACGGCGAGCCGCTACGAGGAATTCCTCAGGATAGTGACAGGGTGAGGCCCATGAACGACAAAACGGATGTCTTGACCAAAAAAACGTCGGGGCCACTTCCCGCGCCAAAGCCGGCCCCGGCCGGCCCCGGCAGCTACCTAGTCGAAGTCAACCTCAAGCCCGACTTCACCGACGCGGAAGGCTCAGCGGCCCAGTGGTTGCTCCACTGTGCCGGGCTGGCGTCCAACGCCGTGCGCGTGGGACGGCTCTACGACTTGCGCGGCCCGCTCAACCTGGGCCACGTCCACACGGCCGTGCGAGAACTGCTCTGCGACTGCGTCACCCAAGAGTTCCGCATCTGCCCCAGCGCCGGCGCCGCGCCACACAACGGCTGCCTCTGGCGCGTGGAAGTATGGCTCAAAGCCACGGTCACGGATACGGTCGGAGAAAGCGTGCGTGAGGCGCTGCGCGATTTGGGGTTGCCCGATGTGTCCGTACGCTGCGGGGTGTCCTACCACATCACAAGCAAGTGCGGCCGCAACCAGCTCGACAAAGCCGTAGCCCGATCGCTTGCCAATCCCATCATCCACCACTTCAGTCTACACGAGGCGCACTGATGCCGACCCATACCGCCATACCGCCCCAGACTCCCGAGACCATAGCGATCTGCGGCTTGCGCCCGCAAGACCTCCAGGCCGCCAACGCCCGCCATGGCTGGTCCCTCAAAGAGGCCGAGCTGGCCGCCATCCAGTCCCATTTCCAGGCCCTCAAGCGAGAGCCGACCTTGGCCGAGCTCGAGACCCTGGCTCAGACCTGGTCCGAGCACTGCAAGCACAAGACTTTTACGAGCCCCATCCGCTACAACGACGGCAAGAAGACCCGCCTCATCCAAAGCCTCATCGATGAGACCATCTTCAAGGCCACCAAACAACTCAACCGCCCGTGGTGCCTCTCGGTCTTTAAGGATAACGCGGGCATCGTGGCCTTCGGCTCGAAATGGGCACTGGCATTCAAGGTGGAGACCCACAACCACCCGAGTGCCATCGAGCCCTACGGAGGGGCCGCGACCGGGGTAGGCGGCGTCATCCGCGACGTCATGGGCGCGGGGTTGGGCGCCAAACCGATATTAAACACCGACGTGTTCTGCTTCGCCCCACCGGACTACGACGGGCCACTGCCCAAAGGCGCCCTTCACCCGCGCCGAGTCTTGAGCGGCGTGGTCTGCGGTGTGCGCGACTACGGCAACCGCATGGGCATCCCCACGGCTGCGGGCGGCCTCTGGTTCGACGACGACTATCGCCTCAACCCACTGGTCTTCTGCGGCGCCGTCGGCCTCCTGCCCGCCTGGGCCGTACGCAAGGAGGTCAAGGCGGGCGATCTCATCATAGCGGCCGGCGGGCGAACGGGCCGCGACGGCCTGCACGGCGCGACATTTTCTTCCGCGGCCCTGGAAGGGGCCCAGCTCTCCGCCGTTCAGATCGGGCACGCCATCAACGAGAAGAAACTGCTCGATGCGCTGCTGACGGCCCGCGACAAAAAGCTCTACCGCAGCCTAACGGATTGCGGCGCCGGCGGCTTTTCCTCGGCCATCGGAGAGCTCGCGGCCCAGTGCGGGGCGCGCGTACGCCTGGAAGCCGCGCGACTCAAGGCCTGCGACCTGTCCCCCCGGGAGATCTGGCTCTCCGAATCCCAGGAGCGCATGGTGTTCGCCGTGCCGCCGCGCAGTCTTAAAGCCTTCGCTGAAATCTTCGCTTCCGAGGGCTGCGAGACCGCGGTCCTAGGTGAGTTCACGTCCAGCGGCCGCCTCGAGGTCACCCATGGCAAGACCTCCGTGGTGGACCTGGACATGCGCTTCCTGCATGACGGCCTGCCTCGCATCGAACGTTCTGCGGTCTGGGCGCCCCAGAAACCCGCCCCGATCAAGGCTCCGACGCACAAAAAAAGCCTGTCCCAGATACTCGCCGAGTGCCTCGGCCATCTCAACGTCTGCAGCCGGGAATGGGTCGTGCGGCAGTACGACCACGAAGTGCAGGGCGGCACGGTCATCAAGCCCCTGCAAGGCATCCGTCACGACGGCCCGGGAGACGCCTGCGTCATCTGGCCCCATGCCGCCACCGGCGATCCTTCCGACTATCAAGGCTTCGCTGTCAGCCACGGCCTCAATCCGGCCTACGGAAAAATCGATCCTTATCGCATGGCCTTGGCCTGCGCGGACGAGGCCCTGCGCAACCTCCTCTGCGTGGGGGCCGACATCTCCCGCGCGGTCTTCCTCGATAACTTCTGCTGGGCAAGCCCCGATGACCCGGCCCGACTGGGAGCCCTGGTGCGTGCCGCGGAAGGTTGCCGCGACGCGGCCCTGGGCTTCGGCGTGCCCTTCATTTCCGGGAAGGACAGCCTCTACAACCAGACCCGGGATGTGGACGGCAAGGACCTCGCCATCCCAGGGACCCTGCTCATCTCGGCAATGGCTCCGGTCGCGGACGTACGCAAAGCCCTGACCATGGAGATCAAGGGCCCGGGCAACGCCCTCTACCTCGTAGGATGGACCGCCGAAGAGCTGGGCGGCTCCCTGTTCCATCAGGTCTGCGGCCGTTGCGCCAGTTGCACCGCGCCGGCCGTTGACACGCGCATCGCGCTGGCCGCTTTCAAGAGCGTGCAGTCAGCCCTGGCCAAAGGCCTGGTCCTCTCCGCGCACGACCTTTCCGAAGGCGGCCTGGGCGTCGCGGCCGCCGAGATGTGCTTCACGGGCGAGTCCGGAGCCATCCTGGACCTTGACAAGGTCCCGCGCCGCGCGCCCATCTACTCCGATGAGATCCTGCTCTTCTCCGAGAGCGCCAGCCGCATCCTCCTCGAAGTGGCCCCGGAGCATGAGGCGGACTTCATCAAGGCGCTGCGCGGCGCGCCGGCCAAGCGCGTCGGGACAACCATGGCCAATCCGGTGTTCAAGGTGACCGGCCTAGACGGCCGGGTCGCTTTGGAGTCGGATCTCTGCGACCTCAAAAGTACTTGGCAGCTCTCCCTGCCCAGGAGGCTGGGATGAAGCGACCCCGAATACTCGTCCTGCGCGCGGCCGGTACGAACTGCGACTTGGAGACGGCCTCGGCCTGCAACCAGGTCGGCGGCGCGGCTGAGCGCGTGCACATCGATCTGATCCGGTCCGGCAAGATACGGCTCATGGACTTCGACATCCTGATCCTACCCGGGGGCTTCTCCTACAGCGACGATGTGGGCGCGGGGCGCATACTCGCCAACCAGATCAAGCTCTACCTCAAGGAACTGCGCCACTTCGTGCGCCTAGGCCGGCCGGTGCTGGGCATCTGCAACGGCTTCCAAGCCCTGGTCAAAGCCGGCGTGCTCCCCGCCGCGCACGGCGGCGAGCAGACCGCGGGATTTACGGCCAACGATTCCGGCCGATTCGAGGCGCGCTGGGTCCATCTGCGCCTCAACACCCAGAGCTCCTGCCTGTTCTTCAAAGGCCTTCCCGAGATGATCGAGCTGCCCGTGGCGCACGGGGAGGGCAAGCTGGTCCTGAAATCTCCCCGCCAGCTCGAGGAGCTCAAGAAGAACAAATCCATCGCCATGCAGTACGTCAGCGACGACGGCAAGCTCGCGGGCTACCCGGCCAACCCCAACGGCTCCATCTTCAACATCGCAGCCCTCTCCAACCCAGAAGGCAACTGCCTGGGCATGATGCCGCATCCAGAGCGCTACACCACGAGGTTTCAGCATCCCAACTGGACCCGGCAGACCTTCGTCAAGGAAGGCGTGGGCCTGGAGATGTTCCGCAACGCCGTAGACTACTGCCGAGGCTAGAGTCCATTGTGCGGAATCGTCGGGATCGCTGACTCGCCGCAGGCGGCCCAGCTCGCGCACCTGGGCCTCTTCGCGCTGCAGCACCGCGGCCAGGAATCCGCGGGGATCGTGACCTCCTACCGTTGCGAGCTGCGCCCGCACGTCGGCATGGGCTTGGTCTGCGAAGTCTTCGACCGCCAGGCCCTGCAGGTCCTGACCGGAGAGAGCGCCATCGGCCATGTGCGCTACTCAACGACCGGCGCCAGCCATCTCAAGAACGCCCAGCCACTGCTCTTCAAGACCGTTCACGGGCCGATCGCCATCGCGCACAACGGCAACCTGACCAACGCCGCCCGGCTGCGCCGCAGCCTCGAGCACCGCGGCGCCATCTTTCAGTCCGACACGGACACCGAGATTATCGCGCACCTGCTGGCCCGCGAGCCGGGCCCCCTGGTCAGTGCCGTGATCGCGAGCCTGCGGCAAGTGGAAGGCTCCGGATGCCTGCTCATCCTCACCCCCGAGCAACTCATCGCGGCGCGCGACCCCTATGGCTTCCGGCCTCTGGTGCTGGGCGACCTGGATGGGACCGCGATCCTGGCCTCCGAGACCTCGGCCTTGAACCTACTCAAAGCCCGGCTCGTCAGGGAGATCGCGCCCGGCGAGGTCCTCGTCCTGGAGCGCGGCCGCGCCCGCAGCCTCAAGCCCTTCCCTCCCGCCAAGCTTTCGCGCTGCGTCTTCGAACAGGTCTACCTGGCCCGACCGGATTCCAATATCTTCGGCCGCAACGTCCAAGCCGTGCGGCGAGAGATGGGCCGGGAGCTGGCCCGCCAGACCAAAGGGATCAAGGCCGACGTGGTGGTGCCCGTCCCGGATTCCGGCGTGTCGGCGGCCCTGGGATTCTCCGACGAGTCCGGCATCCCCTTCGAGATGGCCCTCGTGCGCAGCCATTATGTCGGCCGTACATTCATCAAGCCCAGCCAGGAACTGCGCGAGCTCGCCGCGGAGCTCAAGCTCGCCCCCGTGCCCGAAACCCTTCGCGGCAAACGGGTGGTGCTAGTCGACGACTCCATCGTACGAGGCACCACCTCGCTCAAAATCACCAATAGCCTGCGTTGGGCCGGAGCCCGGGAGATCCACATGGCGGTCTCCAGCCCCCCCATCGTCTCCCCCTGCCACTACGGCATCGACACGCCGCGCTGCGAGGAGCTCATCGCCAACCGGCGCTCCATCGAGGAAATACGCCGCTTCCTGAAAGTGGACAGCCTCCATTACCTGGAGCTGGGGCGCATGCTCAGAGCCGCGGGTGGAGGGGATCCCTCCGGCTTCTGCACGGCCTGCTTCACCGGGGCATACCCCACGCCCATCCCTGACTACGAGCAGAGGATGGCCAAGCCGGATGGCCGCAAGCATAGGAAGGTGGACACGCGATGAAGATACTCATCCTTGGTTCCGGCGGACGGGAGCATGCTTTGGTCTGGAAGGCCGCTCAGAGCCGCCTGGTGCAGAAGCTCTACTGCGCCCCGGGATCCGACGCCATCTCCGATCTGGCGGAGTGCATCCCTCTCGACTGCTGCGACGGGACAGAGGTCGCCGGCTTCTGCGCTGAGAAATGCGTGGACCTGGTCATCGTGGGCCCAGAGAGACCGCTGGCCTCGGGCGTAGTCGACGTCCTGCGCCGGGCCGGGGTCCGGGTCTTCGGGCCGGGCCAGGCGGCTGCCAAGCTCGAGTCCTCCAAGGCCTTCGCCAAGCGGTTCATGGCCCGCCACCGCATCCCCACGGCGCACGGCCTGGTCTGCGCGACCCTGGAGCAGGCGGCGGCCGCCCTGGAAGCCATGAAATTCCCTCTGGTGGTCAAGGCCGACGGCCTGGCCGCAGGCAAGGGCGTACGCGTCTGCCAAGACCGCGAAGAAGCCGAGGAGACCATTGAAGATTTCATGCGCTTGAAGACCCTCCAGGCCGCGGGCCAGACCGTGGTCATCGAGGAGTGCCTCTCAGGCCCCGAGCTCTCGGCCCTGGCCCTGACGGACGGAAAGACCTACAAACTCCTGCCCCACAGCCGCGACTACAAGCGCCTCCTTGACGGCGACAAGGGCCCCAACACCGGCGGCATGGGCGCCTTCGCCCCGGTCGACGTCGGACCGCAGGTCCAACAGGCCATCCAGGCGGTCTTCGACGCGGCCTTGGCCGGCCTGCGCGCCGACGGGCTGGATTACCGCGGCGTGCTCTACGCCGGCCTTATGCTGACGGCCCAAGGCCCCAAGGTTCTCGAGTTCAACTGCCGCTTCGGCGACCCGGAAGCGCAGGCGCTGCTGCCGCTGCTAGACTGCGACATCGCAGCACTGGCCCTGGCCTGCGCCGACGGGCGCCTCGGCTCGGCCGAGCTCAAGGTCCGGCCCGGCGCCTGCGTCTGCGTGTCCATCGCCTCCGAGAACTACCCGCGCGCGCCCATGACGGGCCGGCCCATCACAGGCCTAGAGGATTTCTCGACGGGCGCGGACCTGATGCTCTTCCACGCCGGGACCGCGCACCCGGCAGGCCGCTGGGCCACCGCAGGGGGCCGTGTGCTGGGAGTGACGGCCTGGGGCCCGGACACGACAGCCGCGCGGCACCGCGCCTACGAGGGGGTCTCACGCATCCGTTTCAACGGGATGCACTACCGCCGCGACATCGCAGGCGAGATCCTGGCGATCCGATGAGCCCGCCACTAGTCGGGATCCTTCTGGGCAGCCGCAGCGACTGGGGATCCATGAAGGCGGCCGCGGAGATGCTCGAGGAGTTCGGCGTCGCGCACGAATGCCGCGTCCTCTCCGCGCACCGGGCGCCGGACGCGGTGTCTCGCTACGCAGCATCCGCCGAAAGCCGGGGTCTTCGGGTCATCATCGCGGGCGCGGGCGCAGCCGCGCACCTAGCCGGGATGGTCGCGGCCAAGACGATCCTGCCGGTGCTGGGCGTGCCCATGGCCTCCCAGCACCTCGGGGGGCTAGATGCGCTGCTCTCCACCGTACAGATGCCCAAGGGCGTGCCGGTCGCCACGATGGCCATCGGCGAGAGCGGGGCGGCCAACGCGGCACTCCTGGCCGTCGCCATCCTTGCCCTCTCGGATGCGGGCCTGCGCCGCAAACTCAAGGTTTTCCGCCGGAGCCAGACCCGCGCCGTCCTCTCCCAAAAGCTCTGACTATTCCCTAAGAACACCGGCTCCGGGGCGGGGGTGGTCCTTCTCGTGGCGGCGCATGGCCTCGCCGAGCCAGGCGATGTTCTGCCCGAGGTCCTTCATATTGCGCGCTGCCTCGTCGTCCTTGGCCACGTCGCCTTTCTCCCGGCCGAAGCCGAGATTCCAATAGGTCGAGCCGGGGATGACGACGCCGGAAATGAGGAACAGATGGTTGATGGTATCGAAGGCATGGGTCCCCCCTCCCCGCCTGACCGCGACCACGGCCGCGCCGATCTTGCCGCGCCAGAGGCCGCCGCTGGCCAGACCCACGAGGCCGGCGCGGTCGATCAAAGCTTTCACTTCGGCGCTGACGTCGGTGAAATAAGTGGGAGAACCGATGATGATAGCATCGGCCTTGGTCATGCTCTCGATGACCTGATTGCAGACGTCCTTGGCCTGGGCGCAGCGGCCATCCTTTGTCTGAAAACACTTATAGCAGGCCAGACAGCCGTGGATATCCCAACCTCCCAATTGGATGAACTCGGTCTGCCAACCCGCGACGGCGAGGGGCTCAAGCACCTGCTTGAGCAATATCTCAGTGTTGCCGCCTGGGCGCGGGCTTCCATTGATTGCGATGGCTTTCATGACTTTCATGCCCTCCTTGGTCGAGATCAGTCATTATACTAGGTATGAATGATCCT
Source organism: uncultured Elusimicrobia bacterium (assembly GCA_903830945.1). Classification (GTDB taxonomy): domain Bacteria; phylum Elusimicrobiota; class Elusimicrobia; order UBA1565; family UBA9628; genus UBA9628. The sequence continues at coordinate 31,641 of CAIKVT010000002.1, forward strand.
GTCGCGCAAGAGGAAAAACCCCTTGAAATTCCTGCATTCTAGGGCTATATAAAGGGCGTGGTCCCCATGTTATCCCGAGCCACAGCATCCCTTCTCCTAATATCGCTCCTTGCGGTCTTCGGCCGCGCAGTGGACCCGGCTTCGGCCCAAGTACTCATCAAGGACTTCCAGGCGGACATGACTCATCTGTCTCCGGCCGTGGGGCGGCTGCGCGCGGGGATCTATGGCCCGGAGGACCACGCCGCGACGAGCGCCGCGCTCCGAACCATGAACGCGCGCGCGACCGCACTCAAGGCGGCCTTGCCGGAGCTGAAGCGCGCCGAAGCGCTGAGCGCCGCCTTGACTGCTGCCTCGGCCAAGGAAGAGGATTTCTGGGCCGGAGAAAGGTCGGGCGCGGCCGCACAAGCCCTCGCCGAGCGGCTGGCATCCATCCCGGAGGATTTCACCGCGCTATTCCAGGCGCTGAGCCTCCAGGCGGAGGCCGCCCTGAGCTCCCGCCTCTCACAGCAGGGCGTCCCGATCACCGCATCGCGCCAGAATATGGCGGAGCGCGCCACAGCCCTGGACGCGGCGCTCAAGTCTGGCGACCCGGAATCCGTAGGCCGCCTGCTCGACGGGATCTTCAAGGATTCGCGCGGCTACACGGCCGGCGCTCTGGCCGAGGCGGTACGGGCCCATGGTCAAGCTGCCGCGCCAAAAGCCTGGACCGGCGCCAGCAAGCTCGAAGCCAAGGGCTTGATGGCCAAGGATGTCCCGCTAACCGAGGCGAAGGCCGCCGGGCCGCTGGTGGGAGGCATCAAGCTAGCGCGAATCAAGGAAGCGGCGCTGCTAGGCCTGGACAATTGGCCGGCCAAGGACGTCATCGATCCGCAGCTGGCGGCCGAGGGCCGCGAGCGCAGGCTCCGCGAATCCTGCGCCGCCGCGGGCCAATGGCTCGCAAACGTAGGCGGGCCGCGAGCCCAGGCGCTCTTGAAGGATCTCGCCGCAGCGCAGGGACTACCGGCCGGAGCAAGAGATTCCAAGCTCGCTGAGTTCCTGCCCCAGACGGCGCGCCTGCTCGACGACAGCCCGACCGGGGCCGCATCGGCGGGACTCCAGGCCCTGCAGAAAAAGGACCCCGCGTATTTCAAGGCACGGGGCCTGTGGGCGCAGTACGTGGCCTTCAACCGGGACAACCTGGCCCGGTTTTCGGACGGTACGCAATTCACTTTCGACGAGCTGGGTCTGCCGGCCGATATGGTCCCGGCGGATACGGTGGCCAAGTCCTCCCGCCTGGGACAGCCCGGTCTGAAATACCTCGCCAAAAACGGTCTATCCCATTTCCAGACACTCGACGGCAGGCTCACTCTCGACGAGATGCTGGTCAATAACCGGAGCTTCTTCATCGAAAACCGCAGCGAGGGCGGCAAGCTCCTCGTGGCCACTTACGACGGCAAGATGAACCAGCTCGACGCCCAGACCTACGAGCCGGCCGAAGGCGGCCGGTTTGTCACCTCCTCCGAAAGCCGGCCTTGGCCGCGCACTACGGGGCGCTTCAAGAACGGCCGATTCGCGGCTGAACGCATGGACAACGAGGACGGCAGCGCCCAGGTCCTGGTCAAGACGGCGCCTGGCCTCTGGGAACTTCTGAACAAGTCCAAGAACCCGGCAGGCTGGTCCTTGGACCCAGGCCTGCTCGTCTCACCGGACGACCAGGCCCGCGACTCGGCCCTGGCAGAGATCGCCAGGCACGTGGCCGGCAAACTCTATCCAGGCGCCGACTCGGCCTACCGGGCTGATTGCATCACCGCTTTCCTCAAAGCCAGCTTCCGACACAGGCCCGAAGGCGCGGTCCAGGCAATCTTCGACAGCGAAGGAAAGGTCGTGATCAACGAATTCCTGAGCGGCGCCGGGAGCGTCCGGCAGACCCTGGCGAAGTTCGAGCCCACGGGCACGGGCCGGCCCGCCTACGGCAAGCTGACCGAAGGACTGAGCGTCTATGTCCGAAAAGCCGCCTCGACTGGCGACCAAAGCGCCCCGTTCACCCGCCTGTTCCAGTATTTGGGCACCTGGGGCATGGAGCGCTTCTCCAGCCGGACGGAGAGCAACTCCGAGCGCTGGTACTGGTGGATCGTCGGGCCATCGGTCCAAGAGACCCCCAGGGTGCAGCGGCTCTACCGGCAACCCGACGGCACCTACGGCAAGGGTGACCTGCCGGTGGAGAAAGAGATCGTCACGCTCTATTCCGGCTCGGGCATCGTCGGCGCCACGGGCCGGGCCGTCGCCATCGCGGGCAAGGGCGCCGCGGATCTCGCCGGCTCGGCTTTCGCCTACGGCCTCGCCGCCAGCCCCGGCTATTACGCCTTGGTCAAGGCCACGGGCGGCGACGCCGCTTACGCGGCCCAGGACATGCTAGAACGGGGCCGGGTCAACTTCTTCAACAACGCCATCAGCACCGAGCTGGGAGAGCTTTACGGCGGCGAACGCTACCGCGAAGGCAAGGACGCCCTCGATCTCGACGAGACCCGCTCCATCCAGAATGTCGGCAAAGAGATGTCCGACATGGGCCACCACACGACCGGCGCGGTGCTCCAGGGCGGGATCAACGTCGCCAACAACACGGCGCCCATGCTGCTCAACCTCAAGGGCCTGCAAGTGATCGGCCAGTTGGGAAACACGGGCCGCGTCATCTCGGCCGGCACGGGCATCGTCTACAGCGGGGTCGGCGGCTGGCAGGCCGGCACCGCGGCGAACCAGTTCGGTACGGCCCTGGCCGACTACGATGAAGGCAACCCTCTCTCTAAAGCGCGCTACCACGCTTCCATCACCGACCTGACCGAACAGGGCTTGAACCTCCCCATGCTCCTGGGCGGATTGAAACAAGTCTATGCCCGGGGCAAGAGTCCCGCGGGAACGCGGACGCCCCTGCTGGGTGAGACCATCAACGCCAAAGAGGCGCTCTGGGACCCGGTGGTCAAGCTGCCGTCCGGTTTGACGGGATTAAGCGCCCAAGCCGCGGCTCCCTTCGCGGCGCTTGACGCAAGGATCCCCGGCTGGATAGGCTCATTGCCGGGAGGCTCATGGCTGGCGCGCGAGCTCGACATCGAGCTGCCGCAGACCCGGCCAGCGGAGCCGACCGCCCGAACGCTGGCCGAGCAGGCCCAAAAGCTCGTAGCCGATAAATTCAGCGAGGCGCCGGAATCATACCGGACCGAGCTCGCCGCGCACAAGGCGCCCCAGGCTGAAGTCCTGGGCGTGCTCAGCGAGGAGGGCTCCAGCGCAGTGCTTCTCGACGCCCAGCTCGGCGGCATGGAAGTCGCGGTCAAGACCTACAAGCCGCCTATCGACTTCACCCATGAGTCCCAGGGCAAAGCCAAAGCCTGGGGCCATACCATCGATTATTTCCACGAGGAGCTCCGCATGGCCCGGGCCATGCAAAATGCCCTGGGCGATCAGGGCCTGGCCCCCAAGGTCTTCGGCGAGGTGGATGTAGGCAAGGGTGGGGACCCCTCCTGGGCGATGGAGAGGATCCGGGGCAAGATCCCCGAACAGCTCACGCCGACCGAAATCCAGACCTTGATCACCCCGGAGACCCTGCGCCAGGCCGCAGAGGGCGTAGAGCGGCTCAAAGAGAAAGGTCTGGGCGGCGGCGACTCCCCGCAGGCCATGATCCTGACCGAGCCCCAACTCATCAACGGCGTGCCGCGTCATGCCGGAGACGTGGTATTCATGGATCCGGGCGGACTGACCACGCACCGGAGCATCTGGCAGACTCCGGAAGACATGGCCAAGACGCTCGCCTTCAACATGGCCCGGGGCCGAGCCTATGCGCAGAGCTATCCCGACGTGCCCCTAGAGCAGCTGCCGCTGACTCCCGAGCTCAAGGAGCAGTTCCGCAACGAGGCCAAGCAGCTCGCGGCCGAGGCCCTCAAGCCCACCGTCCAGGCGCCGGCAGCCAAAGCCCCAAGGACCGGCGCCTCCGATCCGCCGCAAATGAAATTCACTCCGGACTTGGTCGCCAAATCTCAAAAAAACAACGACATGGGACACGGAGCGATCAGGCATTCCGAGATCCCCGATCAAGACCTTATGGCGAGAGTGGCCAAGGCCAAGGGGGCGCCTCGCGCGGCGACGAGATTCTCCTCAGGGGCAGAGCTTTCCGCTGCGCAGAAGCGGGCCTGGGACATCACACGGAGGATCGCCGCTGGAGACCAGGACATCGAGGGCTTGGTCAAAAAGGATCATTACCAGTTCGAGTCATTGCTGGCTGGAAAGATGAAGATCACCGGCTTTGAATTCGAAATGGATGAGCCGGTAGGCTACGGCTACATCCTAGACGAGTCGGCAGGCATGCCCGCGCCGATTAAAACTGAAGGCATCCGCAGGGTTTACGCCGGCTTCGGCCGCCACAGCGACGGCACGCTCTTCATCAAGACCATTTATCCGAAATATGGAGCGAACTGATGGCGACCAAGCGCCTGGAGAAATTACGGGACCAATTGATGGCCTACTTCGGTTCCCGGGAAGAAGAGGACGAGGCCGTCGCCGAACTGCGCGCAGACGTCCAGAGCTATGCCGAAACCGCCCGGACCCTCCGGGAAGGCCTCGTCGAAGCTCTGGCGGAGGATGGCAACGACTGCATCGATCTGGTGGAAGGCTGCGCGAACCACAACGTCCACGGCTCGCAGGCGGAGGCTCGCGCCTGGCTGAGAGATCTGCAGGCCAAGCTATTTGCTCCCCGCCCGGCTGACGGCTGAGGAGCGAAAAAGGCCGAACCTTTGATTTTTTCAGGACTCATCATGCGTTGGATGAATCTCCTCGTTGCCTTCCCCTCCCTCCGGTTAGTAGAATAGCTGCGCATGGCCCGCCCCTCCCCCGCCAAGATCGGCATCGGCATCGTTCGCACCGACGCCCCCCAGAAGCTCACCGGCACGGCCAAATACATCGACGACTACAAGATCCCCGGCTGCCTGCACGCCGCCACCTTGCGCACCACCATCGCCCATGGCCGCATCAAAAAGATAACCTTCGATCCCGCCTTCCCCTGGCACCAATTCGCCATCGCCCGCGCCGCGGACATCCCCGGCCTCAACAACGTCCTGTTCATCGAGAACGACCAGCCCCTGCTCACCGAGGACAAGGTCATGCACCCGATGCAGCCCATACTCATCGTGGGCCACCAGGACCGTGCCCAAGCCTACGAAGCCCTCAAGCACATCGCGGTCGAATACGCTGAGGAAAACCCGGTTTTCTCCATAAAGGACTCTCTCGCCAGAAGACAACTCCTGCGCGGCGAAGACAACATCTTCAAGAAATTCCTCATCGAAAAAGGGAACCTCGACGACGGCTTCTCCCAAGCCGACCTCATCGTGGAAGGCGAATACAAAGTCCCCCATCAAGAGCAGGCCTACATCGAGAACCACGGCATAGCCGCATGGGTGGAAAATGACGGCACCATCGTCGTCCGCGGCTCGCTGCAGTGCCCCTACTACGTGCATAAAGCCCTGGTCAAGATATTCAACCGGCCCCCGGAAAAGATCCGCGTCATCAATGCCGTCACCGGCGGCGCCTTCGGCGGTAAAGAGGACTACCCATCTCTCATCGCCGGCCACGCCGCGCTCCTGGCCCTCAAGAGCGGCAAGCCCGTCAAGCTCATCTACGATCGCGCCGAGGACATGGCAGCCACCACCAAGCGCCATCCCGCCATCATCAAGCACAAGACCGGGGTGAGCAAGAATGGCAAGCTCCTCGCCCAGGACATCACCGTGTTCATGGACGGAGGCGCCTTTGCCACCTGCTCGGGAGTCGTCCTATCCCGAGGAACCCTGCACGCCACAGGCCCCTATGAGTGCCCCAACGTGCGCGTGCGCTCCTGCGTGCTCGCCACCAACACCCCCCCCAATGGAGCCTTCAGGGGCTTCGGCGTGCCCCAGACCATATTCGCAGCCGAACTCCAAATGGAGAAGATCGCCGCAGCCTTGAACCTCTCCTCCTTAGAACTGCGCCGCCGCAACTCCTGGAAGGTCGGCACTATCACCTCCACAGGCCAGGAATTGAAGGAAAGCGTAGGCGCCTCCAAGTGCCTCGAGCTCTGCGTCAAGAAGGCCCGCTACGACAAGAAGCGCAAGGAATACGCCCGCTGGAACGCCGATCCCGGCAAACCCACCTGGAAAGGCATCGGTTTAGCCCTTTGCCATCACGGAGCGGGTTTTACCGGCAGCGGCGAGACGATCCTGGCCAGCCGCGCCGCGGTCTCCCTGCTCAAGGACGGCCGCATCAAGATCTTGACCGCTGCGACAGATATCGGCCAGGGCGCAGGCACCATATTCACCCAGATTGCGGCCCAGGCCTTGGGAATGCCCGCGTCTTTGATCCAAATCGAAATACCGGACACCGCGCTGGTGCCCAACAGCGGACCCACGGTCGCCAGTCGCACCACCATGGTCATCGGCCGCCTCATCGAGCGCGCCGCCGAACAGCTCAAGAACGAGCTGATGAAATCCACGGGCAAAGTGCCTCAGGACCGCACGGCCTTAAAAAAGGCTGCCCGGCTCCTTTGCGACGGCCGATCCGCCAAACGCTTCGAAGTCCAATACGAGAAGCCCGCTGACATCACCTGGGACGACGACCTCTACCACGGCGAAGCCTACGGAGTCTTCAGCTACGCCGCGATCGCAGTGAGCCTCGAAGTCGACCGCCTGACCTATGAGATCAAGGTCCGCAAGGTCACGACCGCGCAGGACATCGGCAAGGCCATCAACCCCACCTTGGCCAAGGGCCAGATCATGGGCGGAACAAACCAGGCCTTGGGCTACGCTTTACTCGAATATGCCGATTTCCGCGGCGGCTGGATGCGCAACTCCCAGTTCACCAACTACGTCATCCCGACGTTCGCGGACACCCCGCCCATGGACGTATTCTTAGTCGAGGAACCCTATTCCCGCGGCCCCTACGGCGCCAAGGGCCTGGGCGAGATGCCTATGGACCTGCCCGCGCCAGCAGTCGTCTCCGCTGTACACGACGCCACCAGCTTCTGGTTCAATGAGATCCCCGTCCGGCCCGAGCACATCTGCTCTGAGCTCATCAAGGCGCAGAGGCCCCTATGATCTCTTTGACGGTCAACGGGAAAAAAAGGAACTACAAAGGCCCTCCCTTCAAGAGGCTCATCGACGTCTTGCGCGAGGACTTCGGCCTCACCGGCACCAAGGAAGGCTGCGGCGAGGGTGAATGCGGAGCCTGCACCGTCCTACTCGACGGCAAGCCGGCCGCCAGCTGCCTCATACCCGTCTGCCAGGTGCAAGGCCGCAAGGTCGAGACCGTGGAGGGCCTCGGCAACCCCGAGAGGCTCAATCCCTTGCAGAAATCCTTTGCGGAACATGCCGGGGTCCAATGCGGCTTCTGCACTCCCGGCATCCTCATGACCGCCTCCCGGATGAAGAAGACCGACGCGGAGTCCGTGCGGATAGGCTTGGCCGGACATCTATGCCGCTGCACCGGCTATATGCACATCGTGGAGTCGGTGACGAAAACTCCAAAAGGAAGGAAGCGATGAGAGGCGCGCCCCTGAGCATGACCGTACTGCGGCCGCAATCCGCCGAAGAAGCGGTCTCTCTCTTCGCCGACAATCCCTCGGCCAAGCCCTTGGCCGGCGGCACGGACTACATGGTGCTCTGGAACATGGGAGGCGCCAACGGCCAGTGCCTGCTCGACCTCTCCGGCGTGAAAGAATGGCGGACCATCCGCAAGACCGCGGCCGGCCTCTCCATCGGCGCGCTGGTCACGCACGCCGAGCTCAGGGACGACCCCGTACTCAGGCGGGAATTCCCCCTGCTGGCGCGGGCGGCCGCCGTGGTAGGCGCGGAGCAGATCCAGAACCGCGGCACCTTAGGCGGCAACATCGCCAACGCCTCGCCGGCCGCTGACACCTTCCCGGCTCTGGCGGTCTATGAAGCCACGGTCAAAACCGTATCACGTAAGGGGACGAGGAGCCTGCCGCTGCTGCAGACGTTCTCGGGCGTCAAGAAGACAAATCTTGAGCCCGGCGAGCTCATCACGGCGATCGACATCCCCTACCTGCCCAAGCGGCCCCACCGGCAGCTTTTCCGAAAGGTCGGGACGCGCGCCGCGATGGCGATCTCCAAGACGGTGGCGGCGGCTCTGGTGTGGCTGGAGCGCGACCGCACCGTCTGCGAGCTGCGCTTCGCCCTGGGCAGCATGGCGCCCACGGTGCGGCGCCTGAAGGCTGCGGAAGAGTTCGTAAAAGGAAAGCGGCTCACGGCCGAAGTCGCAGCCGTTGCCTGCGAACTCCTGAAGAACGATGTCTCTCCCATCGACGATATCCGCTCCACGGCCGAGTACCGTCTGCGCGTCTCACGAAATCTGCTTTCCGACTTCTTGCTGAGCTAGCGCGCGCTGGCCGGCTCCAGTCCCCAATCCGTTCCCGTGTAATACGGCTTCTTCTCCGGACTAGCGTCCGGCGCGGGCAGCTGGAGCCCTTTCTCCAGGCAGACCTTGCGCCCCACGGCCGGCCGATCCGTGATGAGACCGTCGACGCCCATGTCAATGAACTTTTTCATATCTTCTTCCCTGTTGATGGTCCAAGGCACGACCTTCATCCCGAGCGCATGCGCCTCCTTCACCAAAGCCGGCGTCAACTCGCCGAAGTAGGGCGAAACCACGTCCGCCTTGACTGCATGCGCGGCCTTCACATAGTCCCCCCCGAAATCCTTGATGTCCAGCCCCGCCATCCAGGGCGACTTTTCCTTGCGCCCTTCCCAGCGATAGCGCCCCTCGTCGCCCTCGTCGTTCCACTGAGGCTGCTCCGAGGTCAAGGCCACGGTCGCGATGGCTGGATCCAGCTCCTTCATGGCCTTGAGCGTCCGCCAATCGAAGGATTGCAGCATGACCTGATCCTCCATGCCGTACTTCTTGACCAAGGCGTAGAACTTCGCCACCCACCCATCAGGGTCCGGATTGTGCAAAGTCACGGGGTAGCAATAGGACTTAGTCTCGATGTTCATGAACACGTCCTTGCGGCCCCAGTCCCGGACCAGCTGGAACACATCCTCCAAGGTCGCCAGTTTCGCCCCCGGGACCTGTTTCTGGGTCCGGCCGTGAGCCTCCCAGTACCCCGAACGGTCCTTAGGATTCATTTCGCCGATATCGAACGTCCGCAGCTCCGCCAGGCTCGAGGTCCGGATATCCGGTATCTCGTTCTCCGTTATGAAGTCCCCGACTTTATTTTTCGTGAGAAGGGGCAGGAGATGGTTGTCATGCCGGATCACGATGATGCCGTCACCCGTGATCTGCATGTCCATCTCCAAGGTGGTCACGCCCAAGGCCAAAGCATAAGCGAAGGAATAGAGCGTGTTCTCCGGCCGTGCGTCGCGGCCGCCACGGTGGGCTTGCAAGTCGAAAGACTGGGGAAGGCGGGCGAAAGCCTTGACCGGGAGCCAAGCGGCAGCCAGAAGGACCATCACGGATCGAACGGTGGTTTTCATTGGTGTATCATAGCAACTCGGGACTGCTTCCGATAATACAGTGGCTTACCCGGAAACCCGCCCCTCCCTGCTAAAATCAGCCCGCGAATCTCTCCAGACCCGACTCCAGAACCGCCAGGCCTTCTTCGAGCTGCCCATCCGTGATGACCAGGGGCATGAGCAGTCGGATGACGTTGCCGTAGGTACCCGCGCTCATAAGTATGAGGCCCCGCTCGTAGCAGTGCCGGATGACGGCCGCCACGGCCTCCTGGTCCGGCTCCTTGCTCTGGCGGTCCTTGACCAACTCCAGGGCCTGCATGGCGCCCTGACCTCGGATATCCCCCACCTTCCCAAAACGCCGCAGGACCGCCAGCCGCCCCGGAAGCTTCTCGGCCAGGGCTCGGGCCCGGCGCAGCAGGTCCCCCTGCTCGCAGAGCTCCAGTACGGCCAGAGCCGCGGCGCAGGACACCGGATTACCGCCGAAAGTCCCGCCGATTCCGCCCACCATGGGTGCGTCCATGAGTTCGGCTCGGCCCACCACGGCCGAGATGGGCATCCCGCCGCCCAAGCCCTTGGCCAAGGTCATCAGGTCCGGGACCACGCCCGACCGCGCGCAGGCGAAAAGCTCGCCCGTGCGGCCGAAGCCCGTCTGCACCTCATCGGCGATGAAGACGATCTTATGTTCCGTACAGAATGCCCGGAGCTTCTGCAAGAACGACGCGGGCGCGGGCACAAAGCCTCCCTCTCCCAAGACCGGCTCGATGATGATCGCGGCCACCTGGTCCGGCCCGACATCCCGCACCGACTGCTCGAACGCGGCGAAGCACTCGGCCGAGACCCGCTCCGGGTCCTGGGTGCCAGGCCAGCGATAGCAATAAGGGAAGGGCGCCCGGACCACGCCCGGGTTGAACGGCCCGAAGCCCAGCTTGTAAGGCCTCTCCTTGGCGGTCAAGGTCATGGCCATATAGGTCCGGCCGTGGAAGCCATGCTCGAAGCAGACGACCGCCGGCCGGCCCGTGGCCGCGCGCGCGATCTTGACCGCGTTCTCGACGGCCTCGGCCCCGCTGTTGGCCAGGAAGGATTTCTTGGGGAAAGTCCCGGGGGCCAAGCGGTTCAAAGCCGCGCAGAGCCGCACGTAGCCCTCGTAGGGCGTGACATGGAAGCAGGCGTGCAGGAATCCTCGGCTCTGCTCCCGCACGGCCTCGACCACGGGCACGGCCAGATGGCCCGCGCTAAGCACGGCCAGACCCGCCGCGAAATCGATAAAACGATTGCCATCCACATCCTCCAAGACCGCGCCCTCGCCCCGCGCGATGAACACGGGCGTCACGTGAGAAAGGCCGCGCGCCACCGCGGCTTGGCGCTCGGCCATCAGCTCCCGGCTGCGCGGGCCCGGCACCTCGGTTTTCAAGGAGATAGTCATAGTTGGACCTCGACCGGCATAATACAAAACGCACAGAACCAGGCATAGCCCGCAGAGCCCGGGCTCAGCTGTTCCAGTTGTCGTGGATGCAGGGATACGGGACAGGGATATCCACGACTCGACGCGAGCGCAGCCAGAGGTCCAGCCGGTCCCGGCCAGGGTCCAAGACGAGCAATCCGTCCTGGAGCCGCGGGGAAAGCAGCACAGGATGCCCCCGGCGTCCCCCCTCGAGCGGCGCCCAGGCATCCGCTTCTTCCGACGCAGCCGCGCGCTGTGCCAAAAGGCCAAAGACCTCCGGTTCCCAGACCCGCATGTCCACGTGATAGAGGAAAGTCTTGCGCCGCAAAGGCAGCATCCGAACCAAAGCCTGCACCGAAGCCAAGGCCGCAGCCTCCGGGTCCGTGACGACCCACACAGCTCGCGGCTCCAAGGCCCGGCAGCGCTCCAGCCAATCGGCCTGGATGGAGACGGCGACGTCCGAGACGGGCAGGACCTTGCGCAGGAACTCCAGCTGGCGCTGCAGCAGCGGCCGCCCCCCGCAGTCGCGCCAGGCCTTGGGCCCGCCGGCCCGGCGGCCAAGGCCTGCGGCCAGGAGATAAGCCTGGCACACAGGACGATTCACCCGATCCGGGGAGCGCCCGCTCCGGGCGCTTGATGGAATACGGTGGCGGGCATGGCGAAGGCGATGCCCTCCTTGCAAAAGGAGTCGAGGACGGCCAGGTGGATGGCTTGGTTGACTTCCATGTACACCGCATAAGCATGATCGATGACATAATAAACGAGCTCGAAGGAAAAACCGGACTGCTCGAAGGCCTTCAGATGCGCCCGGTCGAAACGCGCCTGAGCCTGGGCCGAAACCGCCGACCGAAGCAGACCCGGGATCTTCCTGACCTGCTCGGCGGAAGTCTGGTAGGGAACGCCCACGATGATCACGACGCGCCGCTCGCGCAGCTGCCGGAAATTCTGGATGTCGGCCGAGGTGAGCTTGGAGTTGGCGAAGACCAGCATCTCGCCGGAAAGCGAGCGGACCCGGGTGGTCTTGATTCCGATCTGCTCGACGGTGCCCTGCTTGTCTCCAACCACGATGAAGTCCCCGGCAACGAAAGGCCGGTCCAGGTAGATGGCCAGGGCGCTAAAGAGGTCTCCCAGGACGGCCTGAGCGGCCAGGGCCACGGCCACGCCGCCGATTCCCAGGCCCGCGAGCATGGAGCTCACGTTGAAGCCCAGGTTGCTCAGGGCGAAGAGCACGGCCAGGATCCACAAGAGGGCCGCCACCAAGTAGGAGATGCCGCGGGCGGTGCCGCGGTCCGCCTCGGCGGTACTTCCTTTGGAGGCGAGCAGCCGCAGGACCGCGTAGTCCAACGCAGCCTGGAGCATGGTCAAGGCCCGGTAGGTCAAAGCCAGAAGGACGCCGGAATAGATGAGCCGGTCCAGGCGGTGGGGTATCTGGAGATGGCGGGTAGCCAGGTACAGCGCCAGCAGTCCGCATTCCAGCATGCGGACCTTCGCCAGAAGGGCCACCAGCAGCTCCTGCAGGTCCGCACCCCGGCTTCGCCTGAGCATCCGCTCGAGGCCCAGCCGCCGCGCCAGCAGGCCGCCTCCCAGGACGGCCCCGAAGGTGACCAGCGCGGCCAGGTATTCCCAAAGCGTGTTGCCGAAGAACTCGCGCTCGAACATGATTGGGATGATGATAACAAAAAAAGGTATAATCAGAAACCTTCCGACGGAGAAAGAAAGAATGGCCACCGCAACGCCCACGAAGACCTCCACCACAATGAAGAACTCAATGGACTACAAAGTCAAGGACATCAGCCTCGCGGACTGGGGCCGCAAAGAGATTGCCATCGCCGAGGCTGAGATGCCGGGCCTCATGGCCCTGCGCGAGGAGTACGCGGGCAAGCAGCCCTTAGCCGGGGCCCGCATCGCGGGCTGCCTGCACATGACCATCGAGACCGCGGTCCTCATCGAGACCCTGGTCAAGCTCGGCGCCTCGGTGCGCTGGAGCTCCTGCAACATCTTCTCCACCCAGGACCACGCCGCGGCCGCCGTGGCCAAGGCGGGCGTGCCTGTCTTCGCCTGGAAGGGCGAGAGCCTCGAGGACTACGACTGGTGCGTCGAAGCCACCCTGCGCTGGCCCGACGGCCAGGGGCTCAACCTCATCCTCGACGACGGCGGCGACCTCACCAACATGGTCCATGACAAGTACCCTGAACTCCTCAAGGACGTCGTGGGCCTCTCCGAGGAGACCACCACGGGCGTGCACCGGCTCTATCAACGCCAGGCCGCCGGCACATTGAAGTGTCCGGCCATCAATGTCAACGATTCGACCACCAAGTCTAAGTTCGACAACCTCTACGGCTGCCGCGAGTCCCTCTTGGACGGCATCAAGCGCGCGACCGACGTCATGATCGCGGGCAAGACCTGCGTGGTGGCCGGCTACGGCGACGTGGGCAAGGGCTGCTGCCAGTCCCTGCGCGGCATGGGTGCACGGGTCCTGGTGACCGAGATCGACCCCATCACCGCTCTGCAGGCCTGTATGGAGGGCTACCAGGTCGTGACCATGGACGAGGCCTCTTCGCTGGGCGACATTTTCATCACGGCGACTGGTTGCAGGGACATCATCACCCGCCGACACTTGGACGCCATGAAGAGCCAGGCCATCGTGTGTAACATCGGGCATTTTGACCTGGAGATCGACGTCGCCTCTATCGCTCAGGATCCCAAGATCAAGAAGGTCAACATCAAGCCTCAGGTGGACCAGTTCGTGTGGCCCAACGGCAAGATCGTCACCGTCCTGGCGGAGGGGCGCCTGGTGAACCTCGGCTGCGCCTCGGGGCACCCCAGCTTCGTCATGAGCGCCTCCTTCACCAACCAGACCATGGCCCAGATGGAGCTATGGACCAATCATAAGTCAGGCAAGTATAAAAACCAGGTTTATACCCTGCCCAAGCTTCTTGACGAGAAGGTGGCGCGATTGCACCTCGGCAAGCTCGGCGCCCAACTCACGCGCTTGACCAAGGAACAGGCCGACTATCTGGGGATCGCTCAGGACGGCCCCTATAAGCCCGAGAATTACCGCTACTAATTTTGTGAAAACAATCATATCCGGCGTCCTCGAAAGAACCAAGGAAAATCAGACGGCGATCCGGGCGAGCATGCGGCGCTGGAGAGGCCATAATAAATACGGCGACTCCATTGGTCGTGGTTTGAGCGAGTCCGAATTGATCGATAAGGTGGCGGATGAGACAGGCGCCAGCAAGGCGCACGTGCGCCACTCGCTCAGACAAGCCGACTGACCAGCAGGTCCGGCATGTCGTAAAGTCCGGGTTTCCTTCCCGCCAGCCAGAGGGCTGCTCTTAAAGCGCCCCGCGAAAAAACATCCCGCGAAAGGGCGCGGTGGGTGAGTTCCAGCCTTTCATGGGGTCCGGCTAAAGTCAGTGTGTGGTCGCCGACCGCGTCGCCGATGCGGTGGGAGACGATGGACGGCTTGCCGCCGTGGCGGGCGTCCATGACGATCCGCGCCAGGTTCAGGGCCGTGCCCGAGGGCGCGTCCTTCTTAAGGCGGTGGTGCGTCTCGCTCAATGTGATCTCATAATCCTTGAGCAGGAGGGATGCTGTTTTGGCCAGGAGGCCTAGGACATGGATGCCGGGGCTGAAATTAGGAGCCATGAAAATGGGGATGCGACGGCTCAAAGCCTTGAGCTGAGCGGATTGCATGGTGTTGAATCCTGTCGTGCCGATGACGGCGGCTTTGCGGGCTCGCGCGGCTGCGGCCGCAAATCGCACGGCGGCGGCTGGCGCGGAGAAATCCACGAGCACGTCGGCCCGGGAGAGGGCCGCGGGTAGGGATTCCGGCCCCAGGCAGCCCGCGCCGGGGCCGAGGTCCACCAGGGCTGCGATCCGGAAACGCTGATCCTCAGCGGCC
>CAIKVT010000003.1 GCA_903830945.1 uncultured Elusimicrobia bacterium
AGGCCAAATGAGTCCAGATCGAGCACATGGCCAAGACCACGCTACTTCGCGCCCGTGTGGACATTGCTCGAAAAACCCGCGCCGAAAAGATACTTGGCCGCTATGGCCTGACGCCGGCCCAGGCAATTAACGTCTTTTATGCGAAGGTGGCTGAGACAAACGGCCTGCCGTTCGATTTGCGGCCGAGTGAAACACAGGATTTGCTGGCCGATCCGGAGTTCAGGACGTTCTTGGCGCGGCTCAAGTCAGGCCAGGTAAACTACCGCAACTCTGACGAGATCCCGGCTTGAGGTTCTCGGTTGACATCCTCCCGGTCTAAGCGGCTGCGGCCGCTTTGGCCGGGATTCCCGTCGGAGCGAGCCGCGCGGGCGGCCGTCTCCTCGGATGGGTTCGCAGTTCGTCGGCCGGGGCAACCCCCGAGCCTCCCTGCGCAGTCACGGCCTGTCCGGCCGCCAGGATGTTGAGCGCCGCGTTGAGGTCGGCGTTGGCGTGATGCCCGCAGGCTGCGCACAGGAAGACCGCTTGGCTCTTGCGGTTGCCCGGTGCGCAGTGCTTGCACTGCGAGCACGTCTGAGAGGTGAATGAGGGGTCCACGGCCACGAGCCGCGCGCCGGATCGCTCGCACTTGTAAGCCAGCATCCTGCGGAAGTCGGACAGACCATGGGCCAGCATGCGGCGGTTGAGCTCGGACTTCCTTCGAACGTTGCGTCCAGGCTCCTCCGTCGTCGCGGCGGCCGAGGCTGTCATGCGCCTCAGTTTGAGGTCCTCAATCACGATGGCGGCGTGGGCCGTTGCCAATCTGGTGGAGAGCTTGTGCGCCGCGTCACGGCGGCGGTTAACCAGATGTCGTTTGAGCTTGGCCAGTCCCGCAAGTGTCCGGCTTCGCCGGGCACTGCCCTTGAGCCGGCGGCTCGCCTTGCGCTGGAGCCAGCGCAGGCGTCTGTCTTCAGAGGGGGTTGTGACGGGGAAGGAAACCACCCTCCCGTCAGATGTCGTAACCGATTGGACGGCACCCAGGTCGAGCCCCACCGCGGGAAGTCCCCGGTTGGGCAGGCTGAACTGTCCCTCGGCGCAGAAGCTTACGCCCCAGTGGGCTCCCTCTCTGGAAAGCGTTATGTTGCGCACCCTGCCGGTCACGGGCCGAGAGAGCCGGAACCTCGTCCATCCAAGCTTGGGAATCTTCACCCAGTCCCCGTCGACGGCGAACTGCTTGGGGTCCGGGAACCGGATCGAGTCGCGCTCCCCCTTGCGGCGGTACCTGGGGTAACCGGATTTCCCTGCAAAGAACGAGGAGAAGGCCCTGTCCTGGTCCCGCAGGGTCGCCTGCAGCGCGTGGTGGGGCGCCTCCGAGAGCCACGGGTACCGCTCCTTGAGCCCCGGAAGAAGCGAACTCAGGTGCACGTAGCCCGTGGATCCCCGGAAGCCCCTTGCGCCGGCAGAGCGGGCGGCCAGCCACAGGTCCTCCCGGTAGGCCAGAGCCCAGTTCCAGAGCCACCGGCAGGCCCCGGCTGACCGTGCAAGGATGCGTTCCTGCCCGGGATGGGGACGGAGACGGTAGCGAAGACCTGTAAGCGTCCTAGACATGCTTGATCGCGGCGTCAGGATACAATTAGTCTCGATCTATGAATGATGATGTCCGACGAGGCAGAAGCGTCGTCCATGCCCTAAGTGTGCATTTAGTCTTCGTGACAAAATATCGGCGCGGGGTGATAACGGACCGGGTTCGCGAACACCTATTCAAAACCTGCAGCCACGTGTGTGCGAAGATGGGCGCCGAACTCAAGGAATTTGATGGAAAAGATGACCACGTGCGCCTGCTGGTCGCCTACCCCCCGAAGCTGTCGATCTCACGGCTCGTGAACTCCCTCAAGCTCGTGTCGGCCCGCCTGCTTCGAAAACGCGACTTCCCGGAGGTGCGTCGCAAGCTCTGGGGCAGCCATTTTTGGACGCCTAGCTACTATGCCGGCTCATGCGGCGGCGCCAGCCTGCAAACCGTCAAACGCTACATCCAGACCCAGAGGCTGCCGCAGGCTCCCGACCGGCGGCGCCAGACCCGGCCTAAGCTGCGCTTTGGCCGGGTTTGCGCGCCGTCGGAGATCAAGTCGTCGGTGCCCCCAAGGCATTGCATCCCGGCGTGAGAAAGGACATCCGCCTGGCTCTCGACGAGGTGGATCTTGGGAAGAAACGCGACGTAGCCGCCCTGGCTGGAAAACTTGCGGGATTCTGGCGTCTGCG
>CAIKVT010000004.1 GCA_903830945.1 uncultured Elusimicrobia bacterium
CGGTCTCCTGGGTGATGGCGGCTTCCAGAGCGGCCAGATCGACGCGGCCAGTCTTGGGGTCATAACCAACCAGGGTCGAGGGCAACTCCTGGTGCCGGGCGTAGGTGGCCATCACCTCGCGGTACTCTGGATGAACGGTCGTGGCCACCACGGCCTTCTCTCGTCCGGTGACGCGCATGGCCATCCGTACCGCTTCGGCAGCGCCCGTGGAGCCGTCGTACATGCTGGCGTTGGCCACGTCCATGCCGGTTAGCTCGGCAATCATGGTCTGGAACTCGAAGATGGCCT
Source organism: uncultured Elusimicrobia bacterium (assembly GCA_903830945.1). Classification (GTDB taxonomy): domain Bacteria; phylum Elusimicrobiota; class Elusimicrobia; order UBA1565; family UBA9628; genus UBA9628. The sequence continues at coordinate 289 of CAIKVT010000004.1, forward strand.
GCAGTGTGCCTTGCGTAATCTCGGCCTGGTAGGGCGTGTAACTGGTGAGAAACTCGCCGCGTTGGACCAGCGAGTCGATTATGACCGGCCGGTAGTGGCGATAAGCGCCCGCGCCGAGGAAGCTGGCGTAACCAGTGGCGTTTTTTCGGCCGGCTGAGAGGAAGTAGTCGATGATCTCGCTTTCGGCGTGTGCGCGCGGCACAGCGAGGTCGCGGTCCAGACGATTCCCGGCGGGGATGACGGCAAAGAGGTCATCGATTGAGGCCGCGCCGATCTCGGTGAGCATCTTGATCCGTTCAGCGGGTGATTTGGGCAAGTATCGCATCGATCTCAGACTCAACTCCCTGTCTCTTCCGACACAAACGCCTCATAAGCCGCGGAGTCGAGCAGGGCATCTAGTTGCGAGGGGTCGGCTACCTCCACCTTGATAATCCAGGCGCCGTGCGGGTCTTCGTTGATCTTGTCAGGGGCGGACTTCAACTCCTCGTTGACGGCGGTCACGGTCCCGGTGACGGGCGAAAAGAGGTCGCTGACGGCCTTCACGCTTTCGACCGAGCCGAATGTAGCGTTGGCTGTAACCGGATCGCCGACCTTTGGCACGTCCACGTAGACAATGTCTCCCAGGGAGTTCTGCGCGTAGTCGGTGATACCGATGGTTCCAATGGAGCCCGAGAGCTCAATCCACTCATGTTCACGGGTATAGCGGTAGTTGGCGGGGTAGGCCATGAGGCGTTCCTTTCCTTAAAGAAGTAGTGTACGGCGCGGAGGAGGGATGAGAAAACCTCTGGCTTTGGGAGAAGCGATAGGAAAAACGCGCGCCCGTCAACTCTCTGCCCTCCCATGAGGGTGAGAAAGCAAGCCGCCTGTGGAGGGCCATGGAGCGCAGTGGCGCGATTACCGGTTCTGTTTTGCTTTCTTTTCGGCTGCATCCTGCGCGCGGGCCTGGGCGTCGAGGCCGTGGGTCGGATCCTTGTGGAGAATCTTACGCGAGACGTCGGGCCAGAACTCCTGGAAGATGGAACCGACCCCGCCTTCGGCAGTCACGATAAAACCGTTGGTGAAGGTTTGGCCGATCCCGGAGCCGCTGGAGGGGTAGTAGAGATTGGAGATACCGCCGGAAGCAATGTTGCCCAGAACGTTGGAGTAGTTTGGCTCCCACTTGCCGGAGTTGTCGTGTTTGCAGACGACAGTGGTGGCTAGTGCAAAGAGCAATCGGTGGGTGAAGGCGCCATGGCCCATCCGAAAGTAACGCGGATCCTGATGGAGGAGAGCAGGCAGAAATCCGTTACCGATCATTTCGCCATCGAAGGCGTCCAGATAAGCGGCGCCTGACCGCTTTCCAAATCCCTCGATCCCCCATCCGAATCCGGGATCGTCATCCCTGGCCTCGTGGTAGCCGGCCACAACAAAGGCGGTGGCAAAGGCCACCGGATCAGTGGCGGAGCGAAAGGCAAGGCGTAGCTTCTGGGTTGCGTTCAAGGAGACGGCGTCACTGCGGTAAGAAACGTTGAATGAGGGCAAAACGCCAGCAACCCTCTGCCGCTCCTGCTCCTTCATCTGCGCTTCGGCCTTGTCGTGCTGGCTTTTTTCAGTGCCGGGCTGCTGAGCGATCGTCTGAGAACTGGAACTGCCCTGGGCGGCGGAATTCTGTGCTGGTGCGGGATTCGGGGC
>CAIKVT010000005.1 GCA_903830945.1 uncultured Elusimicrobia bacterium
GGCCACGTCGAGCGGCCGGCTCGGAGTCTTTCCGATGCCCACGCTGCCTTGGCCGACGATCAGGTTGGAGGAGACGATGACCTGGTTGAGATACGTCTGCTGCGCGCTCCACGTGCTCGTCGTGGTCAGTAGGTTGGCGCCAGCCGATAAGGCCACAAAAGCGTAGGGCACGGTCTGCAACTGTAGCCGTGGGGTCATGGCCGCGTCGGCCCCCACCTTGATCTCCAGCCACGTATTGGGGCTCGCGAAGACAGCCGCGGACAACGAATTTACGCTGCCCAAGGCGACGTTGTAGACGCCCGTAGACACCACTACATTGTACTGCGTCTCGGTCCATATTGGGGAGCCGCCGGAGGCGACATTGTAAAGGCTGAATAATATCGACACGGACCCATTGATAGGATTGGCAAGCGAATCGGTCAACCTGCCTTGGAAATTGATGCCTGAGGGAACTTGTCCCCACCCCGCTACCGCCAAAGCAGCGACCATATATAGGCTTAGTGAGAGTCTATTGCTGAATATTTTTTTCAGGTCTATTCTCTTCATGTCGAACCTCTTGATAGATGAATCAATTTTGTTCAATATCATCAGTATTCGTAGGTGAATCCCAGCAAATAGTTTGCTGTGCGGTAGTTGTAAGCGTAAGTCTGCTCGAAGGCGTTGTTGGAGCGCGCCCATAGGAGATTGGCTTGCGCCTTGATGGAGAACCCGGGCGCGAGCGGATAGACGCCGCTTAAACCCGTTTGGTAGAGGTCTTGGCCCAGGCGGCTGCCCGTGTAGATGCCGTTGGCGTCTTGGGCCTGCCGGGCCACGTACTGGAACCGCGTGTAGCTGAAGGAGGCCGCGATTGCGGTCGGATGCTTGGCTTCGCCCCAGGCCAGGCTGAAGCTGGGCCCCATCCCATAGCTGTAGTAGGTGTAGGCGTCGGAGAAGAATTGCGTCGTGTTGGCGTCGAAGTAGTTCTGATTGGATTTTTCATAGGCGAAGTTCGCGTTGAGCTTGGAGTCCAGGCGGCAGTCCGTGCTGAAGAGCCGCACCGCGCGCGGGTAGCTCACCGAGCCGCCCAGAGACTGCAGATAATCGGCCCGGCCCTCGCTGCCGATCTGGTCTCGCGAGTCGATCACGTTCTGGTCGCTGTAGTTTTGGTAGAGCAGGCTGTAGCCGCCCTGCAAGGCGAGTACCGGCTCCTGAGCGGGATAAGGCATGGCGCCGGCCACCGAGAGCTGGGTGTTGTAGGTGTCGAGGGTGTTGCGGTTGAAGCCTGCGCGGTTCAAGGGGTTTCCCAGGGGGTCGAGCGGGGCCTGGGACTCCAGGGACTGGTAGTTCGGGAAGCGGATGCGGTACAGGTCGAGTCCCAGGCGGTAGGAAAAGGGCTCGCGATAGACGTTCTCGGCTTCAAAGCCCATGGCGATCTTCTCGAAATCGAAGAGGCCGTGGCCCCAGGCTTCGTCGCGGGTCTGCTTGAGGAATTCATATTTGTAGCTGGCCGACGGCTTGAGCTTCCAGTTCGTGCCTTCCAGGGAGTAGATGCCCGTCACAGAAGCCCGGTGGTCCATCTCTTGCTGGAAGAGGCTTCCGGCCGGCACCGCGTCGCTGACGCCCTTTGTGCCCTGATAGTTCGCCGCAAAAGTGGGCAGAAGCGACCACCGGCCATCGGCTTTGACGATGGAACCGGCCACCACCGAGGCGTTGCCGCCCACGTTGGAGTTGTTGCCCTGGTAGAAGTACTGCCCGCCGAGTACGGCAGCGTTGAAGACAGGGGCGTACTCGACGGAATGGGCTTTTCCCGGGAGCAGGCCCAGAGCCGCCAAGGTCAAGGTGGCCCTCATCATTGGATCAATCCGGACTCGATGAATATCTTGGGCTCCACAGCCAGGTCGATTTTGCGGCCGTCGAACTCCGAGGCCGTCACGATGGTTTCGAAGTTCCAGTGCAGCAGGGTCTGCTTGTAGTCCGCGCCGCTGTAGGAGCCGACGAAGTCGGCGGTGCCGGCGACGCGGCCTTCATCCGAGATGACGTAGCTGTCGTATTTTTCCCAGACGGACCCGTCCCCGCTGGCAATGTTGTCCGCATAGACGACCTGGTGTTCCACGCCCGTCTCATTGTAGGTGCAGTCGGGCGGCGCGCAGACCGGCGGGCTTTGGACCGTGGTGTGGGTCCCGCCCGTGGCGTTGCTCGTCTGTCCGAACCCGCTATTGGCTGCGTGGGTCATCGTCCCCGCGGCATCATACACCGTATCCGTCACCGCATCCACTATGTTCTGGATGCAGGGCACGTTGCCGGCCATGCCGCAAGACTGCGTGGGCGCATTGGCCGAGGGAGACCATGCCCCATGCTCCACGCCGTTGAACGTCAATGAATAGCTGTTGTAGAGCGTCTGGTAAAATGAATCGTTGCCGCTGGTCTGGCTGGCGTTCGGGACGTTGAGGCTGATGAACTGGTTCGTCTTGGGGTCGAAGGCGGCCAGCACCGCGTCGAATGGATAGAGGTTGCCGTTGCTGTCCTTTCCATAGCCGGCGCCGTTGTTGTTGACGTCCACCTGATGCCCCCCCGAAGCGACCTCCAGCATGTTGTCCTGGGTGTTCGAGCGCCCGGTGTCGTAGCCGGTCAGATAGTACTGGCAGGCGCTGCCGATGCAGCCGGGCAGCTGGCGCAGGGCGATGGAGAGATCGTCGGGAAGAGTGCTGTTGAAAGTCCCGTGGTAGAAGAAATAATCAAAACGGTCCGTGCGCTCGTTCAAGACCACGAGTTTGAACTGGTCCGCTGCGGGCCGCACGATGTACTCTTCGATGCGCACGCGGTTGCCGCTCACGTCGATGATGGCCTTGCCTTCCTTATAAACGGCGTTCATGGCCTCGATCGCCGCCGCGCTCTGCACCGCCTCCTTGGACATCTCCAGGCCTACCTCCCGCCTGGCCTGGTCCCTGAGTCGGTCTTGTGCGCCCGTAGTCTGAGCAGCCTGTCCTGAGGTAAAGCCCTTGTCCGTCACGCGCAGGCTCTCTTGGTCGCGAATCAGGGTCTCATCGCCGCGATAGTCCGCCACGGCGAGCAGTCCGGAGAACATCTGGATGTCGGTATGTCCCTGGGCGTTGACGTTGACAGAGAACTCGGTGCCGCGCACGGCGCACACCGCGGTGGGAGTGCGCACCTCGAAGTGCCGGGAGAGGGCCTTGTTCACCCAAGCTCGCAGGGAGCCGATGGAGAGCTTCAGAGAGGTGCCGCCGGAGGTGGCTTCGTAGAGGGTGAGGGAGCCGTTGGGTCCCAGGTTGATTCGCGTGCCGTCATCGAAGATGATGGTGGCGTTTGCTCCTGAGTCGGTGCGCACCTGGTCGCCGGCCTCCAGCGCGTAGCCCTTGTCGGCCGGCTGCCATATTCTTGCGCCGGATTTCATGACGAAGATGCTGCCGGAGAGGGTGGATATCTTCGGGGCGGCCTGCGCAATGGATCCCAGGCTTAGGCATGCCCATAGGCAGGCAGCCACTCTGCGGGCATGATTCCCGCAGAATGGCCTATTCTCCTCGGCGTTGAGAGAATCGGGCATGATTTGTAACTTGTTGAGTAGTGTAACATATAATCATAGTCGCTCCCGAATGTGAAGAAGCGGACAGTGGTCTTAGGGTCAGGACTTATATTTTTTTGTGGTATGATGTGGCTGCAGCAGGGAGGTTGTGATGGGAGAATTCTCTCCGATTCATTGGCTGGTCGTGTTGGTCGTGGCGCTGTTGATCTTCGGACCTAAGCGGATCCCCGAGATCGCCAAATCCTTGGGCGAGGGTATTCGCGAGTTCAAGAAGTCGATGCGCGAGGGCATGACCGATCCTGTAGCGGCTAAAGTCGAACCGGTGCAGATCGAAACGAAGGGCGAACCCACCAAGATCTGACGCGCCTTTTCCTTCCCATTGATGATGAGGCCCCGGTCTTCCGGGGCCTCGAGCAGGAAAAATCTCTGTCCCCGAGGGGAATCGAACCTCTATCGCCTGCTTAGAAGGCAGGAGCTCTAACGCCTGTAACTTGGCTACGGGGAGCTGCCAGCAACTCAAGAGGA
>CAIKVT010000006.1 GCA_903830945.1 uncultured Elusimicrobia bacterium
ATTGATCGTCACGCCTCGTGCCTTCTCTTCCGGCGCGTTGTCGATCTCGTCGTAGCGCTTGGCCTGCGCCAGTCCCTTCTTGGACAGATAGAGCGTGATGGCCGCGGTCAAGGTCGTCTTGCCATGGTCTACGTGACCGATTGTACCGATGTTGACATGCGGCTTGGTGCGTTCGAATTTCGCCTTGGCCATATTCAATCTCTCCCTTATTTCTTTTCGTTCTTCTCCACAATGGCCTTCCTCACGTTGCTGGGGACCTCATCGTAGTGGCTGGGCTCCATGGTGAAGGACGCCCGTCCCTGCGAGATGGAGCGGACCACGGTCGCGTAGCCGAACAGCTCAGATAGAGGCACTGTGGCCTTGACGAACTTCAGATGCGCCCGGTCTCCCATCTCCAGGATCCTGGCTCGTCGGGAATTGAGGTCGCCGATGACGTTGCCCATGTACTCCGCGGGGGTGACCACCTCGAATTTCATGATGGGCTCGAGGATGGTGGGGTTGGCCTTTTTGCAACCCGCGCGCAGCGCCATGCCTCCGGCGATCTTGAACGCCATCTCGGATGAGTCCACATCATGGTAGGACCCATCGATCAGCGTCACCTTAAGGTCCACGAGCGGAAAGCCCGCCAAAGCCCCTCCCGGCAGGGCCTCGCGCACTCCCTTCTCAACGGCCGGGATGTACTCCCTCGGGATGCGCCCCTGCTTGACTTCATTAATAAACTCAAAGCCCTTACCCACCGGGTTGGGCTCGACCTGGAGCAAGCAATGTCCGTACTGACCATGCCCGCCGGTCTGCCGAATGAACTTACCTTCCTCCGTGACCTTCTTGCGCACCGTCTCCTTGTAGGCCACCTGCGGCATACCCACGTTTCCTTCTACGTTAAACTCGCGCTTCATGCGATCCACGATGATGTCGAGGTGCAGCTCGCCCATACCGGAGATGATGGTCTGGCCGGTCTCCGTGTCGGTCCGCATACGAAAGGTCTGATCTTCCTCCGCGAGACGTCCTAGAGCAACAGCCATCTTCTCCTCATCAGCCTTGCTCTTCGGCTCGATAGCGACCGAGATGACCGGCTCCGGGAAAGTGATCTTCTCCAGGATGATGGGGCGTTCTTCCTCGCAGAGGGTCATGCCCACGGCGGAGTTCTTCATGGCCACCGTAGCCGCAATCTCGCCGGCGCGAACCTCCTTGATCTCCTCGCGGTGGTTGGCGTGCATGCGCAGCAGTCGCCCCACGCGCTCCGAGGCCCGCTTATTGGAGAAGTAGACCATATCGCCCGTCTTCAAGTACCCGGAATAGACCCGGAAGAAGGCGAGCTTGCCCACAAAGGGGTCGGTCTGGATCTTGAACATCAAGGCCGCGAAAGGCTCCGTATCCGAGGCTTTCCTTTCGATCGGCTCATCCGTGCGCGGGTCGAGGCCCACGACTGTCGGCCGCTCCAACGGGGAGGGGAGGAAGTCGCAGACGGCGTCGAGCATAGGCTGCACTCCCTTGTTCTTATAGGACGACGCGGCCAAGACCGGAAAGATCTTGGACTGCAGCACTCCCTTGCGCAGGATGCGGCGCAGGTCGGCGGGCGCAAACTCATGGTTGCCGTGGAGGTACTTCTCCATGGCATCATCCTCGAACTCGACAATCTGCTCGACCATCTTCTCATGCCACTGCTGGGCCTTGCTCTTAAGATCGACCGGGATCTCTGTGACGTCCCATTTGGCGCCGAGCTCCTCGCCGCGCCAGATCAAGGCCTTCATCTCGATCAAATCGATGACTCCGGCGAATTCCGACTCCGCGCCGATGGGGAGCTGAATGGCGCAGGCGTTAGCCCCGAGCAACTTACGGATGGAGTTGTAGGACATCGTGAAGTCTGCGCCCACACGGTCCATCTTGTTGATATAGGCGATACGCGGAACCTTATATTTATCGGCCTGCCTCCAGACGGTCTCGGACTGCGGCTCCACCCCTTGAACCCCGTCGAAGCAGACCACGGCACCATCGAGCACGCGCAGAGAGCGCTCCACCTCGGCCGTGAAGTCCACATGGCCGGGAGTGTCGATGATGTTGATCTGGCAGTCCCGCCATTGGCAGTAGGTAGCGGCCGCAGTGATGGTGATGCCCCGCTCGCGCTCCTGGGGCATCCAGTCCGTGGTGGTCGCCCCATCGTGGACCTCTCCGATCTTATGGATGCGCCCCGTGTAATAGAGAATGCGCTCCGTGGTCGTGGTCTTCCCCGCATCGATGTGCGCAATGATGCCGATGTTGCGCACTTTTTCAAGCGAAAACTCCCGATTCATTTTATCTACCACCGGTAATGAGCGAATGCGCGGTTAGACTCCGCCATCTTGTGCATGTCCTCGCGCTTCTTGAACGCCACGCCCTCTTTCTTGCTCGCGGCCAGGATCTCCTCGGCCAACCGCACGGCCATGGGCTTGCCTGATTTAGCGCGGGCGGCGTCGAGGATCCAGCGCATCGCCAAGGTCGAGGACCGCGTCGGATTGACCTCGATTGGGACCTGATAGGTCGCACCGCCGACCCGCCGGGCCTTAACCTCCAGAAGCGGTCGCACGTTCTCGATGGCCTTGGTCAACACGTTCAAGGCGTCTTCCTTGGTGCGCTCGGCCATAATGTCCATGGCACCGTACATAATGCTCTCGGCGGCGTGCTTCTGTCCCCGGTAATTAAGCTTGTTGACGATCCGGGAGACCAGCACTGAATTGTATTTGAAATCCGCGGGGGGTAGACCCCGGCGGTCGCGCGGTCTAAGTCCTTTTCTAGGCATACGATATTCTCCTTAAGCCTTGGCCGCTTCTTTAGGCCGCTTGGCGCCGTAGAGGGAGCGGCCTTGCCGGCGGCCTTCGACTCCGGCTGTGTCGAGCACGCCCCGGATGATATGATAGCGCACGCCGGGCAGGTCCTTGACGCGGCCCCCACGGATCATCACGATAGAATGCTCCTGCAGGTTGTGGCCCACGCCCGGGATGTAACCCGTAACCTCGGTGCCATTGGTCAGCTTGATGCGGGCGATCTTGCGCAGGGCCGAATTGGGCTTCTTAGGGGTGGTGGTCTTCACCTGAGTACACACCCCGCGCCTCTGCGGGCAGCCCATGAGAGCAGGCGCCTTGGCGCGGCTTCGCTTCTTGCTGCGCCCGATGCGGATGAGTTGGTTGATGGTCGGCATAGTTCCTCTCTTACGGCTTGGCCTCGGCCTGGGACTGCAGCAGTTCCTGGAGCTTCACTTGCGGCGCCAAGCCCGTCCCCGCCGGGATCATGTGGCCGATGATAACATTCTCTTTCAGGCCCAGGAGGTAGTCGATCTTGGAGGTGGTCGCCGCTTCGGTCAAGACGCGGGTCGTCTCCTGGAAACTTGCCGCGGAGACGAAGGAGTTGGAGGCCAACGATGCCTTGGTGATGCCCAAAAGCACCGGCTCGGCCTGGGCCTCCTTGCCGCCCTTGGCTTTGATCTCGCGGTTGGAATCCGCGAAGGAGAACCGGTTGACGATCTCGCCCTTGAGAAACGCCGTATCGCCGGAATTGACGAGCTTGACGTTCTCCAACATCTGGCGCACGATGCACTCGATGTGCCGGTCGGAAATGTTCACGCCCTGCAAGCGGTAGACCTCTTGGATGGCGTTGACAAGGAATTCTTGAACCTCCTTGACGCCCTTGACGTGCAGGATGTCGTGAGGATTGATGGCCCCGTCCGTTATGGCCTCACCCACGCCCACCCGGTCACCCTCGTAGACAACCAAGTGCTTGCCCTGGGGGATGAGGTATTCGCGAACCAGGTCGGTCTCCTCGTTGCGCACCGAGACCATACGCTGGTCCTTGGGCCCGACGCCCAAAGACACGAGGCCCTCGATCTCGGAGATGACGGCCGAACTCTTGGGCCTCCGGGCCTCGAAAAGCTCGGAGACGCGGGGCAGGCCGCCTGTGATGTCCTTAGACTTGGTGACCTCCTGCGGGATCTTGGCCATGACGTCGCCCTGGCGCACCTCTTGCCCGGCCTCTACCGTAAGGATGGTATCGGTCGGCAGAGGGTAGTTGGCCACATCCTTGCCGCCCTTATCGATGACAACCCGCGGGTTAAGGCGCTTGGAGCTGCCGCCCTCACTGCGGTCCGAGCGGCGGGTCTCCTGCTCGATGATGCGGCGCTCGATGATGCCGGTGATCTTATTGCGCTCCTCGTGGAGGGTGACGCCCTCGCGAACGTCGACGAGCCGCACGTGGCCTTCCTGCTCAGCCACGATGGGCATGGTGTAAGGATCCCATTCCGCCAGCAAAGAGCGCGGCTCGACCGCAGAGCCGTCCTTGACCTTAAGGCGCGCGCCGTAGGGAGTCTTATGCTCCTCGATCACGCCGGTGGTGCGGTCGGTGACCAGCATGGCGCCGGTGCGCGAGACGCAGACATTCTCTCCATCGCGGTTGATCACGGTCCGGATATTGCGGAACTCGATCTTGCCGCCCTTGAGAGTCATGGCGTGCGAGCGCTTGGTCACGCGCGAAGCCGTGCCGCCGATATGGAAAGTTCGCAGGGTCAGCTGGGTGCCCGGCTCACCGATAGACTGGGCCGCGATGATACCCACGGCCTCACCGATCTCAACCATACGGCCGTTGGCGTTGTTCATGCCGTAGCATTTGCCGCAGACGCCCTGGCGGCTCTCGCAGGTCAGCACGGAGCGGGCACGAATGACCTCAATGCCCGCTTCCTTAATCTGAGCCGCAATCTCGGCGGTAATATGCTCTCCCGCCTTGACCACAGTCTTCTCCTCGACCTTGCCCTGGGCGTCGGTGACGGAAACCACGATATCCTCCAGGGCCACCCGGCCTAGGACCCGCTCGTCGAGCGGCTCGATGGTCTCGTCGCCGGCGGTAAGGTCTCCCAGACGCACGCCGTTGATGGTGCCGCAGTCGGTCTCGGTGATGACCAGGTCATGGGCCACATCGACGAGCCGGCGCGTGAGATAACCTGCGTCGGCAGTCTTTAAGGCCGTGTCGGCCAAACCTTTACGACCGCCGTGCGTGGAAATGAAGTACTCCAGAACGGTAAGGCCCTCGCGAAAGTTCGAAACGACGGGCTGCTCGATGATCTCGCCCACGCCGCCGGTGAGCTTCTTCTGGGGCTTAGCCATGAGGCCGCGCATACCGGCAAGCTGCCGGATCTGCTGACGGCTGCCGCGGGCGCCGGAGTCAGCCATGAGGAAGACGGAGTTGAAGCGCGGCTTGCCCGCGACGAACCTCTCGGACTCCTCCTTCTTCATCTCGTCGAACATGACGTCAGAGATCTTATCCGTGACATGGGTCCAAATATCGATGATCTTGTTGTAGCGCTCGGCTTCGGTGATCAGCGCGTTCTTGGCCTGCTTCTCGATCTCCTTGACCTTCCGGCGGGCCTCCAGGATGGCATCTTTCTTAAGCGCCGGGATGTGCATGTCAGAGATGGAGATGGACAGGCCGGCGGCGGTGGCGTAATGGTAACCGATGCGTTTGAGATCATCCAAGAGCAGCACCGTGCGGTATTGCCCCAATTCCTTGTAGCAGCGCTCGACCAACCGGGAGAGCTCCTTCTTGCCCTGCGGGGCGTTGATGTAGCCCAATTCGGAAGGGACGATCTGATTGAAGAGCACCCGTCCGACCGTGGTCCAGTCCCGCCACTGGTCGACGGATATAGGCTCGATCTTCTTGCCTTTACCCTCAAGCTCGTTGAGTTCCTTGGTAATGCCGCGCACCTTGATCCGGGCGTGTAGATCGACCCGCTGGCACTGGTGGGCGGTGATGACCTCGCCCGGGTCGGCAAAGACCATCCCCTCGCCCTTCTCGCCCTGCTTATACTTGGTGAGGTAGTTAATACCCAGCACCATATCGTGCGAAGGCACCGCGATGGGCTTGCCTGAGGCGGGAGACATAATATTGTTGGAGGCCATCATGAGGACCTTGGCTTCGAGCTGGGCCTCTTGGGAGAGCGGCACGTGCACGGCCATCTGGTCGCCGTCGAAGTCGGCATTGAATGCCGCGCAAGTCAGCGGGTGCAGTTGAATGGCCTTGCCCTCGATGAGAACCGGCTCAAAGGCCTGGATGCCCAACCGGTGCAGGGTCGGAGCACGATTAAGCATGACCGGATGCTTCTTGGTCACAAACTCTAGGATGTCCCAAATCTCCGGGCGCACCTTCTCGAACATGCGCTTGGCTGCCTTGAGGGTGAGACTCTCGGTCTTCATGAGCTCCCGAATGATGAAGGGCTTGAAGAGCTCGAGGGCCATCTCCTTGGGCAACCCGCACTGGTTAAGCTTGAGGTTGGGGCCGACCACAATGACAGAGCGGCCGGAATAATCCACGCGCTTGCCCAGCAGGTTCTGCCGGAAGCGGCCCTGCTTACCCTTGAGGATATCGGAAAGCGACTTCAATGGCCGATTGCCCGCGCCGACCACCACGCGGCCACGCGCGCCGTTCTCGAAGAGAGCGTCTACGGCCTCCTGCAGGAGGCGCTTCTCGTTGAAGACCATGACCTCGGGCGCGCGCAGGGCCTCGATATGCTTAAGACGATTATTGCGATTGATAATACGACGATAGAGATCGTTCAAGTCCGATGTAGCGAAGCGGCCGCCCTCCAAGGGAACCAAGGGCCGCAGCTCGGGCGGGATGACCGGAAGCTGGGTGAGGATCATCCACTGGGGATCATTGCCGGACTCGGCAAAACCCTGCAGGATACGCAACCGACGGATGAGGCGCGTGCGCTCAGCCTCGGAGGTGACGCCCTGGATATCCTCAAGTATCTTGGCCGCCTCCTCCTTGGGCTTGACCCGGGACAGCAGCGTGTGGATAGCCCCGGCGCCGATGTCAACCTTGAGCTTGCTCTTAAACTCGGCCTTGGCCTTGCGCACCTCTTCCTCGGAGAGCAGGTCACAAGCCTTATACACGGTGCGGCCGGTGGAGTCGACGAAATCCTCCAGCACGATGTACATGGCGTAATAGATGACCCGCTCGAGATCGACCGTCTTCATGTTGAGGACGATACCAATGCGCGAGGGGGTCTTCTTAAGGAACCAGATATGCGCCACGGGCACGGCCAATTCGATATGACCCATGCGCTCGCGGCGCACCTTGGCCTCGGTCACCTCGACGCCGCAACGGTCACAAACGATGCCCTTAAACTTGACCCAGCGATACTTGCCGCAAGCGCACTCATAGTCGTGTGCCGGGCCAAAGATGCGCTCGCAGAACAGGCCATCGCGCTCAGGCTTGAGGGTACGGTAATTGATGGTCTCAGGCTTCTTGACCTCGCCATAGGACCAAGATAGGATATGATCCGGGGAAGCCATAGAGAGACGGATGGCGTCAAAGTTGAAGAAATCGAGGCTGTCGGACTTCTTCTTCTTCTTGCCGCCCAAAGACAACTTCTTCTCAGCGACCGCTAGATATCCCATTGTTTAGGCCTTCCTCGCGGTTTCCACGCCCGCTTCATTTTCCTTGACTTTCTTAGCTGCCGCCTCCGCGTCTTTGCCGAGCTTGAGGAGTTCGACATTAAGGCCCAAAGCCTGCAGCTCCCGAACCAGGACCTTGAACGACTCCGGCACCCCCGGCTGAGCCGGCGGCTCGCCCTTAATGATGGCCTCATACATCTTGGTGCGGCCGGCCACATCGTCGGACTTGACGGTCAAGAACTCCTGCAGGGCATAAGCCGCACCGTAACCCTCGATGGCCCACACCTCCATCTCGCCGAAACGCTGGCCGCCGAATTGGGCTTTGCCGCCCAACGGTTGACGGGTGATGAGACTGTAGGGACCGGTGGACCGGGCGTGCACCTTGTCTTCCACGAGATGGTTAAGCTTAAGGATGTACATGTAGCCCACCGAGATCTTCTCATGGAAAGGCTCTCCGGTCCGGCCGTCGTAGAGCGTGATACGACAATCATCGGAAGGGAGGTACTTCTCCGGAACGCCTTTCTCGCGCAGGTCTTTCTTAGCCTTCTGGACCATCTCGAGGACGTCACCTTCGGTGGCGCTGTCGAAGACCGGATTTATGGTCTGGACGTCGAGGTGGTGGGCCGCCCAGCCCAGCATCATCTCCAGAAGCTGTCCAATATTCATGCGTGAGGGCACGCCCAACGGGGAGAGCACGACGTCGAGCGCCGTGCCGTCCGGCAGAAACGGCATGTCCTCTTCAGGCAGGATCTTGGCCACAACACCCTTATTGCCATGCCGACCGGCCAGCTTGTCGCCGACCTGCACCTTGCGGCGGGAGGCGATATAGACCTTGACCACCTTATTGACCGTAACGGCCAAATCGTCACCCTGCTTGACGCCCTCCTTATCCCGGGCCGCGTCGTCACGGAGCTTCTTCTCCATGATCTTATAGAACATGGTAAGTCGCTTTTCTTCGTCGCGTCGTTTCGCCGCGGGCATGGCCTCCAGCGCGGTCAGAGAGTCCTTGCGGTGCTGCCGCAGGGAACCCAGGGCCTTGTCCAGGCGCTCCGTAATGACGTCGAGCCGCTTGCGCTCCTCGGGCTTGGAAAGCTTCTCGCGGCGCACGAAGACGCGCACACCTATAACCTTGCCCGAGACGCCCGGCGGCACGCGCAGCGAGGCGTCCTGCACGTCCTCGGCCTTCTTGCCGAAGATGACCTTCAAAAGCCGCTCCTCTGGGGTAAGCTGCTGCTCGCCCTTGGGCGTCACCTTCCCGACAAGAATGTCACCCTGGGCCACATTCGTGGAAGGGATAACAATGCCTTGCTCGTCAAGAGACTCCAGGGCCTCAGCGCCCACATTGGGGATGTCACGCGTGATCTCTTCGGCGCCGAGCTTGGTATCGCGCGCCTCGACTTCGAACTCGGTGATATGAATGGAGGTAAAAAGATCTTCCTTGACCAGCCGCTCGGAGACGAGAATGGCGTCTTCGAAATTATAACCCTCCCAGGGCATGAAACCCACCAGGAGGTTGCGCCCCAGGGCGAGCATGCCCTGCGCCGTGCCCGGCCCGTCGGCCAACACGTCGCCGGCCTTGACGCGATCCCCGGTCTTGACTGCGGGCGCCTGGTTGATGCAGGTGTCCTGATTGGACCGCCGGTACTTGCGTAGCGTATGAAGATCGATCGCGGCGTCATCTTCCTTGACGTTGTCCGCATGAACCGCGATCAGGTCGCCCGCCGAATAGATAACCCGCCCAGCGCGCTTGGCCGTGATGCAGGCTCCGGAATCTTTGGCCACTGCCTCTTCGATTCCGGTCGTGACCAACGGAGACTCGGCGACCAGCAATGGCACGGCCTGGCGCTGCATGTTGCAGCCCATGAGCGCTCGGTTGGCATCGTCATGTTCAAGGAACGGAACCAAGCCCGCAGAGACCGAAACAACCTGCAAAGGAGAGATATCCATATAGTCGACACGGGCAGGCTCAACTAGAGGGAAGTCTCCCCGGGAACGGCAGGCAACCAGATCCGTGTCCAGACGATCCTTATCCAGCGGGGTATTGGCCTGAGCCACGATCTGTCCAGCCTCCTCATCGGCGCCAAGGTAAAGGACCTCACCGGTCAACTTCCCCTTGATGACCTTTTGGTAGGGCGATTCAATGAGGCCGAACTCGTTGATGCGGGCGTAAGTCGCCAGACTCGTGATGAGACCGATGTTCGGGCCCTCCGGGGTCTCGATCGGACAAATACGGCCGTAATGCGTGTGATGCACGTCACGGACCTCGAAGCCAGCGCGCTTGCGATTAAGTCCGCCCGGGCCTAGAGCCGAGAGCCGCCGCTTGTGCGTGATCTCAGAGAGCGGATTGATCTGATCCATGAACTGCGAGAGCTGCGAGGTCCCGAAAAACTTACGCAGGATGCCCACCATGGGCGCGGTGTTAAGCAGATTGCGCGGGGTCAGGATGCTCTTGTCCTGCACGCTCATGCGGTCCCGTATGACACGAGACATCTGGGCCAGGCCCACGCGGACCTGGTTCTCCAGAAGCTCTCCCACTCCACGGACGCGGCGGTTGCCGAGGTGATCGATATCATCGAGTTTGACCGCGAAGTTGTGATCGAAGAAGGTAGGCACGGCCGTGCGCCAGTGAGTGATGGCCTCGCCCAAGTCGAGAAAAGAGATGCGGTCCTTCTTAAGACCCTGTTTGGCGGCTTCCGGGTCGTCGTCGGAATCCTTCTCGTGCAGGTCGATGATCGGGAAGTTCTCCAGTGGTTCCTTATTAATCTTCTTGGCGTACTCCTGCAGAAGCGTCTTAAACTCGCCGGCCGTCTCATACGGTTGGGGTCGGATGGGCATCGTCGTCGTCTTCGGCGCGCCGTCGGCGTAGTGCGACGTGCCGCAGTTCAGCGCGATAAGGTACTGCATCGTCGCCACGATATCTTCGGTGCAGAGGGTGCGGCGATTGTAGGCGGGCAGGGCGAAGTATTTATGGCGCCGGTTGTCAGGACGGCAGACCACGTCGTGCCGGGTGGCCAACTTCCAGAGGAAGTGGTGCAGCTTACCGTGGATCTTATGCCGCCCGACGTTAGAGAGGTCATATTTACGCAGGTTCTTGAAAATCAGGTTGTCGAGGTAGGCCTCTGCCTGACCGGGCACAATGAACTCCTGGCCACGCAACTTCTTATAGATGTCCTGCTGCGCCTCCTTGACGCTCTTGATCTTATCCTTACGCAAGGTTTCCAGAATGGTGGGGTCTTCCTTCTCCGGGTCTCCGGTGATGAGCTTGACCGTCTGCACGCCCTTATCGAGCATGCGCTTAATGGCCTCGTGGGTGACCTTCTTGCCGGCCTCCAAAAGCACTTCTCCCGAGCTCTGATCAACCACGTCTTCAATAGAAATGCGGTGCAGCAGACCCACCATGGTCTGAGCGTTGACCGGAACCGTGTCGTAATCGTAAAAAGTCTTCAGGATGTCGGCGTCAGATTCGATGCCGCAGGCGCGCAGGAATGTCGTGGCTTCGAACTTCTTCTTGCGATCGATGCGAACGTAAAGGATGTTATTAAGGTCGAATTCAAACTCGACCCAAGCGCCCCGGTAGGGGATAATCTTGGCAAAGAACAACCTTCTACCCAAAGACGATATTTTTTTCTCATCGTCTTCCTCGAAAATGATACCCGGAGAGCGGTGCAACTGGCTGACCACCACGCGCTCGGCCCCATTGATTATAAAAGAGGCCGTATCCGTCATGGTTGGGATTTCGCAAAGCACGACCTCCTGCTCCAATATCTGCTTAAGCTTGCCGGAGGGTTGCCGTGAGGAGAGGCGCAGGATCGCCTTGAGCGGTCGGGACCAGGACGAATCATGAGCCTGGGCCTCCTCCGGGCTCTCATAGCGGGGCGGGGCGAACTCGTATCGTACGAAGTCCAGAACCATGCTTCCGTCGCTGGATTCGATAGGAAACACGTCGAGGAACGACGCCTGCAGCCCCTTTAACTTGCGCTGGTCCGGCTCACTGCCGAGCTGCAGGAAGTCGCGAAAGGACTTTTTCTGCATCTCGAGCAGATCGGGAAGCTCCATCGCCTGCGGAATCTTTCCGAATTTAATCTGTTTCACGCTTTCACCCCTCGCTGCGTTCTGAAAAACGAAACCGCCCCGAGCCCGCCACGGCGAGCTCGGGACAGTTCCTTTCGGCGCGCTACAACGGGAACGGCATCAAACTCCGAATCACCTCAACTCGACGACGGCGCCGGACTCAATGAGCTTCTTCTTCATCTCTTCAGCCTGAGCCTTCGCCACGCCTTCCTTCACGGCCTTGGGCGCGGCCTCGACCAAATCCTTGGCCTCCTTGAGACCAAGGCCGGTGAGTTCGCGCACGGTCTTGATGACCTGGATCTTCTTGTCCCCGGCGCTGGTCAGAAACACCGTGAAATCCGTCTTCTCCTCGACGACGGCACCGACGGCAGCTCCACCGGCGGCCGGAGCAGCCATGGCTGGGCCCGCTGCGGCAGCCTTGACGCCGAACTTCTCCTCGGCCATTTTAACAAACTCAGCAGCTTCAAGAACGGTCCACTGTCCCATCACGTCGACGGCCTCTGCGGGCGACAACTTTGTCGGCATACGTCCTCCTTTTCTAGGCAGCTCCTTTCGGATTTATCCCCACGCGGGGACTGCCGACTGCCTTTTTAGGCGGCAGCCGCGCCTGATTCAGACTTCTTCTTCTGCTCAAAAGCCTTAATGACCATCAACACGTCTCTCGTTGGCGCCTGCACCACAGCCACGGCCTGACTGATCACGTTATAAAGCACACTGACTGCCTTCCCTAAAACTTCCTGTCGCGAGCCCAAAGTCGAAAGTTGCTGGCACTGCACAGGGGTCATCCACTGGTGGGCGACAACTCCCGCCTTAACCTTGAGCTTCGGGAACTGCTTGGCGAAAGCAGCCAGAACCCTTGCCGGGGCCACCGGGTCGTCGTTCTCGGAAACCACCATGCCAACGGGTCCCTTAAGAATCTTGGCATCCGGCCCTTCCAGGCCTGCGTTCTTGAGGGCATAGCGCACCAAGCTGTTCTTGACCACTGCGTAGCGACAACGCAGGGGACGCAATTTGGCACGCAACTCATCGAGCTCCTTAAACCTGAGCCCCTGGTACTCCGTGAAGAATAGGTGCGGGGCAGCCTTCAATTTCTCTGCCAGCACCTTTGCCTTCTCGGTTTTCTGAACCTTCGTCAGTTTCATGTCACCCTCTCAAATCCCTAATGGAGGCGGAACTCAAGCTCCGCCGCGTACACATACACGCTCAGATTCACCCAAAAGCGCGACGCACGCCAATAACAATGATAGTGCTTCAAAAACGCGCACAGCATGGTGCGAGTGGTCAAAGGGCGGATGAGACCGGCAACGACCTACTCTCCCAACGCCGAGATGGGCGTTAGTACCATTGGCCCTTGCAGGCTTAACTGCCGTGTTCGGAATGGGAACGGGTGTCTCCCTGCCGGAAATATCACCGGTCTCATTCGCCCCTTGACCCTTATTAGGTGAGAGTATGGTTGGACACCCCGATATTTTGTCCGGGGCATACATCGCGCCGATTCGTATCCGGAGCGAACTCGCCTGGGTCGAAACTTTGTCAAAGAATAACGAAGGCGTCACACACGATCGAAGAATACGGCCAAGCCTCTCGGACGATTAGTACCGCTTTGCTTAAAGCCTCGCGGCTCTTACACGTGCGGCCTATCAACCTGGTAGTCTTCCAGGGTCCTTCAGGGGCCTTGCGGCCCGGGAAACCTAATCTTGGGGCGGGTTTCACGCTTAGATGCTTTCAGCGTTTATCCCTTCCGAACACCGCTACCCAGCGATACCCTTGGCAGGATAACTGGTACACAGGAGGTCCGTTCAACCAGGTCCTCTCGTACTATGGTCGACTCCCCTCAAGTTTCCTTGCGCGCATGGTAGATAGAGACCGTACTGTCTCACGACGTACTGAACCCAGCTCACGTACCGCTTTAATGGGCGAACAGCCCAACCCTTCCCACCTGCTCCAGCGGGAGGATGCGATG
>CAIKVT010000007.1 GCA_903830945.1 uncultured Elusimicrobia bacterium
GAAGAATATAACAAGAAGATGCAGGCATTAAGGCCGACACAGCCCACAGCGTCGCCGCAGCAGATGTCCTCGCAGCGGCAGGCGCTCGACGATCTGTCCCGGAAGGAGCAGGGTGAGATTGAAAAAATCAGCAGCCAACAGCATGAGCAGATGGAAGCAGTAAGGCGCAAGCACTGGAAGCAGCGCTACTTGATCATGGAGAAGCATAACCCCACCGAGGCCATGATGACGCAGATGGAAAATTTCATCAATAACGACCAAGACCTCATGCAAGCAGAGCTGGCCGAGTCGCGGGCCTTGCCGCAACCCAAGCAACCCAATGACAAAAAGGCTGTCCACGATAAATACAAAACCCAAAGAGCTGCTCGATACGAAGAACATCTCAAGGTGATGCGGGCATTGATGCCGCCCCATCCCACAGCGCCGGCAGCGCAACCGGCCGCGCCTAAACCCAAGCATTAAGCGTCCGGACCGCGGAAGATGCGCAGCCTACCGGGCAGCGCCGGCGCTATGGCTTGCCGATGTCCCGCATGTGGCGCAGCAGCGCATCAGAGAGACGCTCTACGATATCCGGATGGGCGGCGCTGACATCATGGTCTTCACCCGGGTCGGCGAAGAGGTCGTACAGGGACACAGTCGAGTCGGCCTCCCTGACCAGTTTCCAGCGGAAGTCCCGAACAAACAGCCGGTGCGGACTCCCCGGGTAGAGGATGGCCGCGGTACCGAAAGCGTATTGTCTCGCCGGTCCCGGCCGCCCCGCGATCAAGGGGAGCAAGCTGGTCCCGGCGAAGCGCTGGGGCACCGGGAAGCCGGCCAATTCCAAAAGCGTGGGCGCCACATCCACCAGCTCTACCACTTCGGGCACGCGCCGAGGCGCCTGACCCGGGATCCATAAGATCAATGGAACGTGGAAGATTCCGTCTTTCGTGGAAGCATGTATCCCGTGCCCGAAGTTCCCGCCCTCTCCCCATAGAGTCCCATGGTCGCCCATGAAGACGACGATGGTCTGGTCCAGGATGCCGAGGTCCTGCAGGCGCTTCAAAAATGCCCCCATGGTCTTGTCCAGGTGCGCCACCCGGTCGTCATAGACCGCGCTCATGTGGCGCCAGGCGCGGGGGTCTTTGCGGACAGCCTCCAGGTCCCGGCTTAAATCTTCGGGCAGCCGCGGCCCAGCGCCTCTCTTCGAAACATCGCCATTCAAGAGCCGGAAGCAGTACCAGCTGCCCAGGAATTCATCCGCCGGCCCGGCATACTCCGGATCGAAGCGGTTGCGCTCGCCCTCGGGTATGCCCAATAGATCGAACGGCGGGTGGACATCTTGCGGCTGCAGGAACAGCAAAAAAGGCCGGCTGCTGTCTTTCTTCATCCACTGCAGAGCCGCTGGCACGTACGCATCCAGGTTCCGGGCCTGATCGCCCCCAAGATAGGAGTCGAACCCCTTGCCGAAGCCGTAGAGCGCGCTCACATTGGGCCCGCCGGTGAAGGCCGCGGTCCGATAGCCCTGCTTCTGGAACAGCTCCGCCAAAGTCGTTTCGGATGCTTGGATCACGCTGTCCTGGGAAAAGGCCCCATGCTGTTCCGGATAGCGTGAGGTGAAAAAGCTGGCGAAGCTGGGCAGGGTGTAGCTGCCCTGCGCAAAAGCCCTTTCAAACACGACGGCTCGTCCGGCCAGCGCATCCAGATTCGGGCTGGTGGGCAGCTTGTAGCCGTAAAGGCCCAGATGATCGGCCCGCAGGGTATCCGCCCCGATGATCAGGACGTTGCGGGGCTTCACCTGCTCCACCGGGGCCGCGGCGAACCCTCCCTGCAGGGAAAAAAACAAGATTGCCAGAATGCCTATGCTCTTGATCATGACGATCTCCCGACTGACCCGGGGCTAAGCTCCGAAGACATCATCCCTGCTAGGGTTGGGGTTTCACAGCGCCGTGGACTCGGTACAGCAGTCGAGCGGCGTCGATCTTGGCGGAAGAGAGATGGTTCTCCAGGAACCAGTCGCTTTGCTTTTGGGCGGTGCCGGGATCGATATCGTCCGACAGGGCATGATGCACCAGCCGCAGAGGAAGCGGCTGCGTGCCTCCGGATATCTTCAGGAAGTCCCGGGCCAGGATATCCCGGGCCTCTTGCGGATGTTTCGTGATGAAGTCGATGGCCTGACGATACGAAACGAGCAGCTTCTGCGCCAGAGCCGGTTCCCGGGAGAGGAACTCCGACGAAAAACAGGACATGCTCATGAACCAGGGTGAGAGGATGTTCTTCGCGAAAAGCGGGCCCTCGGCGAGGACCTTCCAGTCGCCGCCCCTCAAAAGCATGCTGTAGTTCGGCTCGCGAGCGTAGACCAGCTCCATCCGGCCGCTGTCAGCGCCGTCATCCACCATCCCCTGATAATCCAAGGAATATATGAACCGTAATGGTTCCGGCGCCAACCCGGCCTTTGTGATCATCTGACGCAACAGGGGATCGCAGAGCAGCCCGCCGTTTAGGATGCCGATAGGCTTATTCGGATCCAGGTCCTTGAGCGAAGAGATGCCGGAGTCCTTGCGGACCAGAAGCGCGTCGTTCCAAAGAGCCGCGTCCTGATAGTCGAAATCGAAGACCTTCAGCAAGCCCGGCTTCTTGGATTCGATCTGATAGACGGCGCCGCTGAGCATCTGGTAGACGTCGCCCTTGCTGAAGTAGTCCGCCTCCATGATCGCCTCGGGCGGATTGGGCGACGCCTCGAAGGATATATCGACGGAGAGTCCGTTGTCGCTGAAGAACCCTTTCTCACGGGCGACGAGGTAGGGCAGGAGGGAAGGATCCCCTTCGACCATGAACGAGACCAGCCGGACGTGCTGGGGCTGCGCCGGAGCGGGCTGCGTCTGGCTCCTGGCCGCCGGAGCGCCTGCGGCCAGGACCAACGCGGCGCGGAAGAGAAGCCTCATGGCCGCGGAAGATTTTATTTTTTTCATATGCGAGTCCCCCGAGAACTGCGACGATGTGAGG
The DNA here is from genome assembly GCA_903830945.1 of uncultured Elusimicrobia bacterium. Classification (GTDB taxonomy): domain Bacteria; phylum Elusimicrobiota; class Elusimicrobia; order UBA1565; family UBA9628; genus UBA9628. Next base: position 2,983 of record CAIKVT010000007.1, read on the forward strand.
ATAACAACTGCCCCGGCCGCCTGTCAAACGCTCGACCTCTCACCAATATCCTCTCTCCCGGGCTTTGTCCAGGAGCGCTTGCGGTATCGCTTTCGTGGCCGGCGCCGGGCCGGGGGCGCGCCGGGTCGCGCCCTGCCAGGCCCGCAGTCTGTCCAGAAGGTCCTTGGCCACGTCCGGCTGCGCCTCGGCCACGTCGTGCAGCTCTTGCGGATCATGCTGGATGTCGTAGAGCTCCACGCTCTGCCGGGATAGCCTCGCCGCGGCCGACGACTTTCCGGGTGTGAAGGGAAAAGAGTGCTCCCAGATGAGCTTCCAATGTTCATCCCGGATCATGTCGTTCTCGCTGCTGTAGTTATAGTAGGCTGGGTAGGGGCCGTAACTAGCTCCGGCATAGACATAGCGGTTGGGACCGGCACCGGAGAGCAGCGCGGGCAGCAGGGCCGCGCCCTGCCTTTGCCGCGGCATCTCCAAGCCCAGCTCCTGGAGCACGGTGGGCATGACGTCGATGAGTTGCGCCAGCCCGCTGACCCAACGGCGGGGCCCGTTGGGAAATCGCATCAGCAAGGGCACATGCGTCACATCGTCATAGAGGGTGCCGCGTATGTTGCCGACCCGGCCGAAGCGGCCGTGCTTGGCGAACATCTCGCCATGGTCGGAAAAGACCACCACGATCGTCTTCTCCAAAAGCTTGGCATCCAGCGATTCCAAGAAGCCGCCCACCAGGGCGTCGACTTCCACCAGCTTCTCGTCGTACATGTCGCTGAGATAGTCCATGTCCAGGCTGGTCAAAGGGACTTCCGGGCCGGGAGAGCAATTGGTGCGCAAGCCGCCGCAGGCCCCGGCCTTGAAGGCCGGACCGAACTTCTGCTCAGGCTCGGGGCTTGCGAATATCCGTATGCAGGACTTCGGGTCCGCCAGGGAGCTCTTGGCTTTCGGATCGGTGAAAAGGCCCTGATATTCCGGGGCCGGGTAGTAAGGGCAGTGCGCGTCATAGCCGTGCAGGAACAGCATGAACTTGCGGGACGAGTTCTTCGCGAGCCAGGCCTTGGCCTGCGGGATGGTCGTCTTGAACTCGGAGAAGTCTTCGTTGTCTACGGTGTCCTGGAAGCCGCGCATGTGGCTGAAACCCGTGAAGTAGTCGAGTCCGCCGGTGAAGGCCGCGGTCCTATAGCCATGGTCGCGCAGGATTTCAGGCAGGGTCTTGAGGTCCGGGCTCAGCGCGTTGCGCAGGTCGCGGTGCAGAACCTGATGGGCATAAGGCTGCAAGGAGGTGAAGAGCGAGACTCCCACGGGCAGGGTCCAGGAGGCCGGTGTGAAGGCGTTCTCGAAGACCAAGGCTTCCTCGGCCCAGCGGTCCAGATGGGGGGTGGTCTTGCGCCGGTATCCGTAGAGGCTCATCCGGTCGGCGCCGATGTTGCTCAAGGAGATGAGGATGAGGTTGCAGTCCAGGCAATCCGGGGCCAAGGTCTGCGCCGCGGCCGGGAGCGCGGCCGCCAGGCTCAGGATGGCCAAGCCCGCCAGGGCCAGGGCGCGGGACATGAACCTCCGGAGAGAATGGTCGGCGGGATGGGAATTTAGGTAGTATAAGGGTCTTGCCATCGGCACATTATCGTAGTTTGAGGATATTGGGCGCAAGCTTGCTGCTCCTGGCCGTCCTTCCCCTGGCCTCCTGGTCCGCTGGGGACGCGCCGGTGCCGCGAGTCCTCTTGATCGGCTGGGACGGGGCGCGCCGGGCCCGAGTCCAAGAGCTGATGTCAGCCGGGCGGCTTCCCAATCTTTCCCGATTGGCAGCCGCCGGCCGCTGGGTCGACATCCAGGTCACAGGCGACCCCCCGCAGACCAAGCCCGGCTGGGCCAGGATGCTCACCGGTTACGACTCCCAAATCACGGGCGTGTGCAAGAATCAGATATATTGGCCTATCCCCGTCGGGCTCACCATCTTCGAGCGCCTCAAGCAGCGCTACGGCGCCCGCATCACCACCGCCCTCCTGGGCGCCGTGCAGCACAACCTGGGGGCGCGGGGCCCGCACCGCATCTGCGTGAACTGCGTCGATCAAGTGCAGAATCACTGGTGGGACGAGGATCTCTCACGCCCTGTGCGCCCCTGGGGGAAAAAGATCCTGCGCTTGATGGAAGGCGAGCCGTACCTGAATGCCCGCCCCGCGATCGATGTATACGAGGTCGGCATCGCAACACCCGTCTATCAGACCGGCATCGGAGCCGCGGACCTGGTCGGCGCCCGAGTGTTGGACTGCCTGGACCGCCACCAAGAGGGGGGGCTTTTCTTGTTCGTCCAATTCTTCGACCCGGACACCCAAGGGCATCTCCACAGTGAAGGCTCCCCGGAATACATCCGGGCCCTCATCGAGGATGACCGCTGGCTGGGCCGCATCATGTCCCGCCTGGGGAGCCGGACAGATGCCTCGCGCACCCTGCTCTACGTGGCCACGGACCACGGTTTCGAGAAGGACAGCCCTTTGCATGAAGATGGCAATTTCCAGGAATCCCGCCGGTCCTGGCTGGTCACCAATGACCTCGCCGTCAGGCGCGGCCAAGGCGATATCTGCGATATCCCGACGACGATACTGAAGCGATTCGACGTCCGTGCCGCCCGATCGGACACCCCTCTGAAGGGCCAGCCCCTGGACTAAAAAGATTCCCGACATCAATGCATCCAAAAACCTTCTCTAGAGCCGTACTTCTGGGCGCCTGGTCCGGGGCGGTGCTTCTATCGAGCGCCGCTGCCGCGGTGTCCAGCGCGGCGACCGCGCCGGTGCGCATCGGCTATTTCCACGGCGGCCGGACCAACGTCATCTACAGGACGTACACCAACGGGTTTTTCGAGGCTGCGGGCATCCCCGTGGAACTCTACACCGCGGGACTGCACGACCCGACCGTCTACAAGCTCCCCAAGACGCATGACGAGATCATGAAGCACCAGAAGACCCTGGGCTTCGAAGAGTTCTCCAAGATGCGCGGCACGGAGATCGTGGACGCCATGCTGGCGGGCAAGGTCGACGCTGGGACCATCGGGGAGAGCTCCTTCATCCAAAGCGTGGCCGAAGGCAAACCCATCGCGGCCGTGGCCATGCTGGGCTACGATACCCGGGCGCATCCGGGGCACGTGATCGCCATGCGCAAAGGCGTGGTCATCAACTCCCCGGCTGATTTCCACGGCAAGACTTTGGCCGCGCGGCGCGCCGGGCCGGGCGATTACATCTTCCTCAAGGAATTCATCGCGGCCATCGGCATGGCGGACGACCCCACCATCAAGGTCCTGTCGCAGGTCCCCGACGACGAGATCGACCGGCAGATCGAGAAAAAAGAGGTGGACGGGGGCTACTATCACCTGATGACCGCGCACGGGCTGGCGAGCACCCTGTACCCCTACCGGCCGCTGAACTGGCTCAACCCGGAGATGTCCCAGGCCGTCCTAGTCTTCCGAAAAGACTTCATCGCCCGGCATCCGGACCGTGTGCAGAAGGTCGTCAACGCCTACATCAAGCGGATCGCCTACGAGCGCTCGATCCCTCCGGAGCAGGCCGACAAGTCCTGGGACAAAGGCCTGATGATGAAGTCGGAGTACGCGGGGATGATGATCCCTCAGTACGACCTGCCGCCGCGGGTCCGGCCGGAGCTCCTGGAGGCCATGCAGGACCTCCTCCTCAAGTATGATTTCATCAAAGAGAAGAAGAACCTCGAAGATGCCATCGACAAAACCTTCGTGGAAAAGGGCATGGACGCCTTGAGCGGGAAGATCTCCTTCTCGAAGAAATACCAGGGCTGCAACCTCCTGCTCGTCTCCATCACCAATATCGGCGCCAGCCACATGAGCCTCTACGGCTATGGCCGTCCGACCACCCCGCTCCTCGACGATTGGGCCAAGGACGCGCTGGTGTTCGACAATGCCTTCACGCACGCCTCCTGGACCCTGCCGGTCGCGGTCACGCTGTTCTCCTCCCTATACCCTTACGCGCACCAGGTCTTCGTCCGGAGCTTCAAGAACGTCCTGGACGCCTCGGTCCGGACCCTGCCGGAGATCCTGCGGGACAATGGCTACCGCACCGCCGCTTTCACGGGCGGGTTGGATTACAATCCCGGATTCAGCCACATGCGCGGGTTCCAAGACGCCCCGGAGAACCCCACCTTTTCGAGCTTCAAGACCACCATCCCGCAGGCGCAGAAATGGCTGGCCGAGAACAGGGGCAAGAGATTCCTGCTCTTCGTGCACGGCTACGACGCCCATTGCCCGTTCCTGCCGGACCGGCCTTTCCAGGGGACTTTCAGCGACCTGCGCGGCAAGACGCTCCATGTCGACGCCAAGCGCTGCGTGCGGGGGCTGCGCATGGGCGAAGCGGAATACGAGGCCGAGTATGCCGGAGGCTGTCCGCAATTCCCGAAGAAGGAGAAATGCCCGGACGACATGGGCAAGAAGGTCCGCCTCACCAAGGACGACGTCGATTTCCTCGGCGACTCGTACGATGAGAAGGTGCTGGAGACCGATTCTTTGGTGGGGGGCTTCCTGCGCTCGCTGGCCCCCGGGCTCCTGGCCAAGACCATCGTGGTGGTCTACTCCGAGCACGGCGAGATGTTCGCCAAACACGGCCGGTTCGGGCGGGCCGGGACGCGGCGGGGGACCAGCTACGACGACATCCTGCACGTGCCGCTCATCATCAAGTTTCCCGGGGCCCCGGCCCGGCGCATATCCGGCCTGGTCGGGCTCGTCGACCTCATGCCGTCTTTGCTCGACGCCCTGGGACTGCCGGCTCCGGAGGGCCTGCAAGGCAAGTCCCTGGCTTCCCTGGCTGAAACCGGCGCGCCCGCCAACCGGTACGTCTTCTCAGGCGCCCCTTACAACACCCAGGGGCTGGTAGACAACACCTTCGATTATTGGAGCCGCGCGGAGAGCATACGCGACGAGCGCTGGAAGCTGATCTATGAGAACGCGGTCAGCCTTCAGGAGGCCAGGAAAGGCGACCGCGGCCAGGGAGAGAAGGAGACCGTGGAACTCTACGACATCGCCGCGGATCCGGAAGAGACGCGCGACGCGTCCGGCGCCCATCCCGACATCGCCGCGAGCCTGCGCGAGAAGCTGCTGGAATGGGGCCGGCGAGTGAGCGCCGTGGGGCGCATCCCGACGACCAAGACGATGCCCGACGAGCTTCTGCGCCAGGCCAGAAAGCGCGGCTACTGGCAGCCGTAGGCTCCGCCCTAGGGTGCCTTGGCTGCGGTCTCCCACAGGGCGCGCCCGTCCAGGGGCGGAAGCACGCTCGCCGGATCGACTCCCAGGACCTCGAGTATGGTGGGGGTCACGTCCTTGCGGTCTCCCGAACGCAGGCGGCCCGGGATATCGGTCGCCAGGAAGGTGTACGGGGCGCGGCGGTGGCTCCGGCGCCCCAGGTCGAACCCATGGTCGGACACCACGAAGACGGCCGTCCGGTCGTAGAGCCCCAACTCCTTGAGCTGCGCCACCAGGCTGCCGAGCCACCGGTCCGCGGCGCGGATGGCGTCCTGGTATTGCTGGGAACCCTCCTTGTACACGTGCCCCTGCTCGTCCGGCTCCTCGAAGTGGATGAAGGCGAAGAAACGGGAGCCGCGGCAGCGCTTCAGCGCCGAGAGCGCCGCTTTCCCGACCCGGTCGGCTGCCCCCAGATCGATCTCGTGCATATCCAGAGAGTTCGCGGCATTGAAGTAGGGCTCGCCCTCGCGGCTCTCCCAGCGCCGAGGAGCGCCGTCGTAAGTCCCGGTCTTGTCTAATATCCTGCCCTTGTCCCACCAAGCAGTCTTGGCGAAGTCAGGCGGCATGCGGGTAAAGCAGTTGACGCATATCTCGTGGGGGCCGCGGGAAGACACGTTGTTATCCTTGCCGGCGAGGAACACGGTCTTGAGGCCCGGGATGCGGCCCTTGAGGACCTCGAAGATGGTGTAGCCCAAGGGGATAGGCCGGTAGTTGAGATTGTCCTTTATGCCCAGGTTTTCGGCGTTGCGGCCGGTCAGGATCTCGGTCCAGCCGGGCTTGGTCTCGGTCGCGCCGGTGGTCACCAGAGTGTCCGTCATCCCGCCTTCCGAGACCAGCCGGCTCAGGTTGGGGAGCTCCCCCGCCGCGAGCAGGGCCAAGACTGCCGGCCGGTTCGCCCCGTCCCAGCCAACGAGCACGGCATTCTCGAACGTGCGGCTCGAGCGCAGGGCCGTCGGAGCGCCGGCCGGGCCGCCGGCCGCGGCAGCGCGCGCGCAGAGCATGACGAGGGCTAAAGACAAACGTCCGGGGATCATCGACATATCACCAATATCCTCGCTCCCTGGCTTGATCCAGGATTTTTCGTGGTATCGTTTGCGTGGCCGGCGCCGGGCCGGGAAAATGCCGGATCGCGTCCCGCCAGGCCCGCAATTTATCCAGCAGTTCCTTGGCCACGTCCGGCTGCGCCTTGGCCACGTCGTGCAGCTCTTGCGGATCATGCTGAAGATCGTAAAGCTCAACGGTCTGCCGGGAAGGACCGCGCACCGGCCTGTCCCCAAGAGTGAAGGGGAATGACATCTCCCAGATGAGCTTCCAATGCTCGTCCCGGATCATATCGTTCTCGCTCCCATAGCGATAGTAGGTGTCTTGGGGACCATAACTGGCTCCGGCATAGACATAGCGGTTGGGCCCGGCGCCGGAGAGCAGCGCGGGCAACAGGGCCGCGCCCTGCCTGTTCCGCGGCATCTCCAAGCCCAGCACCTGGAGCACGGTGGGCATGACGTCGATGAGCTGCGCCAGCCCGCCGGCCCGTCGGCGGGGCCCTTGGGGGAACCGCATCAGCAAAGGCACATGCGTCACATCGTCATAGAGGGTGCCGCGCATGTTGGCGGCCCGGCCGAAGCGGCCGTGCTTGGCGAACATCTCGCCATGGTCGGAAAAGACCACCACGACCGTCTTCTCCAGGAGCTTGGCGTCCAGGGACTCCAAAAATCCGCCCACCAGAGCATCGACTTCCACCAGCTTCTCGTCGTACATGTCGCTGAGATAATCCACGTCCCGGCTGGTCAAAGAGACTTCCGGCCCGGTGGAGCAATGGATGCGCAAGCCGCCGCAAGCCGCAGCCTTGAAGACCGGACCGAACTTCTGCCCCGGCTCGGGGCTGGCGAAGCTCCGGATGCAGGCCCTCGGATCCGCCAAGGGGCTCTTGGCTTTCGGATCGGTGAAAAGACCCTGGTATTCCGGGGCCGGGTAGTAGGGGCAGTGCGCGTCATAGCCGTGCAAAAACAGCATGAACTTGCGGGATGAGTTCTTCGCGAGCCAGGCCTTGGCCTGCGGGATGGTGGTCTTGAACTCGGAGAAGTCTTCGTTGTCCACGGTGTCCTGGAAGCCGCGCATGTGACTGAAGCCCGCGAAGTAGTCGAGCCCGCCGGTGAAGGCCGCGGTCCTGTAGCCGTGATCGCGCAGGATTTCAGGCAGGGTCTTAAGGTCCGGGCTCAGCGCGTTGCGCAGGTCGCGGGCCAGCACCTGATGGACATAAGGCTGCAAAGAGGTAAAGAGCGAGACTCCCACGGGCAGGGTCCAGGAGGCCGGTGTGAAGGCGTTCTCGAAGACCAGGGATTCCTCGGCCCAGCGGTCAAGATGGGGGGTGGTCTTGCGCCGGTATCCGTAGAGGCTCATCCGGTCGGCGCCAACGTTGCTCAAGGAGATGAGTATAAGGTTGCAATCCGGGCAATTGGGGGCCGGGGTCTGGGCCACGGCCGGGAGCGCGACCGCCAGACACAGGATGGCCAGACCCGCTAGCCATAGGGCGTGAGAGAGGAGCTTTCGGGGAAAATGGTCGCCGATGGAATAATTTAAGTAATATAAGGGCCTTGCCATCGGCACATTATCGTAGTTTGAGGATGTTAGGCGCAAGCTTACTTCTTTTAGCCGTCCTCCCACTGGCCGCCTGGACCGCAGTCCCCGCGGCGTCGACGGCAACGGCGCGGGGCATCGTGCTCGTGGTCATAGATACCCTGCGCGCCGACCGCGTCGGCGCCGCCTCCGGCGGTCTTGGCCGCGGGACGCCGGAGCTGGACCGCTTCGCCAGGACCGCGGCGGTATTCATGGCGGCCCGCAGCCCGTCCTCCTGGTCGCTGCCGGCCGCCCTATCGCTGATGACCTCCATGCAGCCTTCCCGCCACGGCGTGCTCAACCGCTATCGGGACTTCCTGGCGGAGCCGCCGGTGCCGATCCATCTCAAGGACGAGCGGCCGGATGCGCGCACACTGGCGGAAGTCCTGCGCGCCGCGGGCTGGCGCACCGCGGCCTTCACGGGCGGGGCGGGCTGGGCCGGAGAAAGCGGGCTGGCGTCCGGCTTCGAGGTCTTTGATGATTCGCCGACTTTCTCGGGCTTCGAGCGTACGGTGCCAGCGGCACTACGCTGGCTGGATAGCGTCAAGCCCGGGGAGCGGTTCTTCCTGCTGGTCCATGGCTATGATGTGCACCCCTTCTATCCAGGCCGGCTGCCTGCTTCCCTTCTGGCGCGCCATAAGGCCCTGCGCTCCGCCGGCATCGAGGGCAAGCCCGTCGCGGCGACCGACGCGGAGAAGCGGGCGCTGACGCAGTCCTATGACCAGGCCGTCGCGGCCATGGACCGGCGCCTGGCTCCCCTGCTGGGACGCCTGCTGCGGGGCGAGCGACCGGACACGGCCGTCGTGATCACGGGAGATCACGGCGAGGAGCTGTTCGACCATGGCGGCGTGGACCATGGCATGACCCTTTTCGAAGAGGTCTTGCGGGTGCCCCTGCTGGTCCGCGCGCCGGGCCTGCGCCCACGCCACGTCGCGGCCTCAGTCAGCTTGATCGACCTCATGCCCACGCTCCTGGAGCTCGCCGGAGTCTCCAGGGACGCTGCCTTGGACGCGCAGATGGAAGGCGCGAGCTTGCGTCCGCTCCTGGAAGGCCGCCCTCAAGAGCTCGACACTTTCGCGGAAACCGACTATCTGCTCAGCACCTCTCTGAGAGCCGTGGTGACGCGCGACGGCTGGAAGGGGATATGGGACCGCTCCGCCGACCGCATGAGCCTGTACCAGCTGGCAGAGGATCCCGGCGAACGCCGCGACCTGTCGCAACAGCAGGAGGCCGAAGCGGCTGACCTGGCGCAGAGGCTCTGGCGACTGCGTGCTTCGTCCGGTCCGGTCGGCGCCGAACTGGGGGTTCGTCCCACGGCCGCTTGGCGGCAGACCATCGATTCTTTGCGCAGCAAAGGCGTCCTGCCTCTCATCGACCTTTCTTCCACCTTCGATGCCTTCGACCTGAACCCGGGGCCTCTGGCCGAGCGCCTGCGGGAACTCGGCGTGGCCTTGATGGGGGTGACCTGCGAGGAGCGTGATCTGGAGTCGACTCTGGGCCCCTGCGCGAGCCGGGCCACCGCCGCCCGGCCCGCTGTGTTCATCCCCTTGCCGACCGGCGACCTGCCGCATCACCGACAGTTCCAGGGAACTCCGGAACCTAACCATCTCTGGCAAGAGGTCAAGGCATCGGCCGGACGGGGAGCGCCGGTCCTGGGGCCGATGCATTTCCGGATGCAGCCCTCGAGCGCCCACGCCAGAGGTCCGTTCCTGCCCGTGTTGCCGGAGCCGGACTCGGACCTCGTTGACAAGATCTTTGCCTTCTGCGCGCAGAGCCAGGTGGTCCAGCAGATCGTAGGAGCCGAAGAGGACGACCGGTTCCTCCCCGCTCTGGAAAAGCTTCTCGCGAAGTATCCCCAGGCTCGGGTCATATGGGCGCACGAAGGCCAGGCAACCGTCGATGAGAAAGTCGCATCCAAGAGCGCCGACTTGGCGCGAGGCTTGCTGGACCGTCATCCCAACCTCTATCTTGACCTTTCTCTGAGGTCCGTCAAGAGTGGATCCCTGGAGGGCCTGCAGGACCCTTACCTGGCGGCCGACGGGCGGCTCTATCCCGGCTGGAAACTGCTCATCGAGCAGCGGCCATGGCGGTTCGTGTCCGCATTAGGCATCTCTCCCCACACCATGGCGCGGCTGCCCGGGGCGGTGGCCCGCCAGCGTGACATCCTGCGCCAGTTGGACGTTGCGGCGCGGGCGATCGTGGCCTACAAAGCGGCTTGGAGACTCCTCTTCGATGAAGACCTTTGACTTTCTGCTCCGCTGGGCCGGTGCGCTGGGCCTGACCCTGTCTTGCGCGGCCGCCGCCCCACCGGATTGGGCTTCCCGAAAGCAGGCTTGGCGGCAGAGCATCGATGCGGTTCGCGCCGCTGGCCGGCTCCCCATCATAGACCTGGAGTCCTCCTATTTCGAGACTTATATGAATCCGGAGTCCATCCTTTCCTACCTTGAGACCCGCGGCTTCGCCGTGGTCGCCTGGTCTGCCGAGGATGAGCCGAGCCGCATCAATGCCCGCGGCTACGGATGGTGGAAGGAGCATTGGCAGAGCGTCCTGCGGGGACTGGAAGAACGTTTCCCGAGCCGCGTGCTGCCGGTCCCATCACCCACTGGAGTCATCTCGAATCCGCCGCTCCAGATAGGCTCCCAACGGGTCCTCGCCGACATGCTGGCCGTGGCGGAGGCCGGGCGCTACCCTATGCTCGGCGAGTTCTTCTTCCGGCGTTATCCGAGCATCAATGACATCCAGATGGGCGGGGACTGGGATACGGAACTGGCCGAACCGATCGACGGCCCGATCGGACGACGGCTCTTCGCCTTCTCGCAGCGTACCGGCATACCGTTCCAGATCCATTATGAGGTCGAGGACGCTTTGATCCCGCCTCTGGAAGCCATGCTCCAGCGCTATCCGCGCGCGCGGGTCATCTGGTGCCACGCGGGGCGAGTGCGCCGACCTGAAAAGGCTCCGCAGTTCACGGCGCATTGGAGCGAGACGATGCGGCGTCTCCTTCAGGAGCACGCGAACCTTTACTTCGACGTCGCCTCAATCGACCCAGGTCGAATTTATCCGCCGGGAGGGCCGCACTCCTCCCTATGGTGGGACATGCCGAGCGCACGGATGAAGAGCGAGGGCCGCCAGTTGGTCAGCGATCATCCCTGGCGTTTCCTGGCGGCCCTGGACCAAGGCGTGGACCGGGCCGCGGGCACCCCCGACTTGGCCGACCGGCTGATGCTCTTTCTGAACAGTCTGCCGCCAAAGACCCGCAAGATCGTGGCTTACCAAGCCGCCTGGAAACTCCTCTTCGGAGAAGAACTGGCGCCCTCGGCACAATGACCATGAAGCCCTGCCGCGTCGCTATCGAGGGCGTATCGTTGGACCTGGGCGCGGCGCACATCCTGCGGAAGGTGGACCTGGTCCTGGAACAGGGCAAGCTCACGGCCCTGTTGGGACCTTCAGGCGCGGGCAAGACGACCTTGCTTAAGGTTTTAGCCGGCCTGGAGCGGCCTGGCTCCGGGCGCGTGCGCGCGGAAGACCTTTCCTGGAGCGACGCGTCCAGCGGGCTCTTCGTGGAGGCCCAGGCGCGCGGCGTGGGCCTGGTCTTCCAGTCCTATGCCCTCTGGCCGCATCTAAGCGCCTTCGAGAACGCGGCCTTCCCGCTGCGGGTGCGCCGGGTCCCCGAATCGGAGCTCCAGGAGCGCGTGGCCGCGGCCTTCGACCTGGTGCGCCTGCCGCTGGCGGCGCAAGGCCGCGAGCCGGCCGCGCTATCAGGAGGAGAACAGCAGCGCGTGGCTTTGGCCCGGGCGCTGGTCTACGAGCCCGCCTTGCTGCTTTTGGACGAGCCGCTGGCCAACCTCGATGCGCCCAACCGGGAGGCCCTGCGCGCGGATATCCGTCGTCTGCAGAAGCGCACCGGAGTAACCGCGCTCTACGTGACCCACGACCAGAACGAGGCATTGGCCATGGCCGATTCTCTGGCGGTCATGGATGGGGGCCGGATCGTGGAGACAGGAGAGCCGCGGGCGCTCTACGAGCGGGCCCGCAGCGCGCTCGTGGCGCGCTTTCTGGGCGCGCGCAACGAGCTTCGCGGCGTGCGCCGGGACGGAGCGGTGGTGCTCGACTGCGCCGTGGCGCTGGAGGCGTCCATCCCCGACGGCCTGCTCGACGGCGAGGCGGTGGTGGCGCTGTTGCGGCCCGACGAACTGGAGCTCGCCGCCCCCGGTTCCGGCCGGCAGGGTTGGGAATGCATGGTCACCTCCGTGGAGTTCGCCGGCGACCGGGTCCGGGTCGGCCTGGAGGGCGAGGTGCGTTTGGTCGTGGATGTCCCGGCCCGAAGCGCGCCGGCTGTTGGGGAGCGGGTCGTGGCCGTGGCGCGGCCCGGCTACGCCCGGATCTATCCGGCATGAAGCTTGTTTCGATGCGAGCCGCGGTCCTGCGGGCGCTGCTCCTGTCGGTCCTGGCGGCGGCCGCCGCGCGGGCCGATGATGAGGGGGTGGTGGTCTGGTATGCCGGCACCCATGCCCTGCATCCGGCCATGGCCGCGGCTTTCATGGCCGCCCATCCCAAGACCCGCGTGGAACTCGTCCAGCTCGGCGGCCCGGCTCTCACCGCGAGGTTCACGGCCGACCAGGAACGGGGGGTGCAGGCCGCGGATGTCTTCTCCTCAGGCCTGACCGAATGCTATCCCGGCCTGCGCCGGCGCGGCTGGCTCGCGGACCTGCGGGGCTTGCCGCATTGGGGGGGACTGCCGGCCTGGGCCAAGGACCCCCGCGGCGCCTACGCCTTCTTCCATGTCATACGCCACTGCATCGCGGTCAATACCGATCTGGTGCCGCCGCAGCGCAGGCCGCGCTCCTACGCGGAGCTCTCTGAACCGCGGTGGAAAAACCAGGTCGCCCTGGTCGACCCGGATACGGGAGGCACGGGCCTTTACCTGGCCCGCTTCGCCGCGGCCCATCGCGGCCTGGGGCTGGGGTGGCTGGCCCGTCTGCGCGCCAACGGAGCCCGGCTCTTCTTCCAGAGCGGACAGCTCACCGAGGCCGTAGCCAGCGGACGGCGCGCCGTGGGCCTGGACCGCGACGTGGAGGTCGCCGAGGCGCGCCGCGCCGGCGCCCCGATCGAGTGCGTCTTCGCCTCTGACGGCCTGCCCCTGCAGTTCACCGTCGTGGCCGTCAATTCCCGGGCTCCGCATCCGAAGACGGCGCGGCTCTTCGCGGACTGGCTCATCTCAGCCGAAGGCAGCAAGGTCGTGACCCAGGCCGGCTTCCTAGCACCCCGAGGACGCCGCCCGCAGGCGATCTGGCCGAAAGCCTGGGTCCTGGACGTCGAATCCCTTGACGACGCGGAGACCAAGGCCTTCGCGGGCCGGGTCTCGCGGGAGCTTAAAGGACCGTCCGGAGGACGATGAAGCGGGGCCAGGCCGCCGTCTTGCTTTGCGCGGTCCTGCTGCTGCTCGTGACCGCCTATCCCGCGGCCTGGCTGACGTTCCGGGCGCTGCGGGATCCCTCGGGAGCCTGGACCCTGGAGAACCTGCGCGCGGTGTTCGCCGCGCCGCGTCTGCGCGAGGGCGCGATCAACACCTTGCTCCTGGCTTTGACCGGCGCCGCTTTCGCGGCAGTCTCGGGCGGCGTGCTTGCGGCCTTAGCCGCGCGCACCGACGCTCCGGGCCGAGCCTTGATCCGGCCTCTGGCTTTGGCGCCCTATCTGGTGCCGCCCATCGTGGCCTCGCTGGCCTGGATCGTTCTGGCCGACGGGCAGGGGGGACTGCTCAACGTGCTCCTGGCCCGGGCCGGAACGAGTCTACACGTGGAGATATTCTCCTTCTGGGGTGTGGCCTTCGTGGGCGGACTGGTCTGCTCGCCGGTCGCCTTCATCATCCTGCACGAGGCCTTCTCGGGCCTGGATGGCGAGTTGGAGGAGGCCGCCCGCGTCTGCGGGGCATCCGAGCCCTTGGTCTGGCGGCGCGTGATCCTGCCCGCGGTCTGGCCCGCCTTGGCCGCGGCGGGCCTGCTCTGCGCGCTGTTGTGCAACGCGCAGTTCGGGGTCCAGGCGCCCATCGGCATGCCCGCCAATGTCTGGACCTTGAGCACCTTGGTCTATTCCACGAGCCTGGTCGGCCCCGTGGACCTGGGGCTGGCTTCGGCCATGGCCCTGCTCCTGGCCGCCGCGGGCGCGCTGCTGCTGGTTCTTCAGCGCGTCGCGGCCCGGCGCGCCGCGCCCCGTCGCGCCAACGCCCGGCCGGCGCGGCGGCTGGCCCTGGGCCGCTGGCGCTGGCCGGTGGCTGGACTCCTGGCGCTTTACGCGGCCGTGGCCTTGGTCCTTCCCTATGGGGCGCTGCTGCTGCGCTCCTTGCGGCCGTTCAACCTCCATGCCGGCATGAGCGCGCATCAGCTGATCTCCGGCTGGGACGCCGGGGTGTGGGCGCGGCTCTGGCGCGACGAGGTGGTGCGCCGCGCCTTCCGGCACAGCTTCATCCTGGCGACGGCTACGGCCGCGCTCTGCTGCCTGCTGGGCGCGGTCGGAGGCTGGGCCCTCTACCGGAGACGAACCCGAGGCCGAGCTCTGCTCGAATGGCTTTTTTTTGCAACGCCGGCCCTCTCCGGCGTGGTGGTGGGCCTGGCCGTTCTGCTCGCTTTCGGCGGCGCGCCGTTCTGGCTCTACGGAACTTATCTCATCCTGCTGATCGCCTATGTGGCACGCGAAGCGGCGACCGGGCTCAAGGCCGCGGAGGCTGCCCTGCGCGGCACTCCGACCGAGCTCGACGAAGCGGCACGGGTCTGCGGGGCAGGCGCCTTCCAGCTAGCCCAACGGATCTGGTGGCCGCTGCTGCGGCCGACCTTGGCCGCGGGCGCGGCCTTGTCCTTCATCGCGGCTTTCCGCGAGGTGGGAGCCTCATCCATGGTCTACAGCCACGGCCACGAAGTCCTGGGCTCTCTGCTCATGGTAGTCTGGCAAGACGGGCGCTACCAGGAACTAGCCGCCTTGGCTTTGGCAGGCGGCTTAGCCGCCATGGCGGGTTCGGCCTTGGTCTACCGCGTGGTGCGCGGTCCCAGGGCCTGAGCCGCGGCGCGCCGGACTTCCGCGTCCTGGTCCTGAACCGCGGCCTTGAGCGCCTGGCGCACCAGGGCCGAATCCGTCCCTATGCGGCCCAAGGCTTGCGCCGCCGCGGCGCGCACGACAGGGTCGTCGTCCTTGAGCAAAGCCGCCAAAGGCGCGGCCGCGCTGCGGGCCGGCCTGCCCACGCGGCCCAGGGCCCGGGCGCAGGCGAAGCGCAGGTCCGCGCTGCGGTCATCCAGCACGCCCTCGGCCAAAGCGGGCACGGCCGCGGCCGCTCGCGGCCCGATGAGAGCCAGGAATCCGGCGGCCTGGACTCCGAGATGAGGCGAGGGGTCCTTCAATAGCACGGCCAGCTGGGAGACCGTCCCGTCCACAGCCAGACCCGAGGTCTGGAGTATCCAGGCCCCGTCGCGCAGGTCCACATGGTCGTACATCAGCACTTCCCAAGTCGCGGCCAGGAAGGCGGCGGAAGCTGAAAGCGCGGGCGCCGCGGCGCTGACGCGGACGGCGGCCAGCAGTACCAGGAGCGCGGCATACCGGAGAATTCTCATAATTGGCCCTTCGGGACCTGGAAAAGTATAATCAGCGTATGATACTTTCACGCGCGAATCAATGGCATAGCCGCCTGGCGGCCGCAGTCCTGCTCTTAGCCTGTTCCTGCGCCGCCCGGGCCGCGGCGCCGGCCGTAGGGAAATCCGTCCGGCCGGTGCCTGCGGGACTTCCGATACCGCAGGCGCCTGCC
>CAIKVT010000008.1 GCA_903830945.1 uncultured Elusimicrobia bacterium
AGCCCGTCGGAGACGTTGCCGCCCTTGATGAGCCCCTTGGCCGCCTTGTCCACGCTCATGGCGATGCGCGCCGAGTTGCCGACGGTGGCCACGATGAGGTTGGTCTTGCGCATCAAGCCCCGCTCGTCGGTCTCATAGTGATGGATAAGAGTACCACGAGGCGCTTCCACCACGCCCACGCCGACCTTCGGCGTCTTGGTCGGGAGCGTGCGGAACTCCTTGGAGGTGATCTGCGGGTCGTTGACCAGCTGCACGATGGTCTCCGCGGCCTGGATCATCTCCACGACGCGCGCATAGTGATTGGCCAGCGTATGGTGCACGGGCTTGCCGCCCAGGATCTTGAAGTACTCCTCGTAGGCCTTCTGCGCCTCGAAAGTGGCCATGCCGTCGGCCGCGTTGAGGCGCGCCATGGGCGCCACCGCGTAGATGCCGGAGCTTCCCCCCTCCACGAATCCCTTCCAGCCAACACCTTTGAGGAACGGGAACTTAATGTAGCTCCAAGGCTCCACGTGTTCGTTGATGTGCTCCAGGTATTTCTGGACGGGGAACTTGGCGTACTCCTTGCCTTCCGGCGTCACCACCCGCACGTCCCCATCGTAGAAGTTCACCTTGTTGTTCTTATCCACCAGCCCCATGTAGTAGGTCTTGTGGGTGAAAGCGTCCGAGGTGATGAGTTTGACGTAGGCCTCGTTCTTAAGGACGATGTCCTTGAAGACCTGCAGGGTGAACTTGGCGAACTCCAGGCCCTCGGCCGCGACCTGCTTGAACTCCGCGATCTGGTCCGCAGAGATGCCCTTGGCCACGCCGCCCGGCAGGCCCAGCACCGGATGGATGACCTTGCCGCCCGCGTAGTTGATGATCTCGCGCAGGCGCCGGCGCATGGAGATGACCTTCTTGCCCACGTCCAGGCCGACCTTGCCGATGACGCCGATCACGTTGCGCAGCTCCTTGGGCGCGTCGGGCCCCACGATGAAGTCCGGGCCGCCGAGGATGTAAACGTGCAAGGCGTGGTCCTCGAGAATGAAGGTATTGTAAACCAGCTCGCGGATCTTGCGTCCCACCGGGTGGCACTCGACCTGATAGAGGTCGTCTAAAGCCTTGGCCGCGGCCATATGATGCGCCGTGGGGCAGACCCCGCAGATGCGCGAGGTGATCTGGGGCATGTCCTCGGAAGGGCGGCCCAGGCTGAAGACCTCGAAGCCCCGCAGCTCCGGGATCTGCAAGTAGGCATGGTCCACGTCTCCCTGGTCGTTGAGGAAGATGTCGATCTTGCCGTGGCCTTCCAGACGCGTGATGGGGTCGATGGAGATGCGGCGATTCTGAATATACTGATTGTTGGCGAGCTTCTGCGCCTTATCGAAGATCTGCTGCGCGTTCTTATCCATTGATGCCGCTCCTAGTTAAGCTTCCGTCGTAAGATGCACTTGGAAAGCCCATAGCGATAGAAAGTCCCGATGGGATCCGGGATTCCGTCCAACACGGCGTCGATGTCTTTTTCTTCCTTGGGCACGATGTTGGAGAACACCGAAGACACGAATTTCGCGCCTTGGTCCTTGACGCGCGAGGTCGGCCCAAAGCACCCGGTGCAGGGCATGTTGCCCGACGGGCAAAGGGCCTCGCAGCCCGAGCGCGTGGCCGGGCCCATGCAGACCAGGCCTTGGGCCAGGAGACATTTCTCCGGGTCGATCTGCACCTGATGGGGACGCTTGAACTCGGCCAAAGCCAGATCCGCGGGCTTGGAATCCTTGCGCTTGCACTCCTCGCAGAGCGCGATGTCGGGCGAAAGGACCGTTCCACGGGCCGGCAGCTTGCCCGCCAGGATGGCCTGCACCGCGCTCATGATGATCTTGGGCGTGGGCGGGCAGCCGGGCAGGTAGTAGTCCACCTCGATGACCTGGTCCAGGGAGCGCACCATGTTATGGAGCACGGGCAAGGTCAAGGTGCGGCCCTCGTCCACGGTCGAGGTCTGCGGCCGGATCTTCTGCGGGTTGTCGATGCCCGGGCAGTCCTCATAGACGAACTTGAGGATGTCTTCTTTCTTGAATTGGTTGGCCAGGGCCGGGATGCCGCCGGAGTTGGCGCAGGCGCCAAAGGAGACCACGACCTGGGCCTTGCGGCGCAGCATGTGGACCCATTCCTCCTGCTCGGAAGTGCGGATCGCGCCGTTGATGAAGGCCACCGCGACGGACTTGTCCGGCCGGGCCGCTATGTCGGCTTTCTTGAAGTCCATAGCCACGGGCCAGAGCACGATGTCCACGGCTTCCACGACCTTGAGGATGTCCTCGGCAAGATCCACCACGGCTTCTTCGCAGCCGCCGCAGGACGCGCACCAGTAAAAAGCGACCTTAGGTTTATCGGGCATGGGCCACCTCCGTTGGGGCATCGGAGTTGACGTGAGCTTCCAGCTCCTCGATCTCCTTATCCCATTCTTTAAATTTTCCGGGCATATCGAGCGGGCCCAGGGCGCGGACCTTGGCTACCATGTCGTTGACCGTGACCTTGACCTTCTCGCCCTCAGCTCCGGAGATCCACTCCAGACGGAAACGGCCATCCTCTATGCCCATATCCTTGAGCATGCGATTGAGCATGCGCATGCGGCGCAAAGTCTTGTAATTGCCTTCCGCGTAGTGACAGTCGCCGGGATGGCACCCCCCCAGGAGCACCCCGTCGGCGCCCTTGGCGAAAGCATCCATCACGAACTGTGGGTCCACCCGGCCGGAGCACATCACCCGGATGACGCGAACGTTGGGGGCGTACTTGAGGCGCGAGACGCCGGCCAGGTCCGCCGCGGTGTAGGTGCACCAGTTGCAGAAGAACGCCACGATCTTAGGTTCGAAGCTCATTTTCCCAATACCCCCTCGATCTCGCTGAAGATCTCCTCATCCTCGAACAGATTCTGCCTGATGGAGCCCGACGGGCAGGCCGCGGCGCAGACCCCGCAGCCCTTGCAGATCACCTCGTTGATGACGGCCTTCTTCTTGGCCTCGTCGAAGGTGATAGCCGTATAGGGGCACAGGGGCACGCAGGACTTGCAGCCGCAGCACTCCTCCTCGACTACGTGCGAGGTATTGGGCTCGAGCTCCACATGGCCCGCGTCGATGAGGACCAAGGCCTCCGCGGCGGCCGCGCCAGCCTGGGCCACGGTGTCCGGGATGTCCTTAGGCGACTGGCAGGCGCCGGCGATGAAGATGCCGTCCGTGAAAGTGTTCACGGGCGCCAGCTTGGGATGGCGCTCCTGGAAGAATCCCTCGTTGCCGCAGCCGATGTTGAAGCGGCGGCGCACCTCCTGGGCGTCGGCCTGGGGCTCCAGGCCCGTGGCAAGCACCACCATGTCCACTGGCACACGCCGGACAAAGCCCGCCAAGGTATCCTCCACCCGCAGGACCAGCTTGCCCTCCTCTTCCGGCGTCATGGCCCAGTCCGTGACCTCGGCCACGCGGCCGCGGATGAAGTGCACTCCCTCGGAGAGGAGCTTGTCGTAGAATTCCTCGTAAGCCTTGCCCGCGGCGCGGATGTCGATGTAGAAGTTGTACACCTCGGCGCCCGAGTGCTCCTTGATGAGGTGCGCGAGCTTAAGCGAGTACATGCAGCACACGCGCGAGCACCACTTATTGGTCTTCTCGTCGCGCGATCCCACGCAGTGGATGATGCCCACGGCCTTGGGATGCTTACCGTCGCGCAGCACCACCTCGCCGGAGGTCGGCCCCGAAGCGTTGACCAGCCGCTCGATCTCCAGAGCCGTGAATACGCCCGGGTATTTTCCGTAGCCGTAGTGGGGCTCTTTCTTGGCGTCGAAGGTCTTGAATCCCGTGGCCAGGATGATGGCACCGACCTGCAGTTCCTTGACCTCTTCCTTTTGGTCGAAGTCGATGGCCTTCCGATCGCAGGCCTCCGCGCAGGACTTCTTACACTTGCCGGTCTTGAACTGGATGCAGGTCTCCGGGTCGATCATCACGACCTTAGGGGTGGCCTGCGGGAAGTCGATGTAGACGGGCTTGCGCTTGCCCAGGCCCTGGTTGAACTTGTCCGCGAACTTCGGCTCCTTGAAGACGCAGGCGTCGATGCACTCCATGCAGCCGACGCAGAGGTCTTCTATCACGTAGCGCGGCTTGCGCTTGACCGTGACCTTGTAGTTGCCGACGTAGCCCTCCACCTTGGACACCTCGGAGTAGGTCCAGAGCGTGATGTTCGGGTGCGACTTGACCGCGGACATCTTCGGGGTCAGGATGCAAGCCGCGCAGTCCAGGGTCGGGAAGGTCTTGTCGAAGGCGGCCATATGGCCGCCGATGGTGGACTCGCGCTCGACCAGCGTGACCTTCTTGCCCGCGTTGGCCAAGGTCAAAGCCGCGTGGATGCCGGCGATGCCGCCGCCCACGACCAGGACGTTGGGGTCCACGGGGACCTGCTGCTTCTCCAGGGCCTTATGGAAGCGCACCCGGTACACAGCGGCGCGGGCCAGGTCCTTGGCCTTGGCGGTCGCGGCCTTCTTATCCTCGTGCACCCAGGAGGCGTGCTCGCGGATGTTGACCATCTGGAAGAAGAAGGAGTTCAGCCCGCCCTTGGCCGCGGCCTTGCGAAAGGTCTCCTCGTGCAGGTTCGGAGAGCAGGCCGCCACCACGAGCCGTTCCAACTTGTGCTCCCTGATGTCCTGGGCGATCATCTCCTGGCCCGGGTCCGAGCACATGTACTTGTAATCGCGCGAGACGACCACGCCGGGCAGGCCCGCCGCATATTTGGCGACATCGGCCACGTCGATGGTGCCCGCGATGTTGGACCCGCAATGGCAGATGTAGAAGCCGATGCGCGGCAGCCCGTTGGGCTGTTGCTTGTTTGCGTTATTGTCGGCCATGACTTACCTCCCGGCGAGGACGACGTCGGCGGAGATGATGCTGCGCTTAAGACCCAGCTCATCGGCACTCAGGCCCATGGCCAGACCAAGGACCTGGGTGAAGTACACGACAGGCATGTCGACCGCTTCGAATTTTCGGGCGATCTGGTCCTGATAGCCGTCAAGGTTGAACTGGCAGAGCGGGCAGACCGTGACCACGGCCTCAGCCCCGCGCTTCTTGGCTTCCTTGAGGATGATGTAGGCCAGGCGCAGGCCGACCTCGGGCACGGTGCCGGTGAGGCTGCCGCCGCAGCAGCGCGTCTTGAGAGGGAAGGTCACGTTTTCCGCGCCCGCCGCGGCCAGCAGCTTGTCCATGGTCTTCGGATCGTACTGGTCGTCAAAGCTCGCGAAAGGGCGCACGATCTGGCAGCCGTAATAGGGCGCGAACTTGTGGCCCTTGAGCGGGCTCTTGATCCGCTTGGCGATCGCATCCAGGCCCACATCGTTGATCAGGACATCGAGGGGATGGCGGACCTTGACCTTGCCGTGGTATTCCAGGCCGGCGGCGGCCAGCGCCTTGGTCACTCTGGCGCGGATCTCCGGGTGGTCCTGGAGGCTCTTCTGCGCCTTGTTGAGGCCCAGGTAGCAGGCACTGCAAGGCGCGATGACGTCGAGCTCTTCGCGCTCCGCGATGGCCAGATTGCGCCCCGCCAGAGCGTAGGACTTGGCCTCGTCGACGGACATGTAGGCCGTGGCGCCGCAGCAGTTCCAGTCGTCGATCTCCTTGAGTTCGACACCGAGGGCCCGGAACACGGCCAGGAGGGATTCCTCGTAGGCCTTGCCGGTCCCTTTGAGAGAGCAGCCGGGAAAATACAGGTATTTCACTTCGCCACCTCCGTTTTGTCGGCTTCCAGGGCGTTCAAGATCTTACGCAGCTCATCCTTGCGGCGGATGGAGTCGGGCAAAAAGGACATGCGGCCCGTGCGCATGAGATTGAGCCCCAGGCCGGTCATGCTCAGGAACTTGAACCAATTGGTGCGCAGGAACAGGTCGATGACCAGCAGGGTCTCGTTGACCCGGCCCCACATGAAGATCATGCGGCCGAACTCCTTGGCCAGGACCGGGATGGGGAAACGCTTCGGGTAGACGCCCTCCTGGATGGCCCGCCGCTTCAAGGCGTACATGATGTCGGTGACCTGGATCTTCTTGGGGCATTCCACCCGACAGGCGTAGCAGCTGGCGCACAGCCAGATGGTCAGAGAGCTCAGGACCTCATTCTTGAAGCCCTCCCGGGCCAGGTTGATGAGCCGCCGGGGCGTGTAGTCCATGTACAAGGACAAAGGGCAGGTGGCGCTGCAGACTCCGCACTGGATGCAGTGGCGCAGGTTCTCGCCGCCGGTCTGGCTGGTCGCCCAGCGAGCGAAATCAGCGTCGCGATCCGCCTCGTACTTCATCATCTGCGTTATGGCCATCTCACGACCTCCTTAAATACCGTCAGCGCATCGGCCCGGCCGCCCGCACTTCGGCCGGACAGCTGGACTCGAACTTCTTGAAATTCTCGCTGAAGCGGGCCGCCAGCTCCCGATACTTCTGCGCGTAGAGGGCCTTGTCCGGCCAGGAATCCGCCGGGTTCAGCACGCCCGCCGGCACCCCGTCGCAGGACTTGGGGACCTGGAAGCCGAAGACCGGGTCCTGGCCGAACTCGACGTTGAGGAACTTGCCGCTCAAAACCGCATCGAGCAGGCCGCGGGTATGGCGGATGCTGATGCGCTTGCCCACGCCATAGGCCCCGCCGACCCAACCGGTGTTGACCAGCCAGCAGTTGACGCCGTGCTGGAGCACCTTGCGCTTGAGCAGGCCCGCGTAAACGGAGGGATGCTGGACCATGAAGGGCGCGCCGAAGCATGTGCTGAATGTCATCTGCGGCTCTTTGCCCAGCCCCGCCTCGGTCCCGGCCACCTTCGAGGTGTAGCCGGAGATGAACTGGTAGAGCGCCTGGTCCGGGGTCAGCCTGGCAATCGGAGGCATGACGCCGAAGGCGTCGCAGGTCAGGAAGATGATGTTGCGCGGATGCCCGCCGGTCTTCTCCGGCACGGCGTTGGCGATGAACTCCAGCGGGTAGGAGGCCCGGGTGTTCTCGGTGCGGGACTCGTCGTCGAGGTCGATGAGCCGGGTCGCCGGGTCGAAGACGACGTTTTCCAGGATGGCGCCGAATCGCCGGACGGCCGAGGTGATCTGCGGCTCGGCCGTGGGCGAAAGGCGGATGACCTTGGCGTAGCAGCCGGCCTCGAAGTTGAAGACGCCCGCATCGCTCCAGCCGTGCTCGTCGTCGCCGATGAGCCGCCGCGCGGGGTCCGCCGACAAGGTCGTCTTGCCCGTGCCTGAAAGCCCGAAGAACAGCGCCGCGTCGTTGTCCGGGCCGATGTTGGCGGAGCAGTGCATGGGCAGCACGCCCTTGAGCGGCAGCAGATAGTTCAAAATCGAGAAGATGGACTTCTTGATCTCGCCGCCGTAGCCCGTGCCGCCGATGAGGCACAGGCGCTGGGCGAAGTCGACCAGGATGAAGGTGCCGGACTTGGTGCCGTCCGCCTGAGGATCGGCCTGGAACGACGGCACGGAGACGACCGTGAACTCCGGCACGAAGCGCCGGTGCTCCTCGGCGGTGGCCGGCTTAAGCAGCATGTTGCTCGCGAAAAGGCTGTGCCAGGAGCGCTCCGTGATGACCCGCACCGGGAGCCGGTAGCCAGGATCCGCCCCGCCGTAGCAGTCCTGCACGAAGACGTCGCGACCCTCGAGGAAGCCCCGCAGACGCTTGTAGAGGCCGTTGAACTTGTCCTGGCTGAAGGGCCGGTTGTAGTCCCCCCACCAGACCTTGTCCGAAGTCGTCTCTTCCTTGACGATGAACCTGTCGTTGGGGGAGCGCCCGGTGTGCTTGCCGGTGTCCACCAGCAGCGCGCCCATATGCGAGAGGCTGCCCTCCTGGCGGCTGATGGCCTCTTCATAAAGCGCGGCCGCGGGAAGGTTCCAGTAGACCTTCCGGAGGTTCGCGAAGCCCTGCTTCTCCAGCCCGTAGTCGCTCTGCAGAAGCCGGGCCGCGCCCGCCGCGGTATGCTTAGCGTCCAGGATGTTGTTCATAGCCAGTCTCTCACCACTTTTTTGCCCCCGATGGATATCTCTTGTGGGGCGTTGGGATCGAGCGCCCATCTCATGCGGGCGACGCCCTCGGTGATGTCCTCGGCCGAAGTGCAGTAGCTCAGCCGCAGATGCCCCTCCATGCCGAAATCCTTGCCCGGGACCGTGACCACCAGGGCCCGCTTGAGCAGCATCTGCGAGAGCTCCACCGAGCTGTGGCCGTAGGCCCGGAAGTCGGGCAGGCAGTAGTAGGTCCCGTCGGGCTGCGTGACCTTGACCCCGGCGAAGGCACGCAGCTCCCGCATCATGAGGTTGCGATTGTTCTCCAGGGCCAAGCGCAGGTCGTCGACGGGGCTCTGCGGGCCGGTCAGCGCGCCTACAGCCGCGGCCTGGAGGAGGCCCGAGGTGCAGGATATGGTCTGGCCCTGGATGTTGCCGAGCACCCGAACCAGGGCCTTAGGCGCCACCGCCCAGCCGATGCGAAAGCCCGTCATGCCGTAGAGCTTGGAGATGCCGTTGATGGTGACGATGTTGGTCTGCTCCGGGTCCCGGTCCGTGAACTTGTACGGGGAGACCGGAGTCTTGCCGTCAAAGACAAGCTTGTGATAGATGTCGTCGGAGATCAGCGTGATGCCCCGGGCCTCGCAGAAGCGCACGATCTCGGCGATGAGCTCCTCCGGGTACATGACGCCGGAAGGGTTGTTGGGCGAGTTGACGATGATGGCCTTGGTGCGGGGGCTCACCGCGGACTCGATGTCCTTCATCCTCGGGATGAAGCGGCCGTCCTGCGGGGCGACGATCACGGGCACCCCGCGGACCATCCGGATCATCTCGGGATAACTCACCCAGTAGGGGGCCAGGACGATGACCTCGTCCTTGGGATCGAGCAGGGCGAAGAGCAGGTTGTAAAGCGAATGCTTGGCGCCGGCGGAAACGATGACGTTCTCCGGCCCCACGATCCGGCCGTAGTTTTCATCGGTGTAGCGGACGATGGCCTTCTTGAGGGAGGGGATGCCGTTGGTCGGAGTGTACTTGATCTCCCCCTCCTCGAGCATAGCGGCTGAGGCCCGGATCGCGCTGATAGGGGCCCTATTCTTCGGCTCGCCGCCGCCGAGGTGGATGACGGCCTCGCCCTTCTCCCGGAGGGTCCGGGCGGTCTGATTAAGGCTCAATGTGGGGGATTCGGCGATGGCCCTGGCGATCGTGCTGAAGCTCATGGCGGGGATCCTCCGTGACAGTCTGTCTCCTGCATCGCAATGATAGCAAAATCATCAGATTCAGGCCTCGAATTCCTGCTTATGCTGGTATAAGGTGAACTAATAGTTTGATAGAATCGCACTCATGCATCTAGAATCACTGCGCATCTTCCGGGACCTCATCGAGACCGGGAGCTTCTCCAAGGCGGCCGAGCTCAACTACCTGACCCAGTCGGCCGTGAGCCAGCAGCTCAAACACCTGGAGCGCTCCGTGGGGCGGCCGCTTTTGGACCGCGGCAGCCGCCAGCTCAAGCTGACCCCCGCAGGCAGCATCTTCTACCGGACGGCCAAACGCATCGTGGCCGCCTACGAGGACATCACGGCGCGCATCCAGTCCGTCGCGCCGGAATCCGAGCAGCGGCTGCGCATCGCGGCCATCTACAGCGTGGGAACCTACGTGCTCCAGCGCTATCTCAAGGATTTCCTCCAGCGCCATCCCGAGGTCAAAGTCGAGGTGGACTACCAGAAGGCAAGCCGGATCTGCGACGACATCCTGCGCGGTCGGGCGGACCTGAGCATCATGGCCTATCCGGTGAAGCGCCGGGATCTGCAGACCATCCCCCTCTCCGAAGAGGAGATGGTCCTGGCCCTGCCCAAGCGCCATCCTCTGGCCCGCCAAAAGAACGTGTGCCTGGGAGACCTGGCGGGGCAGGATTTCATCGCCTTCGATCGAGGCACCCCGACGCGCAAGGCCCTGGACAAGGTCCTGCGCGCAGCCAGGGTACGGCCGAAGGTGCGCATGGAACTCGACAACATCGAGACCATCAAGAGCGCGGTCTCAAGCGGGTTGGGCGTCTCCATCGTGCCGGAAGCGACGGTGGCGGCCGAAGCGAAGAGCGGCAGCCTCTGCATGCGGCGGTTCAGGGATCAGAAGCTCTACAGGCCGCTGGGAGTCCTGGTGCGCAGGACGCGGCGCGAGAACCGGGCCGTGCGAACCTTCCTAAAACACATCAGCGACCACCACGCCCATCAGTCTATCGCTTAGCCTAAGATCCTGCCCGAAAATCAACGCGGGCTGCGGCAGGAGACCCAGAACTGCCGCATATCCTTAGGGACCCGGGCCATGAACCGGACCGGGCGGCACGTCGCAGGATGGGCGAATTCTATCTTATAGGCATGCAGCATGAGCCGCGGCGGCTGCGGCTGCCCGGGACCTGGCCGGTCGCACTCAGGGTCTCCCATGACCGGATGGCCGAGAAGATTGAGGTGCACCCGGATCTGGTGGGTCCGGCCGGTCAAAGGCAAGGCCTCGACCAAGGCCCCGGCCGCGCATGACTCCAACACGGCGAAACCGGTGGACGCTTCCTTGCCGAAAGGCGTCGCGATGACCCGCCGATGCCCTGGCTTGCGGCCCACCGGCGCTTCCACGCTGGACCTTTTTTCCAGCCACTGGCCACGCACCACGGCGCGATAGGTCTTGGAGACCACCCGGTCCTTGAACTCGCGGATCAAAGTCTCCGAGGCGGCCGGGGTCTTGGCCACAAGCAAGACCCCGCTCGTGCACCGGTCGAGGCGATGCACGATGCCGCAGCGCGGAGTCCCGGCCGCGCTGATGCCCGGGCGCTCGCGCAGCAGGATGCCGGCGAGATTGGGTTCGTCCTCGGCGAGCGCGGCCTCGGGCACGACGAGCCAGCTGCCGCCCAGCGGGTGCATGAGCAGGCCCGCGGGCTTGTTGAGGACCAGCAGATCGCGGTCCTCATGGAGCACCCAGTCTCCGAACGCGCCATAGGGCTTGGCCCACTCCGGGGTCAAGAACTCGACGGCCACGGACTCCCCGACGCGCAAGCGCCTGTCGGCGTCCGCGAGCTCGCCGCCCACCCGCGCCGCGCCCCGCGCGATCAGCTTCTTGAGATGGCTGCGGCTCAGATGCGGAAAATGGCCTGCCAAGAACACATCGAGCCGCTGACGCGGGGTGTCCGCGACGAAGGACGCCGGAGTTTGTTTCATATCGGCCGCACCCCCCTGCGCGCCATGACCACGGCGACGGCCGCAATCCCGGTCAAGGCCAGCCATTGGGAGATGGAGAAAGGCGGCAAGGAGGCGCCCCGGTCGTCGAAGCGGAAAAACTCGATGACGAACCGTGCGGCGCTGTAGAAAGCGACATAGGCCAAGAACACCGTCCCCGCGACCAGCTTTCGGCACTTGACGCGAGGCAGGAGGACCTTAAGCAGGAAAAATCCTATGCCAAGGTTGGCCGCGGACTCGTAGAGCTGGGTCGGATGCAGGGGGATGCCCCAAAGCTCTCGCGGCGTCACGCTGGCCGGGTCTCCTCCCAGGGCGATGCCCCAGGGCAGACTCGTGGGGCGGCCGTAGCAGCAGCCCGCGGCCAGGCAACCCAGGCGACCAAGCGCATGGCCGAAAGGCAGAGCCACGCCGATATAATCGGCGACAGCGAGAAAACTAAATCCCAGCCAGAACTTGACGACGGTGCCCATGGCCAAGGCTCCCAGCACTCCGCCGAAGAAGACGAACCCGTAGCGGAAGTCCCCGACGAGGCTCAGCCGGCCGTCGAGGATGTCCCGATAGGACACGGCCCAGTACAGGAGCTTGCCGCCGACGATGGCTCCGAAGAACAGGCAGTAGATGAGTCGCCAAAACCCATTCTCATCGAGCCCCAGCGCGGCCATCTGGGACTTGAGCCACAGGATGGCCACGAGGTAACCGGCGGCCACGGCGGCGCCGTAGGTGGACAGGTGGAGCGGCCCGAGCGCGATCAGGATTGGGTGCATGGCTTGCTCCTGGCCCAGGCGATGAGGACCAGCCCTGCCGACAGCAGGACCAGGCAGAGGGCCTGCCCGCCGGTCAGTCCAAAAACCCCGCGGACCGTGTCGCCGCGGAAGAATTCCACGCCGAAGCGCAGCATCCCGTAGGCGGCGAAGTACAGGCCGCTGATGGTCCCAAAAGGCAGGTCGCCCCTCTCGACGCGGGGAACCACAAGGAACCAGAGGCCCAGAAATATCCCCGCCTCCCCGAAGGCTTCATAGAGCTGCGTGGGATGAACGGGGGTACCGAGCAAAGCCTTGTCGATCAGACAGACGGGGTCCACAAAACGGACCGCCCAGGGCATCCGCGTGGGCCGGCCGAAGCAGCAGCCGGCCGCGAAGCATCCAAGCCTGCCGAAGATGTGCCAGAATGGGGCGACCAGGCTCACGTAGTCGAGCAACCTTAAAAAATGAATGCGGCGACGGCGGGCCAGGAGCCAGACTGCGCCCACGACGCCGGCGAAGGCGCCCAGCACCGAGAAGCCCCGGCTCACCGAAAATACCGCCGACCACATGTCCGAGCCGCGGAATGGGACATACTCGATGATGTAAAGGCCGCGGCCTCCCAGGAAACCACCGAAGAGGATGACGTTGACCAGGAGCCAAAAATCATCTTCGCTGCGCAGGCCCATATTCTCTCTCTTGGCGCTCCAGATGAGGCACGAGAGGACGCCGCCGAGGGCGATAAGGACGCCGTAGCTGAACATGCGGAACTTGCCGAAGGTCAGCAGGACCGGATGCATGCGCTAAACCCCCAGCCGGAGGAACTCCTGCGGGGTCAAGGCCGCCAGAAACGGGTTCATTTTAAGGATAGCGCTCAGGGGCGCGCTCGGACGAGGGCCGTAATCGTGGCCGGGCCAGACCACGGTCGCTCCGGGCAGGGCCGCCAGGCG
Source organism: uncultured Elusimicrobia bacterium (assembly GCA_903830945.1). Classification (GTDB taxonomy): domain Bacteria; phylum Elusimicrobiota; class Elusimicrobia; order UBA1565; family UBA9628; genus UBA9628. The sequence goes on from CAIKVT010000008.1 coordinate 12,872, forward strand.
CCGCAGGCTCCGGTGCATGGCCGCTGGATCCGAGCCGGGCAGGTCTGTGCGGCCGCAGCAGTCGATGAACAAGGTGTCGCCGGTGAAGAGCTGTCCCTGGGCCAGCAGGCACAGAGAACCGGGTGTGTGGCCCGGGGTGTGCAGACAGCGCAGCTCCAGGCCGCCGGCATCGAACGTGTCGCCATCATCCAGAGCGCGCACCGTCTTGCATGACTCGCCCAAGGCGGCGACGTCCCCTTTGTAGGCGAGCACCGGGATCTGCGCCTGCGCCAGCAAGTCTTTGACCCCGCCGACATGGTCGAAATGGCCGTGGGTGAGCGCCACGGCCCTGATGACGCGGCCGTCCTGCGCCGCGGCCTCCAGGAGAGACCGGGCATCCCAGCCTGGATCGATGACCACGCAGTCGCGGCTTGCGCAGCCGCCCACTAGATAGGCGAAGTTCCGCATGGGCCCTACGGCCAATTGCCTAAGATAGATCGCCTCCATGATCTATCTCATTCTATCGTATTTTGAGCTCATAAAGAATTTTGGCCGGAACCCCTCAGAAAACGCCGGCGCGCGAGTCTCCTGATCGCAGTCCGGCGTCACGCTCCCAGGTACGCTTTCCTGACCCGAGGATCCCCAAGCAGTTCCTGCCCCGTGCCGGAGAGTTCCAGCTGCCCGGATCCGAACACGTACCCCCGCGAGGCCATGCGCAGGGCCATGTTGGCGTTCTGCTCGACCAGCAGGATGGTGACTCCCTGCCGGTTGATGTCCGTCAGCATGGCGAGGATCTCCTTGACGAGCAGCGGAGACAGCCCCATCGAGGGCTCGTCGAGAAGCAGCAGCCCGGCGCCGCTCATCAGCGCCCGCCCCAGGGCCAGCATCTGCTGTTCCCCCCCCGACAAGGTGCCGCTCGGCTGGCCAAGGCGCTCCTTAAGCCGGGGAAACAGCGCGAAAACGCGCTCGGTGCCGCGGTCTCTTGCTGCCCGGCTCCGGCACGGCCAAGCCGAGAGCTTGAGGTTCTCGTCCACCGTGAGATTGGCGAAGATGCCGCGCCCTTCGGGGACGTGCGCGATGCCGCGCGCCGCGATCCGGTGGGGCGGCAACCCGCGCAGGAGGGTCCCCTCATGCCGGATCTCTCCGGAGTAGGGCAGCAGGCCTGAGATGGCGCGCAGCGTGGAGGTCTTGCCCGCCCCGTTGGCGCCGACCAGGGCCACGATCTCGCCTTGGCGCACTTCCAGCGAGATGCCTTTCACGGCCTGGATGCCGCCGTAGGACACCGCCAGATCCCTGACTTCGAGCAGAGCTTGCCCCGCGCTCATGACGCCGCCTCCTGGCCGAGGTACGCTTCCAGCACCCGCGGGTGGCTCTGGATCTGCGCCGGAGTGCCGGCCGCGATGGTGGTGCCGAAATCCAGCACCTCCACCCGCTCGCACACGGACATGACCAGACGCATCTGATGCTCGATGAGCAGGATGGCGACCGCGAACTCCGCGCGCACCCGCCGGATGAACTCCATGAGCTGGTCCACCTCCAGAGGATTCATGCCGGCCGCGGGCTCGTCGAGCAGGAGCAGGCGCGGCCTCGTGGCCAACGCCCGCACGATCTCCAGCCGGCGCTGCAGGCCGTAGGGAAGGCTGCCCGCGCAGGCCGAGGCCTGCCCCTCCATCTCGAAGAAGGCCAGCAGGTCCAGAGCGTGGTCCCGCACGCGTGACTCATCGGCCCTGTATCTTCCAGCATGCGACAGAGCTTCGGCCACGCCGCAGGCCGAGCGCGCATAGTGCGCGGTCATGATGTTGTCGAGCACCGACAGGTCCTTGAAGAGCCGAATGTTCTGGAACGTCCGGGCGATGCCCGCGGCATTGATCTCGCCGGGCCGCCGGCCCGTGATGTCCTGGCCGGCGAAGAGGATGCGGCCCTTATCCGGGCGGTACGCGCCGGTGATGAGGTTGAAGACCGTGGTCTTGCCCGCGCCGTTGGGCCCGATGATGCCGACCAGATCGCTTGAAGACATCCTCAGGCCGAAGCCGGATACGGCGGTGAGCCCGCCGAAGCGGTGGGTGAGGCCGGAGACATCCAGAAGGATGGGGACCTGGGCCCGGGGTTGGGCCGCGGCCGTGACGCCGGCCGCCCGCCCGCCGCCCCGCGCCTGAGGCCGCCGCCGGAACCACGGGAACTCGCGCATCCCCATGATGCCGCGCGGCCGGAAGATCATGAGCAGCACGAGAAGCAAGGGCATGAGCACCATGCGCCACATCGCCAGCGGCCGCAGGACTTCCAGCAAGACCGTGTAGAGGGAGGCCCCGAGCAGCGACCCGCCGATGGAGGCCACGCCGCCCAGGTAGACCATGACCAGCATCTCCGTGGATTTGACGATGTCGAACATCCCGGGGCTGATATACTGAAGCAGGTGCGCAAACAGCGCCCCGGCCACGCCGGCGAAGAAGGAGGCCACGACGAAGGTCAGAACCTTCACCTGGCGGGTGTCCACGCCCATGAACTCGGCGGCGGTCTCGTCCTCCCGCACCGCCAGCACGCCGCGGCCGTACCGGGAGTATATGAAGTTCCGGATGACGAAGACCGTCCCGACGGTCCAGGCGAACACCCAGGGCAGCGTGGTGAGATGGTCCATGCCCAGGAAGCCGCGCGGCCCCCCGACCGCGTCGATGTTCTCGACGGCCGACTTCACGATGAAAACGAAGGCGAGCGTGACGATGGCAAGGTAGTCCCCCCGCGTCTTGAACGACGGCAGCGCCACGAGCAGGCCCAGCAGAGCCGCCGCGCAGCCTCCGGCCAGGCAGGCGGCCGGGAAGGCCCACGCGACGCCGTGCGGGAAGACCCGCACGGTCAACAGGGAGGCGGTGTAGGCGCCGGCCGACATGAACCCCGCATGCCCCACGGAGAACTCGCCCATGAAGCCGTTGATGAGGTTGAGGCTCAGGCAGAGGATGACGTTGATGCCCACATACATGAGGATGAGCTGGACATAAGCGTCGAGGAGCCCGAAGCGGGGGATGGCCCAGGAAAGGACAAAGCCCGTCGCGGTCAGCGCGTAAAGCGTGCGTCGGTCCCGAAAAAGCGCCCCTGCCGTGTGCCAGGTCATCGCGGCCTCAGAGCTTCTGCGGCCGAGGGCGGCCGAAGATCCCGTACGGTCTGAAGATCAGAAGCACGATCAGCAAAGAGAACGCCACGAAATCCCGGTATGTGGACGGCAGCGCGACCGCGACCGCGATCTCCACGGCGGCGAGGATATAGCCCCCGAGCATGGCCCCCCGGATGTCGCCTATGCCTCCCACCACGGCGGAGATGAAGGCCTTCCAGCCCACCAGCACGCCCATGTACGGGTCTATCACGGGATATGACAACGCGTAGAGCATGCCCGCGGCCCCGCCCAGCGCGCCGCCGATGGCGAACGTGGCGGAGATGACGCGGTTGACCGGCACGCCCAGAAGAGACGCTGTGTCGCGATCCCAGGACACGGCGCGCATGGCGATGCCCAGGGGGGTGCGCGCCACGACGAACTGGAGCGCGGCCATGAGACCCACGGAGAGCAGGACCGTGACGACCTGCAGGGAAGAGACGGCCAGCCCGCCCGCGTTCCAGGTCACGTTCTCGAAGGCCGGCGGGATGTGCAGCGGGTACGGGCTCAGGGCGAGGGTGAAATGCTCAAGAAAGATGCCTACGCCCAGCGCGGTGATGATGGCTGACACGCGGGGCGCCTTGCGCAGCGGCCGGTAGGCTGAGACCTCGACGGCTACGGCCAGCAGGGCCACGCCGGCCATGGAGATCAGGAGCGTGGGCACGAACGGCAGATGCAGGCGCGCCACGGAGAGAAAGCACAGGAAAGCCCCGACCATGAAGAAATCGCCGTGGGCGAAATTGATCATGGTCAGCACGCCGTAGACCATGGTATAGCCCAGGGCGATGAGCGCGTACACGCTGCCGAGCTGGAGCGCGTTGAGGGACTGCTGGATGAGATAAGTCATGGGCGGCGGCCGGTCGGCGGTCCGAAGTCCACAGTCGCCAATCCGCGTCCTCTCGTGTCGAGCCTGGCCCTAACTACGGCTGCACGTCCGTGACCCAGACGAACTTTTCATCCTTGATCTGCAGGATGACCGCACCCTTCACCGGGTCGCCGGATCCGGGGGTGAACCTCATATTCCCGGTGACGCCTTGGTAATCCGTGGTCCGCGAGAGGGCGTCGCGGATGGCTCGGTGATCCGTCGTCCCGGCGGCAGCCAGCGCCACCCGCAGCAGGCCGAACGAATCGTAGGTGAGCGCGGCCACGTCGTCAGGGACGCCGCCGTAAGCGGCCTTATAGCTGTCGATGAATCTGCGCGTGACCGGGTTGGTGGTCTGGGGCGAGTAGTGGTTGGAGAGGTAGAAACCGTCGCAGTCCTTGCCGCACATCTTGATCAGCTCTTCCGTGCTCCAGGCATCACTGCCGAGGAATGGGACCTTCAAGCCGAGGCGATGCGCCTGCTGCACCTGCAGAGGCACGTCCGTGTAGTAGCTGGGCAAAAAGACGATGTCGGGGCCCGCTTTCTTGATCTTGGTGAGCTGGGCGGAGAAATCCTTGTCGCCGGTCGTGTAGGTCTCGACGGCTACCACCCTCCCCCCACCGGCCTCGAAACTCTGCTTGAAGAGTTCCGACTGGCTCTTGAGAACCTCGGAAGCCACGTCGTAAAGCATGGCGGCCTTCTTGGCCTTAAGCGTCTCGGCGGCGAATTTCCCGAGCACATGCCCTTGGAACATGTCGGTGAAGCAGGCCCGAAACACGAACTTTTTCGGCAGATTGGTCTGGGCGTCCAGCGTGGTCTTGGGGTTGGTGGACCAAGGAGCGATCATGACCACGCCCGCCTTCTCGGCGATCTCGGCGGCGGGCAGAGCATTGCTGCTGGAATTGGGGCCCACGATGGCGGCCACGTCATCACGGGTTATCGCCTTCTGCGCCGCCGCCGCGGCCTGGTCCGCCTTGGCCGCGGTGTCCTCGATCACAAGCTCGATCTTCTTTTTCTTGCCCCCCATCTCGATGCCGCCCGCGTCGTTGATCTCCTTGGCGGCAAGCAGGGCGGCATTGCGGCAGGAGGCCCCGACCGCGGGGATGGACCCGGTCAACTCGGCGATCACGCCGATCCTGATGGTGTCGCCAGAACGCCTTCCGCAGCCCCCAAGCATGACTACGGCGGCGGAGCAGCAGGCCAGGGACAGGGAAAGTCTTCTCATGATATTCTCCTTTGGAAAACGCAAAACGCTCCATGATCCGCTGCGATGCGGGGCGCAGCGTCATGAGAAAAGATTATATATTTTTGTTTTTAAAAATAATCTTTATTCGATCCGGATCGAAGGAGAGATAAGCTCGTGCCTGAGAAACATGCGTTGCTATCATAAGCCGCCATCCCTCCCGGGCGCCGCAGCAGGGCATGACGCAGAGCTACCAGTTGCGCAGCACGGACAAAGCCCCCGGAACGGCCCACCCCCGGCGAAAGTCAAACAGATATGCCTCCACGCCATTGCCAAGGGGGATCACCCGCCAAAGGTAAGGATAGAGCGCCATGCGGGACTCCACTTTGGGCATTTGCCAGACAGCGAGGACGGCAAAATCGATTTTCCTGCTGATAGCATAATTGACCAGAAGCTCCGGCGCCGCGAAGGGAGAAACGCGCCACTCCAGACCCGCATCGAGCGCAATCCAAGGGTTGTTGCACATCACGGACGAGCCGGAAGGAAGCGCCGTCGCGAGGACTCGCGAAAGCTCGGCGTCGTACTGATTGGATGACGTCATGCCGTGCGTGTGGATCATTCGCGGCAGCTTATAGTTGCACACCGCCCCATCCCAGACCATAAGTCCCATGACCCCCGCCGCGACAGCCGCGTAGCCGGCCGATGCGGGCGCGAGCCTATGGGTCAAGGCCCCGGTCACGGATGCCGCCCCTCGACAAAGCGCGTCCATGCCCCTTGCGGCCAAAATCGCCAGCAGCGGCAATATCGGGAGTTGGAACCGCGCGATCGCGTAGATCATCACCGCCTGAACGACGAGGATAACGACCATGGTCGCATAGAGGAGCATGCCACGGCTCCACTTGAATCCAATTGGAGGCAGGAAGGCTCCCAGAAGCAATACGAGCCAGACGTATCTCGGGATGAGCGGCAAAGGCCCAACCGTAAAGTTACGCCACAACACGGGAAGCCACCGAAAATCAGAGTGCCTGACGAGTCCCAACGCGGCCTTTATGCCGCCGGCTGCGCTCCTGTGCCGCTTATGCCAGTCGCTTACGCCCCAGTAGTCGTCCTCGAGCTGCGTCGCGTCGGCGTTAAGCGCGTAGTGGATCTTCACGTAGGGCAACGAGATACCCTTCTGGGTCCAGTCATAAAAGGTCGGCAGGGTCCTCGTCAGGTTCGAGAACTTCGACCCCATGCTCCACTGCCCGCTCACGGAGCGCACATAAATGATCCACGGCGACACCACGATGGCAAACGCACCCGCCACGACCGCCGCCTGGAGCGCCTTTTTGCACAGAGGCCGGGCGGAAAAAAGGATCCTGTCGACGATAAACCAAAAAAGGAGGAACGCGAACATCACCGCCGCTTCGTTACGCACAAGAGCCGACAGGCCGATAAGCCCTCCCGCAAGAGCCCCCTGCCAGAATTGATCGCGCCGCGCCGCAAGCCACAAGAAGAGTATCCCCGCGATAAACAGCGTCGTAAAAAGAGGCTCGGACCCGCAATACATCCGCATCACATACGGGATCCTCCTCACCGCGAAAAACCACAGCGCCGGCCACACCGCGACGAGCGCCGCCGCCAAGACGCCGACACGGCGGTTATGCATATCCATCGCGAGGAAGTACACGGGGATCGGCAGCAGGCCCCCGGCGATGACCGATATCAACGCCGTGCAAAACAGGACGTTCGCGCTGACGAAGCTCGTCAGCCCGCAGAATATCGGATAGAGCGGAGGAAACGCCGTATGCGGCAAGCCGTTGAGCGTATACCCCTTGCCGGAGAACAGGCTCTTGCCGAGCATGTAATAATACGTTTCGTCATAGTCGAGCGCCCCGCGCATGTAAAGCGCCCACGCCCTGAGGCCGATTGCAACGATGACGGCGGCGGCGACAAGCAGGGCGCCGCGGTCATTTTGCGACCGGTCGTTCGAGGAAACGCGCCCAGAGGATTTCCCGGCCCCCCGAACATCTGAAAGAAAGAAGCTGCCCAGAGGTGCTTGGAAGAACCTTCCTATAATATCCACAAATGCTTCCGTTGGGGGTGCGACACATCCATTATATATCTAGACAGTTTTCATGCCAATCCGGGTTCAAGTCTAGCGGAGAAGGACGGCAAGCAGGCCGATATCTTCATTTCTTCGGCGGCGTGAAGCGATATTCGATCTCGCCAGACTTGGAAAAACCGACCTTGCGCGCCTCACGCTCCAACAAGGAATCGCTCTCGCGCAATTCCTTGAGGCGGACGGCGGTCCGCGTCCGCTCCGCCTCCAGGCTCGAGATCTCATGAGAAAGGCTGCGCAATTCCAGCCAATTGCGCACCAGACTCCGGAAGCCCTGATTTCCGAAGAAGACCGCCAGCAGGCCGACCGAGGCCAACACCTGCCGCCAATGCAAGCGCAGCCAAGAGAACCAGATTTTAGGATCAGGACTTTTCACTTGAAGTTCATCCCCCGACGGCACGGACGTCCACCGCGGAGGGACGTCCGAATTCCGCGCCTACGGCGCGGGATTCAAAAGGCTATCGGGTTGCCCCGGCAGCCGTCTTGAAGCAGGCCATGCCCGCGTAACGCGCCTTGGCACCCAGCTCGCGCTCGATGCGCAGCAGCTGATTATACTTGCACAGGCGCTCCGAGCGGCAGGGAGCGCCCGTCTTGAGCGCGCCGGCGTTTGTGGCCACGGCGAAGTCGGCGATGAAGGCGTCCTCGGTCTCACCCGAGCGGTGTGAGATGACAGTCGAGAAACCCGCCTTATGGGCGTTCAAAACCGTCTCCATGGTCTCGGTTACCGTGCCGATCTGGTTGAGCTTAATGAGGATGGAGTTGGCGGTCTTCTCATGGATGCCGCGCTTAAGTCGCTCGGGATTAGTCACGAAGATATCGTCGCCGATGATGGTCACGCCCGCGCCCAACTTGGCGGTCATGCCCTGCCATCCGGCCCAGTCATCCTCGGCCAGGGGGTCCTCGAAGGAGATGATGCCGTATTTCTTCTGCCAACCGCCGTAAAGATCGGCCATCTCTGAGGCGCTGCGGGGTCTGCCTTCGAACTGATAGGCGCCATCCTTGAAAAACTCGCTGGCCGCGGAATCAAGACCAAGCCGGACCTTGTCCTTATAACCCGCCTTGGCGATGGAATCTATCAAGACGTCCAAGGCGCCTGCGTGATCCTTAAGCTGGGGCGCGAAGCCCCCCTCGTCGCCCACGGCCACGGTCATCTTCATGCCGGCCAAGGTCTTCTTGAGCACCTGGTAGATCTCGGCGCCGGCGCGCAGCCCATCGTGAAAAGAGGCCGTGCCCACGGGAACGAGCATGAACTCCTGAACGTCAAGACCCGAATCGGCGTGCTTGCCTCCGTTGATGACGTTGAGCATGGGAGTAGGCAGCAGCCACTCGTCCTCAGGCAGGCCGTAAGCCTTACGCAGATAGACGTAGAGGGGCAGCTTGGCCGAAGCCGCCGCGGCCCGGCAGACCGCCATGGAGAGAGAGAGGACGGCATTGGCGCCCAACTTCCCCTTGTTGGCGGTCCCGTCCGCCGCAATCATGGCCTTGTCCAGTGCCGCCTGCTCGCGCGGGTCCTTGCCCTTGAGTAATTTCTGCAAGGGGCCTTCCACGTGCGAGACCGCCTTCAAGACGCCCTTACCGCCGAATCGGGCCTTGTCCCCGTCGCGCAGTTCCACGGCCTCATGCTCGCCAGTGGAAGCGCCGCTGGGCACCGCGGCAGATGCGACCGTCCCGTCGTCGAGGCGAACCTCGGCTTCTACGGTGGGGAAACCCCGCGAATCAAGTATCTCCAATGCGCGGACGGAATCAATCCTAGCCATTTTCACAATCTCCCTTGCAGAAGTTTCTTCCCCGCATCAACGAGCGCGGCGAGCTTTTTGGAGTCGTGGGCCTCCGCATAGAGGCGAAACACAGGCTCCATACCCGAGGAGCGCAGGCCCAGCCAGCTTCCGTCGCGCAGGATGAACTTGAAGCCGTCGGATTGGTCAATGCGCCACACGGAGCCGCCAGCCAGTTCCAACGGCGGCCGCACGCGCAGGCGTTCTTCAAGCTCCTGAATCTCCCGCGGCCGGGACATGGTGAAATCCTCACGGGTATTGTAGAAAGGGCCGACGCGCTTAAAAAGGCGATCCCGCACGACGCTCAACGGCTTGCGTTCGCAGGCGACGAGCTCAAGCATGAGCAGGCAGGCCAGCAGCCCATCCTTATTCGGCACATGGCCGCGGATGGAGAGTCCGCCGGATTCCTCGCCGCCCAGGACGAACTGCCCGGTGCGCAACAGGTCGCCGATGAACTTAAATCCCACCGGGGTCTCCCGGGCTTCGAGGCCGTAGGATTTGGCCACGGCGTCGACGAAGTGGGAGGTCATGACGGTGCGCGCCACCTTACCCTTCATTCCCCGATTGACCACCAGGTGCTCCAGGGCCAGGGCCAACACCTCATTGGCAGGGATCCAGCGCCCGCCGGCGTCGAGGACGCCGAAGCGGTCGCCGTCGCCGTCGCAGGCCAAGCCGAGGCTGAGCTTCTTTTTGGCCACGACCTGCGCCAGTTCGGTCAAGGACTCCGGCGTGGGCTCCGGCGCGCGGCCGCCGAAGAGCACGTCACGCTGCTCATGGAGGCCGACCACCTCCACACCCAGCCCCTCCAGAAAGGGCCGCATGTGATTGCGTGCGGACCCGTGCATGACGTCGACAGCGACCTTAAGCCCGGCCCTGCGAATCATCTTGACGTCCAGGAGGGAGGAGAGTTGCTTGAAATAGCCGGGGCGCAAGTCCGCCGTTTCAATCCACGATTCGCGCAGGGACCGGTCCAGGGACATGGTCTTAATAGCGTGCGCCCCGAGGAGTTCTATGCGCCGCTCGATATCCTCGGTCACATCCAGCGTCGCGGCCCCGCCCCAAAAGGACATCCACTTGATGCCGTTGATCTGGGCGGGACTCTGCGAGGCGGTGATCATAAGGCCGCCGACCGCCCTGCGCGCCAGAACGGCGGCGGCGACCGCGGGCGTGGGCACGTCGGAGGCGGAAAGGACGGTCTTAATGCCGTCCAGCGCGAAGACCGCAGCCACCTCATGGGCAAAATCCTCAGAAAGAAAGCGGCTGTCATAGCCGAGCACGATCACCGGCACGGGGCTGCGCTTGCCTTCGCCGAGCCAGGACTGATAGTCGGGCGAGGTCATGCCGTAATCCGGGTTCTCCTTTACGGCGGCGGAAATGGCATGCGCCACCTTCCTAATATTGAGAAAAGTAAACTCATCGCAAAGTTGCGCTCTCCAACCGCCCGTGCCGAATCTAATCATATCGTGCGGGCGATGTTAGCATATGAAGGGATGTAAGGCAATGGATTTCTTAGTCGGGACCACGCCCGGCTGGAAACTGTCGAAAAATGGGCCCTTAGTCCTATTGACACCCAGGCCCTTTGGCCTATGGCAAACAGACCGAAGAGCATTATACTCTAGTGACAACGAACGCAGACCGACCTCTTGACAGGACCCCACAGGGCGCTATACTAACAGGCAAGGCATTAAATGCATCCAAGAACGGCATGGTTGGCCCTCCTTCTGGGACCGGGCATTGCGGCTGCGGCCGCCTCCGCCTCTCCCGCCGACAGTTCCACCCAATTCGAGCAACACTCGGTCAAAGTCGGCACGGTCACCTATAAGCTGCCGGACAATTGGGTGTTCATCAAAACGAAGTGCACGGATACCGACCAGGCCTGCCGGAACAAGGCCGCAGCCTTCCTCGCCAAGTACCAGGACTCCAAGGGCAACGATTACTCGTTCCTCAGCAATCAGAACTGGCTGCAATGCCTCGGCAACTGCCCAGGCGGGTCAGCCAGTTCCGGCTTCGACCTCGACTACTGCATGCAGTCGCCAAGCTGCATGAAAGACATCCAGGGGACGCTGGCGGCGGCGCAGGCCGAAGCGGCGATGTCCGCGGACCCGCAGAATGCGCCGGCTCTCGGCGAAGCTTACGGCCAGACGCAAGCGGCGCCTTTTCTGGAGAATCCAAACCAGCTGCCGATGCTCTCAGACGACACGTCCTCCAGCCGCCTGACCGACAAGCCGGCACCTTCCCACGTGACGAGTGCGGACGGACAAGTCCTCTCCAAGGGAGGACCGCCGGCCGGCCGAAAACCCTCTTATTCCGCCGATCCCACCGCCGGCGGAACGAGGCCTGACGGAAACCCGGCAGAAAACGGCAGCGCGCAGGGCGATCCCACTTTGGCTTATGCAAGGAGAATTTTCCCCGAAAGCCTGGATTCGGGAATGGACGGGACTACCGAGGGGATCGTACAATCCTCCCCCTTTCTGGACGACCACAGGAGATTCTATTTGGCCAGCAACTCCGCCCCCACTGACCTGCACGCTCTCGAAAAGGTCGGCTCTGATATCATCAATCCGATCAGCCAGCAGGTCATAGGCGACGGAACCTCAGGCCGCACTGCCTTCGACGGCCAATCCGCCAACCTACCGAAAGACGCGAAACGCAGGTGCGGCACCAACTTTTTCGGCGTAGAAAACTGCCCGAAATAGCGGCCTCCCCGGCCGACTGAACGTCCGGCTAGTTTGCTAGAATACGAGCCTATGACGACCCTCTCTCTAGCCATCCTGCCGGACCCCTTCATGGACGCCTACCGCCGCGCCATCGCGCACATCCCGGGCATCGCGGCCGCACTCTTGCTGCTCCTTCTCGGGATGTTCACGGCCCGTGTCCTACGGACCCTCATCGACCGTATCCTCAGCAGCGCCAAGCTCGACGAATACACCAGCAAGGTCGGCATCAACGAGGTCGTAGCCCGCCTAGGCCTAGGCAAATCTCCCGTCTACGTCTTCTCCTTCCTCGTCTATTGGTTCATCCTCTTTATCTTCTTCGTCTGCGCGGCCAACGCGGTCAACCTCAACGTGGTCTCGGACCTGCTCGAGCGCTTCGCGCTGTTCTTGCCCATCCTCATCGGCGCTCTGCTCATCCTCTTCGGCGGCCTGCTCTTCGCGCGCTTCCTCCGCGAGATCGTCTTAAACGCCGCCTCGGTCAACAATGTCCGCGGCGGCACGATCCTGGCCCACGCCGCATACATCCTGGTGGTAGTCTTCTCCGCCATGACCGCCATGGAGCAGTTGGGCATGAAAGTCAACTTCATCTCCGCGGCCATCCAGATACTACTCGGCTCGGTGGGTTTGGCCGCAGCCATCGCATTCGGCCTGGGAGGCCGGCACGTGGCAGCAGGGATGTTGCGCGACCTGCTTAAAAAAACCTAGACCGAATCACTTCTTCTTCGTCCCTGTCGGGGACGGAACCTCCAGACGCCAAGTGCGCGGGCTGCCCGTGCTGGAGAGCTTGATGGGCGGGATGGCGGTGACCGCCGTCTCGGTGACCGAGCCCGCGCCCGACATCTGGCCCGACCTGGTCTCGATCGTCAAGCCGCCTGAGAGCTGCGGTGAGACCTGGGACCGCCGCGCCAGGAAGCCGCGAGCCCCGTAGAAGATCAGGATGGCGCCCAGGAACAGGGCCAAGCAGAAGACGACATTTTCAAAAAGCGGATGCCGGCTTCTCTCGCTGCGCTCCACATCTACTCCAAGTAATCCCTCAGGGACTTGCTGCGTGAAGGATGGCGCAGTTTGCGTATGGCCTTGGCCTCGATCTGGCGCACGCGCTCACGCGTGACCCGGAAGATGCGCCCCACCTCCTCCAAAGTCCTGGGATAGCCCGAGTCGATCCCGAAACGCAGCTTAATGATCTTGGCCTCCCGGTCGGTCAAGGTCGCGAGCACCTTCTCCACTTCGCCGCGACGCAGGAAGGTGCTCGCGGAATTGGACGGCGCCCCCGTCGCGCGATCCTCGATGAAGTCCTCAAGGTAGGAATCTTCGTCCTCGCCGATGGGCGTGGACAAAGACACCGGCTCCTGCATGATCTTCAACACGTTCTTCACCTTATCCATGCTGATGTGCAGGCTGCGCGTATATTCCTCGAGGTTCGGGTCGCGCCCAAGCTCCTGCCGGAAGCGCCGAGTCACCTTGGTAAGCTTGGAGATCAGCTCCTTCATGTGCACCGGGATGCGGATGGTGCGGGCCTGATCCGCGATGGCGCGGTTGATGGACTGCCGGATCCACCAGGTCGCGTAGGTGGAGAACTTAAACCCCCGCTTGTACTCGAATTTCTCCACGGCCTTCATGAGTCCCAGTCCCCCTTCCTGGATGAGGTCGGAGAGTTCGAGGTTGGAGTTGACGTGCTTCTTGGCGATGGATACCACCAGGCGCAGATTGGCCTTAATGAGCTTGAGCTTGTCGGTCAAGATCGTATTTTCCAAGGCCACGATCTTGTCGTTAAGCTCGATGAACTTATCCACCGGCACGGGCAAGGTGTGCTGGGTGCGCTCCAGACGGTCGACCACGACCTGCATGTTCTCCAGAGCCGCCTCCACCGCCGAGGGCGAATAGCCGGTCTTAGCCCGGAAGGCGTCGGGCTTCATGCGCCCTTTCTTGACCTGGTTGTAGTAGGCGCGCAGCTGCTCATAGCTCATCCCGAAGCGCCGATCGTAGCGCTCCAGCTCGTCACGGCACTCCTGTATCTTGGCGGCCAGGTTCTTGATCTTGTTGGTCAGACGCTTGATCTTGTCCAGGTTGAGATTGAGGCTCACGATCTTGGCGATGACCAGCTTGTTCCGGGCCTCGATGGCCTTGGTGAGCTTGATGCGCGCCAGGGGCTGAAGCTTGACGTCCTTGAGCTTCTCGCGCAGTCCGCCCATGATCTTCTCGGACTTCTCAATGAAGTCGGCCACGGACCTCATGCGCCGACGCATGCCGGAAAGCTCCGATGCGGTCTTGCGGCCGCGCGGCATGAGCTCCTTGGGCGTCATCTCCTGGGCCTCGATCAAGGTCTCCCAGGAGCGGATCTCGCGCTGGGTGACCGGGGACTCCAGCACCAGCAGGCGCAGCTCCTTCTCGCGCTCCCGAACGTTCCGGGCCAAGGTGACCTCTTCCTCTCGGTTCAACAACGGCACCCGCCCCATCTCGGAGAGATACATGCGGATGGAGTTGGAGATGTCCGAGCCCGCGCTCCACTCCTCGGCGAAGCGCTCCTTCTCCACCACCGGGGTCAAAGCCGACTTTTTGCGGTCCAATATCTCGATACCGAGGTCCTCGAGCGTGCTCATGAGCTCGTCCACCTCCTCGGACTTCACATTGGACATGGACAAGGTGCGGCTGATCTCTTCCAAAGTAAGATAGCCGTGCTCCTTGCCCAGCTTGATGAGGTTCCCCATCGCCTGACTTGAGTGCAGTGCCATAATCTTTTTCCTCTGGTTTATTTCTTCGGCGAGCCTTTCAATTCCCCCAGCAACCGCGAATATTCGGCATGCTCAGCAGCGCCGAGCTTGCCGTCGCGGCCCAAGGTCTGACGGAGCGCATCCCAACGGGTCTGAGCCCGACGCCGAGCCAGCGTCGCCTGCAGGCGCGACGCGACTTCGGTCTTTTCAAACTCATCTGCCCTGAGCAGAATCCTCTGGACCAGAGAATTCTCCTCCGGCGCGAGTCCTTCGCGCACTCTCAGGGACCAATCACCGGGCCAAGGATGCAGCTTGGCCAGGGCCTGCCATATGCGCCGCCCAGTCTCGGAAGAAAAATCAGCCTCCCGCACCAGATCGAAGAGCCCCGGTTCCATAAAAACATCGGTGAAGATATCCTCCTCGCCGCCTGCCAACTCGGCCTTCGGGGCCATCGGATGAGTCGTCCCGGCTGGGGCCGACCGTAACGGCCGCTCGCCCTGCCCGCGCCGGGATAGCTGCAGGCGCAAAGACCCCTCGTCGATCTTGAGCCGTTGGGCGAGGCGGGTGAGCCACCCGCTCTTGACGATCTCATCCGGGCAGCGGCTGATGGTTTCCAGGACCTCCCGGGCCACGGCGGACTTCTCGGCCGGGCCCAGGGCCCCGGGCCGGCGCTTTAAAGCCAGCTCGGTCTGGAACTGGGCGAGGTCCACGGCCCCGGCCAGACACTTCTGAAAAGCCGGCAGGCCATGGGCATGCAGGAATTCATCAGGATCCTTACCCTGAGGCACGGTCGCGACGCCGACGCCCAGCCCCTCGGCCAGCAGCAGCTCCGCGCTGCGCAAGGCGGCATTCTCGCCGGCCTGGTCCGCGTCGAAGACCACGATCGTCTCGCCGGCATAGCGCTTCACAAGCGCGACTTGGTCCAAGGTCAACGCGGTGCCCAGCGGCGCGCAAGCGGTCTTAAGGCCGTGCTGGTGGGCAGCCATCACGTCCATATAGCCTTCCATCAGGACCACACGGCGCTGCTTGCGCACATCAGGCAGCCCAAGGAACAAGCCATAGAGGACGCGCCCCTTGGAGAAGACCGGAGACTCGGGAGAATTGAGGTACTTGGGGTGGCCCTCACCCAAAGCACGGGCGCCAAAGCCCACCACCACGCCCTTAGCGTCCTGGATAGGATAGAGGACTCGGTCGAAAAAATAATCCCGCAAGCCGCCGCGCTCGGCCTTCCGGGCCAGCCCGGCCTTGACCACGAGCTCCGGCGCGAAGCCCTTGCGCAGGGCCCGTGCCGCCACGTCGCCGTCCTTCGGAGCATAGCCCAGGCGGAAGGTCGTGACGCTCTCGGCGGACACCTTGCGCTCGGCCAGATACTTCCGAGCGTTGGCCGCCGACGGAGACTTGAGCAGGGTCTGATGGTAAAAAGCGGCCGCGAGCTCCAAGAGCTCCCTGATCTTCAAGCGCTCGACTTCAGCCGGGCCCAGGGCCTCCTCGCTCTTAACGATCTTAACGCCGACGCGCTCCGCGAGCTTCTCCGCCGCTTCGGTGAAGCTCAGGGATTCCATCTTCATCAAAAAGGCGAAGACGTCTCCGCCGGCGCCGCAGCCGAAGCAGTGAAAGGTCTGCCGTTCGGGCGTCACGATGAACGAGGGAGTGCGCTCTTGATGGAATGGGCAGCGGGCCTTGAAGTTGCGCCCCGCACGCGCCAATTGTGGGACGTAGTCCTTCACCAGCTCCGCGATGTCGACACGGGAGCGGATGCTTTCCAAGGCGTCGTCAGGGATCAAAGCCATAAGTCAGCCCATCATACCGACCCAGACGCGCGGCAGCGCCGCGCGTCTGGGCGGTCTGTTCCGGGAACTCTCGGTGGAACTCGCAGACGATCAGACGCTAGGGCGCCGACGCCTGGCCCGACGCATCTTGCGGCGCGCTTCAGCGGCCTTAAGCTTGCGCTTGATGCTTGGGGAAACGTAGTGCTCGCGCCTCTTGATCTCTCGCAGGATACCGTTGCGCTCGCATTCACGCTTGAAACGCCGAAGGGCTTCCTCGACGGCCTCACCCTCACGCAGTTTGACGAAAACCATTTAAAAATTCACCACCTTGTCTTTCGAGATGCTCATCCCGGAGGCCACTGCATGGAGCGGCCTCCCAGCAGATGATAGTGTAAATGGTCCACGGATTGCCCGGCGCTGCGGCCGTTGTTTGTCACGAGCCGGTAGCCCGAGGCGATGCCCGCCTTCTCGGCCACGGCCGCGGCCACCCGCTGCAGATGCCCCAACAGGGCCTGGTCGCCGTCGCCACAGGCGCTCAAGCCCGCGACGTGCTTCCTAGGCACGATAAGGACATGCGTGGGCGCTTGCGGGGTCATGTCTTTGAAAGCGATGGCGTGTTCGTCCTCGTATACCAACTGAGAAGGTATCTGCCGCGCGATTATCTTGCAGAAAATGCAGTCTGACATGAAGAAGACACAAATTATAGCATAGTCAGACGCCGGCAGGGTCCAGGACCTGAGCCTGGGCTTTGTTCCCGACTTTTACCCGCCAGAGACCAGGCCCGGGGCTCCGGTCCAGGTTTACGGTCAGGAAATCCTCGGTGACGGCCTGCGCCCCGGTCCGCAACGGAACCGCGACCCGCTCCTGGCCAGCCGCCGCCATCGCATGGCGCTGCCGAAATTCTCGGTCGAGCCCAAGCCATCGCTCGAGGCGCTCGCGGGCCACGCCGGCAGGGACCTGGTCCGGCAAAGACGCGGCAGGGGTCCCCTCTCTCGCCGAGTAGCGGAAGACATGAAGACCGTGCAGGCCAAGGCCGCGGACGAAAGAGAAGCTCTCGCGGAACTCCGCCTCGGTCTCGCCGGGGAAGCCCGTGATGATGTCCGTGAAGAATGCGAGGCCGGGGACCTGCTGCCGCAGCGCCGTGATCCGGCGGGTGAAGTCAGCCGCGCTGTAAGGTCGGTTCATGCGCCGAAGGGTCGCGTCGCAACCGGACTGCAGAGGCAGGTGAAGATGAGGGCATAGTCGGCCGGAGGAGTCGGCGATAAGCCCGGCCAGCGCGTCGTCGGCCTCATGGATCTCCAATGAGGATAGGCGCAGGCGGAACGCCCCGGGAATGAGGAGGATCCGCGAGAGCAGGCCGAAGAGCCCGACATCTGCGTGGCGATAGCGCCCGAGCCGGATGCCGCAGAGCACGATCTCCGGGACGCCAGCGACCACGAGACCGCGGACCCTGGCCTCCGCCGTCTCCGGGTCGAGGCTCTGCAGGTGCGGCCGCACCTGTGGGACCACGCAGTAGGCACAGGCGCCGTCGCAGCCGTCCTGGACCTTAAGCAGCGCCCGGGCGCGGTCCGGGGCGGCGACGCTGGGCTGCGTGGAGCTCAAACCCAGAGTCTGCGGCAGGGTACCCTTATCGGAAACGATCTGCGCCTGCGGGGCAGCCCTGCGGATATGTTCCGAGGGCCGCTCGGCCAGACAGCCGGTCACCAGAAGCCGCGCGCGGGGGTTCTCGCGGCCGGCCCGCCGCAGGAACTTGAGGACTTCGCGGTCCGCGTCGCGCGTGACCGTACATGTATTGACGACGCAGAGGTCAGCCTCCGCGAGGTCCGGCACGGCCGAGCCGCCAGCCGCGTCCAGGCGCGCACGCAGATCCTCGGTCTCGGCCTGATTGACCCGGCAGCCGAAGGTGCGCAGGAAATATTTGACTGTCATGCCCTCCCTTTCGGGGATATATTTTGATTGACGACCCCGATAACAGCGGTCACGGCCGGTCCGGCGGTGGGGGCTGAAGGACAGGCACTGCCGGAGCCGGAATCGTCCCGCTTGACACCGCCGGTGGAATGACAGGCGCTGCAGCCGGCGCGCCCCACCGGTACGCCACGCTCGCCCGGTTCGAGTAGCCAAGCGCGCCGAAGGGGACGATCGCGTAATCGAAGTCAAAATCATGGACCCGGCAGCCGATCCCGGCCGTGATCCCCACCCCGGCGTCATTGCTCTGGTTGTAGCCCAGCCGCAGAGCCAGCACCTTGAACACCCGCGTCTCCACGCCCACGGACACGCGCGCCGAATCGTTGCGCTCCTTGACCACATCCAGCGCCAAGGCGTTGCTCGCGCCCAGCCAGTCGCGCCGGTACGCCCCACCCAACCGCCAGGTCAGCGGCTGGTTCTCGTGCGCCTGGTCATAACTCACCGCCGGCCCCATGTTCAGAAGCGCCGCCCCCGCCGACAGCCCCGGCACCCGCGCCACCGCGTAGTGCGCGCCTAAGTCGAACGAGACGTTGTCCCGCGGCGTCTGGTCTATGGTCTCCCGGATGTACTTGGCCCCGCCTCCGACAGAAAAATCTTCGGTCAGCCTACGGCCGTAGCCCGCGCTCAGCGCCAGGTCTGAGAGCGATGTATCCCCAAGCCCGCTCCCCGACGTGTTGTTCAGCGTGGTCTGCTGCACGTCGCCGAAGCTCAAGTAATTGATGCTCGCGCCCAAGCCCAGAGGCGAGGCGAAATCGAGGTACTCCTGGGTCACGCCCTGGAAGTACTGGTTGTGCATAAAACTCACTTCGTTGCGCTCCGTGCGCGCCAGGCCCGCCGGATTATAGCCCAAGGCGCCGGCACCCGTACCCAAAACCGTGTAAGCCCCGCCCATGGCCGCGGCCCGCGCATTGGAGTCCAGAAGGAGGAATTGATAGGCGTCCGCGCCGCCTCCGGCCTGGACGAATGCCGGAGCCAGCAGGGCCGAGGCGACGACTATCCCTATGATCTTTTTCATCTATCGCACTATGATGAGTTTCCTGGTGATCTTGCCGCAGCCGGGGCTGCTGATCATAGCCACATACCCGCCCGAGCCCACGTCCTGACCGCTGTCATTCTGGACGTTCCACTGCACCTTGCCGCTCGACGCGGACGTATCCAGCCGCGCCACCCGCCTCCCGGTGATCGCGTA
>CAIKVT010000009.1 GCA_903830945.1 uncultured Elusimicrobia bacterium
CGGCGGTGTGGTGTACCGGAGCCGCCGCCGGCTTGTTCGCCTTGGGCAGAATCACAACGCCATCCTTCAGGATGATCTGAATGGGATCGGGAGTGAAGGAGTCGTAGGTCCCGGTGAGGGTGACGGTCTGTCCGACGGCGGTGGCCGCGGCGATTGCGTCCGCCTTCGTCTGGGCCGCATCGACCGCCTTCTTGTAAGCGGCCTTCTGGGCAACGGTCGCATTCGCTTTGAGCTCGGGGATCGTCTCCGGCGGCGTCATGTTGAAGGTGAAGTCGGCGGTCTTGGGATTGGACTGGATGGCGTCGTCGGTGACGGCAACCTTCAGCACGGTCGGCGAGGAGCTGATGACGAGTGCTCCCGGTATCTGCACCGACTTGCCCTGGATGGTGGCCCAGACCTTGGCGGCCTGTTCGGGTGTGCCTTTCTGCAGGACGTACTCCTTGTCCGAGACGGCGAGGGTGGCCAGGTCGGGAGTGGACTGGAAGATGCCGTTGATGATGTCCACCGGGGTGGGCGCAGGCTTGATCGAGGCGAAGAGGCCCGCGGGCGGGTTCAGATTGGCTGTGGCTGCGGCCACGATTGCATCGTAGCCATCTGTGCCAGCGTGGTACTTCTTGTAGCAATAAGTCGCGGTGGGAGACATCTGCGCCTTGAAGTTGTCCGGCGCGTAGGCCACGGCGCGGCTGGCGTAAAAGGTGCAGTCCAGATAGTCCGGCGGATTGGACTGGTAGTAAGCCGAGCCCAGGTAGAAGATGTCCTGAAGAACCGAGCCGGGCGTCTTGGTGGCTGCCAGCGGAACCAACGCAAGCTCTTTCTTGTAGGCGTCGATGGCGGCCGCGTTGTCGTTCTTATTGAAGGCCGCGAAGCCGATGATGCTGTAGAAGACGGGGAAAGCCGCGGACTGCAGCGCCTTGAAGTCGGCATCGGCGATGGATGCGGGCTTGGGCGCGGCCAGCCCCTTCTGCGCGAACCCGGCGGCGGAGTCCAGCGCGGCCTGCTTGGCTGCCGGATCGGTCAGCGAGTCGGCGTTCTGCTTGCGAAGATATGCCTCGAAGGTCAGCGCGCGCAGGTTCGCGGGATCGAGCTGTAGTACGCGGTCGGCGGCGTCCAGCGTCTTGGCCGGATCGAACTGGCTGTATCCAGTCATCAGCGTCACCAGGGTGTCCTGCTTCACGCTGGAGTTCGGGTAGGCGGCCAGATACGCCTCAATGGCCGATGCCTTGGCCTGCGGGTTGCTCTGGTTCATCGCGTTGTTGTAGACCGTGTATTCGGCGTCGGGCATCTGCACCGGGGCCGCTTGCGATCCAAGTTGTACGGGGGTCTGCGCGAACGCCGTAGACAGACCCAATGAAAGCACGGTACACGCCAGGAGAGAGGCTAAGACGACCTTCTTCATTCAAGACTCCTCAGTCATAATTTGATAGATTCCCGCCGCCCGGTGCTCCCGGGGGTCAAGATGGTTCTCAGCTTCGTGCGTGGAACCTCTCTGCCCCTTCACCGCAGGAACAGTTGCGACCCACTTGTTGCTGATTATAGGAATCCCGCTCTC
>CAIKVT010000010.1 GCA_903830945.1 uncultured Elusimicrobia bacterium
GCCGTAGTCGCGCGCGAAGGGCACGCCCTGGGCCACGCATTGG
Source organism: uncultured Elusimicrobia bacterium (assembly GCA_903830945.1). GTDB lineage: Bacteria > Elusimicrobiota > Elusimicrobia > UBA1565 > UBA9628 > UBA9628. The sequence goes on from CAIKVT010000010.1 coordinate 44, forward strand.
TCGATGATGGAGTTTGAGACCTGGGCCAGGCGGTAGACGTTGGCCTCGCGGGCGCGGTAGTCGCCGCCCTTGACCGTGTCGTAGAAGAGCCGCCAGACCGAGTCCCCGTCGTTTGGATAGTTCTTGGCTGCGTTGATGCCGCCCTGTGCTGCGATGGAGTGCGCGCGGCGCGGGCTGTCCTGGATGCAGAAGACCTTGACGTTGTAGCCCAGTTCGGCCAGTGCGGCCGCGGCCGAGGCTCCGGCCAGGCCGGTGCCGACCACGAGCACATCGTACTTTCTCTTATTGGCGGGGTTGACGAGTTTAAGGTCGAAGCGGTATTTGTCCCATTTGTCCTTGATGGGGCCGGCGGGGATCTTGGCGTCGAGTTTTAGGCTCACCTTGCACCTCCCAGAAAACAGGCCCAGATCGGTATGGCGGCGAAGGTCCCCGCGACCGTGATCGCGAAGAGCAGGCCGACGGTCTTGATGAGGGGGGTATACTTGGGGTGGTCGACGCCCAGGGTCTGGAAGGCGCTTTCAAATCCATGGCTCAGGTGTAGGCCCAGGCCCGCCAGGGCCAGGACGTAGAAGCCGGCATACCAGGGGCTCTTGAAGAAGTCCATGACCCGCTGGAAGAGCTCCTCGTCCTTGAATTCGCTGCCCCAGCCGTACTTGAAGCAAGCTACGTGGATGATGAGGAAGCCGAGCACGAGGAAGGCCGTGTAGGTCATGGTCCGGGAGCCGATGGTGCGGCCGCCCTTGGACACGACCATCTCGTAGGCCATTGGCCGCGCCTGCCAGTTCTGCCAGCGTGCGTAGAGGGTAACGATGGCGTGGAGAAGGAACAGTGCCAGGAGCCCGAGCTCCGCCAGGGGCGTCAGGGGGTTCTTCTGCAGGAAATGGGCATAGGCGTTGAACGGCGCCATGCCCATGAACAGGATCAGGTTGCCGCACAGGTGCGGGACCAGGAAGCCGCAGAGGAAGAGGCCGGCCAGTCCGACCGTGACCTTCTTGCCTATGGACGAGTTTAGGAAGTCGAAGAGCCAGCGCATCGCGATTCGTTCTCCTTTCCGCCAGGACGGCGGTTCTGGGATTCTATAATTATTAGAAACTCTTATACAATCGCTTCCGTTCCAAGTAGGGCAAGCATAAGAAGAAGTAAAAATTGCTACCATCAACTTCGCCCTCCATGATTAAATCGCAAGGCGCTCCCATATCATTCCTCGGCAAGTTCCTGGTCCTTAAAGGCGCGGTCCGCGAGCTCTGGATCATCTTCGGCGCCAAGGTCCTGGCCATCGTGGCCTACGGTATCATGAACTCCACCTTGGTGCTCTGGCTCTCCTCGGACCTGGGCTACTCGGACACCCGGGCTGGCTTCATCGTCACGGTGTGGTCCACGGCCATGACCCTTTTCACCGTCTTGGTTGGCTCTTTGGTGGATGCCATCGGCCTGCGCAAGGCTTTCCTGCTGGGATTCGTGGTCTGCATCTGCTCGCGCGCCACCATGACCTTCCTGCCCGCCCGGCATCTGGTCCTCCTGCTGGGCCTGCTGCCGTTGGCTCTGGGCGAGGCGCTCATGACTCCGGTGATGGTGGCCGCGGTGCGGCGCTACTCCACCACGGCCCAGCGCTCCGTCTCCTTCTCCATCTTCTACGCCATGATGAACGTGGGCTTCCTGATCGGCAGCTACATCTTTGATTACGTCCGCAAGGGACTGGGCGAATACGGCCGCTACACGGTGCCCGTTCTGGGAGTGCACCTGAGCACCTACCGGACGCTCTTCCTGGTCAGCTTCCTGATGACGATCCCCAACCTCATCATCATGTATTTCGGGCTGCGCGACGGAGTGGAGGTCACGGACGAGGGCGTCAAAATCACGCCGGAGCAGCCCAAGTATCCGGGGGAAGGCACGCTCAAGGCTTTGCGCCTCATGATCCGCGATACCTTGCGCGACACGGTGCGCATATTCTCCGGGCTCTGGAAGCAGCCCACCTTCTATCAGTTCCTGGCCTTCATCTCCTTGGTGGTGGCCGTGCGCCTGGTCCTGCTGCACATGTACTACACCTATCCCAAGTTCGGCATTCGCGAACTCGGCGCGGGCGCCCCCATAGGCCGATTGTGGGCGCTCAACTCCATCGTGGTCATCATCCTGGTGCCTATCGTTGGAGCGCTGACCCAGCGCATATCGGCCTACCGCATGGTGCTCTTCGGCACGGCGCTTACCGCAAGCTCAGTTTTTCTCATGGCCATGCCGCCCATCTGGTGGCAGCCTTTTGCTGACGGCCTGCCCGGACACCTCATCGCGCAGACCTGGCTGGGCGTTCCGGGCCCGGTGAACCCGTATTATGTGATGATATTCGTCTATGTTGTCGTCTATTCGGTGGGCGAGGTGTTCTGGACCCCGCGGCTCTACGAGTACACGGCCGCCATCGCGCCCAAGGGCCAGGAAGCCTCCTACATGTCGCTTTCCTTCCTGCCATTCTTTTTGGCCAAGCTTCTGGCCGGCTCGCTCTCCGGCATACTGCTGACCCGTTATTGCCCGGCCGTGGGGCCCCGGCATTCCGAGACCATGTGGCTGATCATCGCGCTCATGGCCATGATCACGCCCATCGGATTGGTCGTGCTGCGCCGTTTCATCCAGGTCCAGGAAGCGGGCCGCGATGCGTAGATGATGGAGCCGGTCGAGCGCATGCCTGCCATCATCAAGGGCCTGCGCAAGCTCTACCCCGACGCGCATTGCGAGCTGGACCACGAAACCCCTTTGGAGCTTCTGGTGGCGACCATCCTCTCCGCTCAGTGCACGGATAAGCGCGTCAACGTGGTGACCAAGGCGCTCTTCCGACGGTACCGCGCGGCTCAGGACTACGCCAAGGCCGACCTGGACGAGCTCGAAGGTCTCATTCGCTCCACGGGCTTCTTCCGCTCCAAGGCGAAGTCCATCCAGGAGGCGGCGAAGGTCCTGGTCGCCAAGCACGGCGGCAAGGTGCCGGAGACCATGGATGAGCTGCTGCAGCTGCGCGGCGTGGCGCGCAAGACGGCCAACGTGATCATGAACACGGCCTACGGGCAGGCCTGCGGCATCGTGGTGGACACGCATATGAAGCGGCTGGCTTTCCGGATGGGACTGACGGACGAGACCGAACCCGTGGCCGTGGAGAAGGACCTTATGGCGCTTGTCCCTAAGAAGGATTGGATATTCTTCAGCCAGGGCATGGTCTGGCACGGCCGCCGGGTGTGCTTCGCGCGCAAGCCGGATTGTCCGGGCTGCGCTTTGAATAAGGTCTGCCCCAAACGGGACGTCTGAAGGAGAACTCATGTCGACTAAACCGCTTTACATGCCGGAAGACCGCATTCCTTTGGTTCGTTTGGTCCCGATGGGCCTTCAGCACGTGGTGGCGATGTTTGGAGCCATGGTGCTGGCGCCCATCATCATGGGATTTAACCCGCAGGTGGCGCTGTTTTTCTCGGGCATCGGGACGCTGATCTTCGTTTTCGTCACACGCTTGAAGGTGCCGAGTTATTTAGGTTCTTCCTTCGCTTTCATCGGGCCTGTATTGGCCGTCACAGGAGGCCGGGCGGAGAACATCCCGTTCGCGCTCTGCGGCATCGCCGCCGCGGCGATCCTTTACGGCTTGGCGGCCGTCGTGACCATGAAGTGGGGCTCGGGTTGGGTGGACCGGCTGATGCCGCCGGTCGTGACGGGCACGGTGGTGGCCATTATCGGTTTGAACTTGGCTTCTTCGGCTGTGGCCAACTCTTTGAACGACAGCTTCGCTATCCGCGGCATGGATGACGTGGCGCGCCTGTCCATCGCGGCCGTGACCTTTTTGACCGCGGCTTTGGTCTCGGTGTATCTGAAGGGCTTCATCCGGATGCTGCCCATCCTGACGGGGGTCTTGGTGGGCTATGGCATGGCCGCATCCATGGGCCGGCTCGACCCCGACGCTCTTGCCGCTATCCATAACGCCTCCTGGATCGGCCTGCCGCCTTTTCAGACTCCGGCTTGGAGTTGGAATGCGGTCTTGGTCATCGCGCCGATCTTCGTGGTGCTGGTGGCTGAGAATAAGGGGCATATCGCGGCCATTTCGACGTGCATCAATCGGGATTTAAGCCCGCATCTGGGGCGTGCTTATCTGGGCGATGCTTTGGCGAGCTTCGTATCGGCCATGGGCGGGGGGACTCCGCAGACGACTTATGCGGAGAATATGGGCGTGATGGCGATCACGCGTGTGTTCAGCGTGTATAACTTCATCATGGCGGCTTGTATCGCGATTGCCTTAGGCGTGAGCCCGAAGTTCGGCGCGGTGATCCTGTCGATACCGGCTCCGGTGCTGGGCGGGGTGACCTTGGTGCTCTACGGTCTGATCACGATCATGGGCGCGAAGATCTGGGTGGACGCGAAGGTTGATTTTTGCCTGCAGAAGAACCTGATCGTGGCGGGTTCCTCGATCATCGTGGCGACGGGGCTGGGCATCAAGGGCTTCTCCGTGGGCGGCCTCAACATCGCGGGCATCGCCTTCGGGACAATGCTGGCCTTGGCCCTCAACTGGCTCATGTCCTGGGGCGATCCGACTGTGGAGTGCACGCCTTGCGAGCACGCTGCGGGAGTCAAGGAGTCCTAGGGTCGGCGGGTCATTTCTTAAGGCAGAGAAAAATAGTGGTCGCAGCCACCGCGGCCGAGACGATGACGAGTGCCCAGGCGGGGAACATCCGGCGTCGCGCCGGGAGGACGACGACAGCGGCCGCCATCTGCGTCGTATGCGTCAGGCTGACGGCGTGAGGCAGGCGCGTCGTGCCGTCTGTGGACCGCCGCTGGAAGAAGGTTCGTCCCGTTTTTTCTCGGATGATCTCGATATCGCCGAATGGTTCGGCGCTCAAGAGCGGGTCGCATTTTCGCAGCGCTTCTTTGGCGGCCCAGCGGGCGGCCAGGTGCATGCGGGGGTTGGCCTGGGCCGAGCAATAGGCGCGCTCCGCCTCGGTGAAGTTCAGGACGTAGAACTCATGCGTCCGATAGTCCGATGCCTCCGGCAGTGATTCCACCAGCTCTAGGTCGATCCCGCAGGCGAGGCCTTCGGCCTTCGCGTCCGCCGCGAGGGGGGCGAGCGGGGGCTGTGGCGGCAGCGCGGCAGTGTGGCCGGCGGGGAGTAGGACCACCGCCTCCGGCGTGGCTCCGACCATCTTCTCCAACTCCGCGAAGTTTATCGCCAGGGCGGCCCGCATGCAGTCTACGCCGAGATTGCGGCGTATGGAGGCGATGAGCACCGCTTTTTTCAGCGAGCTTGCAAACGCCGGGCTTGATAGAGAAAAGGTCGGGCCGATCTGTCTCGGATCGACCTTGGCCATCTCGGCGACTATCGTCTTAAGATCTTTAGAGGCCATGGTTATGCGGGGCATTATAACAAAATCCCTCTTAGCGCAAGATCGAGAGGAAGTCGGCCATGGCCTTCTCGTAAGCCGGGCCCATATCCAAGAAGCCTTCGTTGTGGCTGCCCCGCATCTCAAAAAAGGTCTTTGGGCCGGGCGCGGCGTCGAAGAGGCGGCGGCCCATGGCGAAAGGCACGATGTCATCGTCCTGGCTGTGCATGACCAGTACGGGACAGGACAGCTTGGATATCTTGGATAGAGTGTCGTAACGGAAGCGCACGAGCAGGTTCGCGGGCAGGAAAGGGAAGGCATGCTTGCACATATCAACTACCGACGTGAAGGTGCTCTCCAGGATCAGGCCCGAGGCTCGGCGGCGCAGAGCCAGTTCCATGGCCACGGCTCCGCCTAGGGATTCGCCATGGATTGCGATGCGGTCGGCCGATATTTTCTTCTCCTCGGCCAGCCAACGGTAAGCCGCCTCGGCGTCCAGATAGATCCCCTGCTCGTCGGGCCTTCCGGAGCTGCGGCCGTAGCCTCGGTAGTCGAAGAGTAGCACCGAGGCTCCTGCGCGGCGCAGGATCATGAGTTTATCCAGGCGATGGCTGATGTTGCCCGCGTTGCCGTGGCAGAAGACCAGTACCGGACTCTGCGGCTTTAAAGGCACGAACCAGGCATGGATAGACGTCCCGTCGGCGGCAGTCAGGTGCAGGTCTTCGAACGCCAGCCCGCGGGCGCTCGGATCTTCGTCTAGATCCCGGCTCGGGGAGAAAAGGTTGATGCGCTCGAACCAGCGCAGGCCCAGCCAGAGCGGCGGGATGGCCAGGACCCACCAAAGGAAGGATGCATCCATCGTTATCGGTTATTCACCGATGGCTTGGACCACGAACCGCTCGCGCCGTCGGCGCCGAGCTTTCCATGCGCAGGCAGCGCAGGGCCGTAACGGTGGCGCGGCTGGCGGCCACGACGAAACGCAGGTCTTCGGGAGTGAACGGCCCGGAGCGCTTGTTGATGAATTGCAGGACCCCGGTCAGGTCCAAGCGGTCGAGCAGGGGGACCGTCATGACGGTGCGGGTCTTGATGTGAGTCACAGTGTCGACGTCCTTGAAGAAGCGATCGTCGTGATAGGCGTCGGCGACCAGGGCGGGCTCGCGGTGCCGGGCCGTCCAGCCGCAGATGCCGGTGGCCACGTCGATGGCTGTGGACGTGACGGCTCCGGTCGTTCCGCCCAAGGCGTAGCGAGGCAGGAGGTGGTTCTTGGCCGGTAGATAGGAGTAATAGGTCGCCGCATCGGCGTCGAGGGCCGCGGCTAGATTTTCAAGAACGCGCGGCCAGACCTTGTCCTCGTCGGCATCCTTGAGTCTGACGTGGAAATCCAGGAGGTCGTAGAGGGCGGCGAGAAAGCGTTCCGGCCGGGGGGCGCTCATGGCTTCTTCCTGGGGTTGGGAGCTTTGACCGATCCGGGCTTGGGCCTAGAGAGTCTTTTGTGGAGCATGGTCGGCCGCCGCTTCTGGCCTGTCGCGGAGGACGGAGCCTTTTTGGATGAAGGCGGGCGAGGCTTTAGGATGTTTTTTCCGGCCGGCTTTGGGAGAGGCGTTTCCGGTCGGGACAGGGACTTGGCCTGGGGCTGTTTGGTCCGTTCCGCGTCCAGGAAGGACTCCAGACCATCCGTGATGGCCTCGGCCAGCTTGCCGCGGAAGGCCGGGTCGCTGAGATTTTCCTCTTGGGAAGGGATGATCATGTAGGCGTTCTCGATGAGGATGGCCGGCATGGCGGAAAGGCGCGCTACGAGGAGATTCCCATAGCGCAGCGCCTCTCCCGGCAGGGGCGAATGTTTTTCGTAGGACCGGTACATGGCGCTGGCTAAAGCCAGACTGTGAGGATGGTAATAGAATATCGAGAAGCCGCGGGGCTTGGAAAAGGGGTTCTCCCCGTCGCCCAAGGCGTTGTTGTGGAGGCTGATGAAGATGTCGCCCTTGTGCTCAACGGCGAAGCGGGACCGTTCGGCCAAGCCTACTTCGTCGTCGTTGTTCGCCCGAGTCAGGACGGGTAGGGCTCCCCGTTTGGTTAGGAGGGCGGCTGCGGCCTGCGCGATGGCGAAGTTGGCGTCCATCTCCCGGGTGCCCAACGGCCCGGTCGCTCCGGTGGCCGAGGGCATGTGGCCGGGGTCGAGTATCACGGTGAGGCCCTTGAGCGGCGAGGCCGGAGGCGGCGCCAGAGCCGGGGCCCGGCGCAGGTCCAGTTTCAGCGACGTGCCTTCATAGGAGGCCTGCCAGCCCCAAAGGGTCATGGCCGGGTTTAGGCGGATGAGGACCGCTACCGTGCCCGTGGCTTCCTGCTTCCATCGCACTTCTTCTACGAAGCGGTCGTTGGGATCGTAGATGATCCAGTTGGTATGTCCCACGCAGTTGTACAGGCGCAGGGTCAGGGCGGAGGGGTCGTCGCCTCGGTCTATCGTGAAGGCGACGCGCTCATTGAGCGCGATGCTCACCGAAGCGTCGCGGTCCGAGGCATAGGTGTGGATGGAGTCGGTCATGGCGTGCGGCGCGGACGCAGCCCCGGTCGGCAGCAGGTCGACGTCCTTGGCGTTGATCCAACCATCCAGGGCGGGGCTCAGACTCACCCGCAGCTCAGCGCCCTGTCGGCCGGTCGTGAGCAGGCGCGTGCCCGCCAGCGGGTAGGCCATGTAGCCGGCGCCCGGCCCGGAGCGTAGGACGGCGTTGCCCTTGACGATCGCGATGGTGGGCGGCCTTGAGGTCACGGTTGCTTGCCCCCGGCTGAATGCCCGTGTTGCGGACCAGCCGTCCTTGAGACGGCATTCGATCGCGGCCGGCCCGGATTCCGAGCCGGGGACGATCGCCTGAAGTCCTTCGTAGCTCCCGGGGCCTGTCTCGCGCAGGTCCTGCCAGGGCCGTTTGGCCAAGCGGCAGCGCGCCTCGTGGCCCGGGCTGGCTCGCATCCGGAAGGTCAGCCAGTCGCCTGGGCGTAGGCCTACGTCCGATTTGGGCCAGAGCGAATCCGCGTCCACGGCCAAAGGCTTCGTCGGCAGCGGCGGCGGTGGCGCGTTGATGAGTATGTTTCGGAGGAAGGTCGTGGTGCCGGTCTTGAGGTTGAGGCTGCAGTTGAAAGTGAAGGTCCCGGGGCTGATCGGCAGCCAGGCCAAAAACGCGCCGTTGGGATGTACGGCTACGGTCGCGCCGTTGATGAAAAAGGGCGCCTTGGGGTCCGACACCGAGCCCAGGATGAACTCGCTTTCCGCCAGCGGCATGCTGAGGCCTTCCGGGGGGTATACCACGACGATGGGAGCGGTCGAGCGTTCCGGGTAGAGTGCCCCGGTGGCGACGGCTGCGGCCGAGGGGGCGCAGCGGCCCAGCGGCGCGAGCAGGCAGAGGGCCAGGACGTGAGTGATCATGCGGCTATTCTACTAAAAGTACGAACCGAAGAAGATGCGCCGGCTTCGCGGGCGGGGGCAGGTGCGATCGTCAACGAGCCGCCCGGATTCGAGGGCCGAGAGCGGCATCCCAAAACGTTCGGTGAAGGTGCAGCGCAACACTCGGCCGGCTGTCCAGCGGGCTTCGATGAGTCCGTCGCCTCCCGTGTAGATCATTACATGCGTGACCTTACGGGAGTCGGCGGCGGCGCTCAGGAAGACGAGGTCGCCGGGCCGCAGACCCCGGCGGGTCACGGCCCGGCTTCGCAGACGCTGCTCGTGCGCGTTGTGAGGCAGGTCGAGCCCGCAGACCTGGTAGGCCAGGCTCGCGAGGCCTGAACAGTCGACTCCGATGGACGGATTCGCCTGCACGCCCGAGCGGCCGCCCCAATAGTAGCGGGTCCCTAGGAAGAGTTCCGCGGTCCGCAGGATCAGCGCGCGGCGCTGCTGGCCCGGCGGTGTCGGCACGGCGGTGAGGACGTCGGCCGCGGCATCGGCCGTGCTTCCGTCGAGCAGCCGGACCCGCGCCATGCCTCCGGTCTCGGAGATGCGCCGCAGCCGCGTGCCAACGGAGAGGGTGAGTCGTCCGCGTCCGGTCTGCAGGATGGCTTGACGCGTACGCACCACAGCGTCCGCCGCGACCGGCCAGGCGGCCGTCAGTTCCGCGGCTTTCATCCATCCCGTGCAGCCGCGCCAGCGGCCCTTGCGGCCGGGATGGGTCGGTTCGTCGGCCTGGACCTTGATCCAGGCGCCGTCCACTGCGAGCACGGTGATCCGTTCTCCATAGATGAGTTGGGAATTGTGGTCCAGGGCCAGGAGCCCCCGACGGTGTCTTGGCTTTGGAGCGGCCCAAAGGTCCGCCGCCGGCACTCCCACCGTCAGGCGTCGGCCTCGCACCTGGGGACTGACCAGATAGCTGAGCCCCCGTTTGTTGATGCGCCAGGCTCGGTTGAACTCACGGCGGCCATAGACCCGGCTGGTGCGTCGGGCCGTGCGGCCGGCGGGGTCCATGACGATGACGTCCCCGTTCCGGGTGAATCCCGTCACGACCATGAGGTGCCCTTTGGTCTCGGAGATGGGGGCCCCCGGCAATTCTCCGGGCCCGAAAGTCAGGCTTACCACGACCGGTCGTCCGGAAGCGACTTCCGCAGCCAGGTCGTCGAGGCCGTCTAGCCGTGCCACCAGGCCATCCAGGCCTAAAGCGCCGGCTGCGGCCATGTTAAAGGTCCAGTTGCCGAAGTCGCCGGTCGTCCGGTCACGCACCCGTTCGGCCATGTCCATCGTTTTTCGGTCCACTCCCCAGTATTCCAGGACCGCGGACAAGGATGTCGGGCTGCAGATGTCATGCCGGTAGGCCTCGGGCGCGATCGCCTGAGAACGGCCCCTGACCTTGAGCCGGCGGACCCAGGGCCCAGGGCGGAAGGGCGGCGGCTCGGCCGGGGCTTCGGGAGCCGAGACCGTCAGCGCGGCTTGGCGCAGGACTACCGGCCGCCCCGGGGCGTTGAGCCGCAGCCGGTAGCGCAGGGCCGAGGCCGGGGACTTGAGCTTGAGGGTGTCTGACGCCACCGAGGCGTGCGTGTCTTCCTGAGGACCGGGAGAGCGTAATTCCAGCCTATGGTCGGGCTGGCCCATCGCTGTGCCCAGAGAGTACCAGTCGGACCAGGATTGGCCCCAGCGCACCTGGACCTCCAGTTCGAGGCAGGACCCCGGGGGCAGGTCTGCATTCCAGGACCCGACCACGTCATCGAATGGCGCGGGGGCGTCCAGGATGGGTGAGTTGATGACGGCGCTGTGGCGCCGGGTGCGGAATACGCCTTTGTCGAATGGCAGGCGCTCGCAGCCCGCACCGGAATAGGCGATCGCGTCACCCGGCGTGCGCAGGACCCAGGTCTGGTTCATTAGCGTTCAGGAGCTTGGCGAGGAGAATCGAGCGGTCAAAGCGTAATTACCGGACCAGCTTGTGGCCGGGTTTATGCGGCGGATCATCGGCCGGCCTGGGAGTGAGCGGCGGATTCTTCTTGAACTGCGGGGCTAGCTCGGCGTTGGTCTTTGCCCAGCCCGGGTCGGCTTCCACGGTGCTCACGATGGCGCAGACGGGACATTCCGGGACGCAGACGTCGCAGTCGATGCAGGCTTCCGGGTCTATGACCATGAACGGCTCGCCACGCCAAGTCCCGGGGTGGATGGCATCGACTGGGCAGACTCCGGCGCAGCGGGCGTAGGTCTCCCCCAGGCATATCCCCGTTATGACGTGCGCCATATTTCTTTGAGCCAAGCGACCTCTAGAGATTACTTCTTTGCCGGGTTCGCGTCAACGGCCAGACGTAGCTGACCAGTTCGATAAAAAATCAATAAAAATAGGGGAAACCTCTTGACATTCTGGTTCTAGGGCCCTAAACTACTTCTATGAACGTGCTTGGGGGACTCATATGAAAAGAGTGATCGCTGCGGCGTTCTTCGTCATGTTGATGGGGGCGATAAGCTGTTCCAGCGACCCGTGCTCGCAGAGCGGCGGTTGCGGAAGCTCCAGCTCGAGCAGTTCCAACTGTAATTCCACATCGAACGCGCTTAACTGTTCATCGGGTTACCATCAGGTGGGTACCGGCACCAGCGCGTCTTGCGTCAAGAACTAGTCGCCGTTCGCCGGCGAGCTTAGAGAATTTGGACCGTCGTGCCCGTCTAGAGGGCGGGCGTGTCCCGGCTTAGGGTCTTTTCCTGACGTTCGGGTCCGGCATCGCGCCTTGAAGGCTTGGGTTGCCCTGTAGTATCTGCCCTATGACCTGGTTCTGGTCGACCTTGCCACCGCTCAAGATGCCGGCAGTCAGGGCCGGCGGCAGGCCTAAGGCGGCTGCCACATTGGAGACCACGGTTTTGATGGAGTTGTCCTCCTTGAGGAGGTTCATAGCGGAAGAGGTCACTTCGCCAGGCGCCTTCGCGATGCCTTCCTTGACAAAGGACTGCACGGCCGGGTCGGGGGTGTACTTGACCATCATTTTCGCGAAGTTCTTGGAGCGGGCTGTCCCGTGCAAGAATGTGATCGGATCATGGTCTCTCATGTAGTCGTCGTTGAGCTTTTTTAAGTCCGGATAGCTCATCCAGTCTTGGCCGAGTTTGGCGATGCTTCGGTAACGCTTGGTGTAGGCTTGGGCCAGGGCCTGGACCTTGCCTTCAGCCTTGCGGCATGCCTCGGCGAAGCTGTCCGTGGCTTTCTGGGCGAAGGGCTTGGCCGTGCCCCCGCCCTCCTCGAAGCGCATCTGGGCCAGGTCCTCGGCCTGGAACATGGTCCGGTTAATCTGCGCAGCGCTTCCGGGCGGTATCTGGGCGGTGCTTTGCACCGGGCGGCTTTCCTGTGTCTTGGTGATGTCGAAACCCGCGGTGTCCGCCGGGAGCTTCTCCTTCTGCGACAACTGATAGATGATCACACCAACGGCTGATCCGGCGACAGCCAGCAATGCCATGAGGGCTAGGACCTTGCTGCTGCGGCGTGGAGCTTTATCATCCATGCTGTGATTATTGCAGGTGGCTTGACGATAGTCAAGGGGATGGATGGCCGCAGTTGATCGCGGCGTCGTGGGGATCATCGTCGCCGGAGGGATCTGTGTCTCAGCGGTGGTCGTCGGGGGAAGCGCCCTGCGGCGGCATCGCCTTTTGCATGTTCGGGTCCTGTATCGCGCCCTGAAGGCCCGGGTTGCCCTGCAGGATCTGTCCCATGACCTGGTTCTGGTCGACCTTGCCACCGTTCAAGATGCCGCTGGTAAGGGCCGGCGGCAGGCCCAGTGCGCCTGCTACATTGGCGATCACGGTCTTGATGGAGTTGTCCTCCGTGAGCAGGCTCATGGCGGAGGAGGTCATTCCGCCAAGCATCGGCGCGATTCCTTCCTTGATAAAGGACTGCACGGCTGGGTCACCGGCGTACTTCACCAGCAGCTTCGCGAAGTTCTTGGAGCGGGCAACCCCATGCACAAATGCGATCGGATCGTTGTTTTTATTGTAGTCATCGTGGAGCTTCTGGAGATCCGGATAGCTCATCCACTCTGTGCCGAGGCGGTCGATGCTCGGATAACGCTTGGCATAGGCCTCGGCCAGGGCCTCTCCCTTGCGGCAGGGCTCGATGAAGTTGTCCGCGGCTTTCTGGGCTACGGGCTTGGTTTTAGCCCCGCCTTCTCCGAAGCGCATCTTCCCCAGGTCTTCGGCCTGGAACATGGTCCGGTCGGTCTGCGCCGCGCTTCCTGGCAGCGTCTGGGCGGTGCTCTGCACGGGGCGGCTTTCCTGTGTCTTGGAGATGTCGAAGCCGGTGATGTCCGCCGTGGGCTTCTCCTTCTGCGACAACTGGTAGATCACCACACCCATGGCTGATCCGGCGACGGCCAGCACAGCCATGAGGGCTGCGCCTTTGCTGCTGCGGCGAGGAGCCTGTTCATCCATACCGTGATTATTGCAGGTGGTTCGAAGATAGTCAAGGGATGTGGTAAGGGTTCCAGGCAATTTGCTATTTTGAGCTTATGAGCTCAGCGATGACCCCGCGCAGGACCCCTCTTTATGAGATCCATAAGAAATACGGCGGCCGCATCGTCGATTTTCATGGATGGGAACTCCCCGTCCAATATGAAGGCATATTAAAGGAACATCAGACCGTCCGCGGCGCCGTCGGCCTCTTCGACGTCTCCCACATGGGGCAGATCTGGGTGCGCGGACCCCAGACCCTCGAATTCCTTCAGAAGACCAACACCAACGACATCTCCCGCGTCGGGCCCGGCCAGGCTATCTACTCCCACCTGCCCAACGAGAACGGCGGGATCGTCGATGACCTCATTATCTCCTGCTTCGCCAAGGACAAGTACTTCCTTGTGGTCAACGCCGCCACATTGGAGAACGACTTCGCCTGGCTCGTAGGTCAAGCCAAAGGCTTCCAGGTCCAGCTCGCCAATGTCAGCGACGATTACGGCATGATCGCGGTCCAAGGGCCTAAGGCCCTGGAGCTGGTCGCCAAGGAGTGGCCGGCGGTGGCGGCGCTGCCCGGCCGGTTCACGGCGTTATCGATCGACGTCCTCGGCGAGCCCGGCATCGTCACCCGCACCGGCTACACCGGCGAGGAAGGCTGCGAGTTCATCGTCCCGGCGGCCATCACGGCCCAGCTCTGGGAGCGCCTCATGAGCCTCGGCGCTCCGTTGGGCGTCAAGCCCTGCGGACTCGGCTGTCGCGATACCCTGCGCCTGGAAGCCGGCTACCTACTCTACGGCTCGGACGTGGACATGGAGCACTCCAGCTATGAGGCGAGCTATGGCTGGGTCGTCAAGCTCGACAAGGGGGATTTCATCGGCAAGCGGCACTTCGCCAAGCAGAAGGCCGAAGGCGTCAAGCGCAAGCTCTTCGGCATCAAGCTCTTGGAGCGCGGCGTGCCCCGGCCCGGCAGCACCGTCATCGTAGACGGCAAGCACGCCGGCACTTTCTCCAGCGCCACTTTCTCTCCTACCCTGGGCGTCGGGATCGGGATGGGCTATCTGGACCGGCCGGACCTCAAGCCCGGGGCCAGGGCCGCAGTCGAGATCCACGGCCGCCAAGTCCCCGCCGAGGTCGTGCGCATGCCGTTCTATGTCTCCAAGGAGCTCAAAAATGCCAAAGCCTGAGAACTGCCGCTTCACCAAAACGCACGAGTGGGCCTGCCTTGAAGGCGGGGTCGCGACCGTGGGCGTCACCGACCACGCCCAGCATGAGATCACGGACATCGTGTTCGTCGAGCCGCCCAAGCCCGGTCGCCAGCTCAAGGCCGCAGAGGCCTGCTGCGTCGTCGAATCTGTCAAGGCCGCCTTCGACATTTACTCACCTATCGCCGGCGAGGTCGTCGCTGCCAATGATGCCGTCACCAAGGATCCCGCCGTGGTCAACCGCTCCCCGCAGGAAGAGGGCTGGCTCTTTAAGCTCAAGCCCGCCAACCCCGGCGAGGTCAACAAGCTCATGGATTGGAAGTCTTATCAGGAGTTCCTCAAGACGGCCGAAGCCCATGCCGGCCACTGAGGCCAGGGCCGTGGAGGTCCCGCCGGCGGACTCCTTTGCAGAGCGCCATCTCGGCCTGAGCCGCGAGGATACCGCGGTTATGCTGAAGACCTTGGGCTACGAGACCCTGGAGAAGCTGGCCGCTGCCGCAGTGCCGGCGGACATCCGCCTCAAGCGGTCCTTGCACCTTCCCGATGCCTTGCTCGAGCACGAAGCTCTGATTGAGCTCAAGGCCATTGCCAGCCGCAACCAGGTCTGGCGCTCCTGTCTCGGCCTGGGCTATCAGGAGGCGGTGACCCCGCCCGCCATTTTGCGCAACATCATCGAGAACCCGGGCTGGTACACCGCCTACACCCCTTATCAGGCGGAGATCGCTCAAGGCCGGCTCGAAGCTTTGCTTAACTTCCAGACCATGGTCTGCGAGCTCACCGGCCTGGAGGTCTCCAGCGCCTCTCTTTTGGACGAAGCCACGGCTGCCGCCGAAGCTATGTCCATGAGCAAGGCCCTTTGCCCGGACCCCGAGGCCAAGGCCTTCTTCGTCTCTGAAGGTTGCCATCCCCAGACCATCAACGTGGTCAAGACCCGCGCCGCCGCCGTCGGCTTGGACATCATCGTCGGCGACCATGACCAGTTCGTCTTCGGGCAGAAGGTCTGCGGCGCGCTCCTGCAATATCCGCGGACCGACGGCAGCGTCTGCGACTACGCCTCTTTCGTTGAGCGCGCGCACAAGGCCGGCGCCGTGGTGACGGTCGCGGCCGACCTCATGGGCCTCGTGCTTCTTAAGGCCCCGGGCGAGTTCGGCGCGGACATCGCCGTCGGTTCGGCGCAGCGCTTCGGTCTGCCCTTGGGTTACGGCGGGCCTCATGCCGCTTATATGGCCTGCCGCGACGCTTACAAGCGGCATATGCCAGGCCGCATCATCGGCGTGTCGAAGGACAGCCAAGGCCGGCCGGCCCTGCGTCTGGCCTTGCAGACCCGCGAGCAGCACATCCGCCGCGAGAAGGCCACCAGCAACATCTGCACCGCGCAGGTGCTCCTGGCCGTGGCTGCTTCGTTCTATGTCGTGTATCACGGCCCCGAAGGATTGAAGCGCATCGCGGGACGTCTGCACGCCCTGGCCGCTCTTCTGGCCGAGGGCGGCCGCCGCCTGGGTTGGAAGCTCTCCAAGGAACATTTCTTCGACACCGTGCGCCTCAGCGCCGACCCCAAGAAGGTGCAGGCGGCGCTGGCCGCGGCGCGCCTGCAGCGCATCAACCTGCGCGAGGGCGACGATAAGGAATCTCTGATAATCGCTCTCGGAGAGACCATCTCGGAGAGCGATGTCGAGGAGATCCTGGAGGCGCTCAACGGCGGCAAGAAGACCGGCTTCTCCCTGCGGGAACTGCAGGCCCAAGTTGGACTGCCCGCGGCTCTGACGCGCCGGAGCGCGTTCCTCAAACAGAAGGTCTTCAATAGCTATCACTGTGAGCATGAGTTGCTGCGCTACATCAAGCGCCTGGAGTCCAAGGACCTGTCTTTGACGACCTCCATGATCCCGCTGGGCTCATGCACCATGAAGCTCAACGCGGCCTCGGAGATGATCCCCATCACCTGGCCCGAGTTCGCTGGGATCCATCCCTACGCTCCGGCCGAGCAGACCGAAGGCTACCGGATGCTCATCAAGGACCTGGAGACGCGGCTCTGCGAGATCACCGGCTTCTATGCCGTGTCTTTTCAGCCCAACTCTGGCGCGCAGGGCGAGTTCGCGGGACTCCTGGTCATCCGCAAGTTCCACACCGACCACGGCCAAGGGTATCGCAAGACCTGCCTCATTCCGGTCTCGGCCCACGGCACCAATCCCGCCTCTGCCGCTTTGGCCGGCATGGACATCGTGCCGGTGGCCTGCACGGCTGAGGGTGACATCGACCTGGCGGACCTTAAGGCCAAGGCCGAGGCCAACGCCGCGACCCTGGCCGCGATCATGGTGACCTATCCTTCGACGCATGGCGTCTTCGAGCCGGGTATCAGGGAACTCTGCGACATCGTTCATAAGAACGGCGGCCTGGTCTACATGGACGGCGCCAACATGAACGCGCAGGTCGGCCTCTGCCGGCCCGCGGACATCGGCGCGGACGTCTGTCATTTAAACCTCCATAAGACCTTCGCCAGCCCCCACGGAGGCGGCGGCCCGGGCATGGGCCCTATCGCCGTGTCCAAGGTTTTGGCCCCGTACCTGCCGCGACAACCCTTGGCTCCCGAGTCGGGGACCGGCATCGGGCCGGTCGCGGCGGCGCCTTTCAGCTCCGCGTCGATCCTGCCCATCGCCTGGGCCTACATCGCCCAGATGGGGCCGCAGGGCCTGGCCGACGCCTCGCGCGTCGCCATCCTCAACGCCAACTACGTGGCCAAGAGGCTCGCGGAGGCCTACCCGGTCCTCTACAAGGGCCGCACCGGCCTGGTGGCCCACGAGTGCATCATCGACTTGCGCCACCTTAAGGCCGCAGATGTTACTGTCGACGACGCGGCCAAAAGGCTCATGGACTACGGCTTCCACGCGCCCACCGTGTCCTGGCCCGTGCCGGGCACCATGATGGTGGAGCCTACGGAGAGCGAATCCAAGGCCGAGCTCGACCGCTTCTGCGATGCCATGCTCGCCATCCGCGCCGAGGCTCGTGAGATCGAGGAGGGGAAGGCCGACCGCGTTGACAACCCGCTCAAGAACGCCCCGCATAGCGCCCAATCCGTGTGCGCGGACGTCTGGAGCCATCCTTATTCCCGGGAGAAGGCGGCCTATCCGGTGCCTCGGCTGCGCGAGCACAAGTTTTGGCCGGCCGTGGGCCGCGTTGATAACGCCTTCGGCGACCGCAATTTCTGTTGCAGCCTGCCACGCGAGTCCTAGAGCCGGTTCTCGACGCCCCTCATCAGATGGCTCTTGATGAGGCGGTGCTGGTCTGCGCCCCGCCGGAGCGCTTCGTGCTGCGCTTCTTCCGCTGGGTTGGGCCGGCCCTGACCTTCGGCTACAGCCAGCCCTACGCGCTCGCTGAGGCTGCGGCACGGAGTCGCAGCATTCCGACCGGGCAGGTGGTCCGTCGGGCTACAGGCGGTGGAATCGTTTTTCATGACGGAGATCTGACTTTTTCTTTGGTTTTTCCCTGGCCGCGGCTGAGCCCGCCGGCCGAGATCTACGAGAAGGTCCACCGCGGGGCCCTGTCCGGTCTTCTGGATTCGGGCATGGAAGCGTCACTCTGGGCGTCTCCGGCGGGCGCGGCACGGCTCAGGCGCGCTCAGTGCTTCTTGGGGCCCGAGCCCAGCGATTTGGTGGACGGCTGCGGCCGTAAGCTCTTGGGCGGGGCTCTGCGCCGGCGCCTGAGCCGCGGTCTTTATCAGGGTTCCTTGCGTTTATCGGGGCTGGATGAGCGCAGGACTGCTTTCGAGGCGGCTTTGGCCGCGGGCCTGGCCCGCGAGTGGGGGCGTCTGCTTTCCTGCGAGCTGGAGCCGGCTTGGATCGCGGCGGCAGAGGACTTGGCCGGGAAATATGCATCCGAGGATTGGAACAGGAGGAGATGACATGAAAGCATTCGTTCTATGTAAGTTGGCGCCGGGCAAGGAGCAGAGGGCCATCCAGAGCATCCGGGCCGTGCCCGGGGTGACAGACGTGTATATGGTTTTCGGAGGCTGGGATGCCATCCTGTCCGCGGACGCGGACACCATGGACAAGCTCTGCGGCCTGGTGGTGAGCAAGGTGCGGGGCGTCGACGGCGTCGACGCGACCGAGACTCTGGTCACGACGAATCTTTAGTTTGGTTCCTCGTTGTGGCTGATCTTCGACGGACGTTAATGACCGTTTTGGCTGGCATCCTGGCCGCCTACGGTATGGTCTACGCGGACGTCTGGTTGCGTGCCAGGTCCGCCTATCAGGAAGGGGAGAAGTATCTGGAGTGGGATCGTCGTCCAGAACTGAAGGCAGCGTACCTTGACCGGGTCTTGGTCGAGAAGCAAACGCGCCTCCAGGGTGATTGGGCGGCCCGCGGCATAACCGCTGTGGAACTCAAAGAGAGACTGGCCCTGGCGCGCTTCGAGCGCGACGAGGCCATAAAAGAGAGCTCGCTCAAGTACGCCTATGTCTGGTTTCAGACGGCCGTGGAGCTCTTCTCGCCGCCCGAGAGCCGCTGGGTGATCCGCTCCCGGCAGCGGATGGCGGCGGCCAAGGAGCTCTGGAAGAAAGAGCTCGATGCACAGAGGATCCCTCACCAGGATTATATGCTGGAGTGACCCGGCTCATCCTAGGCGTGGCCTTGCTGCCTACCGCGGCACTGACGGTATTTGCCGCGGCAGAGTCCTTGGGCTCCCTTGTGGCGAACGCGCCTTCGGCATGGTCCTTCCTGGCGGGATCCGGAGTCGCCGCTGGACTGTGGCTTTTGGGTTTGGCGGCCGAAGGCCGCGGAGAGGCCTCCGGGGCGCGGGTCTTGAGGGCCCTGCGCTGGATCTATGTGTTCGGGCATGAGTTCACCCATGTCTTGGCCGCCTGGTCCATCGGCGCCGAGGTGCATGGTATGGAGGTTCGCAGCGACGGCGGCCATGTGGACCTCTCGCGTTCCGGAGCCTTCATTTCGCTGGCGCCCTATTGCGTGCCCATCTATACGGTCTTAGGGGTAATCGGCTATCGGATGATCCAGTGGATGGCCCCGGGTCGCGTTGGGCTGGGAGTGTTCTTGGCCTTCATGGGCGCGACCTTGGCAGGTCATTTATTCATGACCGTCGAGTGCCTCTGGCAGCGGCGGCAGCCGGACCTGGCCGCCGCCGGCGGGATGGTCTTCTCCTTGGCTGTCATTTCCCTTTGCAATGGGCTGGTCGTCATGGCGCTGACCAAGGCGTTGTTCCCGCGAGCCGTGGTCGTGGTCGAACCCCTGCGGCAGGTCCTGCACCTTTCGGCCGGTTTCTGGGCCTGGAGCTATCGGTTGCTGAAGGGAGTTCTGGGCCCTATTAAGAAGGGTTATCCTGGATTGTGGCGGTCCTCATGACCGATTTCCGCAGGGAGATCGGCCGCAAGGCCTTCCATATGCTCTCGCTGGTCTATCTGGCGGCTTTTCATTTCATCGGTTACCCGCGAGTGATCGTTCCCTTGGCCGCCTGGTTGGCTTTCGTGGCCGCGGTGGAGACTGAACGTTTTTCATCGGAGCGGCTCAACCGGGCGCTGACCTCGTTCTTTCGGGGCATGATGCGGGAGACGGAGCAGCGCGCTTATTCGGGCATCTTCCATACCACGGCGGGCTGCCTAGTGACGATTCTCATCGTCGGCCGCCGGCCCTGCGTGGTGACTGCGGCCTTGCTGTGTCTCGCTTTGGGCGACGCGGCCGCGGCTCTGGTCGGGAAGGCCTGGGGCCGCCATCGCTTATTTGGCTCGGCCAAATCCGTCGAGGGCAGCCTCGCGTGCCTGCTGGTCTGTCTCGGCGTCGGTTTGACGGCGGGACTGGGACCGCTGGCCGCGGCCGGCGCGGCATTCGCGGCTACTAGCGTGGAACTGATGCCCACCACGAGGTTCTTCAACGACAACCTATGGATGCCCGTGGCAGCGGCCGCGGCGGCTGCGGCTTTGGGCGCGTGTTAGTGCAGGGTTGGTGTTCCCAAACGCCGGTCTGGCTGCGACGGCGCATTTGGTAGAATGACCGTCGATTCTTATGGGTCGGCAAGGCAAAGGCGGTTTCTTCTACTATTCCTGGAAAGGCCTGGGCTATCTTGTCCATGCCGTCCTCCGGGGGTTGGGGCTCCTCTTCTTTCTCGTCGTACTGTTGGCGGCGATCGCTTTTCTGGGGCTGCGTACCGCCTTTAATGAGGAACGTGTGCGTTCAGTTTTTGTGGACCAGCTGCAGGATCTTCTGCATCGTCCGGTCCAGATCGACAAGGTATTCCTGGGTCCGCACGGGGTCAAGCTCCAGGGCCTGCGCGTGGTGGAGCGGCTGGATATGCCGGGCCAGTACCTGCTGACCAGCGAGACGGCCTTAGTGACGGTCAAGTTCTCGGCGCTGCTGCGGCGTCGTCTGGAGCTCGACCAGGTCAGGCTGGTCGCGCCCTCGATCCAGCTTGTGCGCGACACAGCCGGGAATTGGAACCTGGCCGACATTTTCACCTCTACGTACGCCGCGCGCGGTATGCCCCTGGGCCGCTTCTCCCTGCCCTTCTCCTTGGCCGCCGACCAGATGAAGATAGATCAGGGGTTGATTACGGTCGAGGACCGGCTTAAGGACAGCAGCTACCGATTCGAGAACGTGGGCCTGTCGGTCTCCCGATTCGCCGTCGACCGGCCTTTCGACTTCACGGCCGCCTGCGATAACTCCAGCACTTTCCGCGGGCGCACGCTCAAGAGCCGGTTTTCAGTCGAGGGCATCGCGTCTGTGGCCGGCTTCGACTGGAGCCAGGCTTACCTGCGCGCCAAGCGCGTCGCTCTCACCGTGGAGGGCATCGCGGTCCGCGGCTCGGGCATCGCCACCGGGCTGCCGCCGTCGGACCTGGACCTGGAGGCATCTCTGCCGACCCTCGGGCCCGAGGAGTGGCGGCGGCTTCTGGGCCGGGAGCTGGACCTGAGGCTGCCCGCGAGCCGCTGGCAGCTGCGCGCCGCTTTTTCGGCCGCGAGGCAGCTGCGTGTTCGGAGGTTGCGCGTGGAGGCTCCCCCACTCTCCGCCAGTGCCATGGGCCTGGTGGATTTCAGCTCGGCGACGCTCAAGGCCGAGGTCAGCGTGGCGCAGTTCCCGTTGAGCCAGGCCGGTGACGCCTATCCGGCCTGGCGGCACCTGGGTCTCAAGGGGCTCCTCAGCGGAACCATCGGCGTAGCCGGGCCTTGGAGCCGGCTCGAGGTCCGGAAGGGCAGCCTTCAGGTCAGTCACGTCGCAGGAAGTTTCCGGAATTTCACGATCGATGGGGGAGACGTCTCAGTGGCGGCAGCGGATGGCCTTGATGATATTTCGCTATCGGTGGCGGGTGGCGAAGGGCGTTTCTACTCACATCCATTCTCGGAGCTCTCCGTCGCCGCGAGCCTCAAGAAAGACGATCTGCGGTTCGAGCGCTTGGCCCTGCGCCTGCTCGATTCCAGGGTATCCCTCAAGGCCCGGGTGCGCGACCTTAAGGATCCCAAGGAGGTGGCGATCACCGGCTCGGTCGATCGGGTGCGCTGGGAGGAGGCACAGGCCCTGGTCGGCGAGATCGCGGCTGAGGTCTCTACGCATACGGCACGTGCCTTGTCGGTTCAGCCGCGGACTTGGGTGCACACCTTTAAGTATGCCATTCCCAGGAATTTCCCCGACACGCTGGGGCATATCACCATCCGTTCCGTGACGCACAAGAACTTCGCTTTCAACAATATGGATCTGTTGTGGGACATCCGCGGCGTGTCTCCCACCCTCAAGCACGTCAGCGGCGATGTGCGGGTGAGCTTCGGCCCGGGCCGGGTCAGCGACATCCCGGCCGTACAGGCCTCTAATAAATTTCTTAGAATAATCTTCCTTCCGTTCGTTTATATGCACAAGATGAATAAGCTCTCCGTCTTCAGCACGGCTACCGCCTACCCCAAGAGCCTGGACTTCGCGCGCATCGAAGGCGAGTACGGCCTGCGCCAGGGCGTGGTCACCACCCGCCTGTTCCATGTGGATAGCCCGCAGATGGTGGGCTTCGCGGACGGCGTCGCGGATTTCGGTAGAGAGACGGTGGATATGATGATCCTGACTCGTCTGTCGAACTACCAGGGTCAACTGCCAGAGTGGTGGGTGGACGAGCTGGGTCGGCCGGCCATTGCTTTCCGGGTCAAGGGCGAGCTCAGCCTGCCCGATCTTGAGCCGCGGATGAGCAAGATGGCGAGCGATGAGATCGAGCGGGCCTTGGAAGAGGCGCGGGCCAAGGCCAAGAAGCGTTATGCCGTGCTGGACAAGCTCCGGCAATTATGACTCGCAGGGAGGAACCATGGGTGTATTGAACAAGATGGACGTGCTGGGACTGCTGCAGGAGCATGGCGCGGTGGTGAGCGGCCATTTCCAACTGGCCTCCGGCTTGCATAGTCCGGTCTACGTGCAGACCGCCCTGGTCCTGCAATACCCGCATGTGGCCCAGCGTATCGCCAAGACCCTGGCCGCAAAGTTTCCTCAGAACGTCGACGTAGTCATCGCCCCCAATATGGTTTCCGTGGCTCTGGCCCAGGAGGTGGCGCGCGCCAAGAGATGCCGGGCGATCTTCACGGAGCGCATCGGCGGGATGATGGCTCTGCGCCGAGACTTCCGCATCGAGCGCGACGAGCGCGTCTTGATCGTCCAAGACGTCTTGACCACCGGCCGCCTGACGGCTGAGATCGTGGTCCTGATCCAGGCGTACGGAGGCAAGGTGGCGGGAGTGGGCGCCGTGGTGGACCGTTCCGTCAAGGGCTTGGCGCTGTGCGTTCCCGTGCGCACCTTGATCTCCTATCCTCTCCAGGTCTTCTCCCCAGATTTTTGCCCGCAGTGCGCGGACCGGGTGACGCTGACCGACGCGAGCAAGAACCCGGTGGTGGGTCCAGCCGAAGGGGAATGAGGTCTTGGAATGATCGAGCGCTATAGTCGTGTCGAGATGGCGCGCATCTGGGCCGAGGACAACCGACTCAAGCTCATGCTGCGCGTCGAGGAAGCTTTCCTGGAGGTCCTGGCACCGCACAAGGCCATCCCCGCAGCCGAATTCAAGGCTTTCAAGGCCGCGGCGCACCAGGGGCTCCACGATGATGTTGTGGCTCTGGAGGCCCAGTCCGGGCATGAGGTGATCTCCCTGCTCTCGGCCGTGAGCGCGAAGATCAAGGACTCGGCTCCGACCTTGAACCGTTTCCTGCATTACGGTCTGACCTCCTCGGACATCCTGGACACGGCTCTGGCTCTGCAACTGCGGGAGGCCGCGGACCTGCTGCTCAAGGACTGGGAGGAGGTCGCCGGACGTTTGCGGACGCTATCGCGCGCGCATGCACAGACCTGGATGGTGGGACGCACGCACGGCGTGCACGCCGAACCGATCTCTTTCGGGGTGAAGCTCGCGGGCTGGCACGCTGAGGCGCTGCGCAATATGGAGCGTCTGCGCCAGGCTCGCGAGGTCGTGGGCTTCGGCAAGCTTTCCGGCGCGGTGGGCTGCTTCACACAGGTGGGGCCTGAGCTGGAGTTCCAGGCCTTGGGCAAGCTGGATCTTAAGGCCGAGCCGGTGGCGACCCAGGTGGTCCCGCGCGATCGGCACGCGGAGTATTTCCACGCCTTAGTGCTTTCCGCCGCGGCTATCGAGCGCTTCGCTTTGGAGATCCGGCATCTGCAGCGCACCGAGGTTCTGGAGGCCGAGGAGCCTTTCGGCAAGGGGCAGAAGGGCTCATCCGCCATGCCGCACAAGCGCAATCCGATCCTTTGCGAGAACCTCTGCGGCCTGGCGCGGCTCATCCGCTCTTACGAGGGGGCGGTGGTGGAGAACATCGCCCTGTGGCACGAGCGCGACATCAGCCACTCTTCTGTCGAGCGCGTGGTGTTGCCGGACGCGCATATCCTTTTGGACTTCATGTTGGCGCGGTTCAAAAAGGTCCTGGACGGGCTGCAGGTCTACCCGGAGCGTATGAAGGAGAACATGGGCCGCTCGCTCGGGCTGGTTTTCTCTCAGACGGTCCTGCTGCGGCTGGTGGACGCGGGGCTTTCGCGAGAGGAGGCTTACGAGCTCGTGCAGCGCAATGCTATGAAGACTTGGAAGACGCGCGAGCCGTTCCTTAAGACTTTGGAGGGGGATGCGGCGGTGACGAAGAAGCTTTCCAAGAAGGAACTGGCCGCCTGCTTCGACCTCGATGCGTACAAGGGCGCGGTTAAGGAACTGCTCGCTCGCGGGGGCGTTTAGTTCGGTTCCGGAGTCCTGTAGGGCTCAAGCCATACCAGAATAACCATGAAAGTCATCTGTAAGATCACGTATCCGAATGGGAAAATCTACATTGGAAATGATTTAACAGGTTTGCTTGCCAATTTTGGTAGTGCGAACAGCCGACTAATCGAAAAGGACTTCACTCCGGCACAACGGCGGGACTTCTCGGCGCGAAAGGCAATTCTTTGGGAGTCTGGCAGCGTATCCGACATGGAAGTGAACAAGAAGGAAGTCGAGTTCATTCATAAGTATCAATCGAATGATCCGGCGGTCGGGTACAACCAATGGCCAAAATCCAAATTTGCCGCCTAGGGAAAATATGAGTAAAGCAAAGAAATTAACCATCGACGTCCTGGGAACGACCATTACCATCCTTTCTCAACGGGATGAGGACTACATTTCCTTGACGGATATGCTGAAGGCGAAAGACGGTGATTTTTTCATTTCAGACTGGTTGCGCAATCGCAACACCGTCGAGTTCCTCGGAATATGGGAGCGTGTTCACAACCCCGGATTCAATTATGGCGAATTCGCCATAATTAAAAGCCAAGCCGGCCTGAACAGCTACAAGATTAGCGTCAAGGAGTGGGTCGCCAAAACCCATGCCGTCGGTCTACGGGCTACTGCGGGAAGATACGGCGGCACCTATGCCCACAAAGACATCGCCTTTGAATTCGGCATGTGGATTAGCCCCGAATTCAAGGTCTACTTGATTAAGGAGTTCCAGCGTCTCAAGGAAGACGAAAATAGACGCCTGTCACTCTCCTGGAACTTGAACCGTACCCTATCCAAACTCAACTACCACATCCACACTGACGCTATCAAGGCGCACTTGATTCCGGCCGCAGTTACGCCAGCACAGGTCGCCATCACCTACGCCAACGAGGCGGACATGCTCAATGTCGCCCTCTTTGGCCGGACAGCCAAACAATGGCGGGATGCCAACCACGCCCTGGCAGGGAACATGCGCGATTACGCCACCATCGAACAGCTGCTGGTGCTGGCCAATATCGAAGGCATGAACGCCGAACTCATTCATATGGAATTGCCTCAAGGGAAACGCCTCAAGCGTCTCAACGAGATAGCCATCCGCCAGATACTGGTGCTCACTTCCGCTTCGGCGATTAAAAAACTCAAGGGATAGCCAGGAGACCAAGTCCATGCCCGAAACTGAAACACTCATCGCCGTGAAACTTAAGCCGGGCCAGGAAGACCGGCTTCGGGCCGGACACCTTTGGGTCTTCTCCAACGAAATCGCCCAGGTCGAAGGTAAAGCAGAGCCCGGCAGCCTCGCCCAGGTCTTTACGGCCGGCGGTGAGAGCCTTGGCTTGGCCTTCTACAACCCCAAGAGCCTTATCGCCGCGCGCATGCTGACCGCCAAGGTCGAGCCTATAGACGCCGCTTTCTTTCATAGGCGGTTCGCCGCGGCCTTGGCCTACCGCCAGAAAGTCTGCCCCGGCGAGACCTCCTTCCGACTGGCCTTCGGCGAGTCCGACGGCCTGCCCGGCCTGGTCGCGGACCGCTACGGCGATACCATCGTCCTGCAGGTCTTCTCGGCCGGTATGGAGGCGAGGCTGCCGCTGATCGAGGCGGCCTTGAAGGAGCTCCTCGACCCCTGCGGCATCTTTCTGAAGAACGATCACCGCCAGCGCCAGCTCGAAGGACTGCCTGGAGAATGCCGGCTGCTCTCAGGGACCGTGCCTGAGCGCGTGGCCATCAACGAAGGCGGGCTGCGTTATTGGGTCCCCATCGGGGCAGGTCAGAAGACCGGCCACTATTTCGACCAGTGCGACAACCGGGCTTTTCTGCGGCCCTATTTTTCCGGCCGCACGGTCCTGGACCTTTACTGCTACACCGGCGCCTTCGCGGTCAATGCGGCCAAGTTTGGGGCCAAGGCCGTTCTGGCCGTGGATAGCTCCGGCCCGGCCGTTGCGCTCGCTAAAGAGAACGCCAGCTTGAACGGGGTCTCGGAATTCCTTACCTGCGACGAAGCCGACGCCGAGGTCGTCTTGGAGAGCTTCGTATCGGGCCGGCAGCCTTTCCGGCCGGACATGATACTGCTCGATCCGCCCAGCTTGGTGCCTTCCAAGAAGCACCTCTCAAAAGCCCTGCGCACCTACGCCAGGATCAACAGCCTTGCTCTCAAGGCGCTAGCCCCCGGGGGACTCCTGGCTACGTCGACCTGTTCGCACCACGTCGACCGCGAGGCTTTCGTGGGGATGCTCCGCTACGCTCAGGCCAAGGCGCGCAAGCCGGCCCGACTTGCGGCTCTCAGAGGCCAGGCCGCTGACCATCCCGTGCTCCTGGCCATGCCCGAGACCGAGTACCTGCATTTCGCTTTGCTCGAGGTCCTCTAGGATGCGACGCAAGCCCGCCCCCGAGCCTCAGGGCGATGGCGGGACGCCGTCCCTGCCGGGGATGGGGCCGTCCGCTCGTCTGCCGATCGAGGCAGGGGCATCTGAACCCAGCGCCCATATCGAGTCCGATACCTCGCGCAAGTTCTCGCCTTCCAAGCTCGATACTTACAAGGATTGCCCGCGCCGCTATCGCTTTCGCTATGTGGATGGTTTGCGGCGTCGGGTCGAAACGGCCGAGACCCTCGTGGGCTCCAGCGTGCATAAGGCTTTAGAAGGGCTCTACGCCGGCATCATCCATGGGCGCGAGTTGTCCTTGGATGAGGCGCTGGCCGTTTTCGACCAAGCTTGGACCGCCGGCTGGTCGGATGCGGTCGTCAATCGGCACAAGGAGTACGGCCCGCAGCACCATCAATCCGCGGGCCGCGACTGCGTGCGCAATTATTTCAGCGCCTATGCGCCGTTCAAACAGGACGCCACCTTGGCCGTGGAGAAGAGGCTGGGGTTCTCTTTGAAGGCGGATGGGGAGGACTTCCGGATCGAAGGCCTGGTCGACCGCCTGGCCCGCGTCGCTCCGGGTGTCTATGAAGTCCACGACTACAAGACCACCGCCAATCTCCCGGGACAGGCTTCTCTCGACGAGGACTGGCAGCTCGCCATCTATGACATCGCGGTCCGGGAGAACTGGCCTGATGCGCGCGAGGTCGCTCTGGTCTGGCACTTCGTGCGATTCGGGCAGACCATGAGATCGATGCGTACCGCGCCGCAGCGCGAGCAGCTGCTGGGTGATATCGCGGGGCTCATCGTACGGATCAAGCATGACCATCGCTTCCTACCCAGGCGCAGTGTTCTATGCGGCTGGTGCGAGTATCGGGACATCTGCCCCATCTGGAAGCCGGTTCCCAGTGATGGGGGCATGTTGGCTAAGGAATATGCGGTCCAGGAATCTAAACGGCGAGGGTTACGGGAAAAGATGCATGACCTTGAGATCCAGTTTCGGCAGCTCGAGGATGACATCGTCAAGTATGCCATCGAACATGATGTCGGGCGGTTGTCCTGCTCTGAAGGTGATGTCTTTATTACTCAGAAGGAGGACTACCACGTCCCCACCAGGACCCATGCGCCGGAGTTCTATGCGGCCCTAGAGGATCGGCTCAGGGAGACGCCGTTGTGGAAGCAGGCCGCGCATATCGACCTGCATCGGCTCTTGCAGGGCTATGACAGCGGGGAATGGGACGCCGCCGGCGCGAAGCTCGTAGAGGAAATCGTCTCAGACTGCGCCCATATCAAGCGCATCACAAAGGCGGTGGTGCGCTTTCATCTCAAGAAGGAGGAGGAACCCGAGTAAGAGCTTACGGGTCCAGCGGTTCCGCTTTGTCCTTCGAGTCCACGCCCAACTGCGCCGCGAGGCTGGAGAAGTCCATCTTCTGCCTGTCGTACTGGGCTTCCAACTCCAACCAGCCGCGGTCGAACTCGAGCGGCGTATCCTCGCCGGTCTTGCCGCCTGCGGCCTTCGTGCGCTTGCCCATCTTTTTCTTAGCGGTGATTTTCTTCATGGCGTCCCTGCCAAAAGTATAGACCTCGGAGCTCGTTTCGTCAATACCCCTTGCGCCCCTATTCAGCCCCGAAGACCCAGAACTCGCTTGGGCCTTAGGACCCAGCCTATAGGCCTTAGGGCCTATTTAATGATGGGTCTCTGGGCCCAGGTAAATTCTAGGCCAAGAGGCCTAACATGATGGCATGTCCGAGTTCGTGACGTTGTTCTAGAAAGGGGATGGCACCATGAAGATCATGATCGCCGCGGCCGTCGCGGTTTTTATCCTGCTTGTTTCGGGCAGCCCGCTCCTGGCGCAGGCTGAGGGAAGTCAGCGGGTCATCATCACGATGCGAGCCAAATCCACGGATGACACGCACCTGAAGGTCCTGCAGGCTCTGGGCAGCAAGGCGTCCTATAAGATTTCTTCCAACGGCAACTCCGCCAATGAGTTCGTGGCCCTGGTCGCCGAGGTCCCGGCCTCCGTGGCCGCGAAGCTGCGCAGGGGCGACTCGGCTGTCGTCAAGCGGGACGTCATGAACCTCATCCCCATCGTGGCAGCCGGTGACGTCCTTGATGTGGAAGAGGACTTTACCACCAAGTGGATCGAGGCCATGCCCTCCTTCCAGGGCACGGCTTTCCCTTCCGTGGAGGCCGCTTTCGGCAGCCTGCCCAAGCTCAGCCTGACTTTCAAGACCAGCATGATCATGGCCGCGTTGCGTCCTGAGATACCCTGGGGAGTGGAGCGCGTGCGGGCTCCGGCGGCTTGGGACTACACGCAGGGTGAGAAGGTCCGCGTGGCCGTGCTCGACACCGGGATCTATACCGAGCATGCGGATCTTAAGGGCAAGGTGGACGGTGGCTACGACGCTTTCACCAAGACCGAGCTTAAGGTCAACTATCAAGATAGGAATGGGCACGGTACCCATGTGGCTGGCACCATCGCCGCTATTAAAGACGGCAAGGGAGTGGTGGGCGTGGCCCCTAAGGCTCGCCTCTACGCGGTGCGCGTCCTTGATGAGGACGGCAGCGGCTCGATCTCCGGCATCATCGACGGAATCATCTGGTGCGCCAACAACCATATCCAGGTGGCCAACATGAGCCTAGGTTCGGACCAGCCCAGCTCGACTTTGCAGCGGGCCCTGCGCTACGCCAAGGCTATGGGTATTGTGGTCGTGGCCGCGGCCGGCAACTCGGGCGGCGCGGTGGGCTATCCTGCCGCGTATCCGGAGACCATCGCGGTGTCGGCCAGTGACTCCAACGACCAGATATCCTCCTTCTCCAGCCGCGGACCGGAAGTCAGGTTCATCGCCCCGGGCGTCAGCATCGTCTCCTCGGCCATGGATGGCGGCTTTGCCAACTTCAACGGCACTTCCATGGCGGCTCCCCACGTGACCGGATTGGCCGCTCTTGCGGTGGCGCAGGGCTGGGTGGGCCTGGACGGCCCGGACGGCGTCTTAGAGCAGCTTAAGAAGGCGGCCAAGAAGTTGCCGGGGCTGGCCGACACCGAGCAGGGGTTCGGCATGATCGATGCCGGGCTTTTGACGCGCTGAATCCCGTCAAAAAATGTTGGCCAGGGACAGGATCGAACTGTCGACACCCGGTTTTTCAGACCGGTGCTCTACCACTGAGCTACCTGGCCAACCTGGAGAAAGTACCAAATTTCCATCCGCTTGAGTAGGGGAGAAAAAAAAGGTTAAATCTCGGCATGAACCTTATACCCCAAGTCATCGAAAGGGCCAATCAGGGCTCGGTCATCGGCTACGACATCTACTCGCGCCTGCTCAAGGATCGTATCATCTTCGTAGGCGGCTATGAGGGCGAGTTCACCACGGACTCGGCCAATATCCTCATCGCCCAGCTCCTTTACCTGGAATCCGATGACAACACCAAGGACATCAACCTCTACATCAATTCCCCCGGCGGCATGGTGACGGCGGGCCTGGCCGTCTACGACACCATGCAGTACATCAAGTCGCCTATCACGACCATCTGCATGGGCATGGCGATGTCCTTCGGCGCGGTCATCCTGGCCGCGGGCAGCAAAGGCAAGCGCTTCGCCTTGCCCCAGTCGCGTATTATGATCCACCAGCCCATGGTGGGGGGCATCTCCGGCCAAGCCACGGACATCGTAGTCGAGGCCAAGGAGATGGCTTACACGCGTAAGACCCTCGAGCAGATCGTGGCCAAGCACACCGGCCAGACCGTGGAGAGGGTCACTAAGGACATGGAGCGCAATTTTTACATGTCCGCCGAAGAGGCTAAGGCCTACGGGATCGTCGACGAAGTCATCCCCGGGGCTAAGCTCTAGCGCGCGGGAGCGCGTTGGCGCTGAGTGTCCTTGGGAGAGGCGTCGGCGGTCATGGACTAGTTCGCCCCGGTTGAATCGGCGCTCCCTTGCTGCGCTTGACAGCGCCGGGCTTTTGGCCTATAATATTAGCAGTCAAGACGCTTGATTGCTAATTTAGAATCCAGAGCCTAGTCATGCGACAACTCAAGCCCGAGGTCGTGGAGCAACGCAAGAATGACCTGCTGCAGTGGGTCATCCACTACTACATCAAGAACTCACGGCCGGTCTCTTCTTCCCTGATCGCCGATGAGGCCGGCATGGGCCTCTCCCCGGCCACCATCCGCAACATACTTCAGGAGCTCGAGGACGAGGGATTCCTGCACCAGCCCCATACTTCCTCCGGCCGTCAGCCTACGGACAAGGGCTATCGCTTTTTTGTGGATTACATCATCGACGTGCAGCGGCTGGCCTCGGGTGAGAAGGAGAGCATCGAGCGCCAATATCGCGACCGCGTCGACGCACTCGACACGCTGCTCTCCGAGACTTCTAAGCTCCTTTCCAAGGTCTCGCACGGGGCCGGCCTGGTGCTCTCCCCGCAGATGCGCGACCAGCGCCTGCGCCGCTTGGAACTCATTGCGCTCTCCGGCAAGAACGTCTTGGCCATACTTGTGACCGAGGCCGGCCTGGTGCGGCACTGGCCTATCCGGATCAACTTCGCGCCAACGACGCGGCAGATCAACGTCCTCAATCGCTTTCTTAACGACACCATCCGCGGCTGCAGCATCAAAGACGCCCAGTCCATCGTCATGTCCCATCTGCAGAAGATGGAGCGGGAGTTCCAGGAGCTTGCGGTCTTGGCCGACGAGCTTTTACGCGAGGTGGGTCGCGTCGTGACGCCCGAGGCGCTCTACGTGGATGGGGCGGACAACATCCTCTCCTATGCGGAGGATATCGGGGACATCTCCATGGTGCAATCGCTCATGAGGGTTTTCAATGAGAAGCGGCGGTTGACGGGGCTCTTGGAGCATGAGCTCGGTCTCAAGCAGAATCTACAGCAGGGGAGCGTGGCGCGTCCCCGGCCCCATGTCAGTATCGGCGCGGAGAGCGGCTTGCCTGAGCTTCGGGACCTGAGCCTGGTGACCACCACCTATAAGTATCATGATCGCGTGGTCGGGGTGCTGGGTATCCTCGGTTCCAAACGCATGGAGTATTCGCACATGATGAGCTTGGTCGACTGCCTGGGCGACATCGTCTCTCGTCAGATGGTGGCCTGGGAGCAGGAGGATTGCGGTGATTAAGCATAAGAACGACGCGGTCCCGCCTGAAGTTCCGGCGTCCCCTCCAGAAGGCGGAGAACAAGTTCCGCCTGCGGGGACGGCGGGTGTTTGCCCGCCGCCGGCTGTGGACTATCTCGACCAGCTCCTGCGGCTGAAAGCGGAGTTTGAGAACTACCGCAAGCGGGTGGACCGGGAGAAGCCCGAGTATGTGCGCCTGGGCCGAATCGCGGTCCTGGGCAAGCTCCTTCCACTTTACGACCTGCTGCAGAAGGCGCACCAAGAGGTTCTGGCGGCGCACAATGACACGCCTTTGGCCAAAGGGATGGATGGTATATTCAAGGAGTTCGATAAGCTCTTCCGTGAGGAAGGGGTGATCGCCATGGACCCTTTGAACAAGCCTTTCGACGCGCTTCAGCACGAGGTCTTCGGCACGGTGGACCGTGAGGATATGCCCGAGGGGGCAGTGGTGGATGTGTTGCAGAGCGGTTTTCTTTTGCAGGATCGGGTCTTGCGCACCGCCAAGGTGCGCATCGCCCGCAAGCCAAAGAAGGAAGACGGTCCAGCGACGGCTGGGAAATAGGAGAAGAATATGAGCAAAATCATCGGAATCGATCTCGGGACTTCGAACACGGCTGCGGCGGTGATGGAGGGCGGTAAGGCCACCATCATCCCGTCGGCTGAGGGGACGTCGGTCGGCGGCAAGGCCTTTCCGTCTTATGTGGCCTTCGCTAAGGACGGGCAGCTCCTGGTGGGCGAACCCGCCCGAAGACAAGCCGTGGCCAACCCAGAATGCACTTTCATGGCCTTTAAGCGCAAGATGGGCACCGACCACAAGTACCAGGCCCCGGACGGCAAGACCTATACCCCGCAGCAGCTTTCCGGCTTCCTGCTCCAGAAGGTCAAGCGCGATGCCGAGGCTTTCATGGGCGACAAGGTGGAGAAGGCGGTCATCACGGTCCCGGCTTACTTCAACGACAACCAGCGCCAGGCCACCAAGGACGCCGGCACCATCGCCGGCCTGGAGGTCGTGCGCATCGTCAACGAGCCCACGGCCGCGTGCCTAGCCTATGGACTCGATAAGAAGGGCAAGGACGAGAAGATCATGGTCTTCGACCTGGGCGGCGGGACTTTGGATGTGACCATCATGGATTTCGGCGGCGGCGTCTTCGAGGTCATCTCGACTTCGGGCGACACCCAGCTCGGCGGTACGGATATGGACAACACGCTCATCGACTTCATCGCCAATGAGTTCAAGAAGGAGACCGGCGCGGACGTGCGCAAGGATCCCATGTCCATACAGCGCTTGCGCGAGGCGGCCGAGAAGGCCAAGATCGAGCTATCCACGGTCATGGAGACCGAGCTCAACATGCCCTACCTCACCGCCGTCGACAACGTCCCTAAGCATCTGGCCATGAAGCTCACCCGGGCCAAGCTCGAGTCGCTCGTCGATCCCCTCGTCAAGCGCTGCAAGACCTCCATCGACCGGGCCTTGACCGACGCCAAACTCAAGGCCCACGACGTCACCCGCATTATCCTGGTCGGCGGCCCCACGCGCATGCCCATCGTGGCTAAGTTCGTGGAAGACTACGTGGGAAAAAAAGTCGAGCGCGGCGTCGACCCCATGGAGTGCGTGGCTAACGGCGCCGCAGTGCAGGCCGCGGTCTTGACCGGCGAGATCAAAGATGTGCTGCTCCTTGACGTGACGCCCTTGACCCTGGGCATCGAAACTTTGGGCGGGGTCATGACGCCTTTGATCGAGCGCAACAC
The DNA here is from genome assembly GCA_903830945.1 of uncultured Elusimicrobia bacterium. GTDB lineage: Bacteria > Elusimicrobiota > Elusimicrobia > UBA1565 > UBA9628 > UBA9628. The sequence goes on from CAIKVT010000010.1 coordinate 33,899, forward strand.
CACCATCCCCGTTGAGAAATCAAACATATTCTCTACGGCGTCGGACAATCAGCCCGCGGTCACGGTGCACGTCCTGCAGGGCGAGCGGCCCAAGGCCTCGGATAACGTGTCCTTGGGCAAGTTCGATCTTGACGGTATCCCGCCCGCGCCGCGGGGCATGCCGCAGGTCAAGGTCAGCTTCTCCATCGACGCCAACGGCATCCTGAGCGTGCGCGCCGAGGACCTGGGCACCAATAAGACCCAGCACATCACCATCACCGCGCCTAACAAGCTCAATAAGGAAGAGGTGGAAAAATTCGTCAAACAGGCCGAGCAGTTCGCCGAGGAGGATAAGAAATTCAAGGAGAAGGTCGCGGCCAAGAATGAGGCCGATGGCCTGCTGGCCGCCTCGGAGAAGGCCCTGCGCGACCACGGCGACAAGGTTTCACAGGAGGATCGCACGAACATCGAGCGCGGCGTCTCCGACCTCAAGGATGCCCTGAAGGGCGACGACACGGAGAGCATCAATAAGGCCAGGGAGGCGCTGGTGAAGGCCTCCCATAAGTTGGCTGAGGAGATCTATAAGACCGAGGCGGCCAAAGCCAAGGCCTCGGACGGCAGCGGCGATCAGGTCAAGGCGGGCGCTAAGGAGGAGAAAGGGGGCGACACCGTGGTCGACGCCGAGGTCGTAGACGACGCGGGGAAGAAGGACTAGCGTGGCCGAAGACTTTTACAACTTGCTCGGGGTGGCGCGCAATGCCTCGGAGGCCGAGATCAAGTCGGCTTACCGCAAGCTCGCCATGAAGTACCATCCGGACCGCACCCCGGGCAACAAGGAGGCGGAGGAGAAGTTTCGTAAGATCAACTCAGCTTACGAGGCACTTTCCGACAATAAAAAGCGGCAGATCTACGATCAATACGGCGAAGCGGGCCTCTCCGGAGCCGGGGGCTTTCCTGGCGGCTTCCCCGGAGGGGAGGCTTTCGCCGGCGGCGGCGTGAACATGAATGAGGTCTTCGGCGACGTCTTCGAGCAGCTTTTCGGCGGCGAGAGGGGCGGTCGCGGCCGCGGTGGGCCTCGGCGCGGCGCAGACCTCAAATATGAGATAGATATTTCATTGGAAGACGCATTCAAGGGCATGAAGTTCCCGCTGCATTTCGACCGTGTGGAGGCCTGTCCGGTTTGCCGCGGCACCGGCGCCAAGGACGGTTCTTCCATGAAGCGTTGCCCCACCTGCCGGGGCATGGGGAGGGTTCAGTTCTCGCAGGGCTTTTTCTCCATGACCCAGGCCTGCCCCGATTGCGGGGGGGAGGGCCAGCGCGTGGACAACCCCTGTCAGGGGTGTCGCGGGTCCGGACGGTTACGCAAGCGCGCGGAACTCACCGTCAAGATCCCTCCCGGCATCTACGACGGTGCCACTCTTCGCATCTCCGGGGAAGGCGAGGCGGGCGGCCGCGGCGCGCCGTCGGGAGACCTTTTCGTCCTGGTGCGTCTTAAGCCGGACCCTCGCTTCGAGCGCGAGGAGGATGACCTCAAGGTGCACGCCAATCTGGACATCGTCCAGGCCGCTTTGGGCGCGACTTTGTCGGTGCCGACCCTGGACGGCGAGCCCACGCATATCCGCGTGTCTCCGGGGACCCAGCATGGCGCCACCTTGCGCGTGCGCGAAAAGGGGATGCCTAAGCTGCACGGCCGAGGCCGGGGCGACCTGCTGGTCTCGGTGCGCGTGACCGTGCCGCAGGGCCTGAACGCCAGGCAGAAGGAGCTCCTCGAGGAGCTCGCGCGCAGTCTGCATGGGGACCAGGCTCAGGTCGGGAAGGACGACAGCGGCATCTTTAAGAAGATTTTCGGAGAGTGAGCTAAGACCCATGCCCCAGTTCTTCCTGCCGCCGCAAGCTCTTAAGGATAAGGCGTTTCGTCTCACAGGTCCTGAGGCATACCACATCACCAAGGTCCTGCGTTACAAGGCGGGGCAGTCCTTGGTGCTCTTTGATGGGAAGGGTGGGCGCTTTGAGGCGGTCATCAAGGCCATCGAGCAAGACGGTTCGGTGTGCGGGTCTCTGACCGGGACCTTGCACGGCACGGAGCATCGCGCACCGGTCGATATCCGTCTCTATCAGGGTTTGCTCAAATCCAGCCATTGGGACTGGGTACTGGAGAAGGGCACTGAGCTGGGGGTGTCCTTTTTTATCCCGGTGACCACGCCGCGCACCGTGGTCCTGCTGCATGAAGCCGAGCGGGTCAAGGCCAAGGCCGAGCGCTGGGGCCGGGTCGTGATGGCCGCGGCCAAGCAGTGCGGGCGGGCTGACCTTCCGGCGGTGAAGGAGCCGGTCCAGTTCCGCGACGCGATCAGGGCCGCCACTGAAAAGCCGGAAGACGGGCCGGCGAAAAGTCCCAAGGCCCTGACGCTCCTGGCGTGGGAGGGACTTAACGGAGCCACGGCCTGCGAGACCGTCCGCTTGAACTTGAGGGAGGCTGATCAGGGCCGGGGTTCGGAGAAGATGACGGTGAACCTTTTCATCGGGCCGGAGGGGGGATTCACCGAGGAAGAGGTGGAGCTGGCTGAGAGTCTGGGCGCGACCATTTTCGGCTTGGGCCCGCGGACTTTACGGGCGGAGACCGCCGCCCTGGCGGCCGTCGCTTTGATCCAGTACGAGTTCGGCAGCCTCTGACACCGCATTGGCGCGGGCATGCCTTCGCGTTCTGTGCGAAGTTCAGGCTGAAGGTCAACGATTGGAGGTGCCTGAACTTGCCGCGTAACCTCAACTTTTCAAACCGCCGGATGCGGGCCCGCATGTCCGGTGGTGTGGGAAGGGACGGCCGGAGCTAAACTCGGCCGCCCCTATCCCGATTTAGTCTGACCGATGACTACTTCGATGCCTCTTTTTTTGGGACGGCCGCATCGCCGGACCGCCTATTTCTCCTGCGATTGTGCCCGGCGTTACGTCTAATCGCCGCCTTGCAGGCGTCCGATAGGGATGCGCGGTCCTTGGCAAGACACTTGAGCAGGCCGGTGCCGATGTCCATGGACTCGCACTTGTCCGCCTTGATCTCCGCCGCGCAATCCTGTTTGACGGCATCGTTGAGGGCCTGGCGTTCCTGCACGACGGCCTTGCACTCTGCATCCTGGATCCTGTCGAATTTCGCGACGAGGCAAGCCATCGCTGTGTTGCCTTTCTCGCCCGCGCACAGCGTCTGCATGTCAGCCTTGCAGGCGCCGCCGCGCTTTTGGGCTCCGGGACCTTGGGCTTGGGCCATCACATTCAGAGCGACGCACAGCACCGCCGCCGTCAAGATGTTCTTATTCATAGATTTCCCTCCACCCTGATTTTATAGCAATTTATTCCATTCTATTCACGGGGTTGACGATATCCGGCCAAGTTGATAAGCTGTTATATCATGAATATCCGCACGATCAGTGCCCTGTGTCCCTTGGTTCTGACCCTGTTCCTTGCCCCGCGTCCAGCCGCTGCGTCTGAGGGCAAGCTCAATGTCGTTTTCCTGGACCTATGCTCCACCCGAGCCGACCATTTCGGGACCTATGGCTATCCTAAGAATACCACACCCAACATGGATGCGGCCGGCAAGAGCGGCGTGGTCTTCGAGAATGCGCTTTCCGAGGGTTCCTGGTGCCTGCCCAGTTATGCCAGCCTGCTTACCGGCCACGTGCCCGAGGTCCATGGCCAGTACACGAGCCTACCCGCCAGAAAGCTGCCCGACTTCGAGACCACTCTGGCGCAGATGCTCAAGACCAAGGGCTACAAGACGGCGCTCTTCAGCGGCGGGGTCTACCTGCTGCCGGAGTGGGGCCTGAGCAAGGGCTTCGATTCTTACGTGGACCTTTTTTCCACTTCCACCCCGAACCGCATCCCTGCCCCGTTCAAGGACAACTTCGACCAGATTCTGAGCTGGATGAAACAGAACAAAGGCCAGGACCAGCCCTTCTTCCTGTTCGCGGCCATAGACGATCTGCACGTGCCTTATCATGTCGACGCGAAGGATGATTATGACACCGGCTATCAGGGGGTGGCGCGCGACACGGACGTGTTCAGCGTCCCCTTTGCACGGGCCTACAACGGCGAGCCCAGCGGCTACCCGGAGTACATGAAGGAGAAGGTCAAGGAGTTCAAGAGCGACCCGAAGCACCTCAAGCATTTCATCGCGCGCTACGACGCGGCGCTCCACCAGGTGGACGGGAAGATCGGCGAGTTCCTCAAGGCCATGAAGGACATGGGTCTGGACCAGAACACACTGCTGGTCATCTCCGCGGACCACGGCGAGATGCTGGGCGAGAAGGGGAAGCTTAACCACACCGAGGGGCTCTACGAGCCGGTGCTGCACGTGCCGCTGATCATCCGCCATCCGGAGTTCGCGGACCGGGCGGGTTCGCGCGTCAAGGCCCAGGTCCAGCGCATCGACCTCATGCCCACCATCCTGGACTTCGCAGACGTCCCCTACTCCGGGCTGGAACTGCAGGGCAAGAGCCTGCTGCCCCTGCTGCAGGATCCGCAGGCGCCCTGGCGGGAATATGCCTTCGCCAGGTCCAAGCGTAACCTGGCGCGCTTGACCGACCTCAACATCGACGAGCGGGTGGTGCGGACCTCCTGCTGGAAGCTGCACCACTACCTTTATAAGAGCGCCTATGAGCTCTACGATATCTGCTCCGACCCGCTGGAGGCCTCGGATGTGAGCCGCACCCACCCGGCGGAGGTCAGCCGCCTCTCCTTCGAGCTGCTCAAGAATATGGAGTTCTCCAGACCCCATCAGCCCGGCCTGCCCTCCGGGGCGAAGAAGGCCCTCCTGGAGCCCCAGCCGCCCAAGGACTGACGGCGCCACGCCAAGCCGATGCTGTCCCGGATCCTCCTCCTGGCCGCAGCGTTCTCCGTCGCCGGCATGGTCCAGGCCAAGGATTTGCGTCCGACTAACCTGCTGGTCATCACTCTCGACACACTCCGGGCCGACCATCTCCCCGTCTACGGTTACCGGCACGTGGAGACCCCGGCCATCGATCAACTGGCACGGGAAGGGGTGCTGTTCAAATGGGCCGTGTCCCAGGCGCCGCTGACCTTGGTCTCTCATGCCTCCATCTTGACCGGCCTCTATCCCCCGACCCACGGAGTGCGCAACAACGGCGATTTCCGCGTGCCGGACGAGCAGGTCACCCTGGCCGGGCTGCTCAAGGCCGCGGGCTATAAGACCGCGGCGTTCGTCGGAACCTTCATCCTGGACGCTCGATTCGGTCTCGCCAAAGGCTTCGACGTTTATGACGACGAGATGCGCGTCAAGAAAGTCATGCATGACAGCGACTCCATCAGGATGCGCCTGGCCGAGGAGACGACGAGGAGGGCGATACGATGGCTGGAGTCCAATTACGGACCCGACGCCAAGGGCCGGGAACCATTTTTCATCTGGACGCACTTCTACGACCCCCATCAGCCCTACCAGCCCCCCGAACCCTTCAGATCCCGCTATCCCCACAACCTTTATGACGGGGCCATCGCTTATACCGACTCCCAGTTGAAGGAGTTGTTCGACGAGCTCAAGCGTCTGGGACACTACGACGACACCTTGATCGTATTGACCGCCGACCACGGCCAGAGTTTCGGTGAGCATGGGGAATCGACCCACGGGGTATTCATCTACGAATCGACGATGCGCATTCCCCTGATGTTCAAGCTGCCGCAGGGCCTGCGCGCGGGGATCGCCCTGGACGGCCTGGCCCGACATGTGGACATCGTGCCCACGGTGGCCGACCTGCTGGGGCTCAAGGGCATCGCGAAGCAGACGACGCGGTCCTGGGCGGGACGCTCCCTGCGGCGTCGGATCATGGGCAATGAGCCCAAGCCTCCCGAGGTCCTCGCTTACGCGGAAGCCTACCTGCCCCATGACCAGTACGGATGGAGCCTGCTGCGATCGATATTCGATGGACGCTATAAATACATTCTGGCGCCGCGGCCGGAGCTCTACGACCTCTCCCTTGACCCACATGAGCGGGAGAACCTGGCCGGACAGGAGGATGCCCTGGCCGCGCGCCTTCATGCGCGGCTTGAGGCCTTGACTAAGAAAATCGAGTCCAAGTCCGCGCAGGAGCGCGCGGGCTTCGCGCCGAACGCGGGGGTCGTGGCGTTCCTGCAGGCGGCCGGTTATATGGGTGGAGGTTCCGCGGCCGGCGTCGATCTGGGCTCGGACCCTAAAGACATGATCGGTCTCCATGAGCGCATGAACACCGTCCGGAGCTTCGTCCGCAAGCGCGATTTCGACCAGGCACTGTCCCTGCTTGAGGATCTGATCAAGGAGGATCCGGGCAACGGCGCCTTGCTCGTCATGAAGGCCACTACACTGAGCAAGGCCGGCCGGGTGGATGGGGCCATGCTGGCGTGGAGGCAGGTGCTCGAGCGCGACCCCAAGTCCCTGGCGGCCAAAGCCTCCTTGGCACGGATCCACATCCTTGATAAACCAGACATCAAGGCGGCGGAAAAGGAAGTCGAAGAGGCTTCTTCCATGGCGCCCAAAGACCCGGAGCTGTGGGCGCTGCGCGCGGACCTCGCCCAGGCCAGCGGCAACCTGCCGCTCGCCCTGGAGCTCTACCGGAAGGCCGATGCCATGGGCGACCACTCCAGCGCCATGCTCGTGGGCTGGGGCAGCGCCCTCAATAAGGTTGACAAGATCGCCGAGGCCCGGGAGAAGTTGAGTGAAGCCCTGGAGGACGAACCGGACAACGACCGGGCCCACTACAACCTCGGCGTGGTCCGGGAACGCGGGGGCGAGCTCTCCGAAGCTGAGAAGGAGTACCGCCTGGCGGTCCAATACAATCCTAAAAGCAACCTGAGTCTTGAAAATCTGGGGGCCCTGTATGACAAGCAGGGTCGCGTCCAAGAGGCCGAGGTGGTCCTGAAGGAAGCCCTGCAGGCCAACCCGGATTCCCCGGTGGCGCTTTATAATCTAGGCTCTCTCTATCTGAAATCCGGGAGGCTTGAAGAGGCGCTGCGTCTAATGAAAAATGTGGTGGCGAACGATCCGTCGTCCGCGTTTAGTCTCAACAAGCTGGGATCGATTTATTTTTCGCTCAACAAACTCGACGACTCCTATGGCCAATATGAGCGAGTTACCCACCTGGAGCAGGCCGAGCCACAGAAACGGGCCCAGGCATGGTCTGGAATGGCACGCGCCCGCGCCGCGCAGGGCCGCTTCGATGAATCGGCGGGCTGCCTTAAACAGGCCATCGCGGCCGGGGGAGAGGACTTCCGGAAATCCGCTGCGGAAGAGCCGCTGTTCCGAAATATCCTGCCACGGATTGATAAATAATCGCGAGGTTTTTGTATACTTATTTTCTACTCTAATCCATGTCTTGCCATTGGATGACTAAGTTCGGTCTAGTTGCCGCGGCTTTTGTCTTGGCCGCGGCGCCTCTCATGGCCGGTCTCAGTGCCGGCCAGGGTAGTCCGAATGGCAGCGACCTCATCAGCAACACGACCGTTATTTCGCGGGCGCACGGTAATCCTCATTCCTTATCTTCTCCGACGTGCGCGACTCAGTATCCAACAACCTGTTTTAGCCCTACGACCCCCACGACTCCCACGACTCCCACGACTCCCACGACCCCCACGACTCCCACGACCCCCACGACTCCCACGACTCCCACGACCCCCACGACTACAGGGGGAGGCAGTCCTCCAAGTACGCCTACGGGACTGATTGGGACTGCGCAAGGCATCTCTTCCATCACCTGGAATTGGGATTCCAACGGCGCGGACGGCTACTATTTCTATCCTTCGACCGGAGGATTGCCCATCGATCTGCCGACGAACGTGTTGATACAGACGGGGCTAACTCCCAATACGACCTATGCAGCGCAGGTATCCGCGTACAACACCAATGGAGAGAGTTCGTTAAGCGGCTATGCCACGTCCTATACCCTGGCTGCCCCGCCCAGCGACACGGCCTTCACCGCGGTGTACTTCACCTCGGCCACGCTGTCCTGGACGGAGAACAATCCAGCGGGCACGTTGTACCAGGTGTCCACCTGGACGGCCGGTGGGAGCACGAGTACGGTTGTGGTCGCGACGAATTCGGCGACTTTGACCGGGCTCAGTGCGGCCACGGTGTACTTTGTCTCGGTGGAGGCCGTGAACTGGGAAGGCATTCCCAGCGCGCCGGACCAGACGGTGTCCACGGTCACGGCTCAGCCCCAGATCTGGGTGACGCCCTCGACAGCCGCTTTTACGGCATCGGGCGTGGGCATCTCCACGGCGCAGTTCAACTGGACCAGCTCGTCGCCGGGGCCTTATCTGGCCCAGGTGAGCTCGACGAACTTCTCGTCGATCATCGACAGCTCTATTACGGCCAACACCTACATGGTCTTCGGCACGACCCTGGCTCTGTCCCCC
>CAIKVT010000011.1 GCA_903830945.1 uncultured Elusimicrobia bacterium
CCGGCCGGCGGTTTTTCAGGCTCCGTGTTATTGTATTATAGCGACTTCGGGCCCCAAGGGGGCCCGAAGTCGGAAGGGGGGAGGCCGAAGGGATGATCCTGGCGCGGCGAGGAGCTCAAAGCGGGGTTATTTCTCCTACAATCTAGTATTTCTTCATAAACATAATGAGCATCAGACAATCATCGTATTTTGATTTAGTTTTAATATTAAAGCCTAATTTACTCATTTCAAGCTTGATTCTTGTCACAGAAACATATATCTTTGTGTGACACCATGAGAAGCCTAAAAACGCCGAAAGGCATGGAAAGCAAAATCGTCGCAAGGTTCGCCCACCGCGGCCGCGGCTCCGTGTTCTTTGGGGTGGAATTCGTGGACCTGGGAAAACCGGACGCTGTGCGCCAGGCGTTGTCGCGCCTCAGCCGCGCTGGCACCATACGCAGAATCGGGACGTCGCTCTATCACTACCCGGCATTCAATGAACAACTGGGCGGCGAGCTGCCTCCTTCGCCGGAGATCGTGGCGCAGGCCATCGCCCGCCGCACGGACAGCAGGATAGTCGCCACAGGAGCGCTGGCCGCCAACCTCCTTGGGCTATCGACCCAGGTGCCGGCCAAGCGGATTTATTTGACCAACGGCCCCTCAAGGAGCATCAACGCAGGCTCGATCATGCTAAGCTTCCGCCATGCCTCGCCGCGACGGATGGCCGCCAGCGGCAAGATCAGCTCCCTTGTTTTCGAAGCCCTCCGCTATCTCAAGCGAGGCAACGTGACTGATGCCGTGATTGCTCGGCTGCAGCGTTCGCTGCCGACCGAGGCCAGAATGATCCTGCGACGGGACCTGCGCCACGCAGCGGTCTGGATGCGTCCGCTAGTGTTGCGCATTATAGGGGAGCAGAAATAGTCGCGTGGATACGGTAGCGCGAAAGTCCTCGCACGAGCGCGCGGAGTTGTTTCAAGCTGCCGAGGCCAAACACTCTCCCCGCATAGCCGCCCCGATCATAGAGAAGGATTTTTGGGTCTGCTGGACTCTGCATAGACTATTCGAGGTCATCAAGTTTCGCCCGCAACTGATATTCAAGGGCGGCACGTCCCTATCGAAGGTTTTCAAGGCCATCGAGCGCTTCTCAGAGGACGTGGACCTATCCTTGAGTCGCCGGGACCTCGGGTTCGGCGAAGAACGGGACCCGGAGCAGGCCGGCATCAAGAAGGGAGAGAGCCGGCGCCGGCTCGAAGATTTGACGCTGCAGTGCCAGCAGGCGGTGCGGGAAAAATTGGTCCCTGAACTGCGCCGGGATTTCGTCGCGGTCCTTGGCGATTCCGGCTGGTCCGTGGACCTAGACCCCGATGACCCGCAAACCGTGATATTCGTGTATCCGCGGAGCGACTTGGCCGGGTCCTTGTCTTATATCAAGCCGGCGATACGCCTGGAAATGGGGGCTCGCTCCGACGATTGGCCGTCAGTCGAGGCACAGATAAGGCCCTACGCCTCGGAGGATTATCCGGGCATTTTCGCCTCGCCCGTGTGCCAGGTACGCACTCTTGCCTCCGAGAGGACTTTTTGGGAGAAGGCCACCCTGCTTCACGCGGAGTATCATCGCCCCGCTGACAAGCCATCGCGGGACCGGTTCTCCAGGCACTACTACGACCTCTGCCTTCTCTCCCGCCAGGAAGTCGGGCGCCAAGCGCTTGCGCGCGGCGACCTCTTGGAGCGGGTCGTCCAGCATAAGCGGCTCTTCTTTGCCAGCGCATGGGCGCACTATGAAACCGCCAAGGCGGGTTCCTTCCATCTAGTCCCGTCAGAGACTCGGCTAGATTCCTTGCGGAAGGACTACGCCGAAATGCAAAGCATGGTCTTCGGCGAGGCGCCCAACTGGGACGACATTATCAAGGACCTCGCAAGGCTCGAAAGTCAGATCAACAGCCGGTGAGCCTCCGATTTAGCGATTCCGCTGGAGGGGAATGATTTCTATGCAAGAACTCTTCGAAAAGCTCACAACCGCGTCACCTGAGGGAACGAACTGGATTGAGGTCGTGCGTTCGGGAAAGCTATCAATCCTCCCGGCGACGATGACCTGCCAGCCTAGGCAGGCCGTTGCCTAGAGCCGGAACTTGGCCGACCGGCCGGCGGTTTTTCAGGCTCCGTGTTATTGTATTATAGCGACTTCGGGCCCCAAGGGGGCCCGAAG
>CAIKVT010000012.1 GCA_903830945.1 uncultured Elusimicrobia bacterium
ACTTTCTCCGAAGTCCGGATGGCCCACCAGCAGCGACACAATGCGGTTCGCCGTCGAACCGGGCTTGGCGGTCCGTAGCGGGTTCCAGAAGCCGTTGGACTTCCGGTAGGGGTTGTGGAACGGGACGCCCTGCTTTCGGAGTACTTGGATCAAGGGCCGGAGCATGTAGGAGCAGGACGCCAGGAACATCACGGTCTTGCCCTGCTCGACTTGCTTCATCGCGTCGGGAACGATGGCGATCTCCGTGCGCTTGTAGCCGTCGCGCGAGAACCGGTCGAGCGCGCCGTCCTCCGGCCTGGGCAGGTATTCCTTCGGCTGGCGCCTGGTGACGCGCCGGATCATCTCTTCCGCAAGCCGGTGAACCGCGCGCGGCACCCGGTACGACTGCTTGAGGACGATCTTGTGATCGTCGGGGATATCGGGATCGAGGAACGCCTCGGGCGTCGCACCTGTAAAGGAATAGATGGTCTGGTCGTCGTCGCCGGCCACGATGAAGTAATTGGCGCGCTCGCCCCACTTGCGGACCAGGGACAACTGCATCCGGTTGAGATCCTGGGCCTCGTCCGCGAAGATGACGGATGGAGCATGGGGCGCCACTGCAACGTCGCGAAGGCACGTCTCAATCAGGTCGGTGAAGTCGAGCAGCCCGTTTTCCCGCTTATACTGCCCCCACTTTTTATCGAAGCCGATCAGCGTCTCCGGCCAGGACTGGCGGGGCAGTATGAGTCCGCGGTACCGGCTTAGCCGTTGGAGCAGCTCTTCGCCGCCCTTCTCCATCTCGGAATCTTCTCCGGCCGCCTCCTCGCCATCGAGCCGGCCCTGTTTCCTGGCGGGCGTGATGGCCAGCTCAGGGTTGTCCCGGTTCCAGTCATCCACGTTTGCTTCGGCGAGCTCCGGGCCGCCTAACGCGTGCCAGCAGTGGGAGTGCAGCGTACCCACCCGGTCGCGCGAGATCGGTAGATCGCGGCCGGCCAGCTCCGCGGCCGCCGCGCGGGAGAAGGAGGTGACCAGAATCGATTCCGGGCCGTAGCGGTCCGCCGCGCGGCGGATCTGGCGGGTGAGATTGGTGGTTTTGCCAGTGCCCGGCTACGGGGGGCCGAAGATGCGGAACTCCCGCGTTTCCTCGGCCCCCGCCTCCTTCTCCGCGATCTCGTGAATACGGTCGGCGTCGCTAACGCTCATGGCTCGGCATGGTCTCCTTCCGCGAGACTCGGCTTGATCTCGGCGGGGTTGAACGCCGACGGTGGCAATGCCCAGCGTTTTTGGCTGCTGAACTTGGCGCTGCGGAGCCTGTCCGCTTTCGTGGCGCCGACCGCGCCGAGCATGGATGCGGCGGCCTTGACGGAAAGGTTCAGCCCCTTCGTCTTGTTCAGGTAGCCCTGGAAATCGGAACTGCAGACCAGGATGCGTCTATCGACGATCATCGGCCTGCGATGGTCTTGCACTCGCTGGCCCTCGATAGAGGGGATGAAGTTGGTTTCCGCCAGGTAATCGAGTAAATACGCTCGCGCCGACCCTTCGAAGTCCTCTTCCTCCGTAGCTTCCTCCACCAGGCAGGCATCGAGCAGCATTTGGGAAATGGTTCCCCATTCCACCGGCTTGAACTTCCGGATGATGCGCCCGACCTTGGCGGCTATGGCACTGCGCACGGGGCCATAATTGATGAGTTTGTCCACGCTGGCGAATTCGATGATGCCCTCGGCCAGTTGCATGTGGTAGGTGGGGTCCTTGCCCTCGAACTTGACCAGGCGCACGATATCTACACCAAGCGCCTGCGAGATCTGGCGGCAAAGGAACGTCCTGTCTGGGGAGCCGGCCCCGGGTGGGCTGGCGTTGGGTGCCGCCCCATCCTCCTCCGGCGCAACGGGCGCGCCCTGTGGCGCAGGGGGACCGGTCGTGGGAGACGGTGCGGCGACAAGTAGTGGCGCCGCAGCACTGGTATTCTGGCTGGCTTTCGAGATGGTTCGCCGGAAGTAATCCAGCGTGGTGCGCTTCGGCCTCGAATAGAGCGCGCGGTGATGGATGATCAGGTCGACCATCTGCTGTTCCGAAAGGCCCGCGTACACACCGAAGCACGCGAGCGCCAAGTCGTATCCCGATTGGCTCTGGTCCTTCAGGTCGTGGCGCCGCCGGAGCCAGGTGTTCTCGAAGCGCATATCCTCGCGCATCCAGGCATTGAGCATCTCCTCTGGAATCCGCGCATTTAGGTTGACCACCAGGGGCTTATCCGCAAACCGCTCTTTCCACTCGCGGGCAGCGCGCTCCTCGGCTTCCGGTTCGGGGATGCCGGCGTCGTCGAGCAATTCCTCGAAGTCGGAGAGATTGTATCGGCGGTCGGTCGCCGACAGCACCCTGACCTCCTTCGGGTTCGCCGGGTCCTTTACGTTCTTGGTGCCGGGAATCCGGAGCACGCGCGCCAGGTCGGACAGCCGCTCGTAAGCCCAGCCACGACCGGCGGCGGTCAACTGGAGCATGGTGTGCCAGCGCGCGACGAGGCGGGCCGCGTTCCGGCGGTCCTCCTCGTTCTCGAACATGTACGGCTCCTTGAGCAGCCACCAGCAGTGCACGCCGTTGCCGGTCATTATGACGATGGTGGGCGGCATCGCCGGCGGCACAATCGAGAGCGCCTGTTCGACGGTTCTGGGCAGCG
>CAIKVT010000013.1 GCA_903830945.1 uncultured Elusimicrobia bacterium
ACGGCCCCGGCCAAGCACTACATGCTCATCGTCTGGAACCACGGCAGCGGTTGGGATAAGTTCCAAAAAGCCAACGACGTCGTCATCAATGGAATCTCCTATGACGACGAAACCGGCAACCACATGAGCACACAGGACCTGAGCAATGCCCTGGCCGCCATCGGAAAGATCGACATCTACGCCTCCGATGCCTGCCTGATGCAGATGGCCGAGGTGGGCTCCCAGATCAAAGACTACGCGAGCTATATCGTAGGCTCCGAGGAAACCGAGCCAGGCGACGGCTACACCTACAACACGATCCTGGACCCGCTTGTGGCCAAGCCGGCCATGAGCGCGCTCGAGCTCTCCAAGGTCACGGTACAGTCCTACCAGACGCACTACGCAAGCGACAACAACGGCGCCACGCAGTCGGCCATCGATGCGGCGACCTTGCCCAAGCTGATGACCCTCCTCGACGGCTGGACAAAAGCGGTCATGGCCGCCAACGAGACGAGCGTGGTCAAGAACGCCCGCTCCCAGGCCCAGCACTTCTACACCAGGAACAACAAGGACCTGCTCCACTTCGTCCAACTCGTAGATTCGGCGACACGAGACCAATCCGTCAAAAGCCAGGGCGCACAACTTGAGGATTTCCTGGCCAACACCGTCATCGTGGCCAACGGCACCGATGGGAACAGCATGGCCAATGCCAAAGGCCTAGCCATCTACCTGCCCGACTCAAGCTACAACAGCGACTATGACGAGCTCGCCTGGGCCAAAAACGGGGCCTGGTCGCAGTTCGCGCAGTGGGCACAAGGCCTCAAGAGCCGTTTGGCGATCCGCTAGATCCACGACAGTCTCAAACAAGCGCCCCCATTCCAAGAGGATGGGGGCGCTTCCTTTTCCGAGACCGCCGCTCAGGCCGCCGCGAGCTGCTTTAGAGTTGCGGCGAGATTTTGATATTGCGCGCAACTATTGTAGAGCTGAGCGGAGATGCGCAGGAGCTTTGGCCCAGACCCAGGCAAGGCAAAGACTGGCACCTCGATGCCGTACTCCAAGAAAAGCCGCTCCTGAAGAGGATCGCGACCCGAGACCGGTGCAGGAGGTCCGGCAAGAGCCTGCGGCAGGGGCAAGGCCGCCATGGAACCAAGCATGTCCTCGGGGCAGGGCTCGGGCACCCCGAGCCCATCTGCCAGGATGCCCCGGGCCTCCACGACCAGGGCATGATTACGCCTCATGACATCAGGCCAGCCTCCAGGAACGACTCCTTCCATGAACCGGATGGCGGCTGGGACACATAGGTATGGGGTCGGATCCGCAGTCCCGGTCCAATCGAACTCGAGTCGGAAACGGAAGCGGTCGATGCGGCGGGAGTTGGCTCCATGACTAATGATGAGAGGCCGGATGCGCTGTTGCCGATCGCGCCGTACATGAAGGAAAGCTGCGCCCTTGGGCGCACAGAGCCACTTGTGGCAGTTGCCCGTATAGTAAGCCGCGCCCAAGCCCGCGATGTCCAAGGAGACTTGGCCCGGAGCATGCGCTCCATCGACAAGAACGTCGATGCCTTTCCCCTGCAATTCCTTCACCAAGGACTCCACCGGTAGGATGATCCCCGTTGGGCTGGTGATGTGGCTTAAGAGCGCCAGGCGCGTCTTGTCCGTAACACAGTCCATAACCGCCCCCGCTATCGCCTCGGGGGAGGATGCCGGGAAAGGGATACGGGCCACGACCATTCTGGCGGGACCAACGACGAAATCCGCGGCGTTGCGGCAGGCATTGTACTCCATGTCCGTGGCCAAGATCTCGTCACTCGACTCAAAGCGCAGGCTGCGCAGCACGGTATTGACCCCGGCCGTGGCATTGGGCACGAAAGCGAGGTCATCCGGGTCGGCGCCCACGAACCGGGCCAGCGCGGCGCGCGCCTCGTCCAGAAGACCTTCCAGCTCTCTGTCCAGAAACCGCACGGGCTCGGCTTCCATGCGACGACGCAGCTCCGTCTGCACCGCCAGCACAGCAAGCGGACAGGCACCGAAGGATCCGTGATTCAAGAATGCGACCCTCGAATCCAGACCCCAGCACCGCTCCAGCATGTTCATGGCTGGCCTTATTCTATGAATTTTTTTAGATCTGGGACCTTCGGCCCTGGCCAGCCTTCCCTAAAAGACCTATATTCCAATCAGCATGCTGGCCCCAGTCCTTTCCCTGGCCCTGGCCCTTTCTCTCTGGGCCGACGGTCCTCGCCTCGATCCCGGCGACTCCAAAGCCTGGACGCAGCTTCAAGAACAAGCCTCTGTCTTAGGGGCCTCGGCCACCCAGGTCCCAGGAGTCCAGGCCGCGGCAGTCAAAATCCCAGTCCATGCCGCGGCCAAGTCCGACAACAACAGCGAGGTCATGCTGCAGGGTTTCCATTGGCTCTCTTGGCGGACCTCCCCGTGGTGGGGCGTCATCGCAGGCAAAGCCCAGGATATCGCGGCTTCGGGCTTCAGCATGGTCTGGCTGCCGCCCTCCGAGGACGCAGCCAGCAACGAGGGCTACATCCCCCGGCGCTGGTACGTGCAGGACTCGGAATACGGGACCAAAGCCGAACTCCAGAAGGCAGTGGCCGCCCTGCACAACGGCGGTGTGAAAGCGCTCGCGGACATCGTCATCAACCACCGCGTGGGCTCAACAAGCTGGGCCGACTTCACGGACCCGGCCTGGGGCTGCGAAGCGGTGGTCAGCAACGACGAATGGAAAGGCGCCTGCGGCCATCCTGACACGGGCCTGGGCGTGGCCTTCGCCCGCGACATAGACCATGCCCAACCCTTCGTTCAGAAGGACGTCACGGACTGGCTGCGCTGGCTCAAAAGCGAGATCGGTTACGACGGTTGGCGCTACGATTTTGTGCGCGGCTACGACCCCCGATACCTCGCGATGTACAACGACGCCACCGCCCCGTCCTTCTCCGTCGTCGAAGTCTGGGATGATTTCGACATCAACAACGCCGACGCCCACCGCCAAAAACTCTGCGACTACATCGACTCCGTTGACGGACGGGTCTCGGCCTTCGACTTCACGACCAAGGCCGTGCTCCAGCAGGCCCTCAGCGCGGGCGAATACTGGCGGCTCAAGGACTCCCAAGGTCGGCCCCCGGGGCTCATCGGCTGGTGGCCGACTAAGGCCGTCACCTTCCTAGACAACCACGACACCGGCGCCTCCACCGGCCGCGGCGGAAACATGTGGCCTTTCCCCGACGACCGAGTCATGGAAGGCTACGCCTACATCCTGACCCATCCGGGCGTTCCCTGCGTCTTCTGGCCGCACTTCTTCGATCGTGGCCTGCACGACCGAATCAAGGCCCTCATCGGTCTGCGCAAGTCCGCAGGCATCCACTCCGCGAGCCAAGTCTCCGTGCAGGCCGCAGACGCAAGCCGCTACGCGGCCGTCATAGACGGCAAGCTCGCCGTCAAGATCGGCCCCGCGGACTGGAGCCCGGGACCGGGTTGGACGCTGGCCGCCTCCGACAAGAACTACGCGGTCTGGACCAAGTAATCTCCCTGCCCGTAGTGCCGGCTATTGAACGAGCCGGGCGGTCTTGATGGAATCGAGCTGGGGGAAGTCCTTCTTAAGATAGGCGTTGCCCTCATGCTGGATGCGGTCCTGGCTGGGCCCCATACCCTGCGGCGCGCCTTCCCCATAGCCCTTATAAAGGCTGTCCACGACATTCATGCCATCCAGCACCTGGCCAAAAGGCGTGAACCCCATGCCATCGAGGTTCGCGTTGTTGCCATAGTTAATGAAAAGCTGCGTGGTCCGGGTGTTAGGCCCGGCCGTGGCGAAGGTGACGGCGCCGCGCTTATTGGACTGGCCTGCCGCCGGATCGTCAGGGATGTTGGCATCCTGCCACTTGGCGCTCACCTGGGGCGAGCCTTGGATGCCGAACTGGACCATAAAGCCATCGATGGCGCGGAAGAATTCCGCGTCGTCGAAGAATCCGAGCTTGACCAGGTTATAGAAGCGGTCCGCGCCGTGAGGCGCCCAATCTCGATGGACTTCCACCGTGAAGTCTCCCTTGGTGGTCGCGAACTTGGTCTTGAAGACCGCCGGCGCCTGCTCAGTCGCCTTCTCCGGAACCAACATCGCGGCTGAGACCTGAACGGCCACCGACGCCGGGAGCTGAGCTGGAACCGCCGGGGAAGGCTGGGCCGATTCCCGCGCACAGGCGGCGGCGAACATCAAACAGCAAAGAGCGAAGAGGTTTCTTTTCATGTGGATAGGGTGCCACAGTTGCCCGGCCGTCGTCAACCCAAGCGCAAAATTCCTAAGATGTAAGGGATGCTGGACCTGGGCTATCTCTCCATCGGCGCCTTAGCCGTCATCATGGGGATCATCCTGCTCCTTCCCTTCTCGGTCAAGAAGGTCGAATCGGAGCTGGAAGCCTTTCTCCTCCTCATGGGCCTGGTCGCAGTCACGGTCTCAGGCCGCTGGAGCCTGCATCTAGTCGGCGACGCGCTGACCGCCCCCGTCGGCATAACCGTCGCGGTCCTGCTGGCAGGGCTGATCTTCCGCCGAGTCAGGCCGCGGCTGCGCCGAGCCATGGGCGATATAGTCTGGTTGGTCGGATTGCGGCCTGCAGCAGCCGGGTTCGTCTTCCTCCTGGGCCTGTGCTCAAGCCTAGTCACCGCCATCATCGCCGCGCTCATCCTAGTCGAGGTCGTCAGCGCGTTGCGGATCAACCGCGCGGACAAAGTGCGCCTCGTCGTCTTCGCCTGCTACTCCATCGGCCTGGGCGCCGCCCTCTCTCCCATCGGAGAGCCCCTCTCAACCATCGTGACGGCCAAGCTCAAAGGTCCTCCTCATTTCGCGGACTTCTTCTTTCTGACGCGGCTCCTGGGCCCGTGGCTGCTGCCCGGCCTTCTGCTGCTCTCCGGCTGGAGCGCCCTGCAATTGAGACCTACAGCCGACGACTCGATACTGACCGACGACACGACCGAGGCGGACTCAGGCGTCGTCCTACGCTCGGGAAAAGTCTACATCTTCGTCATCGCCCTGGTACTCTTGGGCGCAGGCTTGGCGCCCCTGGCGGAACACGCCGCAGCCCAGATCCCGGCCTGGGGCCTTTACTGGCTCAACTCGACTTCCGCGGTCCTGGACAACGCGACTTTGGCCGCGGCCGAGATCGTTCCGGCTTTAAGCGAGCAGCAACTGCTCTCTGCCCTCCTGGGGATGGTTCTGGCCGGCGGCATGCTCATCCCGGGGAACATCCCCAACATCGTCTGCGCGGCCAAGCTCGACATCCGCAGCCGTGAATGGGCTGTCGTCGCGGTGCCTGTAGGCCTAGCCTTGATGGCGGGATACTTCGTCCTGCTCCTGGCCCTCTAGGAGCCGAGACGGTAGCCCCGGGCCAGGATCTCGGTGCAGATCCGGCGATAGAAGCCCAGGATGCTGAAAGTCTGGACGTCCACCTTCACATCGTATATCCCGGCGAGATCCGGTCGAACCTTAAGGATTCCGACGAAAGTCTTATTGTATCCGCCGTTACCGGCCGCGCCCGAGACCGTGGTGGGCCTGATTGAAGCCGTGACCGGGATGGAGAGGCCGTGTTGGCAGGATCGTCCCCGCACTTCTCCGGCGTCCCGGGCTCCGGCCGGGAGTTCTCCGGGCGTAAGCGTCTGGAAGGAGAGCGGGCCCTCCGAAGCGTAGAAGACGACGAGCCCGCCTGGACTAATGAGTCCAGGCCGCGCCATGGTCCCCTCCTCCTGCGCCCGGACGGACGAGGCCGCCAGAAGAGCGGCGGCAAGCCACCACATCACGGCTTAGCCACCTTCCCAGTCACTTTCGTGCAGACCTTGGTGTAGAGACCCAGAAGCACGGAATTGATCTTCATGTCGCACTTGACATCATAGAGGATGGCGTCCCGACCGGCGAGAGCATCCTTGACGGCCGCGCCGTAGCCCCCGTCGCCCCAAGCCACAAGATAGAGCAGTGATTGACTGCAGCCCATACCGCTGACCGTCTCATCCGTGGATGTGGCCTTGACCTCAGACGGAACAGCTGAGCGATAGGAACGCGGGCTATGGATGTTAGTGTACAGCATGCCGCAGCCGGACAGGGCGACCGCAGCCAGCAACGGCAGGAACGCTTTTCTCATGGTTTCAGCCTCCGATCTTCCGCCCCGTCAACGCGCGACAGGGCGCGCAGGATGTCGTGGGCGAACTCAGTCAAAGAAGGGTCGCGCGCGCCCATCACGAGCACGAGGTCCCCCTCCTGGGCCTGCGCGGCGAGCTCGGCTATGATGTCCGCCCGCCGCGGCACGTAAAAAGCCTTCTTTCCGCGGCACAGCAAAGGCGCCACCACGTCGCGCGAGGAGATGTCCTGGTCCGTGGTGCCGCCAACGTAATAGATGTCAGGCAGCCACAGCCGGTCGTCCGGGCTCAGAGCCGAGGCGAATTCCTCGATGAGCTCATCTTTAAGCATCCGGGTCGGAGCGAAGCCATGGGGTTGATACACGGCCAGGATGCGCTTGGCGCGCAGATGCGCCGCGGCCAGGGCCGCCGCGATCTTGGCCGGGTTATGGGCGAAATCGTCTATGACCTCGACGCCTCGAGCTTTGCCCAGGCTCTGGAATCGCCGCGCCACGCCCTGGTAGGCGGCCAGCGCCCGGCGGCAATCGGCAAGGGTTACTCCCTCGTTGACGGCCGCGGCCACGGCCGCGACCGCATTCTCCACGTTGTAGCGACCGGGCAAGGGTAGGACGAACTCCTCGCCGGAGATGCGGAAGCGCGACTCGCCGGCGCTCAAGACCAGGATATCGGCCCTGACCATCCCTTTTCCCAAGCCGAAACTCGAGTTCCCCCCGAAGCCGGAGAGGTTGGGATCGTCCGCATTGACCAAGGCGGTCTGAACGTTTCCCCGGAACTTTCTCAAGATCTCCTTCATCACCGGGACCTCCTTGTGGTCCTTGGTGAGGTTGAGGAAAACGCCCACGGCCGGTTTATAATTCAGCAGGGAACCGTCGCTCTCATCCGCCTCGATGACCAGAAGGTCGGACTTGCCGCGGAAGGCGTTGCCGAAGAATCCGCGCTTCTGCAGGGTCAGAAGATTCCCGCCGGTGATGACCGAGGGGGCTCGCCCCGCGGCCTCCAGGATCTCGTAGATCATGGCCACCACCGTTGACTTGCCGCTGGTTCCAGTCACGGCAATGGTGCGCCGACCGGCCACGTGCTTAGCCAGGAGCTCCGAGCGGTGCATGAGCGGCACGCCCAGCCGCTGGGCCGCCGCGACTTCCGGGTTGTCCGTTTCGATGGCGGTGGAGAGCACGGCCAGCTCCGTTTCTTTGGTGATCGCGCTGCCGTCCTGACGGAAAAGCTTGATGCCCAGGTCTTGAAGCCTGTCCTTGAGTTCCCGGTTGCCGCCTTGGTCGAAAAGCCGGTCCGAGCCGGTGGCAGGAAAGCCGTCCATGGCATGGATCTGCGCCAAGGCGCTCATTCCGAACCCACCGACGCCGGAGAAATGAATCCGCATCAGACCTGAATCATATCAAATGGAAATAGTAATATTCCGGCATATGCCGCACACTTTCCTGCTGCGTCCCGAGGCATGGTCGGTTCACGGGAGGTTCTTCGATGCCCGCTACCGGCTTCAGAGCGTACGCGGCAAACTGCAAGTCCGACACGAACCCCAGATCTGGGCCATCCAAGGCTGCCTGGAACTGGTGGACTCCAAAGAGCGCCTGGAACTGGCTTGCTCGGTGGCGCCCTCCAACGGCGGCGCCGCCGCGAGCTGGTCCTGGGTCCATCCCATTCTGGGGAAGTTAGATGGCGCCTGCGAGCTCGCGGGCCGGCGCATGTTCTCCTCTTTCCGGTCCCAGGACGGACGGCACGCCGGCCAGGCGACCTTCACGCAAAAAACCGACCGCGCCTACCTGGCGGAAGGCGAACTGCGCCGCCAAGGCGCCATCGTCTGTTCGTGGGAACTGGCGCTGCGCCTAGCACCGCGCTCCGCATTTCAGTTGTAGACGGCAGCCGATGGGACGGGCTCTTGTTGAATTGACGGCAGACAACATAAGACCGCCGTCAGCTCAGTTCGATGACCAAAGCGCCCCAGGTCAAGCCGCTGCCGAACGCCACCAGAACGACCTTGTCGCCCTTCTTCACGCGCCCTTGCTGGACGGCCTCGGCTAAGGCCACGGCCGTGGAGGCCGCGGACATATTGCCGTACTTCTCGATATTGAGGAAGACCTTTCCTTCAGAAAGGCTCACGCCCATGCGCTTGGCGACCGCATTGATGATGCGGATGTTGGCCTGGTGGGGGATGACGAGGTCCACCTCCTCGGCACTGTGCACGCCCAAAGTGTTCATGGCCTCCAGGGCCGCATCGGCCATGGTCTTGACCGCAACCTTGAAGACCTCCGCCCCATTCATCTTAAGGCAGTGGAGATGTTTATCCACGGTCTCGTGCGAAGCCGGCAGGCGCGAGCCTCCCGCGGGCAATGTGATGAGCTCGCTCTGTTTTCCGTCCGTGCCCAGGTAGCTGGAAAGTATGCCGCCGGAATCCACGACCGAGAGCACCGCCGCCCCGGCCCCGTCTCCGAATAACACGCACGTGTTGCGATCGGTGTAGTCCGCGACGGAGGAGAGCTTTTCCGCGGCCACCACCAAGGCACGACGCACCGTGCCGGCCTTGATGAAGTTCTCCGCGATGGTCAGAGCATAGAGGTAGCCAGAGCAGGCCGCGGACACATCGAAGGCCGGAATCGGGCGGCAGCCGAGCGCCCCCTGCAGGCGGCAGGCGGTGGAGGGGAATGCGGTGTCCGCAGTGACGGTCGCCACCACGATGAGATCGAGGTCCGCCCCGGTGAGTTTGGCCGCGGCCAGGGCTTCCCAGGCCGCGGCCAAGGCCATGTCGCTGGTCGCCTCGTCGGGCCGGGCGATGCGCCGCTCCTTGATGCCCGTGCGTTCCGTGATCCAAGCGTCCGAAGTGTCCACCATCTTCTCGAGGTCCTGGTTGGTCAGAACCCTCTCAGGCAGATACTTGCCCAAACCGATGATGCCGACTCTCTTAGCTTGGCTCATTGATACATTATAGGAATTCAAGGGCCCGCTTTTCATACAATCATGCCTACAGAGGAGGTGCCATGAACGACGCACTTACAATAGGATTCTACGGCGCGGCAGCAGAGGTGACCGGCTCACGCCATCTCATCAGCGCGGCAGGCTCACGCGTGCTGCTCGACTGCGGCATGTTCCAGGGCCACCGGCGGGAGACGCTCGACAAGAACCGCAGCTTTCCATTTCCTCCGGAGAATCTTCAGGCGGTGGTGCTCTCACATGCCCACGTCGACCACTCCGGTGCCCTGCCGCTCCTCTACAAGAAAGGAGCCCAGGCGCCTCTATGGTGCACTCCTGTCACGCAGGAGCTGACCGCCCTCATGCTCCTAGACTCGGCGCGCATCCAGGAGTCGGACGCCCGCTTCTTTAATAAGATCCACGCCGCCGACGGCCAGCGAATCACCCCTCTTTACAGCGAAGATGACGTCCGGCACTGCCTTGGACACCTTCGCGCGCGCGACTTCGGCGCCTCCCTGGAAGCGGCTGGCGGCATCACGGCGAGTTTCGCCAGCGCCGGCCATGTCCTGGGCTCGGCAATGGTTCTGCTCGACGTCTCCGTGCCCGGCGGTCGGCGGCGCATCCTCTTCACGGGCGACCTGGGCCGACGCCAGTCATTGCTCCTGCAGCCGCCCATCCCACCACAGGGCGCGGATTATCTACTCATAGAGAGCACCTATGGCGGCCGCAGCCATGCCCCGTTGGGGGATCTCGCCGGCGCCTTTGCCGCCGTGGTACGGCGCGCCATAGCGGATAAAGGCAAGATCCTCATCCCCTCCTTCGCGCTTGAGCGCACCCAGGAGATCGTGTTTATGCTGGAAAAGCTGCGCCGCGAGCACGGCATACCGCCCATCCCGCTCTACGTAGACAGCCCCATGGCCGTGGAGATCACCAACATCTTCAACCGCCACCTCGCGGACTCTGGTTTCTCACCAGCCTTTAAGGACTACACGGCCAAGGCCGGGGACCCATTCGGCATGGACAGCGTGCACTACGTGCGCACCAAGGAAGAATCCCAAGCCTTGAACGACCTTCCCGGGCCCATGATCATCCTCTCGGCCTCGGGCATGTGTGAAGGCGGCCGAATCCTGCACCACTTGCGCAACAACATAAACAAGGAGACGACCACCGTCCTGCTTGTAGGACATCAAGCCGAGGGCACGCTGGGCCGACACCTGCAGGACGGAGCCAAGAAAGTCAAGATCTTCGGCCTGGAACACGAGGTCCTGGCCAAGGTGGAGACCATGCACGCATTCTCCTCGCACGCGGATAAGGACGACCTCTTGGCCTTTATCGCGGCACTCGACCCCAAGCCCAGGGCGATATTCCTGGTTCACGGCGACCCGGACCAGCGCGGGGCCTTGGCCCAGAGCTTGCAGGCCGCAGGAATCAAGGGCGTGGTCTGCCCCAAGTTCGGACAGGTTGTGACGCTTGACTAGAGGAGAACAATCTTGAAAACCTTACTATTGACGATGCTGGCTGTGGGCTGCGCGATTGCCGCGAACGCCCAACCGCCGGCAGCGGCGCTGTCGCCGGATAATCCGTTCTTCCAGCCCAGCACACTGCCCTACCAATTCCCGCCGTTCGACAAGATCAAGGACGCTGATTTCAGGCCCGCGTTCGAGGCCGGAATGGCCGAGCAGCGCAAGGAGGTCGACGCGATCGCGCGCGATTTCGCACCCGCGACTTTCGCCAACACGATCGTCGCACTCGAGCGCTCCGGAAGGCTTTTAGCGCGCGTTTTGAAAACTTTTTACAACCTCAACGCCTCGAACACCAACGACGAGATGCAGAAGGTCCAGGTGGAGATGGCCCCGAAGCTGGCGGCTCACCAGGACGCGATCGCTCTTGATCCGGCTCTGTTTGCGCGGATCGACGCGCTCTACCGGCAGCGGGACGGCCTCGGCCTGGACGCGGAGCCGGCGCAGCTGCTCGAGCGCTATTACCAACAGTTCGTGCGCGCCGGCGCGCGCCTGTCTGAGTCCGATAAGGCCGCGCTCAAGCAGCTGAATGTCAC
Organism: uncultured Elusimicrobia bacterium; assembly: GCA_903830945.1. Taxonomy (GTDB): domain Bacteria; phylum Elusimicrobiota; class Elusimicrobia; order UBA1565; family UBA9628; genus UBA9628. The sequence continues at coordinate 11,083 of CAIKVT010000013.1, forward strand.
GGCGTCTTCCCTAACCACTCATTTTGAGCAGAATCTGCTCAAAAACGCGAAGAACGGTGCCGTTGTCATCGACAACGTCGCGGACCTGGAAGGCCTGCCTGCTGAGCAGGTCGGCGCTGCCGCTGAGGCGGCGAAAGCACGCGGGCTCTCCGGCAAGTGGGTCATCTCCCTACAGAACACGACGATCCAGCCCGCGCTGGAGCAGATGAAGAGCCGCGCGCTGCGCGAGCGCGTCTACCGCGCCTCCGTCGCTCGCGGGGTCGGCGGCGACGCCGACAACATCGCCCTCATCGCCCAGATCGTCTCCCTGCGCGCCAAGCAGGCCGCGCTGCTCGGTTATCCTAATTACGCCGCGTACTCGCTTGAGGACGAGGCCGCCCGCACTCCGGGAGCGGTCAATCAAATGCTCGCCGAGCTCGGACGGGCCGCCTTGATCAAGGCGCGCAGCGAAGCGGCGGAGATTCAGAATTTGATCGACGACCAAGCGAAAGCCGCTCAATCTAAACCATTTAAGCTGCAGCCGTGGGACTGGGCGTTTTACGCCCAGCAGGTGCGCAAAGCGCGCTACGATTTCGACGACGCGCAGGTGAAGCCCTATTTCGAGCTCAACCACGTCCTAAAGGACGGCGTCTTCTTCGCCGCGCAGGAACTCTACGGCGTCACCTTTAAGGAGCGCACGGACCTGCCGCGGTACCGGCCCGAGCTGCGCGTGTTCGAGGCTTTTGACGAGGGCGGCTCGTCGCTCGGGCTGCTGGTCCGCGACGATTTCGCGCGCGACAACAAGAATGGTGGGGCTTGGATGGACTCCTTCGTTGACCAAGCCGGGCTCTTCGACCAGAAGCCGGTGATTATCAACAACCTTAACCTCGCGAAGCCGGCGGAAGGCCAGCCGGTGCTTCTGACCTTCGACGAGGTGACCACGATGTTCCACGAGTTCGGTCACGGGCTTCACGGCCTGTTCTCGCACGTCAAGTATCCGATGCTGGCCGGCACCAACGTTCCTCCGGACTTCGTCGAGTACCCATCGCAGTTCAATGAGATGTGGGCGCGCGAGCCGGAGATCGTGGCTCGCTTCGCGAAGAATTACCAGACCGGAGAGCCGATGCCGAAGGCGCTGCTTGACAAGGTGATCGCGGCGCAACTATACGGCGAGGGCTACGCCACTACCGAGTATCTCGAGGCCGCGACGATCGACCAGTCCTGGCACCAGATCCCCGTGTCGCGCGCGCCGTCGGCCGCCGGCGTCATAGCGTTTGAAGAGTCGGCGCTCAGAAAGGCCGGCATGTCGTACGCGCCGGTGCCGCCGCGCTATCACAGCCCATATTTCGCGCATGCCTTCAGCGGGGGTTACGCAGCCGCCTATTACGCCTACATCTGGAGCGAGGTGCTCGCACGCGACACCGGCCGCTGGTTCCACACGCACGGCGGGATCAGCCGCGCTAACGGAGACTACTTTCGGGCCAAGGTACTTTCGCGCGGCCGGACGATGGAACCGGGCGTCCTTTTCGAGCAGTTCTACGGTCAAGCGCCGAGCGTCGAGCCGCTGCTTGAGTACCGCGGCCTCGGCGGCACGCCGCCCTCCCGCCGGTAGGAAAAGACAAATACGGGACCAAGCTCCACGGCTGCTTCATCCCCGCCGTTCGGGAAGCGTTATGCTAAGCTGCAAAAATAGCGCTATCATATAGGCATGTTCGGCCGGCTCTTCCACGCCCTGCTGGCCGCGAGCGTCGTAGCTGGCGCCGCGGCCGGGGCCAGCTACGGCGTCACCCACTGGGTTCCGGAAGGCCGCATCCACCAAGCCGTGGAGCGCTGGATCACGGCTCCGGGCCAAGCCGTCTACACCCGCCTTAAAGAAGATCAAGCCGTGCGCAAAAAAGTGGAAGCGGGGCAGAAGCGCCTCGAGCAAGCCGGTCTGGACCTCAAGGGTTTCCAGGACTCCCTGGTCGGGGCGGAACTCGCCAAGGGCGCGGCCAAAGCCAAGGCCGAAGCGCGGCGCCTCATGCACCTCTACAACGTGGGGACTTGGGCCGGCGTTGGCTTCGCGGTCTGCCTGGCCCTGACCTTGCTCTTCGGCATTGAATCCATCGGAGCCGCGCTCGCCCTGGGCCTCAAGGTCACCCTCGCCTTGATCTTCCTACAGGGCGCGCTCATCCTGGGCGGAGTGCTGGCACTCTCCAAGCTCGGCGGCTGACCAAGAGTCTGTCGCAGATTTAGTAGACTAAATCCATGCGCACCATACGCCTTGCAGTCGCAGGCTTGGGCGTGGTGGGATCCGAGACCGTGCGCCTGCTCAGATCCCGGCGCGAAAGCCTCTGCCGCCGCCTCGGCGCCCGGCTGGAGCTCACCGCCGTTTGCGACCGGCAGGCCGCGGCCCGCCGCCTCGGCCTGCCAACCTCGGTGCGGCACTTCACTGACCCGGGACGTCTGGCTGCCCTGCCCGGCGTAGACGCGGTAGTCGAACTCCTAGGCGGTCTAGAAGCACCGCGCCGCCTGGTCCTAGGCTGCTTGCGCCGAGGCCTGAGCGTGGTCACGGCCAACACACGACTCTTGGCCCATTCCTGGGACGAGTTGCGCACGGCTGCGACCAAAGGCGGCGGCCGGCTGCATTTCGAAGCCAGCGTGGCCGGCGGCATCCCCATCCTCAAAGCCCTGGACTTAAGCCTCGCCGGCGACCGCGTCGAGGCTGTCTATGGCATCCTCAACGGCACCACCAATTTCATCCTCACGCGCATGGCAGAAGGCATGGAGCCGATTGACGCACTGCGCCGGGCCCAGGAGCTGGGCCTGGCCGAAAAAAATCCCGCTCTCGACCTGAACGGCCGCGACACCGCGGACAAGGTCTCGGTCCTAGCCTCACTTGTGACCGGCGCCTGGCTGAGGCCGGACCAGGTGCGCACGCAGGGTATCCAAGAGATCGGGATCGAGGACATGGCTTTCGCCGAGACCACGCTGGGGCGCCGGGTCAAGCTTCTGGGAGTCGCGCGATTCCCGGAAAAAGCAGAGTCCCGCGTCGAGGCTTTCGTTGGCCCCTCCTTGGTCCCGCTGGAGCACCCGCTTGCCTCGGTCCAAGACGAGTTCAACGCGGTCCTGGTGCGCGCCGCCTCGGCCGGAGACCTCATGTTCTACGGCAAAGGCGCCGGCGCGGGCCCTGCGGCCAGCGCCGTGTTGGGAGATGTCATGGCACTGGGTCGAGAGCTGCTCTCCGGGGCCAAACCGGCCGCCCATAGGTCCGGTCCCGCGCCCAGGCTGTGTGATTCGGATTGCGCTTTTTACCTGCGCTTGGGTGCTTTGGACCGGCCCGGTGTTCTCTCTGCCGTCACCGCGACCCTGGGCCGGCTCGGCATCTCGATTGCCACCATCAACCAACCCGGAGGCTGCGACCCTAAGAACGTGCCGATCATCATCACCACGCATCCGACCAGCCCCGGCACCTTCGGCCGCGCCGTGCGCGACATCCTCGCTTTGCCGAACGTCTCGCGCCGCCACACCGTGATGCGACTGCTGCCCTGATGACTCTCATAGACCGCTACCGGGGCCGGCTGCCCGTGACGAGCCGCACCCCGATAGTGTCTTTAGGCGAGGGGAACACACCCCTCATCCGCGCTGACCGCCTGGCAAAAGCCGCGGGCCTGCGGCCGGGCTCGGTGCACCTGAAATTCGAAGGGACCAATCCCACGGGCTCCTTCAAAGACCGCGGCATGACCGTGGCCATGTCCAAGGCTCTGGAAGAAGGTTCCCGGGGCGTGCTCTGCGCCTCGACCGGCAACACCGCGGCCTCGGCGTCTGCCTATGCCGCCAAAGCCGGCCTGCGCTGCGTGGTCTTCCTGCCCCGCGGCGCCGTGGCTTTAGGCAAGCTCATGCAGGCCATCATGCACGGGGCCGAGATCGTGGAGGTCGCTGGCAACTTCGACGCGGCGCTCAAGGCCGCCCTGCGGATCGCCGCGGAGCAGGATTTCACCGTGGTCAATTCCTCCAACCCGTTCCGCATCGAGGGTCAGAAGACCGCGGCCTTTGAAGTGGCCGAGGTTCTGGGCCGGGCCCCGGACTTCCAGTTCATGCCCGTGGGCAACGCCGGAAACATCACCGCATACTGGAAGGGCTACAAAGAACTCGGCGGCGCCCGGACACACATGATGGGCTTCCAGGCCGCGGGCGCAGCACCCTTGGTGTTGGGCCATATGGTCCGGGACCCCAAGACCGTGGCCACGGCCATCCGCATCGGCGACCCTTATTCCAAAGCCAGCGCCCTAGCCGCGCGCGATGAATCCGGCGGCATGATCGGCTCGGTGACCGATGGCCAGATCTTGGCCGCCTACCGCTTTTTGGCGCATGAAGAAGGCGTGTTTTGCGAGCCGGCCAGCGCGGCCGGGGTGGCGGGCCTGCTCAAACTCGCTCGTGCCGGCCGCAAGCCGCGCGGCACCGTGGTCTGCGTGCTCACGGGCCATGGTCTGAAAGACCCCGATACCGCGGCGCGCTTCGCCCCCCGCCGCCGGGCCTTCACGCCGGGCCGGAGGTTCGAGCTATGAGCGTGATTCAGAAGGTGCAGGTCAAGGTTCCGGCTTCCACCAGCAACATCGGACCGGGATTTGACTGTCTGGGCATGGCCCTGCAGCTTTATAACGAGCTCGTGTTGGAGAAGCATTCCGAGGACGGCCCGCCCGTAGTCGAGATCCAGGGCGAGGGCGCGCAGTCCTTGCCTAAGGATAAGAGCAACCTCATGGTCCGCGCCGCTGGAACGGTCATCGCCGGACGCTTCGCCAATCGCCTGGTCTTCAAAGCCGTCAACCGCATCCCGCTGGCCAGGGGCCTAGGCTCCAGCGCGGCTGCCATCGTGGCCGGTCTCTTCGCGGCCAACCGGCTCCTGGAGCCTTCGCCGCTCACGGACGAACAGCTTTTCGAATACGCGGTGGTGCTCGAAGGTCATCCCGACAACGTGGCGCCCGCTATCAAGGGCGGAGTCACCCTCTCCATAAAGGAGCACAAAGCCGTGCGCAATCTGGCCTTGAAGCCCCACAAAGACCTCACGGCTGTAGTCTGTATCCCGGATTTCCCATTGGAGACGGCCAAGGCCCGCGCGGTCCTACCCGACACCGTCCTGCGCGAGGCCGCGGTCGAAAATGTCTCACGCGCCATGCTTTTGGCCTCAGCCATCGAGCGCGGCCGATGGGAGGACTTGGCCGCGGCCATGGGCGACCGCCTGCACCAGCCCTACCGGGCCCCTCTGATTCCGGGATTTAGTGACGTTCTTAAGTCCGCTCAGGCGGCAGGCACTTGCGGGGCCGCCCTCTCTGGCTCGGGGCCGACGGTGCTGGCTTTGTGCCGCCAAGGGCCGCAAGCGCAGGCCATCGGCGAGGCCATGGTCAAAGCCTTCGCCGCGCATCAGGTGGCAAGCCGCGCGGAGATCCTGAAAATCGAGCGCTCGGGCGTGCTGGTCTCCTGATTTCAGTGGAGATCATCGGGTTTCCATCTGGCAGAATGCTATCATGACTCGGTAAAGGAAGGCGTCTGCAAAGCCATGCCAGAATCAGAAATCATCGTGCGCCTCAAAGACATCCATAAGACCTATATGCTCGACAAGGTCGAAGTCCCGGCCCTGAAAGGCATCACGACCGACATTTATAAGAAAAGATTCAACGTCTTCATCGGCCAATCCGGAAGCGGAAAAACGACCCTTTTAAACATCATCGGCTGCATCGATACCCCCTCTCGCGGATCGATCGAGATCTGCGGTCAAGACGTTACCGCGTTATCCGATGACGAGTTGTCAGACTTCCGCGCCCGCCACATAGGCTTCGTCTTCCAGACCTTCAATCTGATGCCCGTGCTCTGCGCGTATGAGAATGTAGAGTATCCTCTCCTTCTCACCAAGACTCCGGCGTCAGAACGCCGGGATAAGGTCCTTCTGGCTCTCGAGAAAGTGGGGCTGCTCGATCACAAGGACAAGCTGCCCAACGAACTCAGCGGGGGGCAGCGCCAGCGCGTCGCCATCGCCCGCGCGCTCGTCAAAAAGCCCGCACTCGTCCTGGCGGACGAGCCGACCGCCAACCTGGACCATAAGACCGGCAAAGAGATCATCGAGCTGATGCAGGGAATACAAGCATCGGGGGAAACGACCTTCATCTTCTCCACGCACGACCGCAACCTCGTCTACAACTCCGAGGACCTCTTCATGATCATGGACGGCACCATCCTGTAGGCCTCATGAGAACCTTCACCATCGCCTATCGCAATATCTACCGCAACACGCGGCGCTCCTTGATGACCGTCCTCGCCATAGCCGTGAGCAGTGTTTCCGTGCTTCTTTTCGGCGGGAACATCCTCTCCATCATCTACACGCTGCAGACAGGATACGTCCGGACTTCGGGGCACATCCATATCTATAAGAGCGGTTATAGCCGCTATGGCGCCACCAATCCAGCCGCCTACAGTCTGGGCGATTACGAGCAAGTCCTGCGGACGATCACCGCCGATCCGCAGCTCCAGTCTTCTGTTCGAGCCGTGATGCCTTTTCTTTATTTCCAGGGCATCGCGGGGAATTTCGCGGCGGACACTTCGCAGGCCTTCAGCGGCATCGGCATCCTGCCTTCTATTTTCGACCGATTTGCCGGCTGGGATGACTATCACTTAAAAGTCACCAAGACCGACATCTCCACCGGGCTCAAGGATGCCGACGCCACGGGCGGCGTCGTAGGCTACGGCATGGCGGATAGGCTGGATCTTTGCGGCCCGCTGCGTCTCGATGACTGCCCTCCGCGCCCCGAGCCTAAAAAGAAACCGGGCAAAAACGTCCCGGCGATGGATTTCAGCGCGCTCACGGAATCTGATTTCCCAGCCGGGACTTCCGCCCAGGATGCGGGCTCGGCCCGACTCGACCTGCTCGCAGCCACTTCCGGGGGCGCGCCAAATGTCGTGACCTTGAACGTCCGCAAGGCCATGAGGATGGGCTCCAAGGCATTCAACGACGGACTCATCATCATGAATCTGAAGCTTGCGCAGCAGTTGGTTTGCGGGCGCGCGGAAAAAAAGGTGACCGGGCTCATGCTGCAGCTCGACCATACCAAAGATATCCCCCAGACCCTCGGACGATTGCGGGCCATCCTGCCGGGCGATGATTTGGAGATAAAATCATTCCAGGAAGTCCGGCCCATGTACGGCCAGACCATCTCTATGTTCGCCACGATATTCGGGTTCGTGGCGTTCATCATGGGGGTGATCGTCCTGTTTACCACGGTCAACACCATGTCCATGAGCGTGATGGAACGCATCAATGAGATCGGCACAGCTCGCGCTTTAGGGCTGCGCAGATCCGACATCATGAGACAGTTCGTAGCTGAAGGATTCTTGCTGGGCGTCATCGGCACCACGCTTGGCGCCGTGGCGGCCCTGGCGATCAGCGGCGCGATCAACTGGGCGGAGGTGACCTGGACGCCGCCTGATTACGCCACCCCGGTGTTCCTATCGGTCCATCTCTTCCTGCAGCCCCTGTTTTTGCCTGCGTGCTGGCTGGGGCTGGTCGCGGTAGCCACGCTCTCCTCGTTGATCCCGGCGCGCAACGCGGCTCGCATGATGATCGTCGACGCTCTGCGCCACAACTAATCAGGAGGATATGCCATGCTGCGTCTGTGGATGATCCTGGCTCTGGCAGGGACGGGTTCGCCGGCGTATCCGACCGAGGGAGCCAAGACCGCCGCTGAAATCCTCGCCGAAGCCGATGCCGTACGCAACCCCGCCAAACCGTTCAGCCTGGTGACCTCGCTCACCGAGTACCGGGATAGCCAGGAAGCGGACTCCCTCTCCCTGGTCGTGTATTCCAGAGAGGACGCCGAAAGCGGACAGTACCGCACGATCGCGTCTTTTCTGACGCCCTCCAAGGATAAAGGCAAGGTGATGCTCAAAAACGGCAGCGAGCTCTGGTTCTATGACCCTCTTTCCAAATCGAGCGTGCGCATATCCCCGCAGCAGCGGCTCATGGGCCAAGCTTCCAACGGCGACACGATGACCGCGAATCTTCAACGCGATTACAAGGCCGAGCTGGCCGGAGAAGAGACTATCACCGACGCCAAGAAGACCGGCCACAGATGCCACAAGCTCGAACTCAAGTCGCAGGGCGGCTTGGGTGACTATTCCCGCATAGAATATTGGGTGGACAAAACCGACTCTCACCCCATCAAAGGCAAGTTCTATTCAGACAGCGACCGCCTGCTTAAAATAGTTTATTACGGCGGATATCAGATGGAACTCGGACGCGAGCGTCCGACCGAAGCCATCATCATAGACGGTGTCGACAGAAAGCTCGTCACAAAAATGGTCTTCAGCGGCTACGCGTACCGGATAATACCCAAGGAATGGTTCCAAAAAGAGTATCTGCCTCGCTTCAAAGGAGAATAGATTCTTATCCGTGTCGCGGTCCCATCTTCGCGGCATGCCTTCTGCTCTGCCCGGCGGCTTTCGCAGGACAGGATGAGGATTTAAACCTCATCCCCCAATCCGCATCCTTCCTCCAAAATCCCCCCACCCCCGCGCCCAAGAGCAAATGGCATTCATTCAAGTTTTTCGCTGAAGCCGAAGGCCAGCTCTATACCAACCGCGATCATGTCATCGTCGCCGTGCCAGACGCCTACCTCCCCAGTTGGGGCAGCCGCCTGACGCTCTACGGCAAAGCAGACATCAGGATGCTCCCCTCGCTCAGCCTGACCATAGTTGACCGCCTGAACCACCTTTCCGACGAGCATTCAAATTTCCCGTCCGGCAAGGTCCAGAATGACCTGAACGAGGCGTATTTGAGCTGGAACGTCTTCCATGAACATTATCTGGATGTCGGGCGCATAAACCTCAAAAGCGGCGTGGCCATCGGCTTCAACCCAACCGATTTCTTCAAGAAGAATGCCGTCAGCATCCGGATATCCGAAGATCCCCTCGTCCTTCGCGAAAACCGCCTGGGGACCTTGATGGCGCGCTGGCAGAGCATTATCCCCCTGGGCTCGCTCACCCTCGCCGCCGCGCCCGGGATACCGGACCGGCGCGGCCGGTGGATAACGGACGGCACGAGCGGAGCCCTCTGGCTGCAGCGCACCAACCCGGCGCCGCGCTATCTTGCCAAAGTTACCGCCTCCCACAAAGGGTTCAACTCGGACCTCAGCTACTACAATGAAGACAAAAACTCTTTTCTGGGGGCGGACCTATCGCATGGCATCGGCGACCGCTGGGTCATGTACGGTGAATGGAGCGGCGGTCGGCAATACAACATCGTCACCAACGCCTTGCTCGATGACGCCAAGATCTTTGGGATCAACGCCGAGCCCTATACCTGGGTCGTTCCCGGAGATTCGCGCAAGCGATTTCGCAGCCAGGTCGCCACCGGTTTTTCATTCACTGAAAGCGCGCACAAGCGAAGCACCTATGTCGAATACCACTACAATGAAGCCGGCATGCGCACCAAGGAGTGGAATTATTGGTACACGGCTGGATACTACACCAGCTATCTCAATGATCCGGCACTGGCTCCTATCTATACGAGATCATTGGAGACCCTGTGGTCCATACGCGATTGTGCGCAACGCTCCATGGAGCCCACCTCGCGCCACCAGCTGTTCGTCCGCAATCAATGGCAGGAGGCTTTCTTTAAAAAACTGGATCTGGTCAATCTTTTTCAAATCAACCTCCAGGATGGAAGTTTCTTCGCCCAGCCCATGGGGAAATATTACCTCAACGATAAAATCATGCTCACCTTGACGCTGAATTTCTATATAGGCCCCCGCAAAAGCGAATACGGCAGCATCAACCGGTGGAACGCCACGAAACTGGGGATCACGTATTTTTTCAACTGAGTCAATGGAGAATATGAACCGAATCAAAAACATAACCGTCCGCCGGATGGCCAAGGCCGAGATGGAATATGCCGAACAATGGTCCGACAAGGAAGGCTGGAATCCCGGGCTCAACGATGTCGCCTGCTACCGAGAGCTGGACCCCAGCGGTTTTTTCCTGGCGGAAGCAGATGGGCTGCCCGCGGGATGCATCTTCTGCGTGAATTTCAGCGAGCAGGTGGGCCTCGTGGGCGTCCTGATCGTGAAGGCTGAATACAGGGGAGGCAAGGTCGGTAGGATGCTTTGTATAAAGGCCATGGAACACATGAAGGGAAGGATCGTGGGCTTCGATGCCCTGGCTTCCAAAGCACACGGCTACAGCCTTTTCGGCTTCAAACCGGCCTACGAAATCATCCGCTATGAGATGACGGCGCGCGCGGCCGAGGTCGATATCAAAACCGTGGATCTCACTGAATATCCGTTCGCGAAATTCGCGGCCTATGACCGCCGTTTTTTTCCAGCAGACCGCTCGACGCTGATGCGGTCATGGATAAAGCAAAAGCCATCGGGCTGCGCTCTTGGCGTCATAAAAAACGACGAGTTGGCAGGCTACGGGGTCATCCGACGGGCGTATCAAGGCTATCGGTTGGAGCCGATGTATGCCCAGGACAAAGAACTTGCCCAAGGACTGCTGCTCTCTCTGCTCTCAAAAGTCGAGCCGGGCGCTCCCGTTTATATCAACATCCCCCTGGTCAACCAGGATGCCTGCGCGCTGGTCCAGGAATACGGCATGCGGCCCGCCATCGCCTTGGTACGCATGTATAACCGCATCCCTAAAGAAGAAGATACTTTGCCGCAGACTTACAGCCATATGGGCTAGTGGGATCCTATTCTTCGCAGCCGATGGCGACGCCCATCGCAACGGACTCTGGCGAAGCAATGGACCATCTGCAGGAGCATCCATCGTAAAAGATGTGAATCTCCGCAAAATATGGTTTCCGTCACTGGAATTATGGAGAGCAGAACTTAGATAACACAGACCGCCATTTAGTAGAATCCTTCATCAGCACCCCATGCGCATACTGGTCATGAAGTTCGGCGGGACCTCGGTCGCGGACCCCGAAAAGATCCAGCGCGCGGCCGACCGAGCCATCGCCACCCGCCGCCGCGGCCAGGCCGTGGTGGTGGTGGTCTCGGCCCCAGGAGAAATGACCGACGAGCTCTTGACCCTGGCCCACCGCGTGGCGCCGGAGCCCGACGCCCGCGAGCTCGACCAGCTTCTGTCAACGGGCGAACAGGTGGGCATATCCCTTTTTGCCATGGCCTGCCGGGCCCGCGGCGTCCCTGCGGTGTCCTTGACCGGCGCGCAGGCCGGCATCGAGGCCGGCGGCGCCCACACGCGAGCCCAGATCGTGCGCATACGGACCGGCAAACTCAAAGCTGAGCTGCGCGGCGGCCGCATCGTTGTCGTGGCCGGCTTCCAGGGCCTCAACCCGGAGCGCGACGTGGCCACACTCGGCCGGGGAGGTTCGGATCTAACCGCTGTAGCCCTGGCCACAGCCCTGCGCACGGGAGAAGTCGAAATATACAGCGACGTCAAGGGCGTCTACACTGCTGATCCGCGCCTGGTCTCCGAAGCCCGCAAGCTCGACACCATCACGGGTGAGGAAATGCTGGAGCTGGCCGGCGCCGGCGCTCAGGTGATGCAACCGCGCTCCATCGAGGTGGCTGAGCGCTTCGGCGTGTCCATCCATGTGCGCTCGGCCTTCCACCCGCAGCCGGGAACCTGGATCGTCCCCAAGGAGAAGACCATGCTGGAGAAAGCCTTCGTCTCGGCTTTGGCCCTCGACAAGAGCGAGGTGCGCCTCAACGTGACCGACGTGCCGGACCGCCCAGGTGTGGCAGCCTCGGTCCTCTCGGCTCTGGCCGAGCGACACATCCCCGTGGATATGATCATCCAATCCGCGCCTTCACGCGAGGGGGTCAACGCGATCTCACTGATGACCCCGCGCAGTTTCGCGGCCAAGGCCAAGGAAGCTCTGGCCCCCCTGGCCCAGCGCCTGGGCGCAGCCGTGGACATCCGCGACGGCATGGCCAAGATCTCGGCCGTAGGCACGGGATTCAGGCACCACCCCGGGATTGCGGCAAAAATGTTCGAGGTCCTGGCCGCGTGCAAGATAAATATCCATATGATCGTAGCCTCGGACCTGCGCATCTCGACCGTGGTGGACGCGCAGCACGGGGAGACCGCTTTGCGCGCCCTGCACAAAGCCTACGGCCTGGCGCGCAAAAAAAACAGGGAATGAACCCTCCTCGCGGCGTCGAACCCAGCGAGGCCGCCGTGCCGCCGGCCATCAGTAAGTGCATAGGCTTGCGGTACTGCGTCCGCGCGCCCGCCCTCCTGCTCCTGGCCGGACTTCTGAACATCGCGCCCGCCGCCCGCGGAGAGTCATGGCAGCCCGAGATGCCGTCACAACCCTACGAGGGGCAGGGACCTTTCGTCACCTTGCCTGCCCGCATCTTCTCGGCTCCCGTCTATCAGACAGGCTTCCTGGCTGGGGCCTTATTATGTTTGCCCGCCTCGTTGGTCCAAGACGCACGCAGAAAAGGAGAAATCGCGCGCGAGCAGGAGGCCTCGGTGGTCTGCGGCAAGGATCTGGGCCTCGTCCTGGGCTGGCCGGTCTATGCCGCAGTCGGACTGCCATTCTTCCTGATCAAGCAGGCCTTCTGGGACGGTCCGCGCAAAGCCATCGCGGCCCTCAGCGGCGGGAAGAAGGCTCCGACCGGGCCCGTCGACTAATCCTGAGTCGGCACGCTAAAACCGGCGGGCATTGGCCGCGCCCAAAGCCCAGACCAGCGCCGCGCGCACGGTCTCATCGGTCTCCGAACGCAGCGCGCGTGCGAGAGGCTTGACCCCGCCCCGGTCTGTAACGCAGCCTAAGGCGATGGCGGAAGCCAGACGCACCTGAGGCTCGCGGTCCATGACGGAGCGGGCCAAAAAACTCCAGGCGCGCCGATCACCGATACGGCCCAGTGCCCGGGCCGCGGCCACGCGCACGGCAAGCGTCTCGTCCAAGCGCAGCAAGACCGCGCTCACGTAAGGGATAGCGGCGAAATTTCCGGCATAGCAGAAAGCCTCAATAGCCTCACAGCGCCCGCGCGGATCAGGGTCGCGGAGCGCGGCCAGAAACCGATCCAAAGCCGGGACGGAGGCGACGGCGTCACGCAAGTCCTCGCCGAGCCTCTCGACGTCCGCGACCGGATTCGGGGCCGACAAGGAAGCGGCTTGGGGCGCCGGCGCAGACCGCGGCGCCCGGCCGAGGCGCCGCCCCCGCAGCCGGATAGGTCTGGCGTTTATGACGATGCGGGGTTCATGAGCCGGGACGGCGTCGCGGACCTCCACGGGCTCGGGGCTAGAATGGTCGGGGAGGGGAGACAACGCGATGGGCGGGAGCTCCCCGGTGTTGAGCAAGAAAGAAAGATCCCTGCTGCTCCGTGTCGCCGGGACCTTAGCTGTGGATTGGACTCGCGCACCGCCTAACACGGCCTGCCCCATCTGAGGCTGGAAAAAAATAACGCCGAGAAGCCATACTTTGAGCATGATTTAACCCTCGGCGAAGGGTCATTCATTATAGCAGCTTTCCGCAAAGTGTCAAGAGTTCGATTATACCCTTGCCCCGAAGTGCTCAGACGCCCTGGGCCTTTAGGCCTAGCCCACCTTAGGCCTCTCGACCCTTTACCAATATAGGACTCAAGTCCTACAATGTCTCCGCATCAATCCGGGCCCGAACCAAAATTCAACCGACGCCGGACAAGGATGAACCGAATGAAACACCTCAAGACGCATCTTGTCGGATCATTGGCCTTTCTGCTGCTGGCCATCAGCCCGATCGCTTTCGCGCAAGGACCGGTCGTCTCGAAACTTGATTCAGAGATAGCCGACCTCAATTCCGCGATCCACAAAAAAGGCGCCAAATGGGCGGCGGCGGAGACCGCGCTTTCCAGGCTCTCGCCGGACGAACTAAAAAAGCGCGTCGGCACGAACGAACTGAAGATCAACGCCCAGCCGGTTCCCGAAGATGTGGGCAGCTACAGCAAGCCGCCCTCGAGCCTGGACTGGCGAAGCGACAACGGGAACTTCGTATCCGCGGTCAAGGACCAGAAGAAATGCGGATCTTGCTGGGCCTTTGCGATGACGGGGGGGCTGGAGTCGAACGTCCTCTTGACGCATGGCGCCTCCGGCGATGTGGACCTCTCGGAGCAGGTGATGATCTCCTGCAGTGGCGCGGGATCCTGCAACGGCGGCACTCTCGACGCCGACTTCCTCGCGTCCACCGGACTGCCTCCGGAAAAATATTACCCATATACAGCCACCGACGGAGACTGCTCCACGGCCAGCCCAAACTGGAAGAGATCGACCTATAAGATCGGGACCTGGGGCTCGGTCTCACAGAGGCTTTCTTCCATCAAGTCAGCCTTGGCCAAATACGGCCCTCTGCCGACCGCTTTCATGGTGTATGAAGATTTCAAGCACTACAAGTCCGGCATCTACTCCTATGTCTCCGGCAAGAAGCTGGGCGGACACGCCGTCCTGCTCGTGGGCTACGACGATAATGAGCAGTATTTCATCGTGAAGAACAGCTGGGGCACGGACTGGGGGGAAACTGGATTTTTTAGGATCGCCTATTCGGAGCTGCAGAGCAAATCCGACTTCGGCATAATGACCATAGCCTATGAGACTGCTGATTCAAACAATTATTATTCCAATCTAGCCAAGAGCGGCATGGGGGAGTCTGGCGGGAAGAAGATCTCCCAAAAGATTGGGCCCTTGCTGGACCAGCGACCGTAAGGCCTCCGCCGAGATATGCCGCATCGCACTGCGGCAGACTGATAATAAGGTGCGGGTCAGCCTTGGATCACGTCGCCCTTGGCGATGACAACGATGCCGCCGGGGCTGACATAGAAGTGCTTGCGGTCTTCCTCGGGTTTGACTCCGATCTGGACCCCCTCGGGGATGCGGACATCCTTGTCGATGATGGCGCGCTTGATGACCGCGCGCCGACCGACATCGACGTTATCGAAGAGGATGGACTCCTCGACGCGGGCGTAGGAGTTGATGCGGCAGAAGGGCCCCACCACCGACCGGTGCACTCGGCCGCCGCTGAGGATTGTGCCGGGCGACACCACCGAATCCGTAGCCGTGCCCACGCGGCCGTCTGCGCCCTCCGAGAATACGAACTTGGGCGGCGGGGCCACGACCTGCGTTGTGTAGATGGGCCAATTGCGGTCATAGAGGTTGAAATCCGGGTCCACGTTGACCAGATCCATATTGGCCGACCAATAGGCGTCGACGGTACCCACATCACGCCAGTACTTGGAGGCCTTCTTGTTCATGTCCACGAACTGGTAAGCCATGACCGGCCCGCCGCGCATCATGCGCCAAACGATGTCGCGGCCGATGTCGTGGGTGCTCTCCGGATCCGCGACGCTGGCCTCCAGGGCCTTGCGCAAAGCTGAGATGCGGAAGACATAGATGCCCATGGAGGCCAGACACTGCTCCGGGTTGCTGGGCAGCGGCTTGGGATCCGTAGGCTTCTCCTGGAAGCCGACGACCTTGGAGGTGGTATCCACCTCAAAAATGCCGAAGGCCGCGGCCTGGGACTTGGGAACCTCGACGGCGCCGATGGTCATGTCCGCGCCTGTCTGCACGTGGAAGTCCAGCATGGGGCGATAGTCCATCTTATAGATGTGGTCGCCCGAGAGGACCAGCACGACCTCGGCGTCTTCCTGCTCGATGGTAACGAGGTTCTGGTAGAGGGCGTCGGCAGTGCCGCGGAAGGACTCCTCTCCCGCGCGGAACTGGGGCGCCAGCGACTCGACGTACTCGCCCAAAGTGGGCCGGCTGATGAAGCGCCAGCCCTCACGCAGGTGGCGGTTCAAAGATGCGGGCACGTATTGGGTGAAGACGAAAATTCGGCGCAGACCTGAGTTGATGCAGTTCGACAGGGTCATGTCGATGATGCGGTAGATGCCTCCAAAAGGCACCGCGGGCTTGCAGCGCACCGCGGTCAGAGGCCCCAAGCGCTCGCCTTTGCCTCCGGCGAGGATGGCCACCAAGGTCCAGCGATTGTAGCTGCCGATCATGTGAATCGGACCGTAAAGTCCGGACCCATATGGTAGCAATTTTCCAAATCCTCATCGCTTAAGGAACAAGCCCCCACCGGGGGGCGTCACAACCACAGCAGCCCGACTCAGATCAAATTTAGTATGGTGTCCACAGAACCACCGGAGGCCTCATGAGACGATTTATCGTCCAAGTATTACTCGGCTCCATGCTCTCCCCCGCGTTTGCCCAAGCCCCCAAGACCCTCAAAGACTACGACGAGCGCTTCGACAAAGGCCTCTACCAGGAAGCGCTCAAAGGCTATGAGTCTTTACTCGATTCCGCGCAAGAGGATATCCGCCTCAAGGCCCTCTACCGCTCTGTCGAATGCGAGGCGCTCCTGTTCCGCTTCGGCGCGGCCGCGACGCGAGCTATGGCAAAAAAACTGCCCAAAGACCCGATCTGGCGCGGACGCTTCCTCATCCAAAAGGCGGAACTGGCGCGCGAGTTCCTCAAGCAGTACGGCACCACGGTACCACGGGATATGGAGGCCGGAACCAATGATCTCACCCGCCGCACTCCAGAGGAGTGGCACCAGGAGGCACAGTCCGCCTTCCTGCAGCTCTGGGATCTACGCGGCGATCTCGTCAAGACCCCCATCTCCGGCGAAGACTATTTCGTGGATCTCAAGGGCGCCGAAACCGACATGGCCCCCACGCTCTGGGACTTCGCGGCCCTGCGCTGGACCGACTATCTCCTCACCGAGGCGCCGGAGGCGCCGCACCAGTCCGAGCAGAATCCCCCGGCGACCTCCTTCATCCGCCCGGATTACCCTGAGGCCTTTTCACCCGGAGCCCCGCCAGCGGCCCAGGCCGCGGCCGTGATGGAAGCATCCTCCCGCCTGCCCAAGCAGGGACGAGGAGCCGCTTCCGAGGAGTGGCGGATCCGCCGCCTGCTCATCCCGTTCGAACATTCCGGACTCGTGTCGCCCGCCACTGATGATGAAGCCTCGGTCACAGCCGCGGTCTCGCTGCTCACGGGCTGGATGGACTCCTTCTCCGAACCGCCGGCCAAGGCCCAGGCCGGCCTGGAAGCCGCCCAGCTCCTCAACGCCCGCAACCGCTATGCGGACACCGTGCAGCTCTGCCGCAGGATAGAAAGAGTCTGGCCCCTCTCCCGAGCCGCGCGCCATTGCGCGAGACTGCGCGCCCAGATCGAACTGCCGGTGCTCAACCTCTTCGCGCGCTTCACCCCCCCGCCCGGCAAGGACGCCTTCACCGTGAACACGCGCAACCTCGACTCGGTCTATTTCCGGCTCTACCGGCTCGACCCACGGGAGCTTCCGGCACGCACTCTCCGTCACGAACAGCAGGATTGGAGCGCTCTGCGCCATCCGGACCGCGAGCTCATCGCGGCCTACATGAAGCGCAGCCCGGACTTCTCCTGGAGGGCCGCGGTGAGCACGCACGCAGCCTACGCATACGCGGACACCACGGTCTCGCCGCCCACACTCGGCCCCGGCCTCTATCTCGCCCTAGCCGGCGGCGACGAGCGCTTCACGCCAAAAAACTCGCTCTTGTCCGTGGCCATCGTCAACGTGACCGAGCTCTTCCTCATCACGAGCGCGGGCGCCCAGGGCCCGGAGCGCGACTTCATCTTCGACCCGGCCGGCCCGACCCAACGCACGGCCCCGGCCCTGCATTTCTATACGATCGACGCGGTCAACGGCCAAGCCACGGCCGCTTCGCTCGACGCCTTCCGACGCGAGAACTGGAATCCCATCGAGCGCCTGTCTTTGGCCACGGACGGCTCAGGCATGACTCAAGCTCAAGCGACCGTGCCCCTGACCTACCCGACCAGCTACAGCGTCTCCTTCGACGCCCTGGCCCAGGCCGGCGCGTCCTATGCCTACGGCAGCAACCCTGTGTATTTCAGCCATTCCGTCCCGGCTCCCATCGAGGTTCATGTGGAGACGGATCGGCCCATCTACCGCCCCGGCCAACAGGTACGCGCGAAGGTCACCGTGTTGCGCCGCATCCCCCGAGGCTACAAAGTCTATGACGGGGCCGCTCCGGTGTCCTTCACGGCCCGCGATGCCAACTACCAAGAGATTTTTAAAAGACAACTCAAGCTCAACGCACTGGGCAGCGCTTCCGTCGCCTTCACCATCCCCACGGGCCGGCTGCTGGGCGAATACCGTCTTGAGGCCGCGATTACAGACTTCCATAACGGTTTTTCGGGCAACGCCCAGCTCGCCGTAGAAGAGTACAAGCGCCCCGAGTTCGAAGTCACGGTAGCCGAGGCCACGGGCGCCTGGAAATATGGCCAGGCCGCGATGATCGCAGGCCAAGCCAAATACTACTTCGGAGGGCCGGTGCCCGATGCGCCGGTCTCCTTCCACATCTACCGGCAAGCATATCTCCCGTGGTTCTGCTGGTGGTGGCGCGGGTCCACCGCTCAACTGAACGGACGGACCGAGGTCTCTTCCGGCCAGGCCAAGACCGACGCCGCGGGCAGATTCTCCTTCCTCTTCACTCCCCAGCCTCAGGACGCCGCGCTTAAGGACCCCTGGCCGGCGACATTCCAGGTCGAGGCCGAATCCCACGACGCGGGCGGACGCACCATCACCGCCTCGCGCTCTTTCCAGGCCGGCGCCAAGGCCTATCTCTTCGACATCTCGCCCGAGTCCGGCTTCTTGAGCGCGGGCAAGCCGGCCAAGGTGCCGGTGCGGCTCATGAACATCAATGGGGCCGCCGTGGCCGGGGCCGGCGAGTACTCCTTGTACCGTCTCTCGGGACGACCCCAGGATGTAGAAAGCGGACACTATTGGGAAGGCCATTTCCCGGAGACGCCATCTCTGGAAACGATTTACAAGGATGTCCCCAATGGCGCCAAGGTGGCGGGCGGGAACCTCAAGTTCCTGGCCGACAAGCCCGCCGCGGCGACTCTGGGTGGCCTGGAAGACGGAGCCTACCGCTTCACCGTCCGTGCCCATGATCATTGGGGCGGCGCCAGCGAAGAATCCATCATCCTGCTCTGCGCGGCCCCCAAGGGCCGGCTGGCCTTGAGCCTGCCGGCCGTGGCCATCCCGGAGCATGCCTCCTACCTCCCTGGAGAGACCGCCCGCTTCCTGCTGGGTTCGGATCTTCTAGACGGGAGCGTGTTCGTGGAGATCTGGGGAGGCCAGCACCTGCTGGAGCGTCGAGCCTTGGGCGGCGGGGTGCGCCTGGTGAGCGTCCCGGTGACCGGAGACCACAAGGGCGGACTGACGGTGCGCTGGTTCGGCGCGCGCAGTTTCAAGATCCGCTCCGGTCAGGCTCAGGTGGCGGTGCCCTGGAAGGACCGCGAGCTCTCGGTCAAGCTCGACTACGACAAGGTGATGAAGCCCGGCCAAAAGGTCCATTGGAAGCTCTCCCTCCTGGACCGCGCCAAGAGGCCGGTGAGCGGCGAGGCCGTGGTGCGCGTATTCGACCGGTCGCTCGAATACTACGCCGCTGCCGCGAGCCCCTGGCTCTCCGAGCTCTACGGCGCGCGCGGCGGTCCCCAGGCCGGCCAGGGCTCGCTTTTTACGCCCAACGTCGATCAGATCCCCGTGGAGGAAGGCTGGATCAAGACCATGCTCAACCTCTTCTACGAGGCCATCAAAGAGCCGGAGCCGCCCATGTTGCGCCTCAACCGCAGTCGCGTCTATAGCCGGCACAACTACAGGAGCAAGTCGCTCATGTATGATATGGAGAGCACCGCTTCAGGTGGCGCGGCCATGGACATGCTTGAAGCCGCGCCCGCAGCCCTGTCCATGGCCGAAGTGCGCGGCAGCGCGCCCCAAGAGATGGCCAAGGACAAGAAGTCCCTGGTCGGCGCAAAATCAGACAGCGAGCGGCCAAGCCAGCCTCCGGTCGCCGTGCGCACGGACTTCTCCGAGACCGCGTACTTCGAGCCGCAGTTGAAGATAACGGCCGGCCGGGGCACGATCTCCTTCAAGGCCCCGGATCAACTC
Source organism: uncultured Elusimicrobia bacterium (assembly GCA_903830945.1). Lineage (GTDB taxonomy): Bacteria > Elusimicrobiota > Elusimicrobia > UBA1565 > UBA9628 > UBA9628. The sequence goes on from CAIKVT010000013.1 coordinate 30,989, forward strand.
ACCGGCTGGAAGATCCAGGTCAGCGCGCTGACTTCGGACGTCAAGCGCGGATCGTTCGGCGGCGAGGCCGTGACCCGCAAGGACCTCATGGTGCGCGTGGACATGCCGCGCTTCTACCGAGAAGGCGACCAAGGGGAGATCAAGGCCGTGGTCCACAACGAGACCGAAACAGAGCTCTCCGGTGAGGTGACGCTCTCGGTCACCGAGGACGAGAAGCCCTCGGCCGAAAAGCTGGGCCTGGCGGACCTGACCAAACCCTTCATGGTCAAGCCTCATGGACTGATACCTTTGACCTGGACTCTCAAGGCTCCGCGCGGGCAGACCTCGTTCAAGATCCGGGCCGTAGCGCGCTCGGGCGAGAAAGCCGACGCGGAAGAGCGCGAGCTCCCGATCTTGCCCTCGCGAGAGCGCCTCATCGAGACCGCACTCATCAGCCTCGACGGCACGGTAAAAAAGGCGCTCCAGGCCCCAAGATTCAAAGAGAAAGACGAGACCCGGGTCAACGAGTCCATGACCGTGCAGATCGACCCCCAACTCGCGCTCTCCATCCTCAACAGCCTGCCATTCCTGGTGCACTACCCCTACGAATGCAGCGAACAGCTCATCGACCGCTACACGCCTTTAGCCATCACCAACGCCTTCTACAAGATGAACCCCAAGCTGGCCGCGGCAGCCAAGAAGATCCCCAAGCGCGACACGCTCACCCCGGCCTGGGACCGCTCCGACCCCAGGCGGCTCATGACTTTGATGGAGACGCCGTGGGAAGAACTCTCCAAGGGCCGCAAGAGCTACTGGCCATTGGTCGACATGTTCGACACGGCCGTGGTCAAGTCCGAGCTCGACGACGCGCTCTCCAAGCTCAAGAGCTACCAGAACAGCGACGGCGGCTATCCGTGGTTCCCGGGCGGCCATTCCGACCCCTACATCACGCTCTTCGTGCTTTCAGGATGGGCCGAGGCGGCGCGCTACGGGGTCGCAGCCCCCATGGATGTGGCGGCCCGTGCCTTGGGCTTCGTCAACAACGAGGTTCCCAAGCACTTGAAGCCTGAACCGGGAGAGGTTTCCCTCATCCTCTACGCGGCCCATGTAGTGACCTCGTACCCAAAATCCCTGCCCGAGGCGGCCCTGGGCTACAAGTTCGCCAAGGTCTGGGCCGACTACGCGGACAAGCACGCCGACGCCATGACCCACATGGGCAAGGCCCTGGCCGCCAACGTCTACTGGCGCCTGGGCGACAAGGCCAAAGGCGACTTATACCTCGCCCGGGCCATGGACGGCTCCCGCGAGGACCCCATCGCCGGAGTGTATTGGACGCCGGAGAAGATCTCCTGGCTCTGGTACAACGACACGGTAGAGACCCATGCCTTCATCCTCAGGACTCTCTTGGCCATGAAGCCCAAGGACCCGCGCATCCCGGGCTTGGTGCAATGGCTGCTGTTCAACCGCAAGGGCAACGAATGGAAGTCCACCAAGGCCTCGGCCGCGGCTATTTACTCCTTGCTCGACGTGCTTAAGACGCGAGGCTCTTTGGACCAGGGCGACCGGTTCACGGTCAAGTGGGGGCCGGACGTGGAGACGGCGCAAGTCGAACCCTTCGCCTGGCTGGAGAAGCCCTTGCGCTGGACGCGCGTGGGCTCGGCCATCACTCCCGGGCACGGCACGGCCTCCATCGAGAAAGAAGGGCCGGGCCTGGCCTTCGCGTCCTTGACCTGGATCTACACCACAGACCGGTTCGCTGCGGCCTCCGGCCCCGGCATGATGGAGCTCTCACGGCATTTCTTCCTCCGGCAGAAGGAAGGCGACGCCTACCGCTTGACGCCGCTGAAATCAGGCGACGTGGTCGCGGTGGGAGACCAGGTCGAAGTCCAACTCACGATCAACACGCGCAGCCAGTTCGAATACGTACACCTCAAAGACCCCAAGCCCGCGGGCTTTGAGGCCGAGGAGCTGCGCAGCGGCTGGAAGTGGGACCAGCTCTCGCGCTACGAGGAGCCGCGGGACTCCCTGACCAACTTCTTCATGGACCGGGTCCCGCACGGCGAGTACATCCTGCGCTACCGGCTGCGCCCAACCACGCCCGGCTCCTACCGGCTGGGCGCGGCGGTGCTGCAGTCCATGTACGCGCCCGAGATGTCCGCGCACTCCGACGGCTTCTCCATCCGGGTGCGGCCCTGATTCAGTCTGGAGAAATCTCTGGTGCCGGCATCGAGAAAGCCGGCGCCTTAAACCAAGACCTTCATGGAGCGTCGAACGCCTTGTCCTTCTTGGCCTTCCAGCCCGCAGCGATCGCGGCCAGCGCCCCCTCCTGGCCAAGACCGGCCGTGTTGACGACGAGGTCGTAGTGGACCGGATCCATCATGTCGGAATGGAAATGCCGCCGGATGAAAGCGTGGCGATCCGAGTCGGTATGCACCACCCGCCGCTTGGCCTCTTCGCGCGAAAGCCCGTCCCGGGCCGCCACAGCGCGCACACGCTCTTCCACCGGCGCCACGAGCAGGACTCGCAGACAGTCCTTCGGCGGGATGACAAGGCCGGCTCCGCGCCCCAAGATGACGGCCCGGCCATGCTCGGAGATAGCCATCAGGACCTTGCAGAGGTGACGGAAGTAATCCCCCGTGAGGTAACGCTCCAAAAACAGGGACTGGACCCATTCCTCGACGGCCGAGATAGCCTTCTCGTCGACCGTTTTTAAGATGGTCTCGCTCAAATGAGCGCTCTCCGCCACTCGATGCAGAATCTCCTTATGAAAAAAGTCGAACCCCATCCGGCGGGCAAGCTCCTCTGCCAGAGCGCGGCCACAGCAGCCCGAAAGGCGGGACATGGTGATCACCGGATCGTGCCGATGCTCAGCCGCCCGGCCGCGGCGCGAAAGCTCCCAGCGGCGCACCTGCTCTTCAATGATCTGATCGATGGATCGCGGCATAGTCATGATATCCCCCTTACCCCCGTTTAGTATAGCACGCAGACCCAGGGGCACCTCAATGAGTGGGCCGCGGGCGACTGGCTCTGAGTCCGAATGATATAATTCCCCTCGCGCGCCGACGCTGAACCTTGCTTTGAACCGTACAGCTGTGTTACGATACGCCTCAACCTACTTAAGGGCAAGAGGAACAAGAAGAAATGGACCACCCCCAAGCCATGGCTGACAGCGTCCCTCCGAACAAGCACCCCACCGGACTCTATATCCTTTTCACCACGGAAATGTGGGAACGTTTCGCCTATTACGGCATGCGCGCGCTCTTGGTCTACTACATGATCAAGTGCATATTCCTCCCAGAGAACGCGTCACACGTCATGGGCTACGAGCTCATCAAACGGTCCCTGGAATGGGTCTTCGGCCCGTTGAGCACCCAGGCTCTCTCTTCCCAGATCTACGGCCTTTACACGGGCTTCGTGTACCTGGCGCCCATCTTCGGCGGCACCATCGCCGACCGCTGGCTGGGCCAGCGCAAGGCCGTCGTCGTGGGCGGCGTCATCATGGCCATCGCCGAATTCATGCTCATGAAGCAGAGCTTGTTCTTCCCCGCGCTGCTCATGATGATCGTCGGCAACGGCTTCTTCAAACCCAACATCTCCACGCAGGTGGGCAACCTCTACGCTCCCGGCGACCACCGCCGCGACCGCGCCTTCAGCGTCTTCTACGTCGGCATCAACGTCGGAGCGACCCTCTCGCCCTTCATCGCCGGCACCTTGGGCGAGAACGTCACGCCTTACGGCAGATGGGGATTCTTCTCAGCCGGGGTAGGAATGATCCTCGGACTCATCATCTACCTGTGGGGCCAGAGACATCTGGCGCCGGACAACGTCATGAAACGAGCCTCCGCGACCGACGCCAAGCCGGTCGCGCCGTTGAGCCCGGACGACTGGAAAAAGATATGGGCCTTGATCGTGCTGTGCCTGCTCAACATCCCCTTCTGGACCGTATACGAGCAGCAGGGAAACACTATCGCCCTATGGGTAGACGGGAACTGCAACCGGCACATCTTCTCCTGGCTGCAAGGCTACGGATTCCTGCCTGCGGCCGTGTTAAATTGGGAAATGCCGGCCACCTGGTATCAGTCCTTTAACGCCATAATGATCGTGGCCTTCACACCCGTCATTCTCGCGTTCTGGCGCTGGCAGGAAAAACGCAAGACCGAACCCTCCAGCCTGGCCAAGATGGCCATCGGCTGCATCCTGTTGGGGATATCCTTCCTGGTGCTGCTGCCGCAGGCGCACATGATCGATGCGGCCGAAAAGGCTGCGATCATCCCCCAAAAAGCCTCGCTACTACCAATAACCCTCTGCACCGTTATCTTTACGCTGGGAGAGCTCTATCTATCACCCGTGGGGCTCTCTTTGGTGACCAAGCTCGCGCCGCCGCGCCTAGTCTCGATGATGATGGGAATGTGGTTTATGTCCAGCTTCTTCGGAGACTACCTCTGCGGCTACATCGGCGCCTACTGGGAAAAGATGTCGCACGCGAACTTCTTCCTGCTGCTCATGACTCTGGCCTGCACCTCTGGCCTGTGCATGTTCGCTCTGCTCAAGCCCCTTAAACGCGCCATCGGCCACGGACACGCGGAGACCGTGGACGTCTGATTGGCTTGTAGACAACATATCCCGCTACAAGCCCCTCTCCCCACAACCGCAAAACGATTGCGGCAGTCGTTGTCGAGGTGATTGTTACTTCTGAGGCACGGAAAAATGGAAATGCGGTGAAGTCGGTGTCATAGGCCACCCAGGCCACGTTGCCGGAACATCCGAAGCCGAACAGCGCGCGCTTGACGTTGATGCTCCGCTAAAGACAGGACCTACCTGGCGATTCCAGCCTTAGGCGCGTCCACGGGTCTTTCTGCCGCGGCCGGGGACTCGGACTCCTCCGTCTCAGAGGACTCGCCGTTCTCTTCGTCAGGCGGCTCAGGCTTCGCCTTCTTCTTGGCGGGTTTCTTCTTTTTTTCTCCCGAAGGAAGGGGGGTGCCGTTCTCGTCGAACTTATAGCTATGATGCTCTTCGCCCGTGAGTTCCTTGTAGGCTTTGTACTTGGACTTGCTGTAATCGTAACCCTTCTTCTTGCGCTTGACCTTCTTCTTCTTGGGTTTAGGCTTGAGCTGCTCCGCCTCCGCGGACGCGACCCCTCCCTGCGCCACCAGAACCGGCGCCGCGACAGCGACGGCCAAGGCCAGGATCATCATCCACGAAAGGACCCTCGAAAGCCTCATGCTTTTAGTATAGAAACCCTGGCGGGCCAGGTTCAAGGCGTGCCACATGGCGGCCAAGGCTCTCCTCATCTCAATAAACAAGCATCTTAAGGTCGTGCACGCCCCCACCACCCTTGATGAACTCGGAGACATCCACCGGCACGACCTCCAGTCCCATGGCCGCCACGTGACGCGACGCGTTCAACGCACCCCTCTGCATGAACGCGGTTTTGCCCCCGATGACCGCCGCGTTACAGGCCAACTGCCGGACCGCCTCCGGCTCCGAGGCCGTGATGATGACTGGGAAGAGCCGAAAGATCAATTCAAGGCTCGCCGCGTCGAAGGCCGATGGGTAAATCAGCACGGCCTCATGGGTCAGGGGGCAGAAGCAAGTATCGAGGTGCGGGAACCTCTCATTGACGAGCTTGAGAAGCACCACGGGTGTCGCGAACAAACGCGCCAACTCGTCATAAGCCCCGGCGTCGGAGCGGAAGCCGCAGCCCCCCCAGATCAGACGCCGGCCCGGATGCCAGAGGGCATCGCCGGCGCCCTCGAAGGTCAGCCCCTGATCCTTAAGCGCGGTCACCCGATAGCCAGCCTCCCGGAACCATCCCCCGAAGGCCGCGACCTCGCGGCGACGGGAAGAATAACGCATAGAGCTGAGCACGCAGAGCCGTTCCATCTTCCCGGTGAGCCCCGCGAAGGTCTGATTGGCGCAGAAGACCATATCGGCCAAACCCGCCGTAGCTGGCACCAAGGCGACCTCCAAGCCCGCCGTGACAAAAGCATCGCGAAGCTCGATCCACTGCTTGCGCGCCAGATGTGGATTGATGCGGCCCGAATTCCCAAAAGAAAACGGGTTGCGCTCGTCCCGGGCCTCGTAGTGATCCGGCGGACACATAAGGACCTTGGACGGCTCAGGCACGACAACGCAATTCTTGACGGAGAAACCCTTGAGTTGCGCGACTGCCTTATAGACCGTGTCGCTCATCGATAAGATGTTATGATATTTTCGGCGGCCAAAGGGCCGCCGTCACAGGAGGATCGTGACATTCCCTGCTCGCCGAAGGGGGCCGCAGCCTGGGGCCAACACTGGCTGCATCCTCGTCACGTCAAATATAGTTGGCTCGCCCGAACTCCACGGCGAATTCGTCGGCCGTCCCCTGCCACGTCCGCGGCACGTCTCCCAAAACGCGCCCACTGATACGGCCCGAGGACTGCGCTTGCCATGACCACGCTTCCCGCACGACGATACCCGGACGCTGCCCCCATCGGTGCACCACCGGCACGAAGAGTACCGGTCGCCCGCGCTCAAGGATACGACCGGCCAGATACCGAAAAAACCGCCGACGAAACGGCGTTTCTCGCGACCATTCCTCATCCAACACCGCCCAGGCCTCCACGCGCTGCTCGCTCGAAAGGTCCAGCGCACACAGGCCGTTTTCCAGCGCCTCCCGGGCCGCCGGAAAGAGACATCCCGTCTCAGCCGAAGACGGCTCCTGCGTCGCGGCGCTCCAGGGATGCCCCGCCACGACGGACATAAGCCAACCCTCCAGCATGCGCCCGGCGCTGCGCCGCAGACCCGACCCCAAAGGCCCCTCTGCCTCGAAGTGCCGAAAGTCTTTATAGGCCCGCAGACGGCGCAAAACCTCGACCGGGGCATCCCGCAGAGGGCTCAGGTGCCGCTGCCCCGCGATCCACTCGCGCATCGTGTAAAGCATGCGTGCTGTCTCAGGGACTCCCCCCGACACGGCCATGACCACCTCCCCACCATCGGCCAAACGCCGGTCGAGCCGCCAAACCACCCTTGGCCAGGCGGTCTCCCCCACGATGCGCGCGCTCAAAGCGCTGCGCACGAAAGCCAAGCGGTCCAGCCCGAGATGATAAAGGCCCATGAATCCGACATAGAGCCCTTCGGCGACCAAGCCGGCCGTGTCCAGGGCAAAAGGGTCTACAGCGACGACATTACGCGGCCGGCAAGGACGGCCACGCACGGCGCGCAGGGCCAAGCCCGCATGGCGAACCAGCTCGAAATTGAGGTGCCCCATCTCTCCCAGCACCGGAGGGTGGGAGACTAACCCGACCAAAGCGCACTCCCTCCCCGCAGCCTCGGCCAGGCGCTGCGCCTCGGCCTTGGCGCGCAAGAGGACCGGCGCATCCTCTTGAAAAGGATAGCTTCTCCCCTCAGCCAGCCTGCGATAGACCGCATCATGGATGGCCAGGACCCGATCAGCAGGCATCCGTTCCAAGACCGCGCGAACCAAGAGTCCTCCCAGGTTGAACGGCGGCTCCAGCAATGAGCGCGCCCAGGGATCCTTGCGCGGCAAGACGATCCCTCCACGCGCGATGGCGCGCTCCCCGGCCCCGGTCAAGATGCTCATCAGGTCCTGGGCCGTTCCTGTCGGGGTGGTGGGGTACGTATACATGAATGGCGGATTTTAACATAAAATGATAATCTGTCATTCATGCGCATCTCCCTCGCAGCATGCCTTCTCCTGTTGTCCGGCGTCTCCCGCGCCCAAGGGCCGGCTGAGACCCCGCTCGGCTACGTCGTCCGCGTCGACTCCGCCTCTATCATCCTCGATTTTACCGGGAAGAACGGTGCCGCCGCCGGCCAACCTTTCACGATCTTCAAGGAGGGTGAGGAACTCAAACACCCGGCCACCGGCGCGTCTTTAGGTCGCCTGGAGACCCCCGTGGCCGAAGGCATCCTACGCGAAGTTCTATCGAACTATTCTATAGGGACTCTCCGCTCGTCCTCGGAGCCGGTCGCCGTCAAGATGCGTGCGCGCCTCAAGCCCCTGGCCGCGCCGCCCTCTCCGTACTCGGCAACCGCGCCGCAGAGCTCCGATCAGGTGGCTCAAGTGGCGAAGTCTTTGGGTCTGACCGTCAAGCGCGAGCCGCGTTGGCGCGGCCCGGCCTTCGACTACCAGGCCACGGCGCTGGCCATCGGCGACTGCCTGGGAGACGGCAAGCGCGAGGCAGCTGTCTCAGACGGCCGCAAAGTCTACATCTACCCCTACCCGCCGGTCGATGCCAAGCCCATCGCCGAATTCTCGGCCCCGGGCACCGCTCCGCGGATATACTCCTTGGAGACCGCGGACCTCAACGGCAACGCCCGCGGTGAAGTCTTCGTCTCCTATTTCAACGATACTTTCAACCGATTCGAGACCAAGATCCTGGAGCTGGACCAAAAAGGAGCGCTCACGCAAGTCGCGGAACTCCCCTACTTGGTCCGAGGCTACCAGGATCTCAAGGGCGCGCGACGACTGGCGGCCCAACAGATCACGGAGGATGCCTCCTTCCCATTCGGTGCCATCTATCCCCTCGTCTATCAGGACGGCAAGTATGGTCCCGGCAAGCCGGCGGTGGACTTCCTCAAGCACAAGGTGGACTGGCTCTATGACTTCACCTTCCTGACCATGGACAACAAACCGGCCACGATCGACGTGACCAACACCGAGCTCATCCGTGTGCGCTTTCCCAAGGGCTCCTGGAAGACCGCGGAGTCCTATGACCAGACCCCGAACCGGGTCCGATGGACAGGCGATCGCATGCTCCAGTTCCGGCCCGCCATGGCGGTGCGCTACGACGATAAGGGCTTCGCCGGACTCTACGCGGTCAAGAACATCTCGGGCTACGGCGGGCTGGCCGGGGCCTTCGGCATCTTCGCCAGCGCCGAACTGCGCCGTCTGGACTGGACCGGCCTGAGCCTGGCCCCCGCCTGGGTGGCTGAGTTGGGAGGCTACTCCACGGCTCTGGCCTTGACCGCGCCCGCAGGCGGCCCCCAGGAACTAGCCGTCATGGTGGTGGGCACGGCTGGGCGATCCTCCATCTGGGCCTACGACCCCTGAACTCGGACGCGCCATGAAGCAGAAAAAAATCCTCATCGTCGACGACGACCCCTCCATCCGGGAGATCCTCTCGACGCAGCTCTCCCGCCTAAGCTTTCTAACCACGGTGGCCGCGGACGGCAAGGAGGCTGTAGAGCTCTTCAAATCCGACAACCCCGACCTGGTGCTCATGGACATGATGATGCCGGTCCTCGACGGGCTGGCCGCCTGCCAGAAGATCCGCGCCCTGGAAAAAAAGGGGGAACGCGTGCCCATCCTGTTCTTGACCGCCCGAGGCACCCGGCACGACCAGATCAGCTCGGCCTTATGCGGCGGCGACGATTTCATCACCAAGCCCATCAGCCTGCAGGAGCTGCGCGAGCGTGTGGAAGCCGCCCTGGCCCACACCAAGCACAAACCGGCCCCATGACGCACCGCGGCCTTGGCCTCGCCTTCCTGCTCCTGGCAGGCGGCGCTCACGCGGCGCCCGTCCCGACAACGCCGTCCCCAATGACCCTCAAAAACAAGACCTTCGGGGTCCTATTGCTCGGATTCGGCGGGGGGCGGGACTGGCAGGACGCTCTCACGGCCATGACCAAGGCTTTCGCCCCTCAGTTCCCGCTCGCGTTCGCCGGGGACTCGGCAGACGTCAAGACCATCCAAAAAGCGGTGGACCAGCTTCAAGGCGCGCGGATCAAGAAGCTCGTCGTGATACCACTCTACGCCGCCTCGCGCTCTCCTCTCATGGAACAGACACGCTACCTCTTCGGCATCCGGCAGAACCCCGCTCCTGAGTTCTTCACAGCCGCGAATCTCCCCTCTGGATACATGATCATGCGCCGCGTCCAGATCCAAGGCAAGCTGCCCGTGGTCCTGACCTCGGCCCCGGATGACGATCCCCTGGTCGTCGACATCCTGACCTCCCGGGCCCTTAAACTCAGCAAGCATCCCGACAGCGAGGCCCTGGTCCTAGTCGGCCTGGCCCCGGCGGCAGCGCCCTTTGATGAGACGATCCTAGGCCAGGCTTCACGCCCTAAGCCGCCCGGGCTCGAGGATGAATATCACCAGCTGCTCACCTCTTTGGCCGAACGGATACGCGCCCGGGGCGCCTTCAAGTCGGCCCATGCCGCGGTCCTGCAGCCGTACGCCCAACACCAGTCCGACCGGGAGCATCACGATGAGGCGTTGCGCAAACTGGTCCGCGAGCTCAGCCGCAGCCAACGCATGCTCGTCGTCGCCTACGCGATGACCGGCGGAGAGGCCGCGCCCATCATCACACGCGCCCTGCAAGGCACGTTCATGCGTTTCAACGACAAGGGACTTCTGCCGGACGACCGCATGGTGAACTGGGTTGCCGACACGATCCGGCGAGGCGCAGCCTTGCCGGACATGCGAGTCTACAAGGACGCGGGCCGGCCCCTGCCCGGGACGGTCAAGCCGATGAGTGTCAAACTTTCGGGGATCTCCAAATGAAAAGACACGCGCCTTCTGATGATGGAAAACACCTGCTCTCCAAGGTCGGCGCGCCCTTACGCGCCAACGTCCTCAACAAGGGCTTCGTGCGCTTGGTCGACGCCATGGGCGGCGATGCCGCGGTGGTCGACGCCGCGCGGGTATGCTACGACAGCCGCTCCAAAGGCGAGGCGCAAGACCGGCGCCTGATCGCCTACCTGATGACGCACGCGCACCTGACCCCCTTCGAACACGCGGTATTCAAGTTCCACGTGTCCACGCCGATCTTCGTGGCCCGCCAATGGTTCCGGCACCGCATGGCCTCATACAATGAGGTCTCGGGCCGGTATACCGAGATCAAGGACGAATTCTACATCCCGACGGTCTGGCGCGCCCAGGACGCGATCGACAAACAAGGATCGATCGCGGCGGCCAAACTCGACCACAAAAAGCTCTCCGCCAAGCTCGCCGCCCAAGTCCGCTCGTCCATGGCCGCATATCGGGAGATGCTCGCAGCGGGCGTAGCCCGCGAGATGGCGCGCCTGGTCCTGCCCCTGAACCTCTACACGCAATTCTATTGGACGGTCAACTGCCGCAGCCTCATGAACTTCATCAGCCTGCGCGCCGACGAACACGCCCAGTGGGAGATGCAGCAGTATGCCCTGGCCCTGGCCGAGTTCTTCCGGCTGCGCATGCCCTGGACGTGGAAGGCGTTCCTGTCCCACGCATGGAAGGGCCGTAACCCGGCGTTAAGCGAGGCCGCCGCCGCGGGCCAAGCGGATGGCCAACCATGATCCGAGCCGCCCTCCTCGCCGCGCTCTGCGCCGTCCCCGCCTTCAGCCAACAGGCCGGTGTCGTGCACCGGGGGACCATCGACCAGGTGGTCGGCGTCGTCGGCACCGTACTCCCGGTCGACATCTTCCGGATCAAGTCCACCATCGAAGGCCGCGCCGAACAGGTCTGGACCAGCACAGGGGACTGGGTGGGCCCGGACCAGGACCTGGGCGTCCTCGTCAATAAGGAGTTCGCCGCGCTCAACGACGCGCGAGAAAGCACGTCCTCGTCCATCCTCAAGGACCGCTGGAAAACAGTCTACCAGCCCACCCGTCTGCACTGCCCCTCTCCCTGTTACATCCTCAAGGCATTCGCGCGCTCCAATGTCTGGGTCAAACCCAGGGCCGTGCTCTTCGAGGCCGCGGCCCACCTGCGCATGACGGGTCGGGTGCGACCCGAGGAAGCGCACCTCGTACGCGATGGGATGACGCTGCGATACTGGTCCCTAAAGGACCCCAAGACGCGCTTCAGCACGAAGATCGTCCACTACCTGCGCGACAACCAAGGCCTAAAAATCCAACCCGGCGGGACCTTCACGCTGGACCTGGCCATGAGACCGGAGCATTTCTTCCCGCCTGGGACGGAATGGGCGGGCATCGTGGTCCCCACCAAGAAAGAAAACGTGCTGATGGTACCCACCAACGCCCTCATCCGGTTCGGCGACGATGTCTATCTGCCGGTCAAGGTCTCCACCGGCATCACCACGCCGGACTGGACGGAACTAAGCGCCGGGGCGGAAGAGCGGCGCCCCTTCCTCAACCTCTCGGACGCGCAACTGCGCCAGGCACAGCGGCATAAGATGGAGGCCGACCTCTCCATCCCAACACCAAGCGGAGAAGAGGAGGCTCCCCCCGCCGAAGACTCCCCAAAGCCCCGGCGCAGCCAAAGCTCGCTGCGCGAACCGGACTCCAACCTGGGCGAGGACCCTTATTCCGAGTGACGCCGGCCCCCTCGCCATCTTTGCGCTCACCAACGGAGGCTTGCCTATCATGACCACGAGAACGTTCCATCTGCGCGATGCTGAAGAGGCCATGACGATCCTGGGAGAGCAGGATTCTCACCTCAGGCAGATGGAGGCGGACTACGGAGTCAAGCTGATACTGAGCCAGAAGCCGGACAGCGGAGCCCTGAGTCTGCTGGTGCGCGGCAGCCCGGCCCGTGTGCAGAAATCCGGGCGCTTCATCCGCTCCCGCATCGAATCCGTGCGCACGACCGCGCGGGAGCATCCGGGCCGCGCGCATCACATCACGCAAGCCGCGCCCCCCCTGCCTCACGACGCGATCGTGCGCGCCCACAACGGCCGGGCAGTCATACCACGCACGCCGAACCAAAAGCAATATGTGGAGGCTATCCAGAACCACGAGCTAGCCTTCGGCATCGGGCCGGCCGGCACGGGCAAGACCTTTTTAGCCGTAGCCTGCGCCCTGCGCGCCCTGGAATCACGTCAGGTCCAACGCATCATCTTAAGCCGTCCGGTTGTCGAGGCCGGGGAGCGACTGGGGTTCTTGCCCGGCGACTTCCTGGAGAAGGTGAACCCCTATCTGCGGCCGCTCTACGACGCCTTCCACTGCATGATCGGGCCGGAGCGCTTCCGCGCCTGGCGCGAGGCGGACATCATCGAGATCGTGCCCTTGGCATACATGCGCGGCCGGACTTTCAACGACGCCTTCATCGTGCTCGACGAAGCGCAGAACACGACCTTGAGCCAGATCAAGATGGCCCTCACGCGCCTGGGCGAGGGCTCGCGCATGGTGGTGACGGGTGATATCACGCAGACGGACTTGGCCGAGGGCACGGCCTCGGGCCTGGTGCGAGTAATTGATATCCTGAAGTGTGTCGAAGGCGTGGCCTTCCACCACCTGACCGAGGCGGACGTGATCCGGCACCCCTTGGTGCGCAAGGTCATCAAGGCCTTCGCTAAATGGGAACGAGGCGAATGACCATACGGGTCTTCGGAACATCGCGCCTGCCGACCTCGGCCCGTAAGCCGCGTGATATCATCCACGTCTGCCGACTTGTTCTCAAAAACGAAAAAGCTGAATCGGAAGGGGAACTCAACGTGGTGTTTTTGGACCGACGCCGGATGCGCCTCTTGAACAAGCGCTTCCTGGACCGCAGCCACGACACGGACGTCATCGCCTTCAACTACACGGAGGATCCAGGGCCGGTCAAAGGCGTGAAGCCTTTCGGGGACATCTTCATCTCGGCCTTCCAGGCGCGCCAGCAGGCCGCCCAGCAGACCCATCCGGTACTAGCCGAAGTCCTCTTCCTGACGGCCCATGGGATTCTACACCTCTTGGGCTACGACGATTCCACCGCCCGCCAGCGCGCCGTGATGTTTCGCAAACAAGAAAGCGCCCTGCGAGCCGGGTCTCTCCGCAGAGGTGCCGCCCGCCGCAGATAAGGCATGGAGCCCCGCCGAGCGCGTGACTGGCGATCAGTCGATCTGGTCCTGCAAGGTGGCGCCTGTCTATTATGCGGTCTCGTCCTCTTGGAGCTGTTCTCCGGATGGGCCGACCCCGACGAGATGGAGCATGCCCATGCAGCCTGGCTGCTGGCGCAGGGCCAAATACCTTACATTGATTTCTTCGAGAGCCATCTACCCGGACTGTGGCGCCTCCTGCGCCCGTTCTACACGGCTTTCCCGACTGGCGGCCCCGGAGTCCTTTTCTGGGGACGCGGCATCGCGGCGCTGGCGCTCTTCGGCTCGACTTACTGCATCTTCGATATCGCCGAGCGCCTGCATTCCCGCCGCTGCGCCTGGCTCGCGCTCGACATCTGGCTGCCTTTCAGCATCGCCTCCCGCGCCTTGCAGATCCGGCCGGAGATGCCGGCCAGTATCTGCGCGTTAGCCTCACTATGGGCCTTACGCACTCGACTATTGGCGCCGGGCCACAGACCCGACAGCCGCTGGATCGCCGGATCGGGCCTACTCTGCGGCTTAGCCATGTATTTCTCCCCCCGCACCGGCTTCCTGGCAGCCGGCATCTTCCTGACGCATCTCCGGGAGCTGGACATGCGTCAGCGCTGTACATGGCTGACCCTGGCCGCAGCAGGACCCCTGGCGGCGGTCGCTGAAGTGGGCTGGCACGACCTGCTCAAGTGGATCGTGCATTTCAACAGCCACCAAGGGCCGCCTTTCTCGGTCTGGCACGCCTTAGGGCTGGCGCCCCACGGCTGGATCCTTCTAGCCGCCGCCGTCCTGGGCCTGTGGAGCTGGATCGACCATGCGTCGGCCCGGACACGCGGGCTCGCCTTGATCTACGGCCTGGGTCTGGCACCGGTCGTGTTCCTCGAACAGTTGCCCTACCCGCAAGCCTTCGCCTGCATTTTCCCCTTGGCCGCGATCCTGCTGGCCAGGCATCTGGTGGCCTTATTTGAGAAGTCGCGCGCCTGGGCGATTCTTGGCGCTCTGGAGCTCGCCGTGCTGGCAATCTGGCCCGCCGTGCAGGCCAAGGTGTTGCCTGGATCTTTTCTGCATTTCGAGAAGTCCCTATTCTGGCAAGTCCAACAAAAAAGCTATCTGTGCCGCCGACTGCGAGGCGAGTGCGTCCTCATGCCGCCACCCTATCATCCCATCGGCCTGCCGGATGCTTCATTCTATTGGGTGGGCCTGGAGTATCTGGAGAAGATGCGCATGCCTGACATGAAGCACCATTTCCTCTCCGATTTCCAAGAGCGCCGGCCTATACTGGTCTTCGTCCCATATATTGAGCTGATGTCGAGGATGGAGCCGGACAGCGGCTTAAGAGAGTTCATTCAGCGCCGATATCGCCCGTTCTCAAAGGATTTCCTATGTCGGAAGGATTCCGCGTCTACGCTCGACCTGCCTGAGCCCCAGGACTCCGCAGGCAAAAAGCTAAAATAAAACAATGCGCAACCCCCTACCCGACGAAGTCTACCTGCGCCGCACCAAGCCGGTGTCGCCCGACATCCGCGCCGAATACTTCCGCGACCAGACCAAGATCATCCACTCCTATCCCTTCCGCCGCCTCAAACACAAAGCCCAGGTCTTCTACGCCCCGGACAACGACCACATCTGCACGCGCATGGAGCACGTCCTCCACGTCGCCACCATCGCAGCGACCATCTGCCGGGGCCTGAATCTCTCCGGTCAGGACTGGGCCCTCGACACCGAGCTGGCTTATGCTATCGGCCTCGGCCACGACCTGGGCCACGCCCCCTTCGGTCATGAGGGCGAGAAGGAACTGGCCGCCAAGCTCGGCGCGCCCAAGGCCTTCATGCATGAACTCAACAGCTACCGCGTCGTAGAGCACCTTGCCAACCACGGCCAGGGCCTCAACCTCACCTATGCGGTCAAAGACGGCATCATCTGCCACAACGGCGAGGACTTCGACCAGAACGCGCTCAAGCCCTCGCCTTCGCCCAACGACCTCGAAAACATCCGCGAGCGCTCCTACATGCCCTGCACCTATGAAGGCTGCATCGTGCGCCTCTCCGACCGCATCGCCTACCTGGGCCGAGACGTTGAGGACGCCATCACGGCCGGCTTCATTATTAAGGCCGACCTGCCCCCGCGCGCGGCCAAGGCCCTGGGCGAGTCCAACACGGACATCATCAGCACCCTCATCGCCGACGTCGTCGCGACCTCGACGCGGGCGGAGGCCGTGGGCTTCTCCCCGGAAGCTCACGCCATGGTCCTGGAACAAGGCCGGTTCAACTACGAGCGCATCTACTACCACCCCCGACTGGTCAAGTTCCGCCGCCATATACGCGCCGTCATCCACAGCCTCTTCGACTACTTCATGGAGCTCTTCGCCAAGCACGGCACAGATTTCGCGGCCTATGCCGCCATGGACTTCGAGGTTGACCGCAACTTCGGCCACTACATCGAGCAGTTGCGCGTCGTGTACGAGACGGAAGGCTTCCCGCCCAAGGCCATCGTCACGGACTACATCGCGGGCATGACCGACAGCTTCGCCTTGGAGTGCATGCGCCAGATCTCCCTGCCCGTGCCCCTCCACTTCCCCAGAGGCGGCAAGCCGGTCTGATCTATGCAAAATGAAATCTCCGCGGATTCACTCAAGGACGCCTATAATTACATAAAAGGAAGCTGGGAATACCGGGCTGCATTCGCCTTTGTAGCCGCAGCCTTGATGATACGCCTGGCCCGCATGTTTCTTGAGTGGCTCAGAATAAGGAACATAAAGAGCCTGGCGGAGAGCTTGGGCCTTTCCTATGAGGAGCGCCCGCAGTTCGGCTTTAGCCTCCGCGGGCTCGGCATCAGCCTCTTTGCGCTGGGGGATTACTCGTCCGAAGCGCACGCCCTTAAAGACACTTCGGCGTTGCCGGGGGCTTGGTATCTGGATTACCGGTATGCCGAACGCCGAGGAGGTGGCGGGCGGGGGTATACCTTTTCCTTTAATTTCGGGCTTGCCTTACTTAAGAACGCGGAACTTTCCCTGCCGAAGTTCGAGCTTTCACCGGAAACCATATTCGACAGGGCGGCGGACCTCGTCACCAAGCGCGATATAGACCTTCCCGGGCATCCCACTTTCTCGCGCCGGTACGCGCTCACCGGGCCGAACCGCGAACGGATTATCTCTCTGTTTTCCCCGTCCCTGGCGACGGTTTTCGAACAACTACAAGGAGACTGGCGGGTGCAGGCCGCAGAAGGCTGCATCATAGCCTTCAAAAAAGGATACGTATCTGCGGGGGATTACCCCGCCTTCATCGACGAAGCCAGGACTATATTCCGCGCATTCATCGACGATTCGGGCCATAGGCCCAAGTCCGCCGATGCCGGTGCCGGGAGTCCTGTGCGGGAGGATTGCGTTGAAGAGGTCCCTTTTTACTCGCGCCTAGGCATGGGGGAGATAAGCGCACGCAGGCAGAAAGTGTCGGAAATGATTCTACTGGGGGTTTTTGCGGCATTTCTCGCCGCCATCATATACGCCTTATCTTGTGGATTGTAGGTCTTTCATGAAGTTGCGCGCGCCCCAGGGATGTTCGGGCAGATGCCTAAAGCTCGAGTCGTTCGTCAAGAAGCGCTTTAAAAGATTTCCAGGCCGCGGGGTCGAACTTCTTCTTCATTCCTTCCATGGTCTTTAAGGCTTCCACATCCGTCATCGCTAAACGGTAGGGCCTGTTCTCCATCAAGGCGTCATAGCAGTCGGCGATGGTGGTGATACGCGATTCTAGTGGAATATTTTTTGCGGAGAGGACTTGCGGATAACCCATACCGTCCATTGTCGCATGGTGGAAAAACGCCACCTTCCATGCGGCACGCTTGGTGACGATGTCTAGATCTGGAGCAGCTGCGATAATGTCAGCCCCAATGGTCGTATGCCGCTGCATGACGGCACGCTCCTCGGGCGTCAACTTGCCTTCCTTATTGATCACCGACAGGACAACATCCTCGCTCTTGCCGATGTCATGCAGGCGCGCTACTCCGGTCACCTTGAGCGCAAAATCCATCGGCAAACCCATCTTCCAGGCGATAAGTCCCGCCAACAGACTGACGCGTATCGCGTGGGAATAAATTTTTTGATTTTTAATGCGCAGCGGGGCCAGAAGGTCGTCCTGGGCTTTCATCTTTGTCGATTTTTCCGATGAGTGCTCCTTGTCCGCGGTCGCGAACAAGCTGGCCGCGACGGAAAGGCGTTGGGCATAGTTTTGGTCAGGGATCAACTCTTTCGACCAGTGGCTTTTATCGTAGAAGCGGGAAGGGGGCAGTGCCAGCGGGCGCTGGAGCTTGAGCGGATCCACGGAAGCCGTTCCATCCGGCGTCGCGAAAACCGCATCATCCGATGCCTGCGGCGAATGGAAATCCTTCAGCCACCTATCGGCGCTGATTCGTGCATTGGCCAGCGCACGTTCAGCGGCCATGCGACGAAGGGCCTTGTAGCGCTGGGCCAGGACCCGTTCGGCGAGGGCGTCCTCGCCCGCGACAGTGAGATCTTCCAGTGCCTGGACGGTTTCCAGCTCGACTTCCGGGATAGCCTCGTGATGGACGCGCGCCAGTGCGCCGAGATGCGCTTCCCTTTGCTGGGCATTGAGGGCATTGGGTGCGGTAAGTTGGGCCTGTACGCTTTCCGGCAGATACCCGGACAATGGCGCGATCGCGACGGCTCCGGCGGGCTGGGAGAGATCGATGGGGCGCAGAAGGCAGAGAGACGGGTCCAGTGCCGTTACCAGCTGAGAGCCTTCCGGCGTGCGCAGCCATGACTGAAAGGGCTTGAAAGAGTCGGTCCGGATCCGAGGCGCGGGCTGGATGATCGGGTGGACAAAGTCCGCGACGCCGGCGCGTGCCTCGATCGCGCAAACGGACCTGGCGGGAACCCAGGACGCGGCGAGCAGTCCAAGAGCTGCGATGATACGCAATCTCTTCATGGTCATAGGATATAAGGAAACAGCCGGACCGTTAAGTGTCCAAAGGCCTAAGCATTGCCTGGGCTCAAAGACCTTGTCATGTTTTAACCTTGTGAGCCACCAGTAACATCAGTACAATCAATATCATTAGGAGGCATCCATGTCATTGCACATATCGGTCTTGCTGGCAGCGAGCTTGACTTGCGGAGCCTCGGCAGCCAAGCCCGCGCCTGAACCGGCTCCCCTGACCCTGCCCGGAGAAGGCCGCAGCTGCGAGCTTCCCGGTGGGATGCATTTTACCTACAGGTTCTCTTCCCGGCCACAGATGGGCACGGTGGTGCTCAAGGTCCAGATCTTCAACGCAGACGGCAGCCGCGCCAAGGACATCAGGATCTTGGCACGCTCAGGCATGCCCTCAATGGGGGGCGCGCACGACTCCGACGACAAGCCCTTCCAGCTTAACCGCAAGTGGGATTATCTGCTGCCCGTGAGCATCGTGATGCCGGGAGGCTGGGAAGTTGTCCTAAGCTTCTACAAGGGCTCCCATCGGATATACCGTGGCAAGATCGAATTCGAGATCTAGCCTTCTTCTGGCCCTTCTCCTGGCCGCGCCAGCCGCCGCGGCAGACCGCCTCCTCTACCTGGAGGCCCAAGCCGTGAGCGGCTATTCGGCGAAGAAGGACCGAGCCATCTACTATTCCAACGCCAATCCGCAAGAGGTCATGCAGAGGCCCTCGGTAGGCGCGGACTTCATCCAAAAACTTTCTTCAGGCGGGATCGATTGGGGCACCCTGTACTTCGAGGGCCGCTTGGCCTATGATGCGCAAGGGCGGCACAAGCTGGAACCTCAGGTCTACAACGCCTATGTGCGCGCCAAGGATCCCTATCTCGACTACTGGGCCGGACACAATAGGATCCCGGTCGGCCTGGAGTCGTATTTCGACACCCACGCCGCGCTTCTGCAAGTCCTGTCCATGTACGGAGCCGGTTTCGACCGCGATTGGGGCGTGGGGGTCTCCAGGGACTTCAGCTGGGGCGACGCCGCGGCGTCCTTGACGTCGGGCACCGGCTTCCCCCTTTACGTACAGGGAAGCTTCCTGGGCTCGGCGCGCGTCTCAAAAGGAGTCTTGAGCCAGGACAACTATAATGTCGGAGCGTATTGCTCCGGCGGACAACTCGCGGACATCACCGGCTATCACGTGAATGACCACGAGGTCAAACCCTACAACACCCTGGGGATGGATGCCGCCTATCTCTTCGACCGCTATGAGCTGCGCACAGACCTGCGCAAGGGGGTCAAGCTCGGCGCCACCACCTACGCGGCGCTGGCTCGCCTCAGCGTAAACCTGCTGGATGAGAGCCGGCTCAAACTTGAATTCCAGCCCGTATTCACCGGAGCGGACAAGAACGACGACTATTTCCTGGGCGCCGGGCTGACCTATGCCGTAACCGCGGACCTCAGTTGGCGCGGCATGTTCGAATATGAAAGAAGCACGGCTGAGAAGCGCGTGCTGACCCAACTGTACTACTACCTGAAGGTACTCTAGGAGACGCCATGCGCAAACTCGCGGCCGTCATAGCCATACTGCTCATTCTGCCAGGCCCGGCTGGCGCGGCCGTAGGCTGCGACCTCAACGACCCGGATCGCGACGTGGCGCGCCTCTTCCCGGAGTCCACCGGATACAAGACGGACTATATATCCATCAAGAGCCGAGGCGGGGAGCCCCTGCTGCGGCGCGTGGAACAGCGCCTGGGCGACAAGTTCCAAGGTCTCTACGAGACCAGCGACGTGCCTTACACGGTCTATTCGATCATCAAGGGCAAGGAACTCATCGGCTACATCCATGGCGTCAACCAGAAGGGCGTCTACGGCGGCATCCAGGTATTCCTGGCCCTAGAGAGCGACGGCCGCATCCGGCTCCTCTATTTCCAGAAACTTACCTCCCGCCATGCCAAGGACCTGCGCGCCGCAGAGTTCGAGCAGCAGTTCAAAGGCCTGGACCTCAAAGACTTCTCGAGCTACGACGTGGTGGCGGGCAGGGCGCCGGAAGGCAGTCGCTTGGCGACCATCAAGAACCCGGCCCCCGCGGCGGAAAAGGACTTCCGCGCCGCCTTGCGCGGGGTCAAGAAGAACCTCATCCTGATGGATGAGTTCTTCTTCAGGAAGGCCAAGTGAAGATCTATCTCATCGCCTATAAAAATCTCTTGCGCAAGAAAACCAGGACCGTTCTCACGGTCCTGGGCATCGCCCTCTCCTCCTGGGTCCTGGCCAGCCTGCTGGGCTTCAACAAAGGCTACGAAGGGGCACTCAACCACGACATAGACAACATGGGCTTCCAGGTACTCTTGACCGCCAAAGGTTGCCCGTATGAAGCCGCGACCTTGATGCTCAAGGGCGGCACCGGCCTGCGCTACCTCAAAGAGAGCATGGTCCAAGGAGTAGCCGAGGATCACGATGTCGCAGCTGTGACCCCCATGCTCATGCAGGCTATCTTCGACCCGAACAAAGGAGAGAGCGGAGGCATGAGCGGCTACCTGGGCGTGGACCCAGCGACCTTCCCCCAGTCCAAGGGCTTCCTGGAATTCAAGAAGGGCGGTTGGTTCAAGGACCCTGATGCCCGGGAGGCCGTGATGGGCTACGAGGCGGCCGAGCTCGAACAGCGCGACACCGGCGACAAGCTCCTCATCCCGGAAAAGAACGTCGAGATCACGGTCGTAGGGATCCTCAAGCGTACCGGCACCCAGGACGACGGGACGATCTTCCTGCCCTTCCGCACGGTTCAGGAGGTGTTCGGCCGCAAGGGACTGCTCACGGGCATGGGCATCACGGTGCGCAAGGATGCCGACATCGACAAGTTCACGGAGCGGCTCTACGACCTGCCTGACGTGCAAGTGGTCTCCATGGCGCAGGTCAAGAGCACCATCATGAGCCTGCTCTCCAGCGCAAAAGTCATGGTCTTTTCCATCGCGCTCATCGCCATCATCATCGCCATGGTAGGCGTCATCAACACCATCCTCATGTCCGTCTTCGAGCGGTTCCAAGAACTGGGGATATTGAAGAGCATGGGCGCCATGCCCTCCGACGTGTTCAAGCTGGTCTGGGCCGAGACCATGTTCCTGTGCTTGGCCGGCAGCTCCCTCGGCGTCCTGCTGGCTTTAGGCCTCGCCCGGACCACGGAACTGCTCGTCCGACGTCTGCTGCCCTATGCGCCCAATGGAGGCTTAGTGCAGATCGATTGGCGCCTGGCCGTCGGAACCGTAGCCGCGGTCACAGGCGCCGGTCTCATAAGCGGACTTTATCCAGCCTGGCGCGCGGCCCGGGTGCGCCCCTTGGACTCGATCCGCAACGAGGCGGAATAGTCATGGACAACATATTGGAAGCCAGGGACCTACGCAAGCTCTACCATCGCGGCAGCGAGGAGATTCCCGCCCTGGATGGAGTATCGCTCGACATCAAGAAAGGAGAGTTCGTCTCCTTCGTCGGTCCGTCCGGCTCGGGCAAGACGACCTTGCTCAACATACTAGGCTGCCTGGACAATCCGAGCTCCGGCACCTTGCGGCTCGCCGGTCAGGAGATCTTCGCGGCTGGCCGGATGCTCTCCGAGACGGAGCTCACGCGCATCCGCCGGCGGGTCTTCGGCTACGTATTCCAACGCTTCCATCTGGTGCCGACCTTAACGGTATTGGAGAACGTGTTGCTGCCTTTCGCCTTCTACCGGAAGGCAGGGTTGACGACCGACGTGGAGCGGTTGCTGGCAGACCTCGGCCTTGCCAAGCGGCGCGGCCATCTGCCCGGCCAACTCTCCGGCGGCGAGATGCAGCGCGTGGCCGTAGCCCGCGCCCTGGTCAATGACCCGGAGATATTGCTCGCAGATGAACCAACCGGAAACCTCGACTCCAAGCGCACAGACGAGATCAAAGAGGTCTTGCTGGAGATGAATCGCAAGCGGAACGTCACCATCTTACTCGTCACGCATAATCCGACATTAGCCAGGACCGCCCAACGGACGATGGAGTTGCAGGACGGCCGACTCGTCTGCTGACCCGTTTCGGGTTTATCCCATTTACCAGAATCGAGACATCTTCTGCCGTATCAGAACCTGGACTCGGACAGGCACTCTCCAAAAAATATAATCACAAAAGACGCCGTCGGAGGCATCCCATGAATAAGCCGAAGATCCTCTGGAACCTATTTCATCCCAACATGGCCGCATCCCGCGGCGCAAATGCAAGGCCAGCCGCGATCAAAGTGGCTGCCCGAGCCATTTAGCCTGCCAAAACCGCAGACTGCTTATTTAGAAAGTTTTGTAAAACCACACCCAAAAATACAATCGCCTGTCCTTTCGAAGCAGGTTTGTTTCGGAGCTATCTTCTTAGTCAGAGCATTCCACCACTTATATTCAACCCAACCGCTCTTTTTCACCTTCGCAGCATCTATGATCTGCTTTATAAACAACTTGCGATCTGAATCTTTTAATCCTATGAGTTGTTTTCCGATCAAGTTTTTATTCTGCCCATGCGCAAAAACGACTCCCTGCCTATCGATCACAAAAATATAGATAGTCCTGAATGTAAAACGACTCTTGGGGTTTGAGAATTCAGCGAAAGCTTTCCTCCTCCCGACCTTCTTATAAAATTTAATTGCCTCTTTAATCAGCTGCTCCGCTGCCTTTTTAATCAGCGCCTCCGCCACATTGATCGTTCCCTTATCCACTGCTGTAGTGAGTTTTTTCATGTTCTCGCCTCTCTTCACTTCGATTAAAAACAATTCCGACTTCAAATCGCATCGTCCGATATACTACAAAACAGTGTTTTAATTCTGCAAAAATACAACAGATTGCAGACGCGAGTAGAGGGTTTCTTGGTTCCTCTAAATTATGCCGGCGTGATTTATTTTTTGCCTGCAAATAGCGTAAAATAAGCCTATACGGGCTGTCGGCTCGGCATAAAGCCGTTCATTTGAAAAAACATAGAAGCATCGGAGACAATATGAAACAATGGTTGTTCGTCGTCTGTTTTTTGCTTGCCGGTAATTCCTTGGGTCATGCTCAAGATACGGGAGATGGATTTTTTGCCCAAGTCGTTCACCGAACGATCCAGTCATCCCAGTTCCATTTTATTGGCGCACCAATAGCAGGCCCGGCCATGGCCAGCCCGATGCCGAGGAAAGCTGATCCGGCGCAAAATGTAAAGCCTCTAATAAAATTAGGCACATATTTCGGCAGCTGCTCGGTCATAGGCCCTTGCAGCATGCAAGTGCTGAGCATAACCACCGGGATCTCTTCGGAATATAGCGACGACATAGTTACGATCAAACTTAGCTTTATAAATCACCCCGTGGAACTCCAATATGTCGCAGACCAGTCAGGCTACGATTACAGCTCAATGACTGGAACGGTTGACGGCACGGGATTCATGAGGCTTTCCTTCGACGAGACCGCGCCTTCGGTATTCGAGCCTGCAAGGTTCATAGTGACGGCTAGGCCCGGAAACGGTCCGCATCCCATGCCGATTGTCGGCCAATTAGAAGAATTCGAAGGCGCCCCCATGAGAATTGCCTTTCGCAAAAAAGCGAACCCGTGAATACCCGCGCGCGATTTCTGACATGTGCCTGATTCGAGTCCGGTGTCGTCGAAGTGGTCGATAACAAGAATCGGTTCCGAAGATTCTAAGGTGGACAGTGCTCCGAATAGATCAGAAAAACACTGGGCGACAGGCTGTCATGAAAACAACGCTTCCAGCCGAGGAAGGAAACGGGGCCGAATCGGTCTCGAGGGCTGAATTTATCCTGGAGCGGGTCATCGACCGGCAGAGACTGGTCCAGCAAAGCCGCGTGCAGGTCTTTAATCCGGATGTGCTCTCTCAGTAGCTGGGAATTAAAATCCAGCGGAAAAGAGTCGCGCGTGTTGCGACAGCACTCCCACGGCGAGTAGTAAGTCCGATTGCTGACGAGGAAACGCTGCTCACGCAGATTTCTCTTGATCCAAGATGTGGTCTCCGCCCAAACTGGGGGCACCGTCCACAGGGACAGCGGATTGGCAAGGAATCCCCTCCTGGAAGTAAAAACAAATCCCGCGCAAGCGCAGAATAATAGGCAGTTCAACAAGAACGTCGTCCGGGCCGATGCGAGCATCGGCCTGGCAAAATGCAAGAGGCCAACGATCGCAAAAGGTGTCCAGGAGACGGCGATCGGGAAGACGTAACGATAGTTGCTGGACAGGGCAGGCACACCCCAGGAGAAGGCGAGCAGAAGGACGACGCTGACCGACAGAACGCCCCAGACTTCAGTCCGCCTCCCTTCTCGCCACCGACGATAAAAACCGAAGACCGCGAACCCAGCACAAACGCTGCCGGTCAGCCGGCCTATGCTCCTGGGGCCGACGGACATGCAGATGATGAGCATGGACAAGGTCTCCTTCATCCCGTGCAGAAGCCGGAACAGCATGTCCGCCCAAGTGTGGTGCTGGAGGTACCACTCAAGCCCGATCTGGCCCCAGATCGGCTTGGAGATCAGGATGAAATGATCGGCCCATCCATCCAGCCAAATGACCTTGCCGCTCATGTTATAAAACGGATTTCCCCAGACCCTGAGATTCCTGATCAACAGGGGAGAGGCGATCAAGCAGAAGAATCCCAAACTGACATAAAAAGCGGCGCTCTTGAAGAACCGAAGCCCCGACTCGCTCACGCCGACAGCCAGGAGTGCGATCAGTAGAAAATACCCGTTGCCTTTCGCCAGATAAGAAAGCGCCATGAGGCTGCCGGCGGCAGCCCAGGATCTCCATGACTTCCGCGGATACAAGACAACATAGAGACCGGCGAAATAGAGCATCCCAAAAAGGACATCGGCCAGGATCTCCTGAGATAGGTGAGCCAGCGTCGGCGACAAGCCCAAGGCGATCAAAGTTCCCAACCCGACCGGATGACCGAACTGCCTGCCGGCGAAGAAAAAAATAACGAACAAAAAAAGGCCGGCTTGAACCAGAGACAGCAATTTCGCGCGGGTGAAGTCCCTCGGCGTATGGTCCATGACAAACGAAAGGAGCATCAGGTACAGGGGATGACGGCTATCTTCAAGATGACGTCCCCGGAAGTGATCTCGCACGATAGGGCCCATGCCTTGATCGGCGAAATCCCGCGCCAGGTCGAGGTAATCGACTTCGTCATAAACCGGGAAATGGTGCTGCCTTGAAATGTCCAAAGAACGGGCCGCGAGGGTCAAGAGGAGCGCGGCCAGAATCAACCAGAACGAAAGATTCCAGGCTGCAGGAAGTCGGAGGCCAAGCTTGCGCATCATGGGGAAATAATCAGTGGCTCCTAAAAATATGGATGTCCAAGAATAGCAAACTGAAACACGCCAGGACGGCCGTTGTAGGCACGACAAGAGGATTCCCGGGGAACATATCCGGAGATTAGCGGAAGCTGCCATCCGCCCTAGTCCCACATGGCGGCCTGCCCGATCAGAAAGCCGGGGGCGGGACCTCGACGGTCGGCTGAGCCCTGCGCCTAGCCATTGTTTGCTGTACCGCACCAAATTGTCATAATGGAAGCCTTAAGGGGGACGAAACCATAAAATACAGCGACATGGGCGACGGCTATTGGGCGCTGAAAGCGCTGCCGGGGGAAGAGCTGGTCGCTGGGTTGACCGCCTTCCTCAACGAAATGAAGATAGGCTCCGGCCTCATCACCGGCATCGGCGCGGCCAGCGAGGCCGAGATCGGCCATTTCGACCCCCGCGCCAAGGCATACCATAAGGAAACCTTCCACGGGCCCATCGAGATCATCTCCTTGAACGGCAATGTTTCGCACATAGAGGACGGTCAGGCTTTCGTGCACCTACACGCAGCCCTGAGCCTCCAGGACATGAGCGTGCGCGCCGGACACCTCTTTCGCGCCGTGGCTGACCCGACCTGCGAGATCACCTTGCGTGCCCTGAAAAAAACCATCGAGCGTCGCCTGGTGCCGGAGTTGGGTCTTAAGCTCTGGCAGATATAGGAGGATCCATGAACACCGCACAGACAAAATCTTTGCCCGACAACGCCTACGAACCCTTACAGCCCGGAGATGTCTACAAGCCGATGGTCCCCCCCGCAGCGACACTCCCGGAGGCAAGCGCCCGCTCCGTGGGCTGGGGGCTGCTGTTCTGCGTCCTTTTCACCGTGGCCTCAGTCTACTCGGGGCTGAAGGTCGGCCAAGTCATGGAGGCGGCCATCCCCATCTCCATCCTGGCCATCGGCATGGCCCGACTCTACAAGCGTCAATCGAGCCTTCTCGAGAACGTCATCATCACCGGCATCGGCGGGGTCTCCGGCGCGGTGGTGGCGGGAGCCATCTTCACGCTCCCAGCCCTCTACTCCTTGCACCTCAACCCGCACCCCCTGCAGACCATCTTCATCTGCCTCTCGGGCGGTTGTCTGGGAATGCTCTTCCTCATCCCCCTGCGCCGATATTTCGTGCGGGAGATGCACGGCGAGTTCCCCTATCCCGAAGCGACCGCCATCACCGAAGTTCTGGTGACCGGAGAAAAGGGCGGCGCCCAAGCGCGCCTGCTCCTGGAAGCCACGGCTATCTCAGGGATCTATGACCTCGCCGTCACCACCTTCCAGCTCTGGAAGGAGACATTGGATTTTCAGTTCCTCCCCTCCATGCGCGCCCTGGCCGAGCGGGCCAAGGTCGTCGTCCGGTTCGACGCCATCTCCTTCATCTTAGGCCTGGGCTACGTGATGGGCCTGCGCTCATCCATGATCCTCTGCGCGGGTGGGTTCCTGGCTAACTTCGTGCTGGTTCCTCTCATCTGGTTTATCGGCCGCGGCTCTCTAGCCGCAGTCTATCCGGCGGCCAAACCCATCGCGCTGATGACCGCCAACGAGATATTCCGCAACTACGTGCGCTACATCGGCGTAGGAGCCATCGCCACAGCCGGGATATTCGGCATCTTGAAATCCCTACGCATCGTGGCGGGGTCTTTATCAATCGCGGTCAAGGCCTTCCGCCAGGGCGAAAAGAAAGCCGGCATCGAACGCACGGACCAGGACATCTCCATCATGAGCATACTCGCAGGCGTAGGGTGCGCCGCTCTGGCCACGGCGGTCTTCTTCGGCACGCTGGAAACCACGTGGCTCATCGCGGCCGTTGGACTCGGCTTGGCTTTACTGTTCTCATTCTTCTTCACGTCGGTGGCGGCCAACGCCATCGCGACCACGGCCCGCAACCCGGTCTCGGGCATGACCATGCTCACCATCATCGTATCCAGCGTGGTCCTTCTGCGCTTCGGGCTCTCCGGCACCACAGGGATGTTCTTCGTCATGGCCATCGCGGGGATGGTCTGCACGGCCCTCTCCGTCTCCGGTCAGGCCATCACCGACCTCAAGACCGGCTACTGGCTGGGCTCCACACCGGCGGTGCAGCAACGGGTGAAGTTCCTGGGCATCATCGCGGCAGCGGCGGCCGCGGGCCTGACCATCGTGATACTCGCCCAAGGGGGCTACTTTTTCGGCGACGCGCCAGCGGGCACGCCCGAGAAGATGGTCCTGGCCGCCCCACAGGCCTCGATCATGAAAGCCCTGGTCGAAGGGTTCATGAACCGCCAGCCCGTAGTCTACCTGCTCTTCGGCGCCGGCGCGGCCGTGGCGGTCCTCCTGGAGATGCTCCAGGTCCCGGCTCTGACCTTCGCTCTGGGCATGTACCTGCCGCTCGAACTTAACACGCCCGCCTTAGTGGGCGGCATCCTCAATCACTTCGTGACCGAACGCGCGGCCCAGCACAAGGGCGAGACGGGCCGAGCTATCCGGGAACGCGGCGTGGTCATCGCCTCGGGCCTGATGGCGGGCGGCGCCTTGGGCGGAGTCCTGGGCGCGGCCTTGTCCATGGTGCCGCGCTTCAAGGACTGGGCCCTGACGCACGCCACCCCTTTCTACGCCATGGAATCCTGGTCCCAGACACTGTCGCTGCTCTTCTTCGCGGGCCTCTGCGCCTACCTTTGGTTCAGGTCCATCAACCGGGACTCAGCGGCCGTCTGAGCCGGCCTTAACCGGCAGAAACGTCGGAAGCATACAGTGGAACCGGCTGCACGAGCATCTTTATCTCCGTAGCACCGTTCCACATGGTCGCGTCCGAGGGTCTTGCTTCAAGCACCTCACCGCATCTACAGGGGCTCAGGTTCCGGCCCGGCCCTTCCGCGCCGCTGATGGAGTTTTAAAATTTGTGGTGCAGGGCGGCCTCGACGCTGTGCTCTTGGAAGTTCGAGCGATAATCGCCGCTGTAAACGAGCTTAGCCGTCGTCTGCTTGGTCCAGGACAGCAGGAATCCCGCTCCAACCAAGGTCCCATCGTGAGCGAAGTCTCCGGTCCGCACCGAAAACTGGCTCCCCCCGCCAATGGCCAGTGACGCGTCTATGGGGCGGCCTTGATCCTCGAACTCATGACGCCATCCCAAGCTCAGGTACGGTTTCCAGGAGCGCGGTCCATCAGCGAACAGCTTGGCAAAACGAAGGCCGAGGCTCGATTTTAGGGACTGCGAAGTCTGCGGAGCCACGTCGAGATTCAAAGTGTCCGCGCCGCTCTCCATGAACCCTCCGATCATCAGTCTATTGTAGTCCAACCCAGCGAAGGGCGAAACGGTCCCTCCGGCGAGCGCCTGGATGTCATAGCTGGCGCTCGCGCTCGTGTTGAGCTCTTTGCCCAAAGGCGCGGCCTCAGCCGTGCGCGAGATCTGACCGAATATGATGCCGCGCCTCGTCTTGTAGAAGTCCAACGCGCCTCCCAGGTAAAGACTGGCGTGCAGGTTCTCAACGGAGCCCGTGCCATAGACGCCGAGGCGCGCGCTGTCGTCCTCCACCAAGCCGGAGCCGGGTGAACTGATCGAGGCATAGCCGTGAAGATAGCCGGCCAATGCGCCGGCCGCGAGATGGTCGTCGAGACGGTAGTCGGCGCCAAAGGTCAGTCCCGCCGTGGTGAAAGCATAGCCGGGCTGGGTACCGGAGCCGCTCTCGGCCTCGCTGAGCCGGCCGGTGGTGAATACTCCTGCCGTGTAATAGCCCCAGGGCGAGTCCGCGTCTTCGTCCGTGGCGGTACCGCCGAGGCCGAGTCCGCTGATATCCTGGCCCGCATAAGCGAGCAGCGTTCCGGGATAGGGCGAGGTCCCGCTGACCGTGTAGGAGGCGAAGCTTCCGCGCTCGACCGAGCCGTCGGCGAGCGCGGTCAGGCGCTGACCGAGCGCGGCGGATTGCGCGCCAGCGGCCGCCATGCCGATGCCGCTCATAGAACCTAGCGCGACGGGACCGATCTGGTCGAAGGCCGCCCGCAGCTGCGGCGCGTAGAGCGTATAGAGATTGCCCAAAACCGTGGCGGCGTCACCTGTGGGATTGCCGCGCAGCGGCTCCAGCGCATTGGCGACGGCGGCCTGGTTGTCGCCCGCCGCGCTGTCGACGAAGGGCACGAGGATGGTGGTCAGAACCACCTTCTTAGAGACGTCATCGTAGGTCGGAGCGAATGAAAGCGCCGCAGGTGAAACGATGCTCGCGAAGGTCCCGGTCCTGCCTCCGTAAAGGATCGGGATGAATATGTCTCCGCTGTGCACGATTTGCGGCGTCAAGTTCACGGCCAATGTCCCGCCCGTTAAATCCGCGTTATTCGTGACGTGGAAGCTATTCGCGCCGGGCTGCAGCGTCACTCTTAGGATTCCGGCGCCGCTGTAGCTGCCAACGGTTTGCACGCAGCCTGCCGTATCGAAGGCGCCGCCGGAATACACCGCGAGCGCCCCGACTGTCGGCAAAGCGTCGTCGGCTCCGACTTGAAGCGTCCCGCTGTTTACGACGGTACCGCCAGTGTAGCTGTTGTCGGTCCCGGACAGAACGATCCTCCCGCCTCCGACGCTGTCGGCGATCGTCAAGACGCCGTGGACGGCGGCGCCGTCGGCGAAGACGCCCGAGAAGACGGATGCCTGGCCGTGGGCATCCAGAGTTCCGCCACCCGCGCCCAAGACCACGCTCCGGGCTGACGCCACGGCCGCGGACATCCGCAGGGTTCCGCCATCGAAGTATAGGCCGCTGGCCAAGGCCCCCAAGCTGGCATCCTGAGTGATATCGACGATGCCGCCGCCGAGATACGTTCCCCCCGTATATGACGCGGCACCGCGCACGGTCAGCGCTCCCGGCCCGGTCTTGTAGAGGTCGCCGGGGCCGTTGAATATCCCATTATTGGTAAACTCGTTGTCCCCGGCGCCGAACCAGAGGCTCCCCGAAACGACGCCGGAATTGACGAAGGCATTGCCGGTGCCCAGGAATTTTACCGCGTAGGAGTCAGTCCCGGATGCGCGAAGTGTCCCCCGATTGATGAAGGTGTTGCCGTCTCCCTGTGCCAAGAAGGCGATGCTGTTCGTCCCGGACACGGCGACCACGCCGCGGTTTTCGACGGTGTTCCCGGTGTTGACGCGTATCCCCCACAAACCCTTCGAGTCTCCGGTGATGCTGCCGGCCGCCGTGTTCGTGATCGTATTGCGGTCATAAACGTGGATACCGTTGCCGCCGGACATCGGGGCGATAACGCCGGAATTGACGATAGTGTTGTCGTCGACGGCATCTATGCCAGTCAGAACGTTGCTTATGGAAGAGAGGTTGGTAATGGCATTATCACTTGCGGCCAGAATTCCTGTAGGCCGCTGCTCCAGCGGGTCCGGCGCAATGGCGGCCGCGTTAACGATGGCGGCGTGGCTTACTCCGCTGACGTCGAAATACTGGAACCTATCGATGGATCGATTGAACTGGTCGAGGACCGTCACCGTGACTTCTCTGCCTTCGATAGACACGACAGCGTAGTTGTAGCGGTCGTCAACGACGACATCCCCCGGTTCGACTGGGGCCGGCTTGCAGGTCGGGTCGTCCTCACATCCCAGGGGCGCGCCTCCAGTCCCGGCCAATACCTCATATGTGCCGTCGCGCAGGGTCCGATAATAAAGGTGTTGATGGCCGGCGAACAGGATCGAGGCATTGGCGTTTTCGGCATCGCCTGACGTGGTTATCGTCCGCCACGTGTCCTCCATATTCTGTTCTGTCGAAGGCATGAAGGGAGAGTATGCCGGGATGTGGGTGAAGACGAAGGTGTGAGCGGCCGTGTTGTCTTTTAAGAGGCCTTTCATCCAATCCTGCTGCGCGGCATTAATGCCGTAAGCCGGTTCCGAGCCGTCCGCCGTGGCGTAATAGCTGTCAGCGATGATGAAGAGAGAATTGCCCATATGGAATGAAAACGCCAGGTTCGTGAAGCCGGCGGGACCGTTCTGCGTCCAGCCGCCGTTGAAGAGAGCCTGAAAATCCTGTTGTCTCGACAAGGCTTCATCGGCGAGGTTAGGGGCGTGGTGCATCGTGTAGAGTTCATGGTTACCCACGGCAAAAGCTGAAGGGATGCCTTTGGCGTCCAGGCGATCCGTAAACTCGGTCATGAAATCCGTCAGGTTGGCCGTGCCGCCTCTGTAGGCCGCGTCGCCGCCGAAGATCACCACTTGGGGGGCGGGGTCCAGGGCGAGGATGCTGTTCATGATGGGGTGGAGAACATCCTTGTCTATGACGACAGCGTTCTCATCGCCTCGAGTGTCCGCCACCCACGCAAAAGTCTGCGATTGCTCCGCATGCAAGGAAGCCGCCCCGCAGGCGAGCATAAAAGCGAACAAGAATAGCCTAAGAAGGAGTACGGGCTTCCGCATTCCCAAACAGCTTCCAATCGTTAATCTGTCGTGTTTATAGGAAAGATTACGCCACTTTGGCCAAGTCGCTGCGCCAACCAATTCCACGGAACCTCCCTACCTTCCGACTTCGGGCCCCCGAGGGGGCCTGAAGTCGTTATGATGCAATACACAGAGCCTGTGAAAACGCCATTAGTGCGACGAATTCCGGCTTTAGGCAACGGCCAGCCTAAGCGGCTGGCAGGTCACCGTCGCCGGGAGGATTGACAGCATCTCCTCCGCCTTCAACAACTACCTCAACGATTCCTTCAGCCTGACCTCCTGGCAGCGCAGATATTCCTCACTTTCGCGCCCTGAGTACTAGTCACCTCTATGGGGCCAACCCGGCCCTCATGACGTGTCCCTGCCTCACTTCTGGGCGCGGCAGGTATACTCTTTGCCACCTTCCGTCACCCGAGCGTCGTCTCCCTTGCTCCAGAACTCGAGACCGCTGCCAACGTAACGGGCACCCGAAGCCGACAGACCGCGCTTGATGGTGACCTTCCGGCCGGGGAAGGAGAGCTTCACCGCGTCTTCCTTGAGCAGGAAGCGTGCCCGGATGCGGCTGCCGTCCGGGCACAGGAAGACCGCCGCTATCTCATCGGGTTGCGCGACACAGGCGGCCCGGAGCGAGAAACTCTGCTCCGGGCTCTTCTCCCAGGAGCGCCCGTAGTCCAGCCGGATATCGGTGGTGCCGGTGCTGACCGCGCGGAAGGAGACCGAGTATTCCCCGCCGGCGCCGACTCTCCCGGCGGAGCCGGCCGACGGCCGGTACTGGAGCTCGCCCAGCTTGAGGAACGCGGCCCCGGAAACCTTAGGGATGGACCATTGATAGCCCGTGGTGGGATTGCCGGGGAGCTTGATGATGAGCTTCTGCCCGGGGGACAGCGCGACCTCCTGTCCCGAGGACTCCTGCCCCACGATGAGATCAGGCTGCGGCGGAGCCTTGGCTTCAGCGGAGCACAAGCCGAACGAAGAAACGGCAATGATCGCGGTCAGGAGTTCTGGGATCATTTCATCATTTTATCAAAAGGGTCTTCTTCAAAGCGAGTAACAGACTTGTCCAATACAGAATGAGCCTATGCGGTATTGACCGAAGAAAGGACGACCCGGTGAGCCCGCGGCTGCGGGCCGGGATGACGCAGGCGGCCAGCGCGGCCGCGCGGTACTGGGCCGCATGCTTGATGAAAGTCTTCGAGGTCGATGTCCTGCTGTGCCCTAGGTGTGGCGGTGAACTGATGGCCGTGGCGACGATTACGAACAACAGCGAGTTGAACAAGCTGTTGGCGAATCTGGGGCTGCCGATCGATAAGGCTATCGCATCGTTCCGGTCAACCCCGGCCACAAAAAAATCCTAGGCGACACCTGCTATCCAAACATCTCCGACATACCCTTTCCCGTAAACGTGGTGGATGTGTTCCGGCGCCCCGAAGAGGTCCTGCTCGTCATTGAAGAGGCCATCCGCATCAAGGGCAAGGCCCTCTGGCTCCAGGATGGCATCACCCGTCCCGAAGGCGAAGCCAAAGCGCGCGCGGCGGGGCTGCTGGTGGTCTGCGACGACTACCTACTGCGCTAGCACCGGAGCCGGCAGCCGTCCGACTAGCGGGTCATTCGATCCGCGGTGCGTCCTTGGGCAGTTCGCGCGGCTGGACCCGGGCGTAGCCGCGCAGCCCCATGCACTCCTGCATGCGCTGGGAGACGATCCTGGAGTCGCCCGGCGCGCCCATGTAGCGGCTGTAGTTAGCGACCTCTTCCTCACACTGCATCCTGTCTTGTCGTATCTGGGACTCCGCCCTGCCGTCCTGACGCCAGTACATCTTGCCGCCGCACGCGCAGAGCGCGGCCAGGCTGATGAGCGCCGCCGTCCGCAAGAGGATATCTTTGGGGATGTTCATGGGATGCCTCTCTTATTTCTTGGGGCTGATGGTGATCTTAAAGTCCACGCCGGAGCCTTTGGGGCAGGTCACTAGGCTGCTTGGGTCGTCGTACTGGTAGCTGTAGGCCGTGGGCATGCCTTTCTTGTAGAAGGAGACGTACTCCTGGACCGCGTTCTGCCAGGCTGGGTTGACCGGGCCGCAACAGGCCGCGGCGCGCGCCTCGCCGGGCTTGCAGAAGCCCTGGCCCTTGGCGTTCTTGTTGGAGAGGTCGCAGACGAAGCCTTCTCCGGTGTTGCAGTTCTTGTCCTCCTTGCACAGCGAGGTGCGCGGGCTGCAGTAGTGGTCCGCGCCACAGGTCATGCCCTGGCAGAAGCCGTCCGTACAGGCGTTGCCGCCGCAGGCGGCGTTCTTGCCGTGCTCGTCGTTCTTGGACGCGTCGCAGAGCAGGCCGCAGTCGTTGTTGTCGAAGCAGACCGGGTTGCCCATATTACAGGAGGACTTGGCGCCGCCGTCGGCGTTGAGGCAGCAGTAGAGCTGCACCTTCTCCGGCGCGCAGTCCACTCCGGAGAGCAGCAAGGGATTGTTCGTGAACTCCTTGCGGGTAGCGTCCTTGCGCAGATTGCACACGCCGCAGGGCGACATGCAGCCCAGAACCGTGGTCTTGTCATCGTCGAGCAGCTGGAGCTTGGCGGGGCAGGTCGAGCGCAGGTCGGTCGAGCCGCCCAAAGTCGGGCAGGCCGGGGAACTGGACTCGGCCTTGAGCGCGATGTTGAAGGCGTCGACGAGGCTGACGTCGTAATAGAGCATGCCGTTCTTGGTGTCGTAGTTAGCCTCGAAGAGCGTGCTCGGCGCGTCGCCCGACTTTTCGCACGCGAACTTATTGTCGCAGCCGCCGGTCTTGCACTCGAACCCCTTTGCCGTGTTGCCGCAACCGGTGCGCGGCCAGAGGCGGCCGCCCCAGGCGTCGGGGACACAGATGACCGTGGTGCTGCCGGGCGCGATCTCGAAGGGCTGGAACTCGCTGGCCGTTGGGTAGGTCTTGTACCGGCACAGGCCGCCCCGCGTGCACATGTGGTCGTCCTCGCAGGCGGCGCTGTCCGGGCAGGCCAATCCGTCATTGCGGCAGGCACAGCGGCCGGCGTCCACGCTGCAGTTGACCGCGCAGTAGCCCTTGCCGCCCGTGCAGCGGTTGTCCTTGCAGGTCCCGCCGCTGGGACAGGTGGATGCGGCGGTGCAGAGGCACTGGGCCGTGTGGGTCTCGCAGGTCGTGGCGCAGAGCTTGGCGTCTTCCGTGCCTGAACTGCAGGAACCCTTAACCGTGTTGCCGCCATCGTCTTTATAGGATGGACAGTCGGCGTCGGCCTTGCAGCTGATGGCGGGGCAGGCGCTGTTGTCCTGACAGGAGCTGGTCCCGAGGCAGGCCTTGCTGCCGTCGGTCGGGACGAAGGGGCAGTCGGCGTTCTTCTGGCAGTTGACGGCGGGGCAGTCGGGCGACTGAGCCTTGCTGCACCCGGGCCTGAACTGGCAGAAGGTGCTGCCCTTGTTTCCGCACATGCTGTCCTTGCTGCACAGCACGCCAGTGCACCACTTGTTGACGCACTTGTTGGTCCCGCCGCACTCCGAGTCCTTGACGCAGTCCATGGAGAACCCGTTGCCGAACTCGGCCAGCCAGACGGTGACATCGGAGGCGTTGACGAAGGTCAGGGCGCGGGGGCGTTCTCCGCCGCAGGCGGGCTCCGCAGCCGCCCTTGCGGCGAATACCCCAAGGGCCTTCAGGCGGGGCTGCGATCGATTGGCTTGCTCTTCCGGGACAAGCTTGTAGCCCAGGGCCTGCATGCAGTCAGAAAGGTGTCCGGCCACGACCTTAGTCTTGCCGGCCTTGCCCATGTCATAGGAGAACTTCGCGGATTTGGACTCGCAGTCGTATTGATCCTGTCGCGCGGTCAGCTCGTCCTTTTCCGGATTGAACCAGACCTGGCCTGCGTTGGACACGACCGGAAAGAGGGCGGCGCTGAGCAGGAGCAAGGCGATGAATGGTCGACGCATGGAGCATCCTTTACGGAGAAGTTGGGTGATAGTTGATGTCGGCAGTTCGGATTATAGCAGTTGCGGCGCCGCGATCTGAGGCCGCAGGCCTCAGGCCGGAGGCCGGCTCTCGCCGCGGCCGTAGAGGAAAAGAAGCGTCAGGATCAGGATGGGCATGGCGATGTCGCCCAGGTAAAGGACAGGCCCAGCGTTGTAGACCGCCGAATTATGGCTGAGGAAAATGTCGCGGATATGCCCATAGGCCGCTCCGAGCAGGAAGACGGAGTAGCCCAGGCCGGTAGCGAGCCAGAAGCCCCCGCGCCTCCCGATGCAGACCAGGCCCAGGACCCCGAAGGCGAGGTTAGCCACCGCGACCTCGAACTGGAAGGGGCTGCCGGGAGGCCAGCCTATGCCGCGCGCGATCTCATCGACCCGAAAAGCGTGGCCCAGGAAGCTCAGGATGCCGGTCAGTCCGACGTTGCAGGGCAGGATATACAGGAGCGCGACTTCCGCGACCCGACCGCGCGTGCACGGGGACTTGTCGCGCCAGAGGTGGGTGAGAATCCCCGCCGCCGACAGAGCGCTGAGCAGATAGAGGAACATGCCGGAAGAATATTACCAAAAGCGTCATCCCTGCGGGGGCGGAAGAGCCGCCCGGCCGGCTTTTACTTCGACCCGACCCGCGACCGGTTGGCGATCTTTGGCCCGGAGTCACTGCCAATATCCTTCATGGCGAAAGAGGTCTCTGCAGCAGTCGATGCCGTACTCACACTCGCCACCGCTTGAGATAGAGCCACCTGCCGCCCTCGGGCGGCAGGGCTTGTCTCCTGGGGTTGGCCTGACCGGTTTATTTTTTCAGCAGGACAGCCGACTTGACCGCGCAATACGGCTTTGTGATTATGAACTTTTTCGACATTCGCTCAGCGCCGGCCGTTTTATTATTGAAATTCTCCTGAAGCTTGCTGTTCGGCCGCACCGTCCAGAAAAAAACATCGATCTTTTTTGAATGCAAGGCGGTAATCCTTGCCCGCGAATCAAGGGACAGGATTTCAATATTTTTCTCGATGACTTTGGAGATCTCGGCCAACAAGGCGATGTTGTACCCGGCTGGTTTTCCGTCCGCCGCGACATAATCAAGAGGCGGCAGATCGCCGGAGACGCCCACATAGATAGTCTCCGGATACGATGTTTTTTCGATCGTCGCCGCGGCGGGTTCCTGCCCGGCGGGCAGGTCCGTGATCCATTTTTTGTACAACTCAGCCAGCTTGCCCGAAGCTTTGAGTTTGCCTATGGCCGCATCGAACGAATCCCTCAGCTTGACGTCGGAATCCCTCAGCATCATGACCAGATTGTTATCAACTGGAAAAATAACGGATTTAAGATCCGGATTCCTTTGAGCGATATAATCCGCGGAAATATTCGGCGTCATCACAAAATCGACCCTGCCTGATTTCAGCATGGACAGATTGCCCATCAAGGAATCGTTGTATATGAATTTCTCGATCTTGCTGCCAAGCCGACCATTAATGATGTCTTTGAAATTTTCCTCGCTCAGGCGGATGAAGGTCACCGCACCTGTTTTGCCGTTTAAAAAAGAATAATCCTGCTTCGCGGTTTTCGCCGACATGGGTGCTGCTATCATCCCCGCGAGCAGCAGCATCGACAGAAGCCTGTTTGTTTTCATTTTGGCATCCTCTCCTATATCCTGATCTTGAATTTGTTCAATCCGTTCTCATTCTTAAAACGGACATCAGCGGCTATTTTTTTGACCATGAATATGCCCAGATCGTCGGTGTCGCTCCCTTTGCCGCCCGCCATGAAGGAAATCTTCTCGAATGGGTCGATATTCTTGCCGTCATGGGCGATCTCGATCATGATTTCTTTATCGACATCGCCGTATTCTACCATGATAGCGATGTCCGGCGACCGGGATTTTTCATAGCCATGCCGAAGGATGTATGTGGTCATCTCTTCAAGGACAAGGTTGACGTTGTTGATCCTTTTTCTATCGATGTTGTATTTCCCGCAAAACAAGTCCGCCTGGGTGCTCATCGCGATAAGGTCGAAATCAAAAGATCTGACATTATAATTGAAGGTCTTCAATTTTTTGATGAAGGCGATCGTTTTAGCTTTTTTCGGGTCGTTGAAGATCTCGTCCGGCGTCCCGCTCTCGTAGATCCCCTTTTCTTCCATGAAAAGCACTCGGTGGGCGACTTCCTGGGCGAAATTCATCTCATGCGTGACGATGACCATGGTAAAACCCTGCTTCGCCAGATTGCGGATGACCGCAAGGACCTCGCCCACCATGGTCGGATCGAGGGCCGAGGTGGGTTCGTCGAAAAGGAGTATCTCGGGGTCCATCGCCAGCGCCCTGACGATTGCGATCCTTTGTTTCTGCCCGCCGGATAATTCGTCCGGATAGGCATGCTTTTTATCGACGAGGCTGACCGTCGCCAGCAATCGGCAGGCTCTTTCCACGGCCGCGACGCGCGACATTTTCCTGACTTTGACCGGCGCCAGGATGATGTTCTCTAAAACGGTCAGGTGGGAAAAAAGGTGGAAGTTCTGATGGACCATCCCCACCTTTTCACGGACTTTGTTGATGTCTATTTTCTTGTCGGATATGTTCGCGCCGTTGATGCGGATGCTCCCGCTGTCAGGCGTTTCGAGAGCGTTGAGGCAGTACAAAAACACGCTTTTCCCCGCGCCTGAGGGACCTATGATCGCGATGCATTCGCCCTTGCTTATCTCCGCATTGACAGCGGATAAGACTTTCAGGCTGCCGAAGCTTTTCGACAGATTCTCCACTTTGATCATCCGACGGCTCTCTTTTTTCTGTCCGACAGCCTGAAGATCAGATAAGTCACATAGGCGAGCATCAGATAGATCATGATCCCGATGAATATCACCGAAAAGGGGTCGGCCGTCCTCGCGCCGATGGCATTGATCACCCTGGTCAGGTCGGCGATGGTGATGTAGCCTACAACGGATGTCCACTGGATGAGATTGATGACGGTGTTCTGATAGACCGGTCGTGCGTGCCTGCTTGCCTGCGGCAGCGTGACATGATAGAACGCCCCGGATCTTGTGAATCCGAGCGCTCTTGCCGCCATGACCTGGCCCGGGTCGACGGAATCCAGGGCCGCTTTCATGATCTCCGCAATATGAGCGGCGCTGTTCAACCCGAAAGCTATGACGGCGATATGGATCGCATCCATCCGGGTCCTGGCGAACACGACATAGAACAGCAGCATCAAGAGGAGCAGCACCGGTGTTCCTCTGACGATCACGATGTAGGTTTTTGAGATGAATCCCAATAGCCTGTTTTTGGAGTAATTCATGGCGCAAAAAAGAGCGCCGAGGATGGTGCCTGAAAAAAGTCCGGCCAGCGTTATGACCAGGGTGGTTTTAAGACCGGCAAGTATCAGCAGGTAGGCTTTGCCTTCGATCAGGTTCGCGTGGATCGATCCGCATATCGTATCGATGATTTCCATTTGCAGCTACATGTTAGGAAATTTTGACTCAAAACCGATATAATCCACAGCCATGGAAGGCCCCATCACGATCCACACGGACGGCGCCTGCTCGGGCAATCCCGGGCCGGGCGGCTGGGGAGCCATCGTGCAGGTCGAGAGCCATGTGCGGGAGCTTGGCGGAGGCTCGCCGCAGACGACCAACAACCGCATGGAGCTCCTGGCCGCCATAGAGGCCCTAAGATCCGTCGCCGACCAGCCAGACTTAGTCGAGATCATCACGGACTCCACCTACCTCATCTCGGGCATCACGCGCTGGCTGAGCGGCTGGAAGCGCAAAGGCTGGACCCGCATCGACGGAGAGGCCGTGGTCAACCGGGACCTTTGGGAAGCCCTGGACCGCCTCGCTGCCCGGCCCATCCATTGGACCCATGTCCGCGGCCACCAGGGCCACCAGGGCAATTCCCGCTGCGACGAGATCGCGGTCGCATTCTCCCATGGAAAGACGCCCGCGCTCTATGACGGACCGGTCTCAGACTACAGCGTCGATCTTTCCGCGCCCATCGCGTCAACAGGCCCAAGTCCCAAAAAACGCCGCTCAGGAAACAAGAAAGCCGGCTGGTACATGAGCCTCCTCAACGGCAAGCTGGAAAAGCACCTGACCTGGGCCGAGTGCCAGAACCGCGTCATCCATCAGCCCGCCCTCTTCAAAAAGGTCTCCACGGTCGAAGAGGAGACCCTTCTGCTCAAGAAGTGGGGCCTCTCCTAAGCATCTAGCCGGCCGCTCGAACTTAACACGCCCGCCTTAGTGGGAGGCATCCTCAATCACTTCGTGACCGAACGCGCGGCCCAGCACAAGGGCAAGGCGGGCCGGACTATTCGGGAACTCAGCCGGGGCTCAACGGCCGTCTGAGCCGGCCTTAACCGGCAGAAACGCCGGAAGAATACAGTGGAACCGGCTGCCCTGGCCCGGTTCACTCTCCACCCAGATGCGCCCGCCGTGCAGCTCCACCAGGTCCTTGGCGATACACAGACCGAGCCCCAGGCCTTTAAAGTCGCGGGCAGGCGAGCTGTCCACCTGGTAAAATCGCTCAAAAATGCGGGCTTGATACTCAGGGGCGATACCGACGCCCGAGTCCTCCACACAGAAATGCGTCTGGCCCTCTTCCGGCCAAGCGCGCAGGGCGACCCGCCCGCCTGAGGCGCTGAACTTGCAGGCGTTGCCCAAAAGATTGCTCAGGACCTGCATAAGCCGCCCACGGTCCGCCCGCAACACGGCCGACGCACTGCCCTCCCAACGCGCCTCAAGACGCAGCCCTTTTGCGTCCGCCTGCCTCTGGACCAGGGCCGCGGCATCCGCGACCATCTTGGCCGCTTCCCAGGACTGGACATCCAAGTTGACCTTTCCCGAAGTCAACCGCGCCGCGACCACGAGCTGGTCGACCAGATACTGCATGTGTTCGGCCGCCCTTTGAAGGTTCTGCAGGCGGCCCTGCTCCGAAGACGATCGCGCACCTGTTTTTTCCTCAAGCAGCAACTGGATAGTGCCCATGATGGTCGTCATGGGACTCTTCAAGTCGTGCGAGACATTAGCCAGGAACACAGATTTGAGCTGGTCCACCTCCTGAAGACTGGCCATCTCCGTGCGCATGCGATGGTTCAAGGTCCGCAGTTCCTCGGTCGCCTCCTGGACGCGGAAATCCAGCTCCCGGTTGAGCTTCTCCAATTCCTGGTTGCGCAAGCGCAATTCCTTGGTCAGCCGCTGCTTCTCCAGGCCCCGCCGCAGGCTGTTGCGGAAGGTCCCCGGGTCGCAGGGCTTGAGCAGGTAATTGTAAGCGCCGAAGCCTAGAGCGTCGACTGCGGACTCCAGAGACCCGAAACCGGTCATGGCGATGCAGATGACCTCTGGATTGCGCGCGCGCGCGAGGCGTATGATCTCGAATCCGCTGAGGCCTGGCATGACCAGATCCGTGATGACCAGGTCAAATTGGTGCTGCTCCAGCAGCGCCGCGGCCTGGACGCCGTTGCGAGCCTCATGGACCTTGAACCCATCCTGCCGCACGAGGTCGCAGAGAAAACGGAGATCTTCCTCCTCGTCATCCGCGATCAGAACCAGTTCGGTGTTGGTCATGACACAGTCAGGCAATGGAACGACCTCATCCCATCATACCACAACCCACATGCCGATTATGCCGAACGATTTTTGATTTTTTTACGGATCCCGGTTCTGCTCGCCGGCAGTCAGCGGCCGCCTGAGCCGGCCTTGGCCTGCAGGGCGCCCATGGGCGCAGGCGGAGCCTGGCGCGCCAAGTGCTCGGCCAAGCCATCCGCCAAAGCGGCAGCCAGCCGATCCTGGTACTCTGGGTCGGCCAGGAGCTTGGCCTCGGCCGGATTGCTCAGGTAGCCAAGTTCGACGAGCACACTGGGCGTGCGGGGATTCTTAAGGACGTAGTACCCGGCGCGCTCCACCGACTCAACGCGCAAGCCCTCCCGACGCAGGCCGCGCGCCAACTCAACTCCAAGAGCGGCGCCGGCGCGCACCTGAACGCTAGGCGGCGCCGGCAAGGGCGGGACCTTGCGGCGGCGACGATGATGCCGATCGCCGCGGCCATGCCCTCTTCCGAAAGAGTAGACCACGATGCCGTGCGGGCCGCGCCGGAACACCTTATTGGCATGCAAAGAGATGAAGAGCCCGCCGCCCCAGGCCGAGGTCTCATCCACCCGGCCGTTCAAGGGAATGAACTCGTCAGAGTCCCTGGTCATGCGCACCGGCCCCAGGCCCTGAGCCTGGAGCCGGTCCCTCAGCTTGCGCGCGACCGCGAGTGTGATGTCCTTCTCATATCGGCCGGTGATCATGGCGCCCCAATCCTCACCGCCATGGCCGGCATCAATGATGATAGGCCGCGATTCAGGCTGAGGATCCCGGGGAGCCGGGGCCTCCCACGGCCGGACCGCCGCGGCTGCGACCGCCGGAATGGAGGTGGCTCCGACAGGTGCAGTCCTGCGGGGAAGCTGGGTAATCCGACCGAAAGCCTGGGCCGGCGAAAAGGACAATAAAAACAAAACGCCGAGACAGGTCCTGAGCTCCGCCATGTGGCGGTCCTCCTGGAGCGAGCATTCCTCGGCGCGAAGACTGATTTATATCAGGTCGGCCCTGAGTTGTCAAGGCCCAGACAAGTGAGCGCTCAGCGGCCCAGGGGCTTGAAGGTGTTCAGACAACGCATGTAGTCTTCGCGGAAGTCCAGATAGACTGCTCGCGTAGATGAAAGTCTCACCAGATAATAGTTGAATCCGCTCGGGATGACCGCCACGTAGTGATGAATCTGCTCTTCATCCGCCGGCAGACGTTCCAGAGGCAGGGTCTGCGTCTCCACCACCTCGAAGATGCGTGCCAACAGCCCCCCAACGCGCATATGGACGACCGCCGTGGCACTGCGCTTGGTGTCCCTG
Source organism: uncultured Elusimicrobia bacterium (assembly GCA_903830945.1). Lineage (GTDB taxonomy): Bacteria > Elusimicrobiota > Elusimicrobia > UBA1565 > UBA9628 > UBA9628. The sequence continues at coordinate 74,158 of CAIKVT010000013.1, forward strand.
TCCGAGCGGCGCATGACGTCCACGGCCTTCTGGGGTTCGACGTAGCCGGGGTTCCCCTTCTCGAACCAGCGCACAGAGAGCCCGGTCCGGTAAGTCCCGGCCGGGTTGTCCGGACCCAGGAGACGCACCACGGGCCCCAAGGCGTCCTCTGTCTCGAAAGCCTTCCACCCAGTGGGCACTTCGCAAGCGAACAGGTGCGATGGCGCCAGATAGAGCACCTGCTTGGCCTTGAGCGCCGGGGCTTCCCCGGGCTGCGTGTCTTGCGCCCGCGCAGGCGCCACGCACAGCAGCGCCGCCCAGAGGAAGAGTCTAATCCTTCTCAGCATGGGACTCTCTCCCCTGGCGCAAACGCTTCTCCGCCTCCACCGCCTCTCCCAGCATGGCCCCGGACTTGGACAACGCGGCCATCTCGGACGCCCATTCCGGCCGGCAAAGGGTCTTGGGCGCCGATTCCGCCGGGGCCTTCACTGCCGCGGCACGGGCGGCAGAGAGGCCCTCCGAGCCGAAGAGGCCGGAGGCCTCGTAGGCAGCCAGGTCCAAGGTACGAGCCTGCCGCGCCAAGGCGTCGCGGTAGGCCGATTCCTCGGCCGAGGCGTTCACGCAGTCAACCAGAGCGCGACGATTGAATTCCGAGACCGCGGTCAGGTCGACCTTGCGCGGATCCACGGTCCCGTTGCGGCCGGCAGTCAAGCTCAGCAGGAGCTCGTCGTGGTAAGCGGCGGGCTGGTCGAGCCACTGGTGAAAGGATATCCGCGTCAATGGGTCCAGAAAAGCATAGCTGCGGCGAGACGAGACCAACGCGTCATAGAAGATCCATTGAGCGGTGCGCGCCACGACCTCGATCGCGTAAGGCGAGGCATCCCAGGCGCGCAGACGGGAGTCCAGGCGCACCAGTTCGGCCAACAGCGCTCCGGCCTGGACTTCGGGCGTAAAAGAAACGCGGCGGCTGCCGTCCGCGTAGACAGCGGCATCTCCCCAGGGGCCGCCCTCATGCTTCCGAGGCACAGCCTCACTCTGCAGGGCCTGCAAGGCGAGCGCAGGCAAGCCCATTTCGGCGTAAGTCTTGGCGGACCTGGGCAACAGAGTAGTCATCGTGCCGAAAAACAACTTGGATTTCCCTGTCTGCACCACGCCATTGTTAATCGCAATGGTGAAGGCGCCTTCCGATCCGTCGACGAGCCGACTGTAGGTCCGCCTCCCCGCCCGGTCGGGATCGATGATGATCTGAGGCAGGGCTGTCATGACGTCGTTGAGTGCGCGATTGCGCGCGAACGAGGCGTTCTCAGAGATGAGGCGCAGCAGAACCTTGACCTCACGACCGTAGGGCGCCTCCTCCAGGAACTTCTCGAAAGCCGCGGCCGTCACCTCTACCAAAGCCGGCTCCAAGCCCGGCGCGACCACCGGTGTAGCTGGCGCCGCGGCCAGAGGCGACACACCCGCTGGGACCGCCGCGAATGCTGGGGCGGCCACTGCCGGCGCGGCAGAAGCCACAGCCACCGGAGCAAAGACAACAGCCGCAACGACAGGAGCCGACGCTGCCGATGTGGAAAGGACTACTCCTGCCGGAAGAACGACTGACACGGACGCATCCGCTGTTGAAGGAGCAGACGAAACCGAGACCGGTTGCTCAACCACCGGGACCGACTCTATGATTCCCTCCTGGTCCTTCAACTCCGGCTCATCCAGGTCCGCCTTGGGCAGCGGCGCCAAGTCCATGAGCTCCAGCTCCTGCAGGGAGAAGTAGCTCCGAAAATTCCTGCGCGTCTTAAGCGTGAATAGAGGCCAGTTCGCCTTCACGATTTTGCGGATGGACTCGCGCTCCTCCGCCGTGAGGTTCTTCTCGCCCTCACTGCGGCTGAGAATGAGGTCGATCTGGAGCAGAGTCTTAAGCCGCTGCCCGCTCTCCAGCCTCTGGATGACATAGGGGATATCCCCTCGCCCCATGGGCTGGGAGCCATCCGCGGCCATGACCGTCCCGTCCTCCCGGATCTGATACTTGTTCTGTAGGAGCAGCTGGGCCTGCGCGTCGCTTAAAGGTTCCGTCTTGACGTTGTAGGGCGCGTCCGCTGCCGCGACTGGGCCTGGCAAGGCGCAGGCCCATAAGCACAGGATGAAGACCGCCAGAGGAAGGCGCCGTCGGAACGTCATGGCCCCAGTATACATCCACGCGATTATACAAATATTGCAAAATCCCAAGTCATAAGGCATAATCCCCCCATGTCCGACGGCGTCAAATGCGCGGCCGCCCAGCTCGTGTTCCCGAGCTTCCAATTCGGCCAAGACGACCCGCGGCTCGCCGTCTCCTTGGTCAAGGCCGGGGTCGGCGGCTTCTGCATCTACGGGGGGAAGGTCCGCCAGATCGCGGCCTTCACGACGCGGCTGCAGACGCTGGCGCAGGTGCCCCTGCTCTTCTGTGCCGACTACGAAGATGGGGCCGCCTCACACTGCGAAGAGGCCACCGCTTTGCCTACCAACATGGGCATCGCCGCCTCCGGCCGCGCGGAACTGGCGCGCCTTAAAGCGGAAATCACGGCCAAGGAGGCCTTGGCTTTAGGTGTGCGCTGGGTGCTGGCACCGGTCGTGGACCTGGCTGTGGAGCCGGACAACCCGATCGTCAACGTCCGCTCATTCGGGGCGGACCCGGCGCTGGTGACGCGCCTGGCCCGGGCATATCTCGCGGGCCTGCGCAATTATCGCGTCTTGGGCTGCCTCAAGCATTTCCCGGGCCATGGCCGCACCGTGCGTGACTCGCATCTGGAACTACCCGTGGTCAGAGCCGGCCGAAACGTGCTGGAGCGCGGCGACCTGGCGCCCTACCGCAGCCTGGCCCAGACTGCGGATTCGATCATGCTGGGCCATCTAGCGGTTCCGGCTTTAGGCGGCGGCCGCGAGCCGTTCTCTCTTTCGACCGCCGCCGCGCGCCTGCTGCGCGGCAAGCTCGGATTCCGAGGCTTGGTCTCGACCGACGCGCTCAACATGCACGCCATCTCCAAACGTTACGACGAGGCCGAAGCAGCGGTCCGAGCCCTGCGCGCCGGGACCGACGTGCTTCTGGTCCCTAAGGACCCGACGAGGCTCCTGGCCAGACTGCCCGAAGCGCTCGCCGGCCGCGGCGTCGCCGCTCTGGCGACCCAGGCCCTGGCGCGCCTGCGCCGGGCCAAGCTTCGCGCCGGCTTGTTCGCGGATCCCATGCCGGCAAGAAGATTTTTATCAACGGTAGGCGGCCCGAAACACGAAGCCTTAGCGCAAGCACTGGCCGACTCTTGTCTGGCTTGGCGCGGAAAGCCTCTCTCGCTCTCAGGCCGGCGCATCGCTTACGCGGAGCCCGGCGCGGAGCCTACCGATCGGAAAGGACGGGACTTCCTGGCCGAACTGCGCCGCCTTGGCGCCTCGGTGCGTGTCGTTTCAAGCGTTGTGAGGCCGGACGAGGTCCTGGTCCTGGGTATCTTCCTACGACCGCGGGCTTATTCAGGCCGCATCACGCTGTGGCCGGCGGAGGTCTCCGCGGCGCTGCGACTCGCGCGCCAAGCGGATGAGGCGGTCGTGGTTTCCTTCGGCAGCCCCTTCATCCTGACTGATTTCCAAGACCAGCCGGGGCTCTGCGCCTTCTCCCACATCGCGGCCGCACAGCGGGCGGCGGCCAAAGCACTATTGGACCGCATCCCGGTCACGGGGCGCATGCCCGTGGCGGGGTTATAAAAGGCCGGCGGCTCAGTAGAGCAGATACCGCTGGCGCGACTTCTCGAAGCGCTCCGCGCCCCGGTTGAAGAGCTCCATGATCTTGATGAGGTCATGATCGTTCTCATAGATACGCTGGAACTCGGTGGAACCCGTCATCTTGCGGACCTCATCCCACCGCCACTGGAAATCCTGCCGGTGGAGCTCGTAGAGGACCTGGTCGATATGCCGAAACACCGCCAAAGGCCGCAGCATGTCTCGGTCCGTGATGGTCATAAGGACCCCATGGCACAGCTCACCCTTATAGACCGACTTGGTCGGAGTATAATCCTGCGCGGTGAAGGCGACGCCGTCCAAAAGAGCCTCATTAAGCCTCCGCGCCGCGCGTTGAGAGTCGAGCCAGGGCGATCCGACCCAACCAAAAGGGTGAGGGGTACCGCGGCCCACGGAGAGGTTGCTGGCCTCGAAGAGGCCGATGCCTGGGTAAAGCGTTGCGGCCCCTAGGTCGGGCATGTTGGGCGAGGTCGCGACCCAAGGCAGGCTGGTCTGGTCATACCACATCCCGCGTTTCCAGCCCCGCATGCGTACGACGAGTAGATGAGAGACTCCCGCCTTCTTATTATGGAGCCGCGCCATCTCGCCTGCTGTCAGGCCGTGCCGGACCGGTACCGGGAAATAGGATGTCGGCGAAAGCTGAGGCAGCTCCAAGTCGGTGAGCATGGGCCCTTCCACGGTGGTCCCGTTGATGGGATCCGGCCGGTCCAGAACGATGAAGGAGATGTGAGCCTTAGCCGCCTCCTCCATGGCCATACCCATGGTCGCCAGATACGTATAGAAGCGCGTGCCTATATCTTGGATATCGAAAACCAGCGTGTCGATGCCGCGCAGGTCCTCGGGCTTGATCCGCATCCCGGACATGCCGCCGGCATAGAGGCTATAGACCGGGATATCGCGACCTGCCAGACTCACGCTAGTCGAGCTCACGGTTGAGTTCTCGGCTGCGCCATTGAAACCGTGCTCCGGAGAAAATATGGCCATGAGCGCAACACCTTGGGCTCCGGCCAGGACCTCGGCCGTGGTCCGACCATTGGAGTCCCGGCCCGTGTGGTTGCTGATGAGTCCGATCTTGCGGCCCTGAAGTTCCTGGAACCCGTCGGCCTCCAGGACATCGATGCCGGTGAGGACCTTGCCGGGCGGGGCCGTCACCGGTTGCGCCGGGGTCGAGACGCAGCCTGCGGCCGCCAAAAACAGCCAAAGCGGCGAGCAGGGCCGACACAGGGGCCGCATATTCGGATGATACTAATTTTTATTGACCCGATAATGCTAAATTCATTAAAATGTGATCATGGCTCGATCTGAGGCGAGAACCTCTCCAAACCTCAACGCGCCGTCACGAATCGCCATACCCCTGCTGACGGGCGCTTCGCTGCTGGCGCGCATCCTGGAATGGGTCGTCCTCGCGCTGCTCCTGTTCTTCTTCACGAACGCGGTCCTCTCCCACTTCAACGATGTCGACAGGCACCCGGTCTTCCGGCACGCCGCGGCAATAAACAAGACAGTGGAAAGGCCCCTACTCGCCTGGCTGCGCGCCAGCATCCCGACCAAGGTCAACGGCCAGGATGCCGCAGGGCTGTTCCTGATCGGTGGAACCTTCTTGCTATGGATCTTCCTGGGAGGAACGGCCGGATTCTTGAAGGCGAAGGCTCGGCGTCTCAGACAATGGGGCGAGCAACGCGCGATTACGAAGGGCGACGCGGCCCTGCTCCAGAAGCATCAAGAGATGAAGTCCGGCACGCTCGACAGGGCCAAGCTCCTCGAAATATACGCAGAGACGAAGAAAAGTCTTGAAAGACATAAGAAGCATTACGCCTTCCTATCGATCGATGTGGTCGATTCAACGGGGATGAAAAAGTTCGAGGATCCCGGGATCGCGGAGAGGGATTTCCGCAAGTACAAGTCCTTCGTTGAGAAAGCGCTGAGCACGAACCGGGCGCTTAAATCGACTTGGACTCCCGACGGAGTCATGATCTGCTTCGCCACCGCCGACCAGGCGATCCAGGCCGCCCAGGACGTGATCAAGAGCCTGAAGGCCTTCAACGACAGCGTCAAGGCCATCAAGGCCGACTTCAAGATACGCGCCGGGATCAACAGCGGCGAGGTCTTCTGCGACGATCAGACCCCCATGGAGGAGATGACGGACCGGGTCATCGACATCGCGGGGCACATGCAGAAGCACGGCGCCGTCAACGCCGTCTCCATCGCCCAGCATGCCGTCGAGCCTTTCCTCTCCCAGTTCCACTTCGCGTCCGCCGGCCGCGTCGTGGACGGCTGTCCCGTCTACGAGTGGAAGGAGACGGGCGATACCGCCAGCGTGTCTTAGCACAACGGAATCCAGTCCTCCACTGGAACAGCCGCACGGACGGCGCAAGCGAGCGTGGACAGCACAGCGGCCTAATTTCTATAATGTATTTCGTCGTCCACAAAGGAGGCCCTCCACTTATGCCAGCATCCATCATGTCCCGCAAGTCCAGCAACCCGTCGGCCAAGACCGTCAAGATCGGCAAGCCCGTTTACTTCTTCGGCGGCGGAAGATCCGACGGTGACGAGTCCATGAAGAACCTTTTGGGCGGCAAAGGCGCCAACCTCGCCGAGATGGCCGGCCACCCCGACCTGCGCCTGCCCGTTCCCCCGGGATTCACCATCACCACCGAAGTCTGCACCTACTATTGGGCCAACAAGCGCACCTACCCCAAGGGCCTGCGCGAGCTGGTCAACGACAACCTCGCCCGCGTCGAGAAGCTGACCGGCAAGAAATTCGGCGACGCGCAGAACCCGCTGCTTGTCTCCGTGCGCTCCGGCGCGCGCAAGTCCATGCCCGGCATGATGGAGACCATCCTCAACTGCGGCCTCACCGAGGCCACCATCCCCGGGATGATCAGCCAGACCAAGAACGAACGCTTCGTCTACGACGCCTACCGGCGCCTGATCATGATGTACTCCGACGTGGTCATGGAGAAGGCCGCGAACATCACCCCGGCCGAGGACCAGGGCATCCGCAAGCAGCTCGAACGAGTCATGGACGAGGCCAAGAAGCGCAAGGGCGTCAAGCTCGACACCGAGCTCTCCGCCAGGGACCTCAAGGAGCTCTGCTCCAAGTTCAAGGCCAAGGTCCAGGAAGTCCTGGGCAAGCCTTTCCCGGACGAGCCCATGGAGCAGCTCTGGGGCTCGGTCAGCGCGGTCTTCGCCTCCTGGATGGGCAAGCGCGCCATCTCCTACCGCCGCATCGAAGGCATCCCCGAAGAGTGGGGCACCGCGGTCAACGTGCAGTCCATGGTCTTCGGCAACATGGGCGACGATTCGGCCACGGGCGTGGGGTTCACCCGCAACCCGGGCACCGGCGACGCGCGCTTCTACGGCGAGTTCCTGGTCAACGCCCAGGGCGAAGACGTGGTGGCCGGCATCCGAACGCCTGAGCCCATCAACGAGGCCTCCCGCAGCGACCAGTCCCGCAACCTCAAGAGCCTCGAACAGCTCATGCCCGCGGTCTACAAGGAGCTCGCGGACATCGTCAAGCGCCTGGAGCAGCACTACCGGGACATGCTCGACATCGAGTTCACCATCGAGAGGGGCAAGCTCTACATGCTGCAGTGCCGCGTGGGCAAGCGCAACGGCCCCAGCGCGGTCCGCATCGCCCTCGACATGCTCAAGGAGAAGCTCATCAGCAAGGAAGAGGCCGTCATGCGCGTGACCCCCTCCCAGCTCGACGAACTCCTGCACCCGATCGTGGACCCCAAGGCCGAGGCGACGCACAAGCCGCTAGGCAAGGGCCTGCCCGCGGGCCCGGGCGGCGCCAAGGGACAGATCGTGTTCACCGCGAACGAGGCCGTAGCTTGGGCCAAGAACGGAAAGAAGGTCATCCTGGTCCGCGAGGAGACCAACCCCGAAGACGTGGAGGGCATGCGCGCGGCGCAGGCCATCCTCACCGCCCGCGGCGGCATGACCTCGCACGCGGCCCTGGTGGCGCGCGGCTGGGGCAAGTGCTGCGTGGTCGGCTGCGGCTCTCTTGAGATCGACTCGCACAAGAGAACCATGAAGACCGAGGGCGGGCAGACCCTCAAGGAAGGCGACTGGATCACCCTGAACGGCTCCAAGGGCTTGGTCTACGATGGCGAGCTGGCCATGCTCGACGCCAGCGAGTCCAACACGGTCCTGGAGGACTTCCTCAAGGTCTGCGACTCCATCCGCCGCCTGAAGATCCGCGCCAACGCGGACACCCCGGAAGACGCCGCCCGGGCGCGCAAGTTCGGAGCCGAGGGCATCGGGCTTTTCCGCGTGGAGCACATGTTCTACGGCAAGGGCGCAGAGCAGCCTCTCTTCAAGCTGCGCAAGATGATCGTTTCCAAGACCGAGGCGGAGCGCCGCGCGGCCTTGGACGAGCTCTTCCCACACGTGAAGTCCGACATCAAGGCGACCCTCAGGGCCATGGCGGGCTTTCCGGTCACCATACGGACCATCGACCCGCCGCTGCACGAGTTCGTGCCTCATGAGGCCGAGAAGCTCGCCGAGCTGGCCAAGAGCCTCAACATCAGCCTCGACGAGCTGGAAAAGCGCGCCTCCGGCCTGCGCGAGTCCAACCCCATGATGGGACACCGCGGCGTGCGCCTGGGCATCACCTATCCTGAGGTGACCGAGATGCAGGTCCGGGCCATCTTCGAAGCCGCCGTCGAACTCGGCAAGGAAGGCGTCAAGACCCTGCCCGAGATCATGATCCCGGTGGTCTGCGTGGAGACCGAGCTCAAGAACCAATACGCGCTCATCGAGAAGGTCTACGCCGAGGTGTGCAAGGCCAAGAATGTGAAGGCCATCCCGCACCTGGTGGGCACCATGATCGAGATCCCCCGCGCCTGCATCGTGGCGGACCGTCTGGCGGAGTCGGCGCAGTTCTTCTCCTTCGGAACCAACGACCTGACCCAGATGAGCTTCGGATTCTCGCGCGACGACACGGGCTCCTTCATGGGAGACTACCTCAAGCACGAGATCCTGCCGGCGGACCCCTTCCAGACCATCGACCAGGACGGGGTGGGCGTGCTCATGCGCATGGGCGTGGAGCGCGGCCGCAAGACCCGCAAGGACATCAAGATCGGCATCTGCGGCGAGCACGGCGGCGAGCCCGCGAGCGTGGAGTTCTGCCACCAGCTCGGCTTCAGCTACGTCTCCTGCTCGCCCTTCCGGGTGCCCATCGCGACTTTGGCCGCAGCACAGTCCGTGGTCAAGGAGAAGCCGGGCAAGAAGAAGTAGTTTTCGTCCAGCCTCGAACAAGCCGCCCCGACAGGACGTCCCTGTCGGGGCGGCTTAATTTATTTGTAGGAAAGATTGCGCCACTTTGGCCAAGTCACCCAGCCTACATCTTCCGCTGAGCCCCCCATCTTCCGACTTCGGGCCCCGGTGGGCCAGACGAGACCGGCTCAGGCAACAGCCAGCCTAAGCGGCGGGCTTGTCATCGTCGCCGGGAGGATTGGTATAAGCGGTTGTCCGAGGCCAGGCTCTGTAGCACCATGCCCCCCTCATGGACCTCAAGTACCTGAACAGGAGCCCAGTGGCGGTGAAGTAGCGATTCCCTGCCTTGGGATCAATGCTGGGCATACCCTATCGCCGCCCCATCAGGGCCTGGTGGTATTACTCCCGCCACCCCTGGAAGGGGACGACGGGATTTGAACTTCGCAGAGGGCGACCCTCGATTTTGACATCCAGCACCCACTGAAGGTCATGGATCGGCACCGACATTCCCCGTCGTACCACAAAATTGACTTTACGATAGACTTTATGTAAACTTTATGAACAATGTACTCTCCAAAATTCCATGTCGCACCCCGTGTTTACAAGCTCCTTGAGGAAATATCCACAATCAGGGAACAGCTGCGATCCTCTCTGGTCAAGGTGCCGTGGATCCCCTCTCTCGTCAGAGACGCAATGGCCCGCGCCGCGTGGGGGTCAACAGCGATCGAAGGCTGCACACTGTCCCTCGAAGCCATAAAAGGTCTCATGGAAGGGAAAGAGGCCCTCGGATATCCTGACCGCCACGTCCGAATGGCACAGAACTACCTGGATGCCCTAAATTGGCTCCACGAACGCAACCCGTCCCAAGAAATCCTTGAGAGAGATATCCTGCATCTCCACAACATCATCGCCGAAGGCGCCGTGGATGACGGCCCTATCGGGTCATATCGGCGCAGCGACGTCAGGGCCGGCCTGCATGTGTGCCCACCATGGCGGCAGGTGCCCCCGCTAACCAAGGACATGCTGGGCTGGCTCAATAAATCAGCCGGAGAGCTCCCGGCGGTTTTCTCATCCGCTATCCTGCATCTGCGCTTCGTTGAGATCCATCCCTTCAGGGATGGCAATGGCCGGGTGGGCAGAGCTCTCGCGACTTGGCAGCTCTATCGCATGGGGTTCGATACGCTCCATGTGTTCGCCCTAGATGAAGTGCTGCTTGAGAACCGCGCCTTCTACATCAAGAACCTGCAACGCGTCCAAGTCGAGCGAGAGGACTTGGGTGGCTGGCTTGAATTCATGGCTGAAGCCGTCTTGGAAACGCTGGAACGGGTCCAGAAACGTATCCAGGCCCTGGGCTTGCCCGGGAAGGAACCTCTGTCCCTCACCCTGCGGCAAGAGAAGCTATTACGCCTGCTCCGCGAACGAGGCCCCCTCGCGATCCGCGAGATCGCCCGGGCTCTGCGCGTCACGCCCCCAGGAGCGCACTACGCCCTCAAGCCACTCCTGCGCACCGGGGCAATCAAAACCATCGGCACGCATAAGAGCACACGTTACTTGCTGCGCTGACGCATGTCCATGCAACTGCGGATGGAGCTCGCCGATGCCAGCGCCCACCAAAGCACGTGGACAGAGACATCTTCAGGCGCGGGTTGTAGGAGAAATAACCCCGCTTTGAGCTCCTCGCCGCGCCAGGATCATCCCTTCGGCCTCCCCCCTTCCGACTTCGGGCCCCCTTGGGGCCCGAAGTCGCTATAATACAATAACACGGAGCCTGAAAAACCGCCGGCCGG
>CAIKVT010000014.1 GCA_903830945.1 uncultured Elusimicrobia bacterium
ACCGTGGTGATGACGAAGACGACCGTGGCCAAGGCCAGCATCCATAGCGGTCCCTGGATCGGCACGCTGAAGATGACCACGGCCGCAGTCAGGATCAGAATCGCATCAGCCAGGCCCAGGAGGAAATAGGGGATGGTCTTGCCCAACAGGATCTCCCATGTCTCCAGCGGGGCCGCGAGGATGGTCTCGAAGGTGCCCAACTCCTTTTCCTTGGCTAAAGACATGCTGGTCAGGATGATGGTGACGAGGCACAGGATCATGCCCATGACGCCCGGGACCATGAAAAGGGATGACTCCATGGCCGGGTTGTAGAGGACGCGCGCATCCAGCTCGATGCCCGGAGGGGACTCTTCTCCCGGCCGGCGGGACGGTGCGGTCGCTTGCGCTACGACAGCGACAGCGTAGGATTCGATGCTGCGGGCCTTGGTGGCGTTGGTCGCGTTGACAAGGAGCTGCAGATGGGCTTGACTGCGCCCTAAGGCCTTGGTAAGGCCGCCGGTCGGGGCGAGCAAGACCGCGTCCGCCCGGCCGGAGGCGATGAGCCGGTAGGGATCGTCCGTGCGGCCGCTCACCGGGGTGAACCAGCCCGAGGTGTAGAATCGGTCCGCCATCTTTCGGGCGGCGGCGTCCCGCGGCGAGTGGACCGCGGCCAGGCGTATGCCGCGGATCTCGGTCGAGATGGCCAGGCCGAACACGGTCATCTGAATCATGGGCAGGACGAAGATGACGAGCCGCATGCGCGGGTCGCGCAAGCTCTGGCTGAGTTCCTTGCGGATGAAGGCCAGGATGGTCCTATTCATGGCTCCAGGTCCTTTTTGAAGCGCTTCGCCGCCACAGTCAACAGGACTCCCGCGATGACGCTCAGCCCAAGGATGGGCCGGGCAAGGTCCAGGGCTCCGGATCCCTGGAGGAAGACTCCGCGCGATATCATCATGAACCATTTCTGGGAGAGGATGGATGTGAAGTATTGGAAGAAGACAGGCATGCTCTCGATGGGAAAGACGAATCCGGAGAGGAGCAGCGATGGCAGCAGGCCGGTGATGATGGAGAGCTGCATGGCAAGCTGTTGCTGGCGGGTCGCCACGGAGATGAGCAGGCCTTGGGCCAGGCTGGCGGTCAAGAATAGCAGGCAGAGCAGGAAGTAGAGCAGATGGCTGCCGCGGAAGGGGACCCCGAAGCCCAGCCGCGCCGTGAGATAGATGAATACCGCGCCGATCAGGCCCAGGATCAGATAGGGCGCGAGCTTGCCCAGGATGATCTCCCAGGGCCGCACCGGCGTGGAGAGGAGGAGTTCCATGGAGCCGTTCTCCCATTCGCGGGCTACGGTCAAGGCTGTCAGCATGATGGCTAGCAGGCCCATGACGATGACGGCGAGGCCCGGGATGACGAACCAGCGCGTGTTAAGCTCGTGGTTGTAGAGGAACCGCGTGGACAAGGTGATGCGTTCGGCCGGACCGTCCTGTGTGAGTCTGTGTCTGGCGGCCCGTAGAATGCCAGGCAGATAGCCCAGGATGGCGCTGGCGCGGGTGTTGTCGGCTCCGTCCAGGACGAATTGCGTTTGGGCCGTCCGTCCGCCGATGAGGCGGCGCGCGAAGTCGGGCTTGATCAGAAGGACGCCGCTGGCGCGCGCCGTGTCGAGCTCGCGCAGGACCCCGCTGCCCGGGGCCGGCTCGACGGCCAGGAAATACCCGGAACTCGCGAAGATCTCCGCGAACTGCCGCGATATGCGGGACTTGTCCGAGTCGTGGATTACGAGCGTGATACCGCGGACATCGAAGTCGATGGCGAAGCCGAAGAACACGACCAGGACCAAGGGCAGGCCCAGGGCCAGCGTCAAAGTGAAGGGGTCGCGCAGGATGTGGCGGATTTCCTTGCGCGCGATGGCCAGAGCCCGGCCCGGGGAGAAATCGAGGCTCATCGTTCGCCGCCTTCCACCAGCCGTATGAACACGTCTTCGAGCGACGGCGCGATGTGCCGCAGCGTGAGTCCGGGAGGGAGGGTGGCCGCGAGGCTCTTCCAGGCGGTCTTGTCTTGGAGGCTCAGGTGCCAGCGCATGCCGTAGGGCTGGACCGACAGGACGCCTGGACGGCCGGACAGCTCGGAAACGACTCTTGGGTCTTCGGTCGTCGCTTCCAGCATGGGCCCGGGGAAGGCCAGGGACTTGAGCGCCTCCGGCGTGTTCAAGGCGATGAGTCGGCCCGCGCGCATGAGGGCGATGCGTCCGCAGTGCTCCGCCTCGTCCATGTAGTGGGTGGTGACAAGCACGGTCTTTCCTGAGTCGGTGAGTCTGCCGATGAGCCCCCAGAACCGCTCCCTTGCGGCCGGGGCCACACCGGCGGTCGGCTCGTCCAGGAAGATGATTTCGGGGTCGTGCAGGATGGCCGCGGCCAGGGCCAATTCCTGCTTGAGCCCCCCGGGCAGGTCGCGCACCATGGCGCCCAGCGGGTGGTCGAAGCCGATGAAGCCGAGGAGCTCTCGCGTGCGAGCGGCCGCGGCTTCTGGGTCGAGCTTGCGCAGACCGGCCGCGAAGGCCAGATTCTCGGCCACGGTCAGATCGTTGTAGAGGGTGAACTTCTGTGACATGTAGCCGACTTTGGACTTGATCGCATTGCCACCATTCGAGAAATCTAAACCGGCCACCCGGACTTCTCCGGAAGTGGGCGCTAGAAGTCCGCAGAGTGCGCGGATCGTGGTGGTCTTGCCGGCTCCGTTGGCGCCCAGGAAACCGAAGATCTCGCCCCGCCGCACCGTGAAGGAGACGCCGTCTACGGCCGTGAATTTTCCAAAGCGGATGACGAGGTCCCGCGTCTCGATGGCCGGGGTGGCTTCAGGCATGGGGTACTCCGGCGGCGGCGGTATTGGAAGTTCCGCCGGTGTCGGTCGGGCGGATTTCCTTACGGTCGGAGCGGTTAAGGAATATCTCCTCAAAACTGCTCACCTTGGCATCGCGCAAGACGGCCCGTGGCTCGCCGCTGGCCAGCACTTTTCCGGAGTCCAGCAGATGCACCCGGGCGCAGCGTTCGGCTTCATCCATGTAGGCGGTGGCTATGATCACTAGGATCTTTTGGTCGGCGAGGCGGTAGAGCAGTTCCCAGAACTCCCGTCGGCTGATGGGGTCGACCCCGTTGGTGGGCTCGTCGAGCAGGACCGCGGCCGGGGATTGCAGGAGTGCGCAGATGAGCCCCAGCTTCTTGTACATGCCTCCTGAAAGCTCTCCGGCGCGTCGGTCGCGGAACTTCTCGAGTCGAGTGATGCGCAGGAGCTCTTCGGCTCGCGATCGGTAGACCGCGGCGGGAAGGCGATAGAGGTCCCGGAAAAAATCCATGTGCTCGGCGACGGACAGGTCGGGATAGAGGCTCTGCTGCTGGGGCATGTAGGCCAAGAACGGCCTGACCGCGGCGAAATCGGCCGGTCGGCCCTCTTGCGTGTAGATGACTTCGCCTTGATCGGACCGCAGGAGCCCGACCAAAGTGCGCAGGAGCGTGGTCTTGCCGGCGCCGTCTGGCCCAATGATCCCGTGCAGGAGTCCGGCGGAGAAATCCAGAGACGCGCCGGCCAGCGCCTGGTTGGGCCCCAGACGCTTGCGCAGGCCGCGCGCTTCTATGCCGAGCAATGCCATGGCGGTCGAGCTCGCTTAAGCCTTGGGCAGGCGCACTTCCACGGTCATCCCGGGCTTTAAGGCGCCGTCCGGATTGGGGAACTTGACCTTGACGCCGAAGACCAGCCGCGTGCGTTCTTCCCGCGTCTGCACATTCTTCGGTGTGAACTCGGCTTCGTCGTTGATGTGGCTGATGCGGCCCTTGAAGGCGCGGCCTGGCGTCTCCGGGAGGATCCCTTCGACCGGCATGTCCAAGGACAGTTTGGCCAAAAGCGGCTCCGGGACGTACACGATGGCCCAGACTTCGCGCAGATCCGCCAGAGTCAGCAACTTCATGCCGGGGCTGACGAGTTCGTTGGCTTCATGGTACGTGGCCAGGACCACGGCGTCCATGGGCGCCTTGATGGCGCACCAGTCGAGCTTCAAGGAAGCATCATCGCGCTTATTCTGGAATCGGTCGTAGTTCTCCTGCGGCATGACTCCGCTGTGATGCAGGTCCTTGGCGCGCTTGTAGTCGCGCTGCGCGATGTCCGCGGCGAGCTTGACGTCTTCGCAGGCCAGCCGCACCAGGGGCTCCCCGACCCGGACCTGGCGGCCTTCCGCCGCGTCGAAGGCGGCGATGATCGAGTTGAGGCGGGAGGAGATGTCCACTTCAGTGGCCTCCACGGTGCCGGCGTAGAGGAACTCGCGCCGGATGAGGAGCTTCCAGCCCAGCAGAAGGGCGAGGACTGCGGCCCCGACGATGACAAGTCTCTTGGTATGCATGAGGTCACTCCTTTTCCGAAAGGCTGGCGAGGATGGCGAGCTGCATCACGAGCTGCGTGTCGGTCCTGGCGCATTGCACGCGGGCTTCGAGTTCGCGAAGGTTGGCGGATTGTACCTCCAGGTAGGTCGCACGTCCGGTCTTGTAGGATTCGTAGATGAGGAGGGAGAGCTCCCGGGCTTCGGAGGCGGCCTGCCGGTTGATTACCCTCTGGGCTTTTAAGCCGGTGAGCTGGTCTTTGCCCTTGAGCCAGTCGCGGACCAGGTCCCGCCGGGCCGCCTCCCGCCGCCAGTCGCCGGCCTGGGCCTGCGCCTCGAGCTCGGCGGCTTGCCGCCGCGTGCGGCCGTTTTCGAAAATAGGCAGGCTGGCGAAGAGGCCCACGGTGTTCTGGTTGATGGTTTCGAGTATCGGTCCGTTGGGATAGTCGGCGCTGGTCCGCGCGCTGAGCTGCAGCGAGGGCCAGAGGCCGGCCTTGGCGCTGCGGGCGGCCAGGCGGCTTGAGTCCGCCAGCGCCGCCCAGGCGCGCAGGGCGGGGGGGTCTAAGTCTTGCGGCCATTCTTCGGCCGCGGCCAAGGACTTCATCGCATCTTCCGGCAGGTCGAGCGCGATGATCACGGAGGGGGGCTCCACGTCCTCCGGCAGGCCGGCCGCGGCCGACGCATCGAGAGGCAGGGAAAGGTCAGCTGCGGGTTCCTCGCCGGTCAGGGCGTAAAGCTCGCGCAGCGCGCCGGCCAGGTCCGCGCGGGCCTGGCGGTACTGGCTCCGCCTCTGCAGGACTTCCTGATGGGCGGAGAGCTCGTCGGTTCGGCTCGCGGCTCCGGCGCGAAGTCGCTTGCCGATGTCCGAGTGCTGCCATTGGGCCAGGCGCAGGGAATCACCGAGGCGGCGCACCGCCTCCAGGGCGAGTTGGGCTTGGGCATAGGCGAGGCGCAGCTTCAATCGGATCTGCAGCCCCGTCGCTTTGAAGTCCGCGTCCCGGGCCCGGGATGCGGCTTGAGCCGAGCGCCAGGCTTCGCGTAGGCTGCCCTGGTCCCAGAGCGTCCAGCTCAGGGTCGGACCCAGGGAGTAGTTGTCGTTGGCGCCTAAAGCCTGGGTGCGGCCGGCTACAGCCAAAGCCGGGACTTCGCTGATGTACTTGTAGGATGCGTCCAGCGTGAGCCGGGGCCATAGGAGACTTTGCCGGCTTGTGGCCCGCTTCTGGGCCGCAAGCCGGTCGGCTGCAACGGCTTGTAGTGCTGCTGAATTGTGCTGCGCGGCCTCCAGAGCCGTATCCAATCCGATGCGCAGTTGTGCCGGCTCGGCGCAGAGTCGGCTTGGACTCAAAACGGCAAGGCATAAGAGTAGGGCGTTCATGGCGCCTCCCGGGCTAAGGCGGCGAGGGCCATATCGACCCGGGCCGCGATGGCCTTGTCTGAGATGAAGACTGAAAAGAGTTCCGGCAGGGTCAGGCCAAAAGGTCGCTTTGCGGCCGCTTTCTCGATGATGCCCATGGCCACGTTGGGCATGGCCGTGGCGCCTAGAAGGAACGATAAGGCCAGGGGGAGGGGTATTCCCCTCAGTTCGCCTTGGCGCTGGCACTCCTGGACCAAGCCGGTGATTATCCCCACATGGCGGGGGATGTTGGCTTTGGCGAATTCCGTGGCCTCCGCGTCGCCTTCGAGCACGTCCCGGACGATGGCCAGCAGGAGCTTGCGGTTATCCCGGGCGAAGCGAGACAGGATGACCAGGGCCTGGCGCAGGCGTTGTCTGGCCGGGGCCATGCCGCCCGATTCCATGCTGAAATTTTTGAAGAAATCCTCGTATATCTCCTGCAAGACCCGGCGCGCGAACTCGCGCTTGCTCCCGAAGTGATAGTGGAACATGCCCAGATTGACCTTGGCCGCGGCTGCGACCCGGCGCAGAGTTAGGCCTGAGACGCCGGTCTCCGGGAGGAGCTTGCGGCCGGCCTGTATGAGGAGGGCGTCTGTGTTGCGAGACGGTCTGGACATGGCGCCTCAGAACTATATTGCCGTATAATTATACAGCAGTATAGTATTGGCGTCAAGGCCTATCATGCACGGTGGATAAAAAAGAACCGCCCAGACACCGAGGTGTCTGGGCGGTCTTTAGCCGTCGGGAGCTTAGAGCTTCCGGACGTTGCCGGCGCGAGGGCCCTTTTCGGACGCCTCGGTCTCGTACTCGACGGCCTGATTCTCAGCCAAAGTCTTGAACCCGTCGCCAGCGATGGACGAGTGATGGACGAAAAGATCCTTGGAGCCGTCATCCGGCGTGATGAAGCCGAATCCCTTCTGATCGTTGAACCACTTCACTTTTCCCGTAGCCATTGTGTTTATATTCCTCTATGTTGCGTCGTCTGCAGACATGCGTCTGTGATGAGGGAATCATCTTCCCCCGATATATTATAGCATGCGGCGGCTTCGGTGATGAGGGGAATTTTGACAAAAGTGAACGATGCCGAATTGGCGATCATCATAAAGAAATCGACTGCGCCAGGCGTATCCCGAGATCGTTGGTGCGTTTTTCCGGGGCGCGGGAGCTGCGGCCGGCGGACCGTGGGGCGGTGGCGCTGTAATTCCAGGCGCCGCCGCGGATGACCCGCTCCGAGCCTGCCGGCGATTCCCAGGCGCTGCCGTCTTTCGGCGCCTCATTGTAGGAATCGTGATACCAATCCTGCACCCATTGCCAAGCATTGCCCGCCATGTCGCAAAGCCCTTGCTGGGTATCGCCTTTGGGCTTTGAACAGACCGGCCAGGTCGCAGCTTTGCCGCAGCCGGGCCGGCTGGCCTGCGGCCAGCGGGCGTCATTGAGGACCGCCAGCCTACAGTCCGGCTCCTGATCGCCCCAGGGATATTTCCGCTCTTGACCCCGGCCGCGCGCCGCGTACTCCCATTCCGCCTCGGTGGGCAGCCGGCCTCCGGCCCATAGGGCGAAGGCTTGTGCCTGGCCCCAATCCACGCAGACCACGGGCTGGTCGTCGCCCTTGAATTTCTCGTCGCAGTCGGCAGGCGGAGTGCAAGCCCCGGCTTGGACGCAAGCCTGGTATTGTTTGTTCGTCACGAGCGTCCGGGCCAGCAGGAATGTTTTTAGCGTGACGCGGCGCCGCGGAAGGGAGGATGCCCCGAGGTCGGTGGCGCCCATGACAAAGCGACCGCCAGCGATCGTCACCCATGTGATCGCCGCCAGCGCGCCGGCTTCCTCGGGGCTCAGCATCTCTTTGGGCAAGAGCGGCAGGAGATCGGTGAGGTAGGGATTATCGTCCGCGGTTTTGCCGTACGCTCGGATAAAATCGACCGCAAACGCCTTCTTGACTTCCTCGCCGGCTGTGGGGAGCGAGAAGAGCTTGCTCAGTCTGGCCCAATCTCGGTCCCGGATCTTCGCGCGTTGGCGTTTGACCGCAGCGACCGCCGCCAGCTCAACTGTGTAGCGCTGCCATTGCTGGGCTTGCTCTTGCGCCGTCCGCTCGTATTTCGGGAAGCTCTTGGCCAGCTTCAGCCAGGCGGCCCTTTTCTCATCCGCGGCCGCGCCGCTGTTCTCTTTTTCTAAAACGGCATCAAGCGCCTGCTGGGCCGCGTAATTCTCCCACTGCGAGGCGCGATTCTCGCAGGCTCCCGCCAAAGCATCGGCCGCATGTCCCAGGCCGCGCCATCTGGCCGCCTTTTCCTGCGGCGGCGCGTCGCCTGCCTCGAATCGCGCGACCGCGGCGTATTCCCTGAGCGCGGCCTCGTCCACGCTGTTGAAATTGAAGCCCTCGGTGCGGCCCGCCTCTGTCGGCAGCTCGGCGCGCGGCGTGTTCCAGGCACCGGCCGTCACGGGCGTGGTGGCCGTCGGCAACTCGGGCAAAGAGCTGACCTGGAACTCGGGAGCAGGCTCTGCAGGCTCGACTGCTCCATGACCGGCCCGGCACGGCCCGGGCCATAGCGCGAGGATCGCGGCCAAGGCGGCGTATCGCATGGGTGAGTCGCCAGTGCCCAACGCTATCGGGCTCCGGCGACGGTGATCACGCTGCCGAAGTGCGGCTGGACCGGCTTTCCTGCCGACGCCAGATGCAGCCAATAATCCCCCGGCGCCACGGCGGCGCTGAAGGTGATGTCCGCGGTCAAAGTGGAGGCATCGATGAACTTGAAGCCGGAGGCGCGGATGCCGGGTTCATCGGCTGAGACCTGGAGATTGTTGGAGAAGTCCGGCGTCAGGCCGCGGCCGATGACCCGCAAAGTGCTCGTGCCGCCGGGAGTCGCCTGGGGGGCGAGCGTGACTCTTGCCACCCATAAAGGAGGAACGACCGTAAAGACGTCTTGAGCCTTCCGGATCACCCGGTCATGGGCTCCCAGGACCGTCACTTCATAAGACCGTTCTGCCGCGGCCGGCGGAACCGTGAATGTGAATTCGATCTCGGTGGGTGAGACATAGGAAAAAGAGGCCGGCCTGATCTGAAGATCCTGCACGCGCGCTTTGAGCACCTTGAGATCTCTGGGAGAAAAACCGCTGCCTACCAAGGTCAGCCGGATCGTGTCGCCGGGCCGATGAAATGGCTCAGGGCAGTTTATCCCATAAGTCCAGCCGTTTCGTCCCAGATCGGGGAGGACCAAGCGAACCAGGTTTTCGCGGCGGAAAATCTCATGGGAATAAAGCGAGGCCACCAAGCCGCACTCCCCGCCGCGGGTCGGGTCGACGATGTCCAATACCCCGTCAACGGCAAAAGGCAGCCTCGGCTGCAAGCGTTTTACGGTCACGCCGGGGACGGTCGACTCGACCCACAATTGCTTCGCCATGGTCTCGTCCAGATTCGTGACGACTTGGAAGGGCTGAGTGTGGCCGTCTTGAGAGACTCCGATCAGCTTGATGTCCAGGACTTCTCCCGCGCGGACCACGCCGAACGGTTTTTCGGCGCGGAAGACCGGCAGGTCCTGGATCCAGACGCTCGGATAGACATAGCTCGTCTGCGCGGATGCGTTGACCTCCAGGTCGGCGTGGATCTGGTTCGCCGTGACTAGGCGCATGTTCTTTATCCGGACATCCGATGATCCGGATTCCAGTCGGATCATCTTCTGGAATTCCTGACTGAAGCCCGAGCCATCGATGTCGACGCCGAAGGTGGTTCCCGGGCCGACGATGTCTTGCGAATAGTCGCAGTCCAGGATCGTGATGTTCTGCGGTATCAGTTCCGTGTGCAGCTCCGCAGGCGAGAGCGCTGCAGGCGGCGCGCTGGTGAGAGCAATGGCGGCAGGCACCTCCGGGACGGCCGAGGCAGCGGGCCTCGGAGCGGGCGCTGCGGTGACGGGCGCTGCGGCTTCCGGCAGCCGCGCTGAGACTGGCCTGGGTGCCGCGGCCGCCGGCCGGCTTGGTTTCGGTGCGGTTGGCGGCGGTATCATGGGGATTGCGCGGAGGGGGGCAGCGGCGTCGGCGGCGACGCGCAGGGCGTGGACGTGGGACCGCCGCCACAGACACCAGAAACCGGCTAAGGATAGAGCGGTAATCACCGCAAGCCATTTTTTCGTCATGATGCGCCTCCCAAGGCGATGCTTTATTATACCATAGCGATTTTGAAGCCTAGGACTGTCGGGAATGTTTCCGCGGAAGGCCTATCCGTCGGAAAATATGCTAAATTCACGTGGCAGGATCTCTCGTCACATCATACGGAGAAGATCGGCGGTCCGCGGAATCATCGAACCATGCGCCCTCCCCTGTCGTGAGCTGTGCTATCTGCGGCGGCTCTGAGTCCGGCACGCTTTTTGATATCCCCTACTTGCGCCCTTTCCGGGTCGACCGCTGTTCAACATGCGGGGTGGCGGTCACCGTGCCGGCCCTGGACGTCAAGGAAATCAGCCGATATTATCCGTCGACCTATTATGGGAAAGGAGGAAGGAAGTTCATCCGCCTCATCGAGTCCCTGGTCCACCTTTCGAGACTGCGGCGCGCCCAGCGCATCCAGCGTTATGCGCCCCAGGGCCGGATCTTGGATGTCGGGTGTGGAGGCCGGACATATTTTCTGGAAAGCTTGCATGATCTGGGCTGGGAGGTCTACGGCAACGAACTGACCGATTTCCCCGAGTTTAAAGAGCTGGAAGGCCGGGGATTCCGTTTTCAGATCCGGGATTTCCTCGCGTGCGAATATCCGGAGAAAACTTTCGATGCCGTCGTGTTCTGGCATGTCCTGGAGCATCTGCCAAGGACCGTGGAGGCCGTCCGTAAAGCGCGTGGGATGCTGAGGACGGGGGGGATGCTGGTTCTCGCCTTGCCAAACCGGAGCAGTTTGCAGGCGCTCTGGGCGGGGCCGCATTGGTTCCATCTTGACATCCCTAGGCATTATTACCATTTCACCCTGGAGACCATGAAGGACTTGCTGATCCGCCAAGGGTTTGAAATCTTTTATGTGAGCCACTTCTCTTTCGAGCAAGACCTTTTTGCCTGGATCCAGAGTATCTATAATAAGATGGGGATCCGGCACAATCTCCTTTATAATCTTTTGAGGAATCGGCATGCGAGGATATACGCGATGAGCCCGGCGTTGATCCTGCAAAGCCTGATTGTCCTGTCGCTGCTGCCGGCAGTCGGCCTTGCATCCGTCATTTTATTTTTTGTCGATATCGTGCGCCGCCGGGGCGGCAGCATGGAAATCTATGCCAGAAAAACAGCCCATGGTCCGAACCCGTAGGCTCTGGATCCCCCGGCGCTCGGGGAGGAGTCGAGATGTCTAATAAGAAGAATCGGCCCTGCCCCTGCGGCTCCGGCCTCAGGTACAGGGACTGCTGTTCCTCCAAGGGGGCCGGCCGAAACGATGCTTCAGCCGCGCCGAGCTCAAGGTTCGGCTTTTGGCTGCCTTCCTTGCTCCTGGGCGTTCCGGCTGTTGAGATCGCGCGCAGTTTCGGCGATCACTATTATGTGAACCGCGCTCTGTTGGTCCATCACGAGATGCTCAACTTGCTGACCAATTTTTGCTGGGGTCTCGCGTTGGCGCTGCTGGTGATCCCTCCGTTGAGACGATGGCTGGCCGCGCATCTGGACGGCCCCTCGTGCATGCCCAGCCCAGGCAAGTATTTTGGACCGCTCTACGTCTCTTTGGCTTTCGGAGTTTTAGTATCCTGGATCAAATTCTGCCAATATCGGGGATTCCAGCTTCCCATGGATACATGCGAACATACCGGCATCGCCTTCAATACGATCCATGGCCGGTGGTTCATGGACTGTGCCTACGGAATTGCCAACAGCCTTTCGTTCCATATCGCTTTAACACTTAAGCTTTTTTCTCCCGTCCTGCTCTTCTGGCATAGCGCCTTGGCCCTGCTTTTTATTCAGGCTCTGGCTATTGCTTCGACAGGCCTTGCCTCTTATCTTCTCGTCTATTCCCTGACCGAGTCGGCCCTGGCCGGTTTTCTTCTGATGCTCTTAACCTACGCTCACCCTTCTTTTTATGAGCTGTCCAGCGCGAGTCTGGACGATCCCATCATCGCCGCCGCTTTTTTCCTTTGGGCCATGGTTTTCCTGGTGCGGCGGCGTCCGGCATGGTGCGCTCTTTTCCTGGTATTGGCCGCGACGGGCCGCGAGCAATTCCCTTTTACTCTTGCCGGACTGGGCGCCTATTTCATTTTCGCCCGCGGCCGGCCGGGGATCAAACGCCTCTTGTGCGGTCTGGCTCTCATACTGGGATCGGCTCTTCTGTGGAAGGGCGAGGTGGCCCTCATGCATTCTTTCCCGTCGTATCGTGATTACGGGGAATCATATTGGAATCTCTATGCCCTTTTCGGGTCCAATGAGAAGGATATCCTCCGTTTCGTCCTGCATCATCCTTTCCAAACCCTCTGGAAATGCGTGTATCCATGGTCTCGTCTTGGCGCTTTTGGACAACTGCTCTTATGCTCAGCCCTTCTCCCTCTGGCGGCACCGGCCGAGTGTCTGGTTCTTCTGGCGGCTGCCGTGCCGCAACTGCTCATGATTCCGGGCTTGCAGCATGAGATGCACCTGCAGTACGCCTCATACACATTCGGCCCGCTGATGTTTGCCGCCGCGGCGGGCCTGGCGCGTCTGTGGAACCGGCTTCGCCCGCTGTCGCCGGTGCCCGGCGCGGCTCCCAGGCGGAGGGGCGATCGCTCCGCCTACTTGCTCATTGCGGCGCTGGCCGCCGCGGGGCTGGGCTTTAGGAGCTCCCCCAGGACTCTTCTGTGGAACTGGCGCTTGGATATGTTCGACACTATCCCTCCGTTGATCGGCGAGGTTCCTCCCGGCGCCAGCATTTGGGTGGATGAGTGGATGACGGCTTGGGTCGGCTGCCGGGCGCAGGTCAAGAGTTTCGGTCCGGTGGGCATGGTGCCCTCGAGTTTCTACCATCTGAGTTTCCGTCCGGCGTATGCGCTCATTTATAAAGGCTGGTTCGTTCAGACAGATCCCAAAGGCCGCGATCCGTTCGTCACTTTCTTCGCGCGGAGCGGCTACGTGAAGGTGGATGAAAGGGATAATTATGTTTTGCTTCGAGATCCTGATCCCAAGGCGGCGGAAGGTCTCTCCCCCGCTCTTGTTTTGCCTCCGGTCGGTCCCGCGCGGCTGATCCAGGAATACATTCAATACGTTCTGGCCGCGCCTCCCGGGAGTTCTTTTAAGGGCTGATCCATCGGCGTTTCGAGGCGGCCGGTCCGCGAAGGTCATCAGTATAGGATAGCCGGCCCCCGCGGAAAGTCCATTATCAGGGTGTTGAAAAAGCGTTAGGGACGGGGCCGGGCCTGCTTGTCGAGCATGATGCCTACGATGGTGGAATCCACCGCGGCCATGCCCACGCTGGAGATCCGGCCGAGGTTGCGGATGGTCTCCTCGGCGCTGCGGCCCACGAAGCCTTCCTGTTCCGTGATCCCGTAATGGTGGATGCCCATATAGGCGGAGCGGATGGCGCAATCCGTCGAGCTGACCACCTTCAGGGCGCAGCCGCTCTTGGCCCCGTCGCAGAGCATCCCGCCCAGATCGCTGATGACGTTGTTGACCGCCAGGGTGAGCCCCGGGATATCGCGGCCGTTACGTTGATATACGATGGCCGCCGCGGCGCCCACGCCGGCGGCGATGGCGCAGCCGCAGATAGGCGCCAGGCCGCCGGTGAAGAGCTTGACGTAGGCGTTGAGAAGATGCGAAAGCGCGATGGAGCGCAGCACGGTCCGGTCCGGCACGCGGAAGGCCTGGCCTACGTTCCAGGGGACGAGGATGGCCACGATGCCTTGGTTGCCGCTTTCGCCGCTGGACATGACGGGCACGGCGCGACCGTCCATGCGCAGGTCGGTGGCGCAGGCGGTCAGGATCTTCGATGACGAAAAGACGTCGTCGAGGAGGTAGCCCTTGCGCATCAGGTCCTGGAGATAGAAGCCGACCTTCTTGAGTTTCATGCCCTGTCGCGCGGCGGCCAGGTTCATCTCCACGCCGCGGCGGATCCAGTCGGCGTCCTGAGCGTCCATGCGTTCGGCCAGGCGCGCGAGGTCCTTGAGGGTGCAGCTCTGGAGGACCTTCTTGTAGCGGGCATTTCCACCCGCGGCACCGCGGCCGGAATCGACGATCTTCCGGCCGTCCTTCTCGGCGAGGACCAGGTCCGTGTGGCTGCCCGCGATGACGCAGACAACGCTGTGCCGGCGGCTCGTGAGCCGCGCCTCAACCTGGAGGCCTTGGCGTCCGGGCAAGACGCCAATCTTGACGGCTTGCCTCCTGACCAGGGCTTGGGCCCGTCGGAGGACCGTCGCAGTGACGGCTCGGAATATCTCCATGTTCAGCTCGGGCCTTGCGATGACCATCCCCAAGGCGGCGGCGAGGAGGTTCCCTTTCTGGCCGCGGGTGTTGGGGAGGGTGACTCCCATCCCGTTCTTGTAAGTCCCGGGATCGAGAACGAATAATCCTTCTTGCACCGGCTCTCCCAGGAGCTTGGCGGCGTGAGCCGCGCAGAGGGCCACCGTGACCGGCTCCGTACAGCCCATGGCGGGATAGACCTGGTGCTTGAGGACTTCTTTGAGGAGGTTCATCGGGGGTAGGATAGCATTCTGGAGGCCCGTGAGCTCCGGGCCGGCACGGATTTTTGACTTGGTTCCGAACCATTTAATATCCTAAACGAATGCCACTATCATTCGACCTGACCGAAGACCATAAGATGATCCGCGATACGGTGCGCACCTTTGCGGAAAAAGAGATCCGTCCCAAGGCCCATGAGCTTGACCGGGGGGAGACTTTCTCCGCGGAGCTGACCAAGCGCATGGGCGAGATGGGCCTTTTCGGCATGACCATCGAACCGGAGTACGGCGGCCAGGGGATGGATTACGTCTCCTACATCATCGCGGTCGAGGAGATGGCCCGCGTGGACGGCTCGCAGGCCGCGACCATGGCGGCGCACAACTCCTTGGGCGTGGGCCCGATCCACGATTATGGCAACGAGGAGCAGAAGAAGAAGTACCTGCCAAAACTGACTTCAGGTGAGCATGTCTGGGCCTTCGCATTGACCGAGCCGGAGGCGGGTTCGGACGCGGGCGGCACGCAGAGCAAGGCTCAAAAGGTGGACGGGGGCTGGACGCTTAACGGCGCCAAGGTCTTCATCACCAACGCGACCGTGCCCTGTTCTTTGGGGGCCACCGTGCAGGCGGTGAGCGGCGTCCGTCCGGACGGCAAGAAAGAATACACCTGCTTCCTGCTCGACAAGGGCACGCCGGGCTATACTACCAAACCTCTCAAGGACAAGCTTTTGTGGCGCGCTTCGGATACGGGCGAGCTCTACTTCGACAAGGTGTCTTTGCCCGACGCGCAGGTCCTGGGCAAGCGGGGCGAGGGGTTCAAGCAGATGCTGGGGACCTTGGACGCGGGGCGGCTTTCCATCGCGGCCATGGGCCTGGGCTGCGCGCAAGGGGCCTACGAGCTGGGCCTGCAGTACGCCAAGCAGCGTAAGCAGTTCGGCGCGGCCATCGCGACCTTCCAGGCAAACGCCTTCAAGCTGGCGGACATGGTCATGCAGATCGAGCACGCGCGGCTTTTCTTGTACTACGCCTGCTGGCTCAAGGACCAAGGACGGCCCTACGCCAAGGAGTCGGCCATGGCCAAGCTCTATTGCTCGGAGGTCGCGCGCCTGTGCGTGACGCACTCCCTGCAGCTTTTCGGGGGCTACGGCTTCATGGGCGAGTTCCAGATCGAGCGGTTCTTCCGCGACCAGAAGCTTCTGGAGGTCGGCGAAGGCACCTCCGAGATCCAGCGGCTGGTCATCGCCCGCGCCATCGGCTGCTACGAATAGAACGATCCAAGCGTCAGAAACGCCCGGAGAGTTCGGCGGCTTTCCTCGCCACGAGGGGGGACTGTGATGTTCGGGCGGATTGGATGACGCGCAGCGCCTCCTGACCGGTCGCGGAGGTCTTGCCGCTCTTCTCTAATAGCTGCTCCGCTTGATTCAAGGCGACCATTTGTGGATAGGCTAAGGTGACATCGACGCCCAGCTCGCGATGGGGATCATGGGATTTTTCCTCGCGGGAGCAATCATCCAGGCTCAGGCAGGGCGACTCGCCGACTACCTGGCGCAGAAACGCCCAGTCTTCCGGGGATGTTGGATTCCGACTCAAAAGGAAGACGATGGTCCCGCGTTCATTGCGCCGTTCTGTGGGGAGCTGACGGTATTTCCCCCGGAAAAGGATCCTGGCTTGTGGTGTGAGCGTCTTGAGATCGCTATCCAGCCTGGGATCGTTGTCGTTTTTGGAAGCCAGGATCTCCTCGAGTGTGTGGAGCTGGGCTGCGGCATCAGGCGCGGGGCTGGCCTTGATCGGTCGGCCGGCGCTTTGAGAAGGGGGGACTTGCGAGTATGCGCCGGGATGGGCCGGGGCCTCAGAGGGCGCAGCTGTCTCGGCCGCTCGGCTTTGGGACGGCTCGGCTCTGGATGGTTTGCGGCTGCGGGCTGAAAACGCGGAGTCTGGGGGAGTCAGCTGTACAAGACGGGCGACGCCCGGAGCCTGCCGGCGCGTCGTCGCCCACCAAGCCGCCAGCGCGATCAGGACGGCCACGATCGCGGCTGTTTTTTTCATCGGGGCAGTTCCTTGCAGATCGTTTTCGGGGCGTCCCGGTAAAGATCCTCGCAGATTTCTTTGTGGGCATCCGGATCGATGATCCGCCTGAGCGTATCGTCGGCATAGATGCCGGCGTCCATCTTGATTTTTTCCGTGCAGTTGGTGCAGAACTTCTGGATGTTCTTGACCATGATCATCGATGAGCCGTAGGACCCATATGGAGTCTCGTCGCAGGCGGCCAAGCCCGCCATCGGCGTGCCGGTGACTTTGCCGCGGACTTCATTGTCGTTCTCATCCTTGAATGGATCGGGGCATGTCGCGTGATGCCAATAGCTGTTTTTTTTCTCCGTGTGCCGGGATTCGTGGAAGACGATCTGCGCTCGGCATATCTGAGGCATGTCGTATTTGACGAAATTCGGCGTCAACCACATTTTCGAGTGGTTCGTGTAAGGCTGGACGCAGGCCATGACGCCGGGGCCGCCGCCGCAGTCATCCAGGCCGATCTCCTTCACTCGGGACGTGAAGAAATCCATATAAGTGCGGCCATTTGCGGGCCCGAAGATCTTCTGATGGAGAGCCGAGGCCGCATTGGCCTGGATGTCGTCGATGAAAGCCATGTCGGCGCGCATCTGGCCCTGTATGCCGGCCGGGACGTCCGCGTCGAATATTCCGTTGAGGATCGGGCCTTGAATCGACAGGGTGGCTCGTGCCGTTTTCTCGGCCGCGAGGTCGTGGGTCAGCTTTCGCGCCCCGTTTTTCATATTCTGGCGAAGGTCGGAAAAATCCGCGCTTAAATCGTCATGGGGAGCGTCGCGGAGGGCGCATTTTTCCTGAGGAGTCAGGCCGAGGGGGCTGTCGTGGCGGCGAATATTCCATGTCGTGCCTGCTGCCGCGATTCCGATCAGCGCCGCGAAAGCCAGTATTTTTTTCATTCGTAGAGATCCTCGCGGATTTGTTTCTTGGCCGTTGGCCCTGTAATCCGGCCGACCTGGTCGTCGGCGTAAATGCCAGCGTCCATTTTTATTTTGTCCGTGCAGTTGGCGCAGAACTTCTGGATGTTCTTGAGCATGATTAAGGATGAGCCGTAGGAACCTAAGGGCGTGGTGTCGCAGGCGTCTTCCCCGGCCAGCGTGGCTCCGGTGAAAATGCTGATCATGTCATCGCCTTTGGCGTCCTTGAAGGGGTCGGGGCAGTTCGCGTGGAACCAGAAATCATGAATGATCTCCGTGTGGCGGGATTCGTGAAAAACAATCATCATCCGGGTTATCTGGGGATGATTGAATTTGGTGTAATTCGGCGTCAGCCACATTTTCGAGTGGTTCTTATAAGGCTGGACGCAGGCGACCGCTTTCGGGCCGCCACAGCTGTCGAGTCCGATCGCCTTCACCCGGGAGGCGAAGAATGTCATGTAGGTCTGTCCATCCACCATGCCGAAAATGTTTTTGTGCAGTTCCGAGGCTCCAGTGCCTTTGATGCTTTGAATGAAGCCGAGATCGTCGCGCATCTGATCTTGAAGCTTTACTGGGACGTTCGCGTCGAACATGCCGCTCAAGATCGGGCGTTGATCTGAGCGGGCGGCTTGCGCCATTTTCTCGGCCGCGAGGTCATCGTTCAATTTTTTCGCTCTGCTCTTCATGTCCTGGCTAAGAGCGGAAAAGTTCGCGTCTAAATCATCATTGGGCGCGTCATGGAGGGCTTTCTTGTCGGAGAACGTCAGGCTGAAGGTGTTGCGGCTGGCATGATGCCACATTGTGCCCGCTGCGGCGATGCCGGTTAATGCCGCGAAAGCCAGTATCTTTTTCATCGGGCACGGTCAGTATAATACCTGGTTTTGACTCTGTCAATGCATGTTTTCAGCAATCCAAAATTTGGCTAGGTCTTTCTGAGTCTCTCCCTTCCTCAACGGTGCGGGCGGCCATGGGGGGTGATCCGCAGCGCGTTGCTCAGCAAGTCTTTAAGGTAGAATAAGGCCGGCATGGATGCTCTTGCCCCGGACGGCGCGGCCGCGTCTTTGACCAGCTCCGAGCGCTGGCGCAGCTTTGCCGCCTGCCTGCTCGGTTGGTTGTTCGACTTCTACGATCTCGTCCTTTTCGCCTACCTGGCGGCTGCCATCGGCAGGGATTGGCACTGGGGCGGTGCCTTCGCTCACAACAAGGGGTTGCTCGTGGGTGCCGCCTTAGCCGCTTCGGGCGTGGGCGGAGTGCTCTTTGGCGGCCTCTCCGACCGTTACGGGCGCAGGCGCGTGATGGCTTGGACCATCCTGGTCTATTCACTGGGCACCGGGCTGTGCAGCTGCGCCTGGGGACTGTGGTCCCTCGCGTTCTTCCGGATTCTGACCGGTCTCGGCGTGGGCGGCGAATGGGCCACGGGGCACGCCCTTATGGCCGAGATATTCCCCAGCCAGCGCCGGGGCATCGCGGCGGCCATGCTTCAGGCGGGAGAGCCTATCGGCGTGGGCCTGGCCGTTCTGGCCGGCCTGTGTCTGGAGCCGGTTCTGGGATGGCGTGCGGTTTTTCTGATCTCCGCCTTGCCGGCCGTGCTCGTGCTCTTTCTGCGGCGGATGGTGCGGGAGTCTCCCTTGTGGGTCAAGAGCCAGCAGTCCCTGGCCGCCAAGGACCTGTGGGCGCCTTACCGTACGCTCTTGCGCGACCACTGGAAACGCGCCTTGCAAGGCTGGGTCCTGGGCGCCAGCAAGATGGGCACCTATTGGCTGACTTATGTCTGGCTGCCGGAGTATTTCTCCGAGATCGAGAGCGCGGCCCGGGTCGCCGGCCCGGCCGTCTCCTCTTTCAAAATCCTGTTCATCCTGACCGCCCAGGCTTCCCAGTTCGTGGGGATGCTGCTTTTCGGCGCGTTCTCCGATCGGGTGGGGCGGCGGCCGGCGTTCACCCTCTATTCCCTGCTGACCGCGGCCGGGCTTTTCGTCCTGACGCGCCACGGCGTCGCCCTGCTCGCGCACCCGGTCTGGTTCTGGCTGATTATGGTCGCGGTGGGGCTGGGCTCAGGCTGCACGGCCGGCTTCGGCGCGCTGCTGGCCGAGCTGTTTCCTACATCGATCCGCAACACCGCCATGGGTGCGGTCTACAATCTCTCCCGCGCCTTCCAGTTCGTGACTCAATTCGTCATGGCCGTGGTCGTGATGCGCGTCGGCGTGGCGCATGGCCTGCTCATGGCCGTGGCCCTGGCTTTGTTGACCTCGGTCTGGGTCTGGACTTTTCCGGAAACCCGCGGCATAGCGCTGCGGGAGGATTGACGCTGAAGCAGCTCTCGCCTGACGCTGATTTATAGTAGAATCACACAGTTCATATGGATAAACTTACTTCCCAGATAGATACCTCCAGCGCCCAATTCAAAGAGAACGCGGAGTACAACCGCGGCGTGGTCGAGAAGTTCCGAGCCATCTCCGAGGAGGCTAAGCTCGGCGGGCCACAGTCCTCCCGCGATTTGCATAAGTCCCGCAAGAAGCTCCTGGTCCGCGAGCGCCTCGAGCTCCTTCTTGACGCCGACACCCCGTTCCTGGAGCTCTCCGGTCTGGCGGCCCACGACGTGTACCCGCCCGACTCCCCTAAGGCCTCGGGCCTGGTCAGCGGCATCGGCGTGGTCAACGGCCGACACGTCATGGTCATCGCCAACGATGCCACGGTCAAGGGCGGCACCTACTATCCCATCACGGTCAAGAAGCACCTGCGCGCCCAGGACATCGCGCTGGAGAACAATCTGCCTTGCGTCTATCTCGTGGACTCCGGCGGGGCCTTCCTGCCTTTGCAGGACCAGGTCTTCCCGGACCGGGATCATTTCGGCCGCATCTTCTACAACCAGGCCCAGCTTTCGTCCAAGAACATCCCGCAGATCTCCGTGGTGCTCGGTTCCTGCACCGCGGGCGGGGCCTACATCCCGGCCATGAGCGACGAGACCATCATGGTGCGCAAGCAGGCCACCATCTTTTTGGCCGGTCCGCCGCTGGTCAAAGCCGCCACGGGCGAGGACGTCAGCGCCGAGGATCTGGGCGGCGCTGACGTGCACTGTAAGATCTCCGGAGTCGCCGACCACTATGCCGTCGACGAGGCCCACGCCTTGCGCATGGCGCGCAACGCGGTGGAGAACCTTGGCGCCCGGCCCAGGATCGACATTGGCGCCTGCGCCCCGGAAGAGCCCGCCTACGACCCCGACGAGCTTTACGGCGTCATCCCCAAGGATATGCGCAGGCAGTTCGACATGCGCGAGGTCATCGCGCGCATCGTGGATGGCTCGCGCTTCCATGAGTTCAAGAAGCTCTACGGCTCTACTTTGGTCTGCGGTTTCTCCCGCATCATGGGCTATCCCGTGGGCATCCTCGCCAACAACGGCATCCTTTTCTCTGAGAGCGCGGTCAAGGCCGCCCACTTCATCGAGCTCTGCTGCTTCCGCAAGATCCCGCTGCTGTTCTTCCAGAACGTCACCGGCTATATGGTCGGCAAGGAATACGAGCGCGGCGGCATCGCCAAGGACGGGGCCAAGATGGTGACCGCGGTCTCCAACGCCAACGTGCCTAAGTTCACGGTCATCATGGGCGGCTCCTACGGAGCCGGCAACTACGGCATGTGCGGCCGGGCCTACGACCCGCGCCTGTTGTGGATGTGGCCCATGGCTCGCATCTCGGTCATGGGCGGAGAGCAGGCCGCCAACGTGCTCTGCACGGTTAAGGCCGCCCAGCAGGAGAAGGCCGGCAAGCCCATGTCCCAGGCGGCTCAGGACGAGTTCAAGCGGCCCATCCTGGAGAAATACGAGCGCGAGAGCAACTCCCTCTACAGCACGGCTCGGCTCTGGGACGACGGCATCCTCGACCCTTTGGACACCCGCACCGCTCTGGGACTCTCCATCGCCATGTCTTTGAACGCTCCCATCCCGGACTTCCAGCCCAGCCTCTACAGGATGTGATGAACACGCGTTACTCCACCCTCGAGCTCGAGCGCGAAGGCAAGACCCTGTTCTTGTGGCTGGCCAGGCCGGAGAAGCGCAACTCCTTCGACGCCCAGCTGCTCAAGGAGCTCGCCCAGGCTTTTATGGAGACCGACCAGGACCCTTCCGTGCGCGTGCTCGTCATCAGCGGTCGAGGGCAGTCCTTCTGCGCCGGAGCGGACCTCTCCTGGATGCGTCAGGTCGTGGACTACACCTTCGAGGAGAACCTCCGCGACTCCCAGGCTATCGCCGAGGCCTTTAAGGCCCTCTACTCCATGAGGAAGCCCACCATCGCGGCGGTCAACGGCGCGGCCATCGGCGGGGGCATGGGTTTCCTGGGCGCCTGCGACATCGTGGTGGCCTCCCAGGCCGCGGTCTTCAGCCTCAGTGAAGTGCGCCTGGGACTGGTCCCGGCTTGCATCTCCCCTTTCCTCTTTCGGCGCGCCCCTGCCGGGGCTCTGCGCCGCTACATGCTCTCGGGTGAGCGCTTCGACGCCCCGATCGCGTTGCGGCTGGGGCTCATCGATGAGGTCGTCCCTGCCGAAGAGCTCATCTCTCGCGCTAAGCGCCTGGCCGCGAGCCTGGCCGAGGCCGCGCCCGGA
Source organism: uncultured Elusimicrobia bacterium (assembly GCA_903830945.1). GTDB lineage: Bacteria > Elusimicrobiota > Elusimicrobia > UBA1565 > UBA9628 > UBA9628. The sequence goes on from CAIKVT010000014.1 coordinate 21,895, forward strand.
GCCCAGGCCGTGGTCAAGGAGCTCTTGGATCGGGTTCCTGGGCAGAGCTTGGACAAGGCCCTCGATTATGCCGTAGACGTTATCGCCAAGCTGCGCGCCGGAGCCGAGGCGCAGAAGGGGATGCGTTCATTTTTGGAGAAGAAGCCCTGTGCGTGGGATTAAGTCCATAAAGAAGGTCCTGGTCGCCAACCGCGGAGAGATCGCGGTGCGCATTATCCGGACCCTGCGCGAGATGGGCATCCGCTCTGTGGCGGTGTACTCGGAGGCCGACGCCGGCGCCTCTCACGTGGCCGCGGCCGACGAGGCCTGCCTCATCGGGCCCGCGCCGTCGGCCGAGAGCTACCTGCGTATCGACCGCATCCTTGAGGCCGCCGACAAGACCGGCGCCGACGCCGTCCACCCTGGCTACGGCTTCCTTTCTGAGAACTCGGCCTTCTCCGCGGCGGTCTCCGGCGCGGGGCTGACCTTCATCGGGCCCTGCCCCAAGGCCATTCAGGCGCTGGGCAACAAGCTCAACTCTCGGGAGCTGGCCCTCAAGCACGGCGTGCCCGTCATCCCGGCCGTGACCGAGGACAAAGACCGGGAGGCCTTCCATAAGGCCGTGCGCAAGATGGGCTACCCTGTGCTCATCAAGGCTGCGGCCGGAGGCGGCGGCAAGGGCATGCGCGTGGTGCACAGGGACGAGGACCTCGAGCCGTTCCTGGAGATGGCCAAGCGCGAGTCCCAGAAGTCCTTCTCCAGCGACCAGGTCTTCGTGGAGAAGTACCTGGTGCGGCCCCGCCATATCGAGTTTCAGATCCTGGCCGACCATCACGGCAGCGTGATCCATTTGAACGAGCGCGAGTGCTCCATCCAGCGCCGCCATCAGAAGATCGTCGAAGAGACGCCCTCGCCCTTGATGACCCCTGAGCTGCGCGAGAAGATGGGCCAGACCGCTGTGCGTCTGGCCCAGGCCGTGGGCTACGTCAATGCCGGCACCGTGGAGTTCATCATAGACGAGAAGCGCAACTATTATCTCCTGGAGATGAACACCCGCCTGCAGGTGGAGCACCCGGTCACCGAACTGGTCCTGGGCCTGGACCTGGTGGCCGAGCAGATCCGCATCGCCGAGGGCCGGCCTCTGCGCTGGAAGGAGGCGCCCGAGTCGCGCGGCCACGCCCTGGAGTGCCGGCTCTACGCCGAGGACCCGGCCAACGGCTTTTTGCCCAGCCCCGGGCGCATCGCCTGGCTCCATGAGCCTTCCGGCCCTTGGGTGCGCAACGACTGCGGGGTGCGCTCGGGCTGCGAGGTCTCCTCGTTCTACGACCCAATGATCTCCAAGCTCATCGTCTGGGGCGAGGACCGGCCCGCAGCCGTGGCCCGCATGAAGCGGGCTTTGCGCGACTACGCCATACTCGGCGTGACCACCAACCGCGACTATCTGCTCGACATCATCGGGCATGAGGCTTTCGCCAAGGGCGAGCTGCACACGGGCTTCGTGGAGCAGCATCTGCACGGCTGGAAGCCTCGCCAGACATCTTTGGACGCGGCCCTGATTGCCGCGGCCGTCCTGCCCGGTGCCCGTGCCGTCCCGGGCGGGACAGCCGCCGCCGCGCCGCGGCACGACCCCTGGCTGACCGTAGGGGATTGGGGGCGCTGATGGAGCACCGATTCTTCCGCGTCGGAGATGCCTTGCGCCAGACCTACGCCTCGCGCAAGGAAGGGCACCGCTTCCTGGTGCGCGTCGAAGGCAAGGAGGTCGAGGTCTCGGCGCTGCCTTTGGGCGAGCATCGCTTCCTGCTGCGCCTGCCCGACCGCCAGCTGGTGGTGGACTGGGCCCGCAAGGACAAGGAAGTCTTTCTGCAGCTCGACGGTCAAGGCTTCCGGCTCAAGGAGGAGGACGCGGCCCATTCGGTTTCCGACGGCGACCACGGCGACGAGAACGAGCCCGCCCTGAATTCTCCCTTGCCCGGCCGCGTGGTCAAGGTCCTGGTCGCGCCCGGCGAAGAGGTCAAGAAGGGCCAGCCCCTGGTCATCATCGACTCCATGAAGATCGAGTTCGAGTTCAAGGCCCCGCGGCCCGGGACGGTGGAGCGGGTCCTGGCCGTGGAGGGCAAGCAGATCGACGTGGGGCAGTGCCTTGTCGTCTTTAGGGCCGCTGCCGTCTAGCGGCGAGATGCCTGGCACGCCAGCATGAAGAACAGGCTGGAGAGGCGATTGATGTAAGCGTAGACGGCCGGCCGCATCTTCCCGGAGCGAAGGAGTCGGGTGCAGGCGGACTCCAGATCACGACAGCGCACGCGGCATTCATTGTACGCGACGGCGCGCGGCCGGTTGAAACGCATGAATCCCTTTGGCGGCTCGCCTAAAGAATCTATGAAGTCCTCGAGCTTTTTTAGGTCTTGCTGGCCGAGCTTCCGCCAGAGTGCGCCTTGGGCCTCCAGCAGCATGGCCTTGGTCGGTCCTTTGGCGTCGAGCAGCGCGAGGTCCATGGCTGACTGCAAGGCGTCGATCTTGCCGCTCGCCACGATGCGGGCGTCGTCCTTGGCGAGTCTCCGGCCCGAGAGGCCGCGCGTGAAGCCCGTGTCGCCGTTTTTTGTGTAGGCCTTCTTCATGTGTGCCAACGGCCTACTGTAATAAAAAAAGGGTTATAATACAAACGCCATGTACAAGATAGAGGAATCCCTCGACTCTCAGGTCCTTTCCCTCCAGAAGGACCGCCCTACGGTGGTCTTCACCGAATCCCTGGACCCGCGTATCCTCGAGGCGGTCTGCTACCTTTCCCGTTTCGTCAGGCCGGTCCTGCTCGCTCCTGAAGAGGAGGTGCGCGCCGTGGCCTCCCAGCATCTGGCCCATGTCGATCCCACGCGCATCGACTTTGCGCTCAGCGAGTGCGTGTGCGTCGACATCTCCAAGCGCGACGACCTCGTTGACGAATTCGCGTCTGATTGCCTTAAGAACCCTTTCCGCGGCTTCAAGGGTAAGACACCGGAGGCCGCGCGCCTGGCGGTCTCCAAGCCGAGCCTTTTCGGTATCTATGCCGTGCGCCTGGGACACGCGGACATGGTTGTGGGCGGGGCGCGGCACAACTCCAAGGAGTTCTTCCGTCCCATGCTGGCCCTGCTGGCCACGCGGCCCGTGGTCCTGGAGGCGGGCGTCTTGATCCTGCCTGACGACCATCCGGAGGCTATCTATCCTCACAATATCGTGGTCTTCGGCGACGTGGGGGTCAATGCCGCGATGAGCCCCGAGATCCTGGCGGAGGTGGCCGTGGGCACATGCGCTGTGGCGCGCGACCTCATCCCCGAAGACGTCCTGCCCGAGATCCACGGGGCCATCGTCTCTTACTCGCATAAGGGTTCCGACGAAGGGCCCTCGCCCGTGATGATCCGCAAGGCCATGGAGCGTGTGCCGGAACTCCTGGCCGCACGCGCGGCCAAGGGTCAACGCTACGCCAGCATGCGCATCGCTGGAGAGGTCAAGATCAGCGCGGCCATCTCCCGGCGCTCCTCCGAACTCTACGGGGAGGCGGGCCTCACCGGAGGAACCAACGTCATCATCTGCCCTAACCTGGAGACCGGCAACCTCCTCTTCCACCTTTATGGCTCGCGCTTCCCGGGGGCTAAAAAGTTCGCGGTCATCTTCGGGGTGGGCTCTCGGGGCGTGGATGTGGCCATCGACTGCAGTCCGGAGGACGTGCGCCTGGCCGTGAAGGCCTCCTTGGTGCGCCTGCACCACCGCTATGGCCGGCGCCCCCGCATGCTCAAGGATACCTTCTTCCGCCGCTTCCGGGTGCTGGCCATCAACCCCGGCTCTACCTCCACCAAGATCGCGGTCTACGAGGGTGAGACGGAGATCTTCATTCAGGAGATCCAGCATCCCCGCGAGGAATTGGCTCTTTTTGCCGGCAAGAAGATCACCGAGCAGTACGCCATGCGCAAGGAGGCGGTGCTGCGCGCCCTCCGGGAGCGGGGCCTCAAGGCCGAGGAGCTCGACGCCATCTGCGGCCGGGGAGGGCTCTTGCGCCCCATCCCGCACGGCACCTACCGAGTGAGCGACGCCGTGCTGGCGGACCTGCGTACCGGCGCCTATGGCGACCATGCCTCCAATCTGGGCGGACTCATCGCACATGAGTTGGCCGCCCTGGGCGGCAAGCCGGCCTTCATCGTCGACCCCGTGGTGGTCGATGAGGTGCCCGCGCGGGTCAAGGTCACCGGGCTCAAGGGCATCCGGCGCAGGATGATCAGCCATGCTCTCAATCAGATCGCCTCGGTGTGGCGTTATGCCCAGGAGCACGAGACCTTCTACGAGGCTGTCAACGTCGTGGTCTGCCACCTGGGCGGCGGCATCTCCGTCGGCGCCCACCGTCGGGGACACTACGTCGACGTCAATAATGCGCTCGACGGTGAGGGGCCGTTTACTCCGGAGCGGGCGGGGTCTTTGCCCGCGGGACAGCTTGCGGATATCTGTTTTTCGGGCCGCTATACCATGGCCGAGGTCAAGAAGCTCATCAAGGGCGCGGGCGGACTTATCGACCTGCTGGGCACCTCGGACTTGCGCGAGGTGGAGAAGCGCATGGAGGGCGGCGACTCCGAGGCCTCCGAGGTTTTCGACGCCATGGCTTATCAGATCGCTAAGGCCGCCTCGGCCCTGTTGCCGGCTTTCGAGGGGGAAAAGCTCGATCGCATCATCCTGACCGGGGGCATGGCCCGTTCCAAGCTCCTGGTGGAGCGTATCAGAGGCTACCTGGCCGGCCTAGGCTGCGGCATCACGGTGTATCCGGGCGAAAACGAGATGGCCGCCTTGGTCAAGGGCGCCCTGCGCGTGCTCTACGGCCGCGAGGCGGCGCGCGAGTACTCTCTGCAGGCGAAGGCCTGATGATCGACGTCACGACCCTGCCGCCGCCGCGCCTGGCCGAGGTGGGCCCGCGCGACGGCCTGCAGCATGAGAAAGGCGTGGTCCCCACCGAGGCGAAGGTGGCCTTTATCGACGCGCTTTCCGAGAGCGGGGTGCGCGAGATCTCGGCCGGAGCCTTCGGCGCGCAGCCGTCGGTTCCGCAGCTGGCCGACTCCGCCGAGGTCTTCGAGAACATGAAGCGCAAGGAAGGGGTGCATTACCTGGCCTTGGTCCGCGACGAGAAGGGCCTGGACCTGGCGCTCGAGGCCGAGGCGGACAAGGTTGAGATCTTCTGCGCCGCTTCGGAGGCCTTCTCCGAGAAGGTCATGGGCGCTCCTATCGCGCAGACTTTGGAGAGGCTGCGCCCGGTCGTGGCCAAGGCCCGGGCCGCGAAGCTGCCGGTACGCGCGGGCGTGGGGGCCTCCTTCCACTGTCCTTACGATGGGCCGGTCCATCCTGACTCCGTAGTCGCGATGGTGGAGCGGCTGCGCGTGATGGGGGTGAGGGAGTTCTCCTTGGCCGATACTTTAGGACGCGCCTCGCCCCAGGACGTTCGTACCCTGCTGGATATCCTATTGCGGCGCTTGAGCGTGAGTTCCGAACAAATCTTCCTCCACTTCCACGACACCTATGGGATGGCGCTGGCCAATGCCTTGACGGCTTGGACCGAGTATCGGATCTCGGGCTTCGACGCTTCCTGCGGCGGGGTGGGAGGGTGTCCTTACGCGCCGGGAGTGGGGGGCAATGTCGCCACCGAGGACCTTGCATTCGCGTTCTTGGCTAGCGGGGCGGCGATCCGCGTGGATTTCCAGAAGCTCAGAGTCGCGGGCCAGGCGGTGGCCGCGCATCTGGGGCATCCTTTACCTTCGCATCTAAGTAAACTAGAATTCAAGTAGTGTGGTTGCGCCCGTCCAGCTGTGTTGGGCTGGGCGCCGTCATCGAAAACGATTTGCGCGCCCGTAGTGAAATGGATATCACGACAGCCTCCGAAGCTGTAAGTGCAGGTTCGATTCCTGCCGGGCGCACCATTCTCCGACGAGAAACCGTCCCAAACTCCGGGTGTTAGACAGGCTCCAGAGGCCCGTTTTAGGCCTCTGACCACAACAGCCTTGGTCTGTCCGGGAGGTTCGCCATGGACGGACTCAGTATCGTCAGCCTCAAGCCGGAAACTCTCACCTGGGATACGGCCCTGCGGTTGTTTGCCCTGCGCTGCAAGTCCCAAAATCTGTCCGCCGGAACCCAGCAGCTCTACGCGGAGAAGCTGGGGACCCTGAGGGCCTGGATGGCTGACAACGGGGACCCCAGGCCCGCCGAAGTGCAGCCCAGCCAGCTTAGGGCCTTCCTGGAAGCCCGCAAGGCTCGGGGAGTGAGCGACCAGACCGTGGACGGCTTCTATCGCGTCCTGCGGACCTTGTGGCGCTTCCTGCACAGCGACGGCCTGGTTATCCTAGACCCCATGGAGAAGGTGGAGAGGCCGAGGCGGGAGCGGCGCTTTGCCAAGCCTGTGACCGCCGGGCAGTTGCAGCTTATCCTGGCCCGCGTTGATACCAAGGACCCGCTGGGGCTGCGGGACTACGCCTTGATTGTGTTTCTGGCCGACACGGGCTTGCGGCTGTCCGAGGCGCTGTCTCTCAAGCTCTCGGACGTGGATTGGGCCAACGGCTCGGCCCTGGTCATGGGCAAGGGGCGCAAGGAGCGGCGCGTGGCCTTCGGGCAGACGGCCCGGCGGGCGCTCATGAGCTGGATTCGGCGCAGGGGGGAAATCGAGGGGTCGGGGCTTGTTTTCGTGAACCGCTACGGGCGGAGGCTCGGGCTGTGCGTGGTCGAACAGAGGATGAAGGGCTACACCAGGGAGGCGGGCATTGCGGAGGATAGGTTATCGCCCCATGCGTTGCGGCATTTCTTCGCGCTGGCGTTTCTGAAAAACGGCGGGGATGCGATGGCGCTGCAAAAGCTCCTGGGCCATGCGAGCCTGGAAATGGTGAGGAACTACGTCAACATGACGGACGACGACGCGCTGACCAAGCATCGGCTGGCGAGCCCGCTTGACCGCATGGGCCCGCTTCCCGGAGAGCGGCGGCAGGTGAGGCTCAAGTAAGGACGGATTTTGGTAGACTCTGCTCAGGTATTGGAGGCATTTAGGGACAAAATAATCTGATTTGACGTTCTGGCTTCACCGGGGCCGTGCGTAAG
>CAIKVT010000015.1 GCA_903830945.1 uncultured Elusimicrobia bacterium
GACGCCTTCGCGTGGAGTCCCGCCATCCATGCCCTGGCGCGAGCTTTAGAGCCGGCCTATCTCATGAGCTGGAACACGGGCACGCACACGAGTTCGGCCGTGCCCTGCTTCGGCATGGGGCCGGGCACCGAGGCTTTGCGGGGCTTACTGCACAACACCGCGATCTCCGGCGTGCTGAAGGCCGTGCTCTCAACTCCGACCGCTCACCAGTAGCCTTTTTCCCGCATCTGCCGGAGCAGGTCCGGTGAGAGTTGGCCGCCGCGTCGTGCCGAAGCCTTGGTCTCCCGGAGATGGCGCATCAGCCTTTGGGTCAGATCCAATCCGATGTCGGGCCGGCTCTCGGATAAGTCGGTCTTCATGTCCGGGTCGGCCTTGAGGTCGAAGAGGCGCGCTTCCCCGCTGGCCTTGTCGTAGATCATCTGCCAGCCTTCACCGCGGATGGAGAAGAGCGAGGGCTTGCCCGGCGCTGTCCCTGAGGCGCTGAAGCCGTAGCGGGGCGTCGCGGAGCGGCCCTCGGCCAGAGGCGCGAGGCTGGCGCCCTGGAACGAGTCGGGCACCGTGATCTTGGCCCATTCCAGCAGGGCGGGGCCCAGATCGACCAGGCGCACGACTTCCGCCACGCGACGGGGCTTGAGGTCCGGGCTCCAGATGAGCAGGGGCACGTGAACGGTCCGCTCGCCCAGCTCCGGCCCGCCGCCGAGACCGGCGCCGGCCGTGAGCACGAGCACGGTCCCGGCCGGTGCGGCCTTGCGCAAAGCGCGGAATGCTTCCAGGGACTCCGCTGCGGGGCGGACGCCGTGCCAATAGAGGAAAAAGGGGCCGTGCTGAGCCGCAAGCCAGCGGACAGCGGCATCGGTAGCCTGCTGGAACGCGGCCGACGACGAGTCGGCCTTGAAATCGGAGGTCTTGAAGCCTTGCGCCACTCCGGACTTGGGGTCCAAGCTGGCGTCGGCCGCGAAGCCCGCGGTGGCGTAGCCAGCGCCGCCGAAAGCGTCGGCCATGGTGGCGGCCGTGGTGGAGATGCGGTCGCCGGCGACCACGAGGCCGTGGTTCTGCACATATTGCGAGGTCAAGAGGGACGCCGCGCTGGGACCGGCCGCTGCGCCCTGAGAAACGGCCTGCGCGAAGACCACGGCGCCCGGGGCTTCGCGCTCCAGAGCGGCTTGGTCAGCGGGAAGTCCGACAAGGTCCAGGAGCACGATGCCGTGGCGTGCGGCCGATGCCGTGGTCCCCTCCGGGAGAGGAGAACGGCTGCCCTCCGGGGACGGCGGCCCCTTGGCCGCCGCGGCCCGCAGGGGCAAAGATGCGGCGAAGAGCGCAAGCAGCAGGGACAGGCATCGTGTATGGTCGAGCATTCAGCGATGCTAGCAAATCAGCCTGCCCGTTTCTCGGGCCGGCCCTCAGCGGTAGTGCAGGCGCAGCCCGAGGGCCGCGTAGAACGGCTCGCCCAGCAGCGGCAAGGAGCCGAGCTGTACCGAGGTGTAGGTCCGGTTCAGCATATTCTCGATGTCGCCGTAAACCTCGAGGTTCTTGGAGATCCAGCGCGAGGCGGAGAAGTCCAAAACGAAATTCTCGTCCAGATTGTAAGTGTTGGTGTCGTTGCCCCAACGTTTGGTCATGTAGCGGCCGCGCAGTTGGGCGGTCACGATGCTCGGGTCGTCGAAGTTCAGCGCGAAGGCGGCCTGGTGGCGCGGGATGTCCGTGACCATGTTGCCCACGGTCCCGGGGCTGGCGTTATTGTCCGTGATAAGGGCTTCGGTGTAGGTATAAGACGGGGTAAGCGCCCATTGTCGGCTCATCTGCCAGGGGAGCTCGAATGTGGCGCCACGGGTGCGGATGGAGCTGATGTTCTGAGCCTTCGAGTAGGTGATCAAGCCGACCTTGCCCAAGGTCACGCTGCCGATCGAGTTGGAGATCTCGCTCCAGAACCCCGTGGCGCGCAAGGCGGCAGGCCCGAGTGTCAGGTCCCAGCCGAACTCTCCGCCCACACGGAGCACCTCGGGAGTGAGGTCGGGATTCGGCAGAGAGATTGCATTCTGCGGCCGCGCCCCCCGATAGAGGTTCTGCAAAGTGGGCGCGACGAAAGCCCGGTAAACCGCCCCGCGCAGGGCCAGCGGCTCAGCCACCTGGTAGCGGGCCGCGAAGCGCGGGCTGAAGAAGGTGTAATCCTTGGAGGGCAGCGGAGTCCGGCCGCTGCCGTCGAACGTGTTCTGGAAGGCGGCATGATTCTGCCAGTAATCCAAGCGGCCGCTGGGCACCAGCGTGAGTCCGGGCAGGGGGCTCAGGCTCCACTGGCCGAAGACGCCGATGGTGGTCTGCGTGCCCCCGGAGCTCACGCTCGTCTGATAGACGCCCGTGGTGGAGTAATCGGCTTCGTCGTTGCGGGCGGATGTGTTGCGCAGATCCACGCCCACCGTGACCGAGGAAGACAAGGCCTCGAACAGTTTGGACCACTGGAGGCTGGCGCCCGAGTCCAACGAGGGCAGGAGGTTGTGCACGCAAATGTACTGGGCCGTGCGGCCGGTGGTGGTGGAGGTGGTGGCGTTGGTGCTATCCAGGACGTGCTTGCCCACGAAGGCGTTGCCGCGCACCTCGCCCGCGGAGTCCAGCGGCAGGCGGAAGCCAGCGGCCAGGTCCATCTCGTCGCGCGAATCGAAGAACTGGTCCAGGCCGTGGTTGCGGTTGTCGCGGAACACCAGGCCGCGCACGAACCAGAGGGGGCCGGCCGCGCCGCCCTTGAGCGAAGCCGCTGTGACATTGAGCGTCCAGTTCTTGGCCGTGGCGTTGTGGTCGATGGGGCCGCGGTCCGTGGCCCGCAGCCATTGGTAGCCGCCGGTCTTGTAGTAGTTGTAATCGATGCCCAGGCCGAATTTGCCCAGCACGGCCTCGCTGGCATAGGCGTTGAGCTGATGCGTGCGCATGGAGCCGTAGGAATAGTCCAGGTCCGCGGCGCGCTCCTTCGGGGCGCGGGTGATCACGTTGATGACCCCGCTCATGGCGTTGGTGCCGTAGAGGCTGGAGTTGCCGCCGCGCAGCACCTCAACGCGCTCCACCGTGGCCGGCGGCACCTTGCTCCAGGGCACGAAGCTGGTGAAGCCGTCGGTGAGCGGCAGGCCGTCGAGGAGGACCAGGGCGCGGCCCGTGCCCCCGGCCCCGAACATGGAGACCGTCTGCAGGGCCGGGTTGACCACGCGGCTGCTGCCGACTTTGACGTTGACGCCCGGGACCGTGCGCAGCATGTCGTCCATGGTCTGGGCCGGGGTGGCTTTGATCGCGGATGAGGAGATGACGGAGATGTAGGCCGGGACCGAATAGGCGGACTGGGCATAGCGGGAAGCGGTGATGACCAGGGGATCCAGTGCCGGGTCGGCGGCGCGGCCGCTGACGGCGGCGGCGAAGATCAGCGACAGTGCCGCGAGCATGGAAACCCTCTTCCTCTTAATAGCATCCGTCATCATCCCTCCCCAGGTCGGTGAATGGAAGGAATTCAACCAAACCGTCAGGGGATTTTAAATGAGCGCCCTCATAGATGGCGCATGACGCTCGTCATGCTGCCGGCGGCGATCCGGCGACCCGCTCCAGGCGCGCCCGCAGCCTCCGCGCATCCCGGATCACGATCTGGCCGCGACGGCGTTCCACCAAGCCCAGTTCTTCGAGCCGCCTCAAGGTGCGCATGGCCGTCTCCGCCGTGGTCCCGGCCATCTCCGCCAACTCGGCGCGCCGCACCGGCAGGACTGTCCCGAATTTGTGATGGAGATAGAGCAGCGCCGCCGCCAGCCTCTTTTCCACCCTTTCCCGGGAGAGATAGAGCAAGGTCTCAACGTACTGCAGGCGCTGGGCATGACGGTTAAGGATCTCTCGGAGAAACGCAGGGTGCCTATCCAGAAGCTGGAGCACCGCTTCCCGCGGGATGACGAGCAGGACGGTGTCCCGGGCCGCGAGCACTTCCCAGATATAGCTGTCATGGGAGACGGCGGCCATGCCGGCGATGTCGCCGGGCAGCATGATGTCAATGCACATCCGGCCGCCGCCCGAGCTGTACTGGTTGGTGCACAGCCGACCCTCTTGGACCACGAACATCTCTCGCGCCGGCTCTCCCGCGTGGCACACGGTCTCTCCGGCGCCGTAGCGCCGAGGGGACGCCGCCGACGCCAGCGCCGCGACGGCCTCCTTGGGCAAGTGCCTCAACGACCCGCGGGTCCGCAGGAAAGAGACGGTCCGGGCGCGGTCATCAGGCCCGCGGCGCCCGCATGGCCCCAGGTCAGGATACAGCACGTCGAGGCGCGCGCGCGCGGCGGTCTCTATCGGCATCGGGGTGAGAGATTCTATCAAAACGCCCGTCCAATGCAAGCCCTGCTGGAATCTCGGGATCCGCGTCCCGCCTCGGGGCTGCGTGACGGCCATCATGTTCCCGAGCCCAAGGCCGTCATATATACTCCTTGCCGACAATCCTATAATATTAATAATGTCATTGGCGGCGGTCTCATGCTGAACCTGACCTATCGTCTGCGGGGCCAATGCATCCGGCTCAAGATCCCAGAAAAGCGGGTCTTCGTCCCGAACTTCGTCGGCCTCTTCAACGCCACCCAGTTCCGCATCCGGCGGGGGGAAACGGTCGCGGACGTCGGCACGGGCGCGGGCCTGCACGCCATCCTCTGCGCCAAGCTGGGAGCAAGGCTCGTCTACGGGATCGACGTCAGCGCCGACGCGGTCAAAGCCGCCCGCCGCAACGCGCGGCTCAACGGCGTGGCCGGCCGCTGCAGGTTCCTCCAGGGCTCCTTCGCGGACTGGCTGCCGAAGCTCCGCTGCCGGCCCGACCTCATCATCTCGACTTTGCCCAACACTCCCGGCGCAAGCCGGCTCATGCGCGAGCCGGCCATGCGCGAGTCCCCGCTGGTCGCGCGATTCCTCGACGGAGGACGGGACGGCGCCGAGCTGACGGTCGACCTCGTGAAAGCGGCGCGTCACAGCCTGGCCCCGGAAGGCCGGCTGCATCTGCACCTGGTCGCCTGGTCCAATTCACGACGCACTTTGGCGGCTCTCGCAAGCCAGGGCTTCCAGGTGCTCACGCTCGCCCGGGCCCACATCCCGCTCTGGGGGCAGAGGTGCAATGCCGTCCGCGCCATCCGGGAGCGCGCTCAAGGCCGCCCATGGCTGGTGCGTTTCGCCGATTTCCCCCGACGCCTCGAGCACGACGTCCGCATCGTGGAGGGGCGCCTCGAAGCCGAGCCCAGGCCCTTGCCGCGGAGACCCGCGGAAGCTGTCGTGGAGGTCGCCTTATGATCTTGGCCGGTCGGATGCGGAATCCCGCGACAGGAGTCGTATAATATGCCCATGGCCACGCTCTTTCTTTTTTTCGCTTTAGCGCATCCTCTCTTGGCGGCGGCTCCAGCGACACAGCCGACCAAGCCCCTCAACGTGATCATCATAGGCGCGGACACTCTGCGCGCCGACCACCTGGACCTCTACGGCTACAAGCATCCGACCAGCCCCAACCTCGACCGCCTGGCCGCCCGCGGCGTGGTCTTCGACCGGGTCTTTTCCCAGGGCTCCTACACCCTGTCGAGCTTCGCGAGCCTCTTCACTTCACGATACGCCGAACAGCACCACGCCGTCAGCAAGTTCACCGCCATCAGCGACTCCGAGACCATGCTGGCCGAGGTCTTCCAGAAGGCCGGCTTTCGCACGGCCGGCTTCACCGGCGGTCCGAACCTGGCCCTGCAGTATGGCTTCGGCAAGGGCTTCGACACCTATCTCAGCGGCGACCTGCCGCGACGGATGGACGCCTACATCCCGGTCGCCCTGAAGTGGATACAGAAAGACCGCGCCAAACCCTTCTTCCTTTTCATTCAGCCCCAGGACGTGCACCCGCCGTTCGACGTGCTCGAGCTCCCGGAGTCGGAGCGGGACCGCTGGGACCCCGGCGATCATGAACAGACGGAGCGGTTCATGGGGGCCTTCTACTTCTTCAAGGCCTTCAACGGCGACTCCTACGCCGAGAACAAGCCCGAGCCCTCCGGCTGGCTCAAGCGCGAGATCGAGGCGGCGGCAAAGGATCCCCGGACCGGACGGCACATGGCCTCCATCTACGACGACCGCGTCGCGCACCTCGACGCCAGCCTGGGGCGGTTCTTCGCGGAGCTGGAGCGCCTGGGGGTCATGGAGAACACCGTGATCGTGCTCCTCTCAGACCACGGCACGCTCTTCGGCGAGGGCGGGAAGTTCGCCCACGGCATGCATATGTCGACGCACGACGGCATCTTCCACGTGGTCCTCGCCATCTGGGCGCCGGGGCTCGCGCCGCGCCGCGTAAGCTCGCTGGCGGAGCTGGTGGATGTGGGCCCCACGCTGCTGGAGCTGACCGGCCTGCCCAAGCCCGAGCCGTTCGAGGGGCGCAGCCTCGTGCCCCTGCTGCGCGGCCAGGAAGACGTCCAGGAGCGCCCGGTCTTTGGGACCGCGACCGCGACCTGGAACGACTCCGGAGCCATGCGCCATTACGTGCGCGACTCGCGCTGGAAATTCGTCTCCGATGAGCCGGGCGGCAAGACCGCGCTCTACGACCTGCGGGCCGACGCCGAGGAGACCCGGGACGTCAGCGATGCCGATCCCGAAACCGCCAAGCGCCTGGCCGGCATATTGGCCCGCCACCTGCGCCGGCTGTCGTCCCGGTCCGATTGAGCGGGGCCGGCTCTTCCCATTGTCGAAATCCATGGCGACATCCCCAAGACTCGGCGCTCGATACATCTTGCGCGCCTTGGAGGACGCCTCTTACGGCGAACACATCCTGGCCGCGGCCCTCCAGTTGAAAGGCCCGGCTCAAAAACAGCTCTTCCGCCTCGCCTGCCGCCGCCGCTCCCTGTGTTTCCCCCAGGCCCGGGTCGAGGCGCGCAGCGTCCTGGAAATATCCAACATCTGCCGGCAGCGCTGCAATTTCTGCGGCATGAACCGTGACGCCGGAATCCCGCGCTACCTCATCGGCCGCGCCGATACGCTGCACATCGCCCGCCAGGTCTACGCCCGCGGCCGCAGGGTCCTGCTGATCCAATCCGGCGAGAGCGCGGCGCCGCGGTTCGTGGAGCACGTCTGCCGCTGCGTCCAGGCCGTCAAGTCCGCGCACCGCGACCTCGTCGTCATCCTGTGCCTGGGCAACCTGCTCCGGGCCCAGTACCGGCAGCTCAAGGACGCGGGGGCCGACCGATACATCCTGAAATTCGAGACCTCCAACCCGGCTCTCTATCGCAAGATAAAACCAGGCGATCGCCTGTCCCGCAGGGTCGCCCGCATCCAGGAGCTCATCGCTCTCGGTTTCGAGGTGGGCTCGGGCAACATGGTCGGGCTGCCCGGCCAGACCACGACGGACATCGCCCGGGACCTTTTATTCCTCTCCCGCTTCAAGCTGAGCATGGGAAGCTCCTCGGTGTTCATCCCCGGAGAATCTTGCCGCTACCGAGGCCTGCCGCCCGGCGACGTGGACATGACCCTCAATTGCATGGCCCTCATACGGATCATGTATCCCCACCTGCTCATCCCCGCGACAAGTTCGCTGGAGAAACTCCGAAAGGGCGGGCAATTCCTGGGCTTGACGGCGGGCGCCAACGCGGTCACGGTGCACGACGGCAGCCCGGCGCGCGTCAAGAAGAACTTCCCCATCTATTCCCCGAACCGTTTCATCCCGAACGAGCGGCACGTGCGCGCCATCGTGCGGCGAGCCGGCCTTCATTTTTCGTCGGACGCGCTCGATCGCCCCCGCGGAGAGGGAAGCGCTTATCGCGCGCGCTTGAATTCCAGGACGTAGAAATAGGGCAGCAGTCCGTCATCATCGCGGGCGAGCGAGTAGCCCGCGGTCGAAAGCTGCCTGACGATGGTTTCTTTTTCAGGCAGAAAAGCGTAATCCGACAGCAGCGTATCGCGCCAGACGTACGTCTGGAAGATCCTGGTCAATAGGGTGCGGTTAAGCCGGTGCAGCTCCTTGCGGGCCAAGGGCGATAGGGGCCGGCTTTCCCGCGCGAATATCCCTTCCGCGCGCAATTGCGCGACGAGCCAAGAAGCCAGAGGGAAGCTGCCGATCCGGGCGCTGTCGTCATGGGAATCCTCCAGCTCCTTGAACAAGAACTTCTCCGATAGCATCGTATTGAAGTCGTCGATGATCCCTCGACGCAGTCCCGCCGGGACTTCCTGCCCATGCCAGGATTTCAGATACTCACGGATCTCCGGCTTCAGCCGCCGATAGACAGGGAACCGTTCTCCTTTGGCGGCGAGCGTCTTAAGGACATTTTTGAAATCGCCGAATTCGAGTTCCGCGAGATCGGGATCCGGCCTCCGAATGATGATATGGAGCCTCCCGATCCTTGGTTTCAAGGAAAGCCGCAGTTCGTCGAAATAGGAGACAGGGTCTGCTATGGCTTGGTATACATCGACGACCAGGATCCTGTCGAATGCATGTCCCCTGTAAAAGAGATCCAAAAAAGGCTGGACTCCCTCAGGTTCGACCTTGACCGCGGTGACGTTCTTATAACCGCCGGATGCCGCCTTGGCGTTCAGGTCGGCGACAGCGTCGCTTGAGATGTCGGTCGCATAGACCTGGCCTGTGTGCTTTAAAGCATCCGCCAGGGGGAAAGTGAAAACGCCGTAGCCCGCCCCGATATCCGCGACGACCATCCCCGGCTGGATCCCCAGATGATCGACGACCCTCTCGGGCTGCAGCATGGCGAGCCTGATCGGAGAAAAAAGCTGGTCTTCCCCGCTGGTCCCATGCGGCAGGATGATCGGAGGTTCCTCGCTGGCCGGCCTTGGGTCCTCACGGGATATGGTCATTAAAAATATGTGGTTCAGCGCGCGAAGCTGGGCGCCCGCCGGGGGCGGGATCTCTGTCCGCTTGGGATCGAATATGCCCTCTGCCTCTAAAAGACGGACCAGCCAGCACAGGAGGCGCCTGTCCTCAGGGAAAAACACTTCCGTCATGGTCGCCCCGATGAGTTGGATCCCGCGGCTCGCGTAAAAAGCCCTTATCTCCCTGAACAATGATCTGTCCGAAAGCATGGCGTTGAAATCGTCCGCGATCTGGCGGCGCATCTGTTCCGGGACCGCCTGCCCCTTCCAGAATGAAAACCGGAGACTCTCCTGGACCTCCGGCCTGAGCCGCCGTGACACCGGGAAATCCGGCCCTTCGTCCGCAAGGAATTGCGCGAGTCTTTTGCAATCCCCGAAATCGGCCGCGGAGAAATCCGCCGTGGATATCGTGGGCAGGGCAGCCTGCTCCGCGCCCAGCGCGAGACCGCCGCCGAAGACCGCGAGCGCCAGGGACAAGCACGACGTCCTCGCCCTCAGCACCATAAAAACACGGATCCCGGCTCGAATGGCCGTCCGGCACAGCTTATCGCGCGCGTTGGAATTCCAGGACATGGAAATAGGGCA
>CAIKVT010000016.1 GCA_903830945.1 uncultured Elusimicrobia bacterium
CACCAAGGACTGCCCGGCGCCCTGCGCGGACCACATCAGCCGCCGCGACTACCGCCGGGTGGTGCGCGACGCGGTGCTGTTCTTCTCGGGCCGCCACGCGGACCTGCGCCGGCGCGTGGACAACGTGATGCGCGAGGCCTCGCAGAGGCTGGAGTATGAGCGCGCCGCCCGCCTGCGCGACAACCTGGCGGCCCTCGACCAGATCAGCGAGCGGGTGCGCGTGCGCGCCGTGCAGGCGGGAGATCTGGCCTTGCCCCTGGCCGCCTCCCGCTCGGTCACAGACCTGCAGGCCGCGCTGGGCCTCTCAGCGGCCCCCTTCCACATCGAATGCTTCGACGTCTCGCATTTCCAAGGCCGCCAGCTCGTAGCCGCCATGGTCTGCTTCCAGGGCGGCGAGCCCCACAAGGACCATTACCGCAGGTTCCGGCTGCGCGGGGTCTCGGGCATCGACGACTTTGCGTCCATCGCCGAGGCCGTGCGGCGGCGCTACGGCCGCCTGCGGCGGGAGGGCGCCGCGCTGCCCGACCTCATCCTCCTCGACGGGGGCAAGGGCCAGCTGGGCGCCGCCTGGAAGGAGCTCAGAAAACTCAAGCTGCGCATCCCTGCGGCGGCTTTGGCCAAGCGCATCGAGGAAGTCTTCCTGCCCGGCAAGCCCGAGTCGCTCATCCTGGAGCGGAGCCGGCCCGCTCTAAGGCTCCTGCAGCGCCTGCGCGACGAGGCGCACCGCTTCGGGGTCAAGTACCACCGGCTGCTGCGGGGTAAGGAACTGCTGGGCTAGATCTTCAGGTGGGGCCGTCGCCCGCTCGGCCTCGGGGTTGGAGGGGAAGGTCTATTATTAGCACGTGATGCCATCCGACTATATGCTCGATCCTATAAGAAAATCCTACCGTGGCGGCCGCCTTCTCCAGAGTGCTCATGGTACATATTTGTTTATGATCTCTTTGAGTCTTAAACTTTTCAAAAGGTGAGGGGGTCCCGGTTGTTAGGACCACGGTTGACCTGATTTAAGGTGGCCGTTGCCGTTGCTGTTGCCGTTAGGCTGAAGAAAGAGAAATGCCGTGGCTGTGAGGGAGTTCCGTTAGTCGTTGCCGTTTCGTTGGCCGCTCGAATTTTTTCAAGCGCCGATTTTTCGACCACGGCGTCTCCCGCGTATTGCCCCGTCACGCTGTTGCTCCCGCCAAAGAACTCTGCCAGTATAACTGAGCCGGCGTTTGATACGCAAGCGTTTCGTGGAATCTCTCGTCGTTGTAGAACGGGAAATACCTCCGAAGCCCGATTCTCGCGTCCGACAGCGTCTCGTAGTCGTGGATGAAGATGTCCTCGTACTTGACCGTCCGCCAGAGCCGTTCGACGAAGATGTTGTCGAGGAAGCGTCCCTTGCCGTCCATGCTGATCCGGACCTCCGCCTTCTCCAGCTTCCCGATGAAGTCGTCGCTGGTGAACTGGGAACCCTGGTCCGTGTTGGATATCTCCGGCCGGGCCACGCGCAGCGCGGCCTCCAGCGCCGACACGCAGAAGTCGGCCTCCAGCGTGTTTGAGACCTCCCAGGACAGCACGTAGCGGCTGAACCAGTCCATGATCGCCACGAGATACCCAAAGCCGTGCCGCAGCCTCAGATAGGTGATATCCGCGCACCACACCTGGTTCGGTCGGCAGATATCCAGCCCGCCGAGAAGATACGGGAACTTCCTGTGCTCCGTCCCGTTGAAGCTCAGCCGCGGCTTGGGATAGATCGCCTCCAATCCCATCAGCCGCAGCAGCCTTCGCGTCCGATTGAGGCCGACGCCGTACCCGAGGCCAAGCAGGTGCCTGCGCATTTTGCGTACCCCGTAGAACGGGGTCCGCGTGTACTTCTCATCGAGCAGACGCATAAGCGCAAGGTCCTCGGGGTTTGGCCCCACCGGCTCATAGTAAAGGCCGGAGCGCGCAATGCCCAACAGGGCGCATTGGTGCCTCACTGAGAGCTGAGGATGGCCCGGCTCGATCATCGCGCGCCGCTCCTCAAGTCCAGGGCCCAAGCTTTTTTTTTAGCCACTCCAGCTCCACCTTCTGGCGCCCTATTTGTTCGTAGAGACTGGTCAGTAGGGCCTCGTTGGAGGTGGCGTCCTTGACTCGCCGTCCCGAGAAGGCGTCGGGGACCGCCGCCAAGGCATGTTTCTTCCAGTCCCGGATCTGGTTGGGGTGAACCTCGTAGAGCCCTGCCAACTCGTTGATCGTTTTCGTGTTCTGAATCGCCGCCAAGGCCACCTGCGCCTTGAAGTCGGCACTGTGTCGCTTCCGCATCTTTTTGCTCCCCATTGGAGGTCATTTTACCACCTTAGACCCTGGTCCTAATTTTTGGGAGCCCCTCAAGGTTAACGTTAATCACAGGTGGAGAACCGGCGGAATTAATGGTCAAGGACAATGTGGCATTGCCCGTGCCGTCCGAATTTATAGCGCCGATGGTAACGCTATTGGTGCCCACCGAGGTCGGCGTCCCCGAGATTAACCCGCTGATGGCGTCTATATGAAGACC
>CAIKVT010000017.1 GCA_903830945.1 uncultured Elusimicrobia bacterium
CAGCATGGAGGCGACATTCGAGTTTGGTGGCCCTTACCTCGGCCTGAACGCCGAGGCTTGCGGGCTTAAAGAGGGTCAGGAGGACGCCGTGCGGTGGTTGAGACCATCGATACTTAGGACCTAAACTATGCCCACAAAGAGCATAATCGACATCGAAATCGACACAACGGCGTTTGACAAATTCAAGGCATCCTATGCCGAGTACCAGAAGCAACTCGGCAAGACCCCCGAGGCTTGGGCCGCAGTCACGAAAGAGGCTGGGCGCAGCGCAGATGAATTCCTCGCCCTGGTCTCCGCGGCCACGGCTGGCGTAGCGCTTGCGATGGAGCGTGCCGACGCGGAGAAGGCAGCGTCTAAGGAGCTTGACCGGCAGAAGCACGCGGTATCAAGTCAGGCTAAATCCTGGCACGACATGGCCAAGGACGCCAAATCCTTCGCCACCAATATCGGCTCCGCGACGATCTCCCTGCTGCGCTGGTCCAGTATAACCGGAGTCATATCCGGCATCATCGGCGCAGGCGGGCTTTTCGGGATCGAGCGCTTGGCCACATCAGCCGCCGCTTCCCGCCACCTTGCAGGCGGCACCGGAACGACCATCGGCGAGCGCAAGGCATTCGAGACTAACTTCGGTCGCGTGTTGGACAACCCCAGTGGTTTCCTGACCGGGGTGTTTGAGTCCCAGCGCGACGTTACCAAGGCCGCCCCGTATGGCGCGCTCGGCCTGAATTATAACACCGAACGCCAGAAAAGCCCGTTCGACGCATCTCTCGACGTGCTGCGCGGCCTGAAAACCCTGGCGGATAAGACCCCCGAAGCATTACTCGGCACGACGTTTCAATCACGCGGCCTCGGTCAGTTCGGCAGCCTTGAGGACTTTGAGCGGATCAAGCACAGGTCCTTATCCGAGTTGATGGAGGACGCCAAGAACTCCCAAAACGATCGTAGCCGCCTCAATATATCAGATCCAACCGCGAAGTCCTGGGAGGACTTAAACGTCCAGCTAAGGCGCGCGGGTGAGCAAATCGAGAAGACCCTAATAATTGGACTTACTCAGTTAACAGGGCCGATCGGCCATTTGTCAGATGGTGTCGTTCACGTTATTGAGGCTTTCGCCGGAAGTGATAAGCTGAAGGTGTTCATTGATGAGGTCGCGACCAGCCTCGATGGGTTCGCGACAAAGATCGGGACTCCGGAATTCGACAAAAAGATCGCCGGGTTCGCTGATGACATTGGAACACTGGCATCCAGTCTTCGAGACGCCCTGCCGGGGATAACAACCGTCTTCAACGCCATTGCCGCGATGGGAAAGGGCCTCGCCGCGACCAAGCACTTTCTGGACAATAATGGACTTGACATGGGCGACGCGATGCCGGGGAAGGCGCCTGATGTGCCGGGGCTTCAACTTCCTGTGCCATCGCCTCAACTTCCTGTACCATCACTCCAGCTTCCTAGCGGTCCCGGCTCTGGGTTTGTTCCCGATCCCGCGTACCATAGGTTTGGTGGGATGCCTGGCGCAATCAGCCCCATCGCGTTTCGCCCCACTTCTGGCGGCTCACGCGTCAACGAAGCGCACGACTTTTTTCGGGCCGCGGGCTGGAGCGAGGCTCAGACCGCCGGGCTGCTGGCCAACATCGGCGCGGAGTCCGGGTTCAATCCCGGTGCGCGCAATGCCTCGGGCCACGTTGGCCTGGCGCAGTGGGACCGGAACCGGGCCGCTCAGTTCCGCGCGCTGACCGGCCACGACGTGACTGCTGGGTCCTACGAAGAGCAGCTTGCATTCATTCAATACGAGCTCACCCATGGCGAGAAAGCGGCGGGCGACAAGCTGCGGGCGATCGGACGGGCCGACGCTGCGGCAAAGTCGCTCAATTCAAACTATGAGCGGTC
>CAIKVT010000018.1 GCA_903830945.1 uncultured Elusimicrobia bacterium
CCAAGTCCATCTGCTTCTGCATGGCCAGCACCCGGCGGTCGCGCTCGGGCTGGCCCTGCGGCAGCAGGGCGAACTGGGAGACCTTGGCCGAGACGAAGAGCATGGCCGAGGCGTTCGGGCAGGACGCCACGCAGGCGCCGCAGCCGATGCAGGCCGCCGCGTCCATGGCCTTCTCCGCCTTGTCCTTGGGGATGAGGATGGCGTTGGCCTCGCCGGCTCCGCCTGTGTTGACCGAGACGAAGCCGCCTGCGGCCATGACGCGGTCCAAGGCCGAGCGGTCGACGACCAAGTCCTTGATGACCGGGAAGGCCCGGGCGCGGAAAGGCTCGATGGTGATGCTGTCGCCGTTCTTGTATGTGCGCATGTGGAGCTGGCAGCCCGTGGCGGCCTGATCCGGCCCATGGGGCTGGCCGTTGATTGTCAGGCAGCAGGTGCCGCAGATGCCCTCGCGGCAGTCGTGGTCGAAGGCGATAGGGTCTTCGCCCTTGGCCACGATATCTTCATTGACTACGTCGAGGGCCTCGAAGAACGACATGTCCGGAGTGCAGCTTTTGGCCTCGTAGGTCACAAGTCGTCCGGGTTGGCCCGGCCCTTTCTGGCGCCAGACCCGCAAAGTGACGTCCATGGTGGTCTCGGGGGCGTTCATGCGTAGCTCCTTTGGGATGGCACTACGTCCTTGAATTCCAGCTTCTCACGGTTCTGGACTGGGTCCTTGACCTCCCCCGCGTACTCCCAGACCGCCGCGTGGCTGAAGTTGGCGTCGTCGCGCATGGCCTCGCCTTCCGGGGTCTGCGATTCATCCCGGAAGTGGCCGCCGCAGGACTCGCGGCGCTCCAGCGCGTCGCGTACCAGCAGCTCTGAGAACTCCAGGTAGTCCGCGACCCGGGAAGCGCGCTCCAGGGTCTGGTTGAAGTCCTCTCCCGAGCCGGTCACCATGACGTTCGCCCAGAACTCCTCGCGGATGGCGGGGATCTTTGCTAGGGCTTCCTTCAAGCCCTTTTCGTTGCGGCCCATGCCGCAGTTGTTCCACATCAGTTTCCCAAGCTCTTTATGGAAACTGACCGCCGTGCGCTTGCCTTGGATGGAGAGCAACTTCTGGACGCGCCCTTCGGCGGCCCGCTCCGCATCCCGGAAGGCCTGGTGGCTCGTGTCTACCTTGGGCAGCTTGGTCGAGCCGAAGAATCCTCCCAAGGTGTAGGGGATGATGAAGTAGCCGTCGGCTAAGCCCTGCATCAGGGCTGAGGCACCCAGGCGGTTGGCCCCATGGTCTGAGAAGTTCGCCTCGCCCATGCAGAACAGTCCCGGGATGGTGGTCATGAGGTTGTAGTCCACCCACAGCCCACCCATGGTGTAATGCACGGCCGGGTAGATGCGCATGGGCGCTCGGTAGGGGTCTTCCGCGGTCAGGTGGGCGTACATGTCGAAGAGGTTGCCGTACTTCTCCGCGATCTTGGCTTGCCCTTGGCGCTTGATGGCGTCGGCGAAGTCCAGATACACCGCCAGGCCCGTGCGGCCTACGCCGCGGCCGTCGTCGATCATCTGCTTGGCCGCGCGCGAGGCCACGTCCCGGGGCACCAGGTTGCCGAAGGTCGGGTACTTGCGCTCCAGGTAGTAGTCGCGCTCCGCCTCGGGGATCTGGCCGGGAGCCCGATTGTCGCCCTTTTTCTTGGGCACCCAGACCCGGCCGTCGTTGCGCAGGCTCTCGCTCATGAGCGTGAGCTTGGCCTGGTGCTCGCCGGATTGGGGGATGCAGGTTGGATGGATCTGCGTGAAGCAGGGATTGGCGAAGCCGGCGCCCTTCTTGTACGCGATCCAGGCCGCGCCCACGTTGCAAGAGTTGGCGTTGGTGGAGAGGTAGAAGGTGTTGCCGTAGCCGCCGGTGGCCAGGAGCACCGCGTGGCCGGCATGGGACTCGAGCTTGCCGGTGATGAGGTTGCGCACCACGATGCCGCGCGCCACCCCGTCGACTACGACCAGCTCCACCATCTCTCGCCGAGGGAACATCTTCACCTGGCCTTTGCCGACCTGGCGCATCAGCGCGGAGTAGGCGCCCAGCAGGAGCTGCTGGCCGGTCTGGCCGCGCGCGAAGAAGGTGCGCGAGACCTGGGCCCCGCCGAAGGAGCGGTTGTCCAGGGACCCGCCGTAGTCGCGCGCGAAGGGCACGCCCTGGGCCACGCATTGGTCGATGATGGAGTTTGAGACCTGGGCCAGGCGGTAGACGTTGGCCTCGCGGGCGCGGTAGTCGCCGCCCTTGACCGTGTCGTAGAAGAGCCGCCAGAC
>CAIKVT010000019.1 GCA_903830945.1 uncultured Elusimicrobia bacterium
CCGCCCGCAAACTTCCCACCACCGCCGCCACCCCCACCGACAAGCAAAACATCAACATCCCCAGAACCCCGCACAGTGAACTGTCCTGAAGTCGTGAATGTATGGATGCGGTAACCGCCGCGATCTGCCACCGTGTTGCCGCCACTGCAGCTGAAGTCGCTATTCACAATAAAGCCTACCGTTTTCCAACTAGTACCGTCATAAAACTCTATCTTTCCTAGGGTGGTGTTGTAGCGGATAATGCCGGCCACGAGGCTTGCAGGACGATTCGTCGAGTCACCGACAGGAAATTTGATAGCGCCCGTGCCTCCCACATCCAATGTGGCAGCCGGGGTTATCGTCCCGATGCCGACGTTGCCGCTCACGATCAGGCCGCCAGAGGGCGCCGCGCTGGTCGTATAGGCTCCGCCTCCGATAGCGGCCCTATCGGTCGCGGTCAGCCGCTTATAGACGCCCGACGGCGACGGGTAATACGTAGTCATGGTCATGCTCTCGGCCAGCAACTCATTGACAGCGCAGCATATGAGCAGGGCCGCCGCCCCCCATATGGATATCCGACGCAAGACTTTCAATCGAATGGTGATTTCGCGCTCGCTCATCATCGCCTCCGACGCTTCATCGCCGGCTTCGCCGCCTTGGCAGGTTTAGACGGCTTCTTCTTCACAGGCTTGCGCAGAGACTGCGGATCAGCTTGCTTCTCAGGCGCGGGCACCGGTGGTTCTACAAGCGCCGCCGCCTCCGGAACGGATTCCGGGACTTCGACCGGCACATCCCCCTCCACCCCCTCGGCCGTGACGATGATGGAGTCAGTCAAGCCCTCGGGCCCGCCCTTCTTGCCCAGGATCTCGTCTGTCTTCTCGCCGCCGGTGCGCTTCATCGCGATCTTCAGAAGCTGGGCCTTAAGCTTCTCGACCGCCAGGCGGCCGCCCTTGAGACGCTTGCACGCCTCGGCGACCTCCTCGATGTAGAGCTCGAAGACGTTGCGGCGGCGAAACTCATGCTTGGCTTGCTCCTTTCGCTTGAGGAAGATCCCCAGACGCCGGCCGCACTCCTGCATGGCCAGCTTGATCTCCTTGCGGATCTCGTCGTAATCGGCGATGGCTTCCTTGGACTCGCTGGTAAAAGGCACCCACACCGAAGCCATGTGCACAAAAATGACCATGGGCCCGGAGGGCAGGGCGCCTCGGGACTGCGACACCCCATAGTTGCGCCAAGAGGTCTCCAGCACGGCCTGGAAGGTGCAGCAGGCCGCCTGCTGGTAGAGCAGCGGCACCCGGTTGGCGAAGCGCAGCACGCGCGCCAGCTCGGACTCCTCCTCCTTATGCTCGCCCTCGGCCATGGGCGTCTCCTTCGCCGCCACCGCGACCGCATCCGGGCCCGTGCCGAACGCCAAGCCCGCCTCGATGATGAATGGGTTTCCTCGGTACACGGCCGGCGGACGGGTCACGGCCGTGTAAAAATCCGCCTTGATCTGCTTATAGAGCCCGGTCAGGATGGCCTTCTCGCCGATGGGCGAGATGCAGTTGGTGGGCGGGGCCATGATCTTGGTCGCCTGGATGGCCTTGTAGAGCTTGTCCGCCTCGGCGCCCATGATGTTGCGGGGCCTGGCGTGGGGATCGAGGCCCGCGGTCCTGCATATCTCGTCGGCCACCCGGGGCGAGACCCGGGAGAAGTCGCTGGAAAGAAAGCCCGAGAGCCAATGGCTCCTGGTATCGTGCAGCATCTTGAGGAGTATGCCGAACTCGATGCCGTAGGGGTGCGGCTTGATCTCGCGCGGCGGGACCGGAAGCTGATGGAAGGTCCTCGGATAGACCTTGGTCTCGCCTTCCGGCGTGATGTAGGTGATCTTGGTGTGCGGGTTGGCGATGGCCGTCTGCTCCAGATACTCATCGACGGAGGAGCGGCCCTTCTGGTACTTGCCCTCCATCTCGATGGTGACCTGCGTGCCGCGGTGGTGCTCCCACTCGATCTGCTTCTTCTCGAGTATGCGCGGCTCGTTGGTCTTGGTGTTGATCTGCACCTCGAAGTAGTGAGCCGGGGCATGCTCGCCGGTCCGGGAGATGATCTGCACCGGCTTGCCCGTGGTGAGCTGGCCGTACATTCCGGCGGCCGAGATGCCGATGCCCTGCTGGCCGCGGCTCATGCGCAGGCGGTGGAACTTGGAGCCGTAGAGGAGCTTGGCGAAGATACGCGGGATCTGCTCGCGCACGATGCCCGGGCCGTAGTCCACCACCGTGACCTTGAAGCGCGTGGCCTGGGACAGCGGCGGCAGGGCGGTGCCTTCGGGGGCGACCGCCTCCACCTTGACCATGACCTCAGGGAGGATGCCGGCCTCCTCGCAGGCGTCGAAAGCGTTGTCCACGGCTTCTTTGACGCAGGTGAGCAGGGCCTTGCGGGGGCTGTCGAAGCCCAGAAGGTGGCGGTTCTTGGTGAAGAACTCTGAGACGGAGATCTCTCTCTGGCGGGCTCCCATCTCCACGGCGCTGAGGCCCACGGGCTTGGGTTTAGCCGGGACGGGATGGGCATCGGTCTTGACGACGGGTGCGAGCTTCGTGTTTTTCATGTCCGGATACATCATACCAAACATGCCTGACAACCCGGCGTACCCGGAATCGATGCCTCCCGCCTGGATCCTCCTGCCCGATTCCACGACGCACTCCAGCGACGTTTTGCTATTATACGCTTGCCAAGTCCCCATGGGGGGGCCTGGGGCTGGTCAGTCAATCACGATAGCATCTATTCTGGTTCTTTGAAACCAGATTATCCGGCCTGCAATCTACACCTCGGAGGCGCCATGAAACCCATCACTGCCGTGCTCGGGACCATCCTCGCCCTGGCCGTGGTCATCGGCCTTTGGTACATGACCGCCTACAACGGACTAGTCAGCCGACAAGAGGCGGTCAAAGGCGCCTGGGGCCAGGTAGAGAACGTCTACCAGCGCCGCATGGACCTGGTCCCCAACCTGGTCGAGACCGTCAAGGGCGCGGCCGGCTTCGAAAAGTCCACCTTATCCGCGGTGGTAGACGCGCGCTCCCGAGTCGGGAGCCTGACCGTTGATAAGTCCGTATTAAACGACCCCGCGCAGTTCAAGAAGTTCGCGGCCGCGCAGGGCGAGCTCAGCGGCGCCTTAAGCCGCCTGCTCGCGGTCGTGGAGAACTATCCCAACCTCAAGGCCACCGAGAATTTCCGCGACCTCCAGGTCCAACTGGAGGGCACGGAGAACCGAATCGCAGTCGAGCGCCGCGCCTTCAACGAGACGGTCATCGCCTACAACGTGGCCATCCGCAGCATGCCCACCAGCATCGTCGCCGGCCTGGCCGGGTTCAAGGAGCGCCCCTATTTCGAGGCCGAGCCCGAAGCCAAGAAGGCCCCGCAGGTGCGATTCTAGGACGCCCGTCCATGAGGACATCCGACCAGATCAAGGCTCTGCTGGGCCCCGACGGGCTCACGCGCATCGAAAATGCCGTAGCCAGGGCTGAGGCCGGGACCTGCGGCCAGATCGCGACCCACATCGCCTGGCAAAGCGACTCTTACCCCGAAGCGCCTTGGAAAGGGGCGGCCCTGGGGGCCGCGGCCGCCTGCCTGGGGCTCTTCCTCGCCGACTGGAGCCACCCTCTCTGGCAGTCCCTGTCACGCCTGCTCGCCGCGGTCCTCGGCGGCTGCGCCTTAGGCGCGATGACCGGAGGATTCGTGCCTGCGCTGAGGCGCCTGCTCACGGGATCCCATCGCCTCGCAGCCATGGCACACCGCCGAGCCGAAGAGGTCTTTCTGCACCATGAGCTCTTCAAGACCGAACGGCGCACCGGCATCCTGATCTTCGTGAGCCTCTTCGAACGCCGCGCCGTGGTCGTGGCGGACTCGGGCATCAACGCCAAAGTCGATCCGGAGGACTGGGACCGGACGGTGTCCCGGGTCATCGAGAGCGCCCAGGGTGCCAAGCTGGTCGAAGGCATAGTGCAGTCTCTCACGCACTGCCATGAGCTGCTCCTCAAGGCCGGATTCACGGCCGAGGCCGGCCAGCGCAACGAGCTCAGCGACAAACCCCTGTTCGACGGGGAGGGCGCGTGAGCCGCGCCTGGACCATCGTCCTCTGCCTCCTGGCCGCCGCGCCCGCCGCAGCGCTGGATGTGCCTTATCTCGACGGCCGAGTCAGCGACCAGGCAAGCATACTCAGCGCCGGCGCGGTCCGAGAGATATCCGCGCAGTTGGCAGAACACGAGCGCAAGACCTCGAACCAGATCACGGTGCTGACCATACCATCTTTGGATGGTGAAGCGCTCGAGGATTTCTCGGTGCGCGTGGCCAAGACCTGGAAGCTCGGGCAGAAAGGCAAGGACAACGGAATACTCCTGCTCATCGCGCCCCATGACCACAAAATGCGCATCGAGGTGGGTTACGGGCTGGAAGCCTCCTTGCCCGACGCGCTCTGCGGCCGCATCATCCGCGACGAGATCACCCCGGCCTTCCGGCGCCAGGACTACGACGGCGGCGTCAGGGCCGGAGTCTCGGCCATCGTGGGGGTCCTGGAAGGCTCTTATATACCGAAAGCGGAGACCGGCAGCCGCTCCAGAGGCAGCGGCTTAGCGCCCGATATGGACCCGATCATGCGCATACTGGTGGGAGCCTTCGTCTTCGGGATACTCGGCCTGTTCACTTGCATCGGCATACTCGTCCCGGACGCGAGCGGATGGTTCCTGTATTTCTTCCTCATCCCATTCTGGTCCATGTTCCCCATGGTCATACTGGGCCCCCGCGGCGCTCTGGCCACATTGGGCTGCCATCTGATAGGATTCCCACTCCTCCGGATCATGCTGCCGCGCACCGAGTGGGGCAAGCGCGCGGCCAGCCACATCCACAGCTCCGGCGGCCGCTACGGCTCCAACTATTCGGGCGGCTTCTCCAGCGGCGGAGGCGGTTTCTCGGGAGGCGGCGGCAGCTTCGGCGGGGGCGGCTCCTCCGGATCCTGGTAGCGCGGCTAGCGGCGCATCGGGCTAAACACGCTGTCCTGAGCCGCCCTCTGCAGGATGCGGGCCTCGGCGGGATCAAGGCCGAGCGGGCTGGCGCCGAGCACTCCTTTGCGCAGCAGCGCCGCATAAAAGACACAGGCGGCGAGATAGGTCCCCGCCTCGGAGGGATGGATGCCGTCGGACTGATACAGTCCGATCTCGGGATGGGACCTCCTGATGCGCTGCCAAGCCGACCCGACGGGCGCGAGGATGGCGGAGGTTCGGCCGGCCAAGCGCTCGAAGGTCCGCGTGATGCGCCGCTGCTGGCCTTCATACGTGCAGACTGCCGGCATGATGGCGCAATTATCGCCGTCGCCGTCCCTGCGGCCCCAGGCGGCGAAGAATATGGTCTTGGCCCGGGGGTTGGCGGAGTGAATGATCTCGTCGAGACGAACGGCGTAGGGGGCGACGTCCCGCTCGATCTGCCAGTCGTCGAACCCGGGGTATTGGCTCTGCTCCTGAAGCACGACGAAGTCCCAAGGGCGCGCCCTGATCTTAGCCAGGGATTGCTCGTCCTGAGCATGGTTCATGAGGCGATAGGCGCCTTTGGCGGAGGCGTCCGTGGTCACGGCATCTCCAAGGGACCGGGCCAGAGCGGTCAGCTGGCCGGGCAGATCGTTGACATAGGTATAGCTGTTGCCCAGGAAAAGGACCTGAACAGAGGCGGGACGAGTCGTGGGAGCCTCGCCCGACCAGGCATTAGCCACGGCCCACAGGGATATAGAAAGGATGATCCGGAGACGGCGCAATAGGTCGTGGTCGGTCATAAGCGGCCTTCCTGCTCCCGGCCCCGTTGGGGCCTAGAGCAGCTATTATATCGCAGGCGGGACCTGTTTGAGCGCCGCGGCCTCGGTCATGCGGCGCAGGGTTTGCCATTGCGCGTTCAAAGACAGGTCTCGGAAGGAGGGACTGTCCCAATATCCGTCAAGTCCGGTCTGAGCGTCTTCACCCCAGCCGCGCGCCCCAGCCGTTAGGAAAGCGCGCAACTGCTCCACCTCGTGAACGGCTCGGGAAAACGGCGCCTCGACCAGTCCGCGCGGAGCCAGCACGCGCACGAAGGTCCGTCCATCGGTCAAGACGCCGATCAATGCCGGGTTGCTGCCCGACTCGCCGCGGGACGAGAGCAAGTTGGCCTTGAGCGCCAGATCGGCCGGGATGTCGCGCTCGACTACGCTCACGCCCTCAGGAAGATCCTGATCCTGCGCCACGAAGAGGTCCATCCGCTCGCCGGCCCGCAAGGCCTCGAACCGGCCCGAGCCCTGGGCCAGGAGCAAATGCTCGCCGCTGACGAACGCTATCCCAGGCCGAGTCACCCCGGAAAGGTCCAAGACCTCGCCGGCCCCCTGGCGCCGGAGCAGGGCCTCATAGCTGGCGGCGCTGCCGAGAGGAGCGGCGATGCCGGGGAAGATGCCGCAGAGGGGCAGGGCCGGCGGGACGCCGACAGGGGCGCTGTGCGCGGCGGCGGGCAGGCGCGCCTGCTGCGCCTCAGCGCGGTGAGGCGGGCAAAACGTCGCCCCGACGAGAACGACGATGACCTGGAAAAGGACTTTTGAGCCAGAATTCATGATCCCGGTGACATTATGGCGCGGGAACCGTCGTGAGGGTTGGGTCCAATAGCCCCCCCGGGGTCGGCTTAAGGCCCAGGGCTTCCCAGGGCAGGAAAGCGGCCCCGACCGGTCTAAGGCGGATTAGATCTTGATAGGAACTTCTTCGACTTCCAGGTCTATGCCGTCCACGCCGCGCCCGCCGCTCACCCGGCAGACCTCGCCGCATCTCGGGCATTCCGCGATGGGCATGTCGCAGTGATGGTCTACGCCCTCGCCAGCAGCCCCTTCATGGCCGCACTCGCACTTGATACGGGCCGGCACCACGGTGAGGGAGAGTTCCGCCCCTTCCATCTGGGTGCCCGCGGCCGAAACGGAGAAGATCTGCTTGAAGGACTCCTCGCCGTGCAGTTCCAAGGCCCCGATCTTCAGCGAGATGGACTTGACCTTCCCCGTCAGCTTCTGGGACGCCAAGCTCTGGCGGATGGAATCGATGACGCTCTGGATTATGGCCTGCTCGTGCATTGGGCCCTCGGGGCGTGTCCCCACTCCTCGTCCAAGACCTTCCGCGCCCGCTCCACCAGCTCAGGCAGGGCCTTCTGCGCCTCAGGAGTCAGACTCTCACGGAACACCGTTGGATCGTCCACTTCCATGGCCAGCACGCGTATATCCTTCGGGAAATGCATGCCCACGCGTTCAGCCAGATTTATCAGTTCCGGCAGGCCCGAGAAATGCGGCGAAGGCGAAACGATATCCTTGAAGTCCTTGCGCTGCCATGACAAAACCGTCCCTGGCCGACACTTGCCCGTGGCGATGGCGTCGAGGATGAGGGCCCGGTCGTAGCCTTCCAGATGGTCCAGCAGGGCCAGGCCGGCCTCGCCCGTCTCCACCACGTCCACGCCCTCCCAGGGCTCCGAGCGCAGGCTGCGGGCCGCGTGGAAG
The DNA here is from genome assembly GCA_903830945.1 of uncultured Elusimicrobia bacterium. Lineage (GTDB taxonomy): Bacteria > Elusimicrobiota > Elusimicrobia > UBA1565 > UBA9628 > UBA9628. The sequence goes on from CAIKVT010000019.1 coordinate 7,493, forward strand.
CCCACGGCGTCGTCGCCCAGGATGTCGTTGCCCAGGGCCAGGACGACGGTCGGAGCGGAACGCTTCAAGTTCGTCTTAACGGCGGATCTCCTTGATGACACCGCCCTTGAGGTCTCTCAAGGTGACGATCAAGGGCATCTCGCCCGGCAAGGTGTGCGTGGCGCAGCCGAAGCACGGGTCGTAGGCCCGGAAGGCCATCTCCACCTTGTTCAAGAGCCCGTCGGAGACGTTGCCGCCCTTGATGAGCCCCTTGGCCGCCTTGTCCACGCTCATGGCGATGCGCGCCGAGTTGCCGACGGTGGCCACGATGAGGTTGGTCTTGCGCATCAAGCCCCGCTCGTCGGTCTCATAGTGA
>CAIKVT010000020.1 GCA_903830945.1 uncultured Elusimicrobia bacterium
CTGTTAGCGCCGTTTGAAGAATGTCCAAGAATCGCCGGTCGTTGATATACAGTTTCGCGCGTCGGTGATCGTGTCCAGTTTTCGCCGCGGAGCTATCCACCCTACCGTCTGACCCACCATAGAAGCATGCTTCGGGCAGGAGAACCCTGCCATGGAGCGAAAACGGTGTCCTTATTGCGGCCGGTATTACCGGCAAGACCCAAGAGCTCTCGTCCAAGAGTGTTGCGGCAGTCCAGATTGCCAGCGCGCTCGCAAGCGGCAGAACCTCCGGCGCTGGCGCAGCCTGAATCCGGGGAATAGCGAACGTTATGCGCCAAAAGAAGTGGCGTGGGCAAAGGCTTACCCGAACTACTGGCAAAGCTACCGAAAGGCTCACCCGGACTACGTGGCCCGAGACAAACTGCGCCGGGCGGAGAGCCGAAGGCTCGCGAAGTTGTCCGCAAATGAAACCGGGATACGGAACAGCCTCGTCGAGAAACTGCATGTGCTGGATGGCCTAAGTGAGCCAGAAGTGTCCGCAAATGAAACCGGGTTCCTCCGACGGGTGATCGCCATTGAGGACTGCCTGCGCTCGACGGCGGCATTGACCCTGTCCGCAAGATGAAACCGGGATGGCAGAGGGAGGAGATCCGAGGCACAATGTCGCCATGGACACCGAACTGTGGGCCACGATCCGGCGGCTCTTTGAAATCGAGAAGCTATCCAAGTCAGCCATCGCGGCCAGGCTTCGCGTCCACCGCAACACGGTACGCCGCGCCCTGGCCAGCACGCAGGGTCCTCCCTCTGACGCGCGCAAGCCGGCCGGCGCGGCCAGTAAAGTGGACGCCTACGACGGCTACCTGCGCCAGCGCCTGCGGGAATATCCAGAACTGTCCGGCGCCAAGCTGCTCAAGGAAATCCGACGCATGGGCTATGACGGCGGCTACTCGATCCTCAAGGAGCATCTGCGCACGCTGCGCCCAGAGAAGCCCAAAGCCTTCCTGCGTATCGAGACCCAGCCTGGGGAGTTCGCCCAGGTGGATTGGGCCAACATCGGCACAATTGTGATCGGCAATGCCCCGCGCAAGCTATCGTGCTTCGTCATCGTGCTGAGCCATTCCCGGATGATGTACGCGGAACTGACGTTGTCGCAGTGCCTGGAGGATTTTATGGCCGCGCACGTCAATGCCTTCCACTTCTTTGGCGGGGTAACCAAGAAGATCAACTACGACAACCTCAAAACCGTGGTGCTCTCGCGCCTGGGGCGAGAGATCCATTTTCAGCCCAAGTTCATGGATTTCGCGGGGAGTTACTTGTTCGAGCCGATACCGTGCACTGTAAGAGCGGCTTGGGAGAAAGGCAAGGTGGAGTCGGGGATCAAATACGTGCGCAGCTCATTTTTAGCAGGCCGGCTCTTGCTTGACCTGCCCACGCTGCGCAGGGACTTGGCGGCATGGCTGGAAGGCGAGGCCAACGTGCGCATCCATGGGACGACGCGAGAGCGGCCGCTTGACCGCTTTGCGATCGAGCGGCCCCTACTGCAAGCCCTGCCGGCATTGGACTACGACTGCTCGATCGTGGCCTCGTTGCGCTCAAGTAGCCAAGCCCTGGTAAATTTCCAGACCAACCGTTACAGCGTGCCGCACAACCACGCCGAAAAGACGTTGACGCTCAAAGCTACGGGGCAGACGGTGTGCATCTATAGTGGGCCGCAGCTTTTGGCGACGCACCCTCGCAGCTATGAGAAATACCGTGTCGTCGAGCAGCCGGGGCATTACGCGGGGCTTCTGGCCAAGCGCAAGAAGGCGAGGGCGGCCAAACGAGTGGAGGAGTTCCTGGCGATGGGTCCGGTGTGTACGGAGTACCTCAAGGGCTTGTCCGCGGCCGAGCTCAACCTGACCGCGCACTTGGATAAGATCATGGATTGCGCGCGTGATTTTGGCAAGCTCGAGACGCTGGCGGCGATCGCCCACGCCTTGCAGTTCAGCGCCTTCGGAGCGGCCTACGTCCACAACATCATTCTGCAAAGGCGCGCGGCAAAGGGGCAAAGCGTGCCGCGGCCCGTAGTTTTGGCCAAAAAGCCGGAGTGGGCAAACGTGGCCGTCGAGGAGACCGACCTCGGCCTTTACGACGAACTGTTCAGCGACGATAAGAGCGCGGGTGGCCAAGCATGAGAGCCACTACCGCCGGCGATGGCCGAGACCCCATCGCGGCCATGGCCGAAAAGCTTTATCTGACCCGGACAGCCCAGGGCTATCACGAGCTGCTGGAGACTGCCGCGCGCGAGAACCTATCGCACCGACAGTTTCTTGAACGCATCCTTGGCGATGAGTTTTCCTGGCGCCATGAGCGCTTGGTCGCGCGCCTTATCCGCGAGGCCCGCTTCCCCTTCATCAAAACCATCGATGCTTTTGATTGGTCGCATCCGACGGCTATTCCCCAGGGCCTGATCCTTCACTCGCTGGGCTTGGACTTCGTGGAGAAGCATGGGCACCTCATCTTTCTCGGTCGCGGTGGCTTGGGCAAGACGCATCTGGCCATAGCCATCGGCTACGCCGCCTGTCAGAAGGAAATCAGAACCTTCTTTACGACAGCGGCGGACATGATCAACCGTCTGGTCGCGGCCAAGTCGGACCACAGCCTGGAGCGGGCATTACGTCGCTTTTGCGCGCCCGGGCTGCTTATTATCGATGAGCTCGGCTATCTGCCCCTGGACAAAGAAGGCAGGGACCTATTCTTCCAGGTCATCTCGAAGCGCTCACAAACGGGTTCGGTCATACTGACCACCAACAGAGCCTTTCGGGACTGGGGAGAAGTGTTCCAGGACAACGCCGTGGCAACGGCAATAGCGGAGCGCCTCATCGAGAACGGGGAGTTGGTCAAGATCGAGGGGAGCAGCTATCGAGTTAAACGCAGAAAGCTCAAGGATGCGGACGCACCGGGATCGGGCGAGTAGTCGGCCCCGCTTTTTCTTTTTTCGCACGGTGATCCTGGCGGACCACTGTGCCCGGAAGGGTCCAAATCAGGCTGACTGGACACTATTCACCGGCGAAAACTGGACACTTTCAGACCGGCGCCAACAGGGCTGCATCAGATTGAGAGCGACCGCCGTTGCTTGGGCATGTTCGGCCACCCTTTTCTTGCCCCCAAGACCGAGAAGGACCATGACCGACATGTGCAGGCCGCAGGATTGTGCACGACGACCGGCTAAGACCATCTCCACGGCCGATTCGCCCTTGCGCATGTGCCTAAGCGTCTCCTCATCCCCGCTCTCCAAGCCCATGTAGAGCGTATGGAGCTTTAATTCGCGAAGCCTACGGAGCTCATCATCCGTCTTGTCGGCGATTCCCGACCCCGTCGCGTAGACATTCACACGCGCCAGTTTTGGGAACTCCTTGTTAAGCGCGTCCAAGATCGCGGCCAATTCATCGAAGGGCCTGCGCATCACGTCGCCGTCAGCCAGAAAAATGCGGCGGCCCTCACGGTTATGGCGGGATTCATAAGCTACAAGGGTCTTGACCTCTGCGACCGACAGTTTTCGGTAAGGCATCCCCTTGTACATGCCGCAGAACGAACAATGATTGTACGGGCACCCTTGGTCGGTCTGCAGGATTAGGCTATCAGCCTCGGCCGGCGGTCTAAAGAGAGATGAATTCATGGCTTTTGGAAAATTTACCGACTCAGGCACCTATACCAGACAATCGCAACCTTTCTTCTTGAGCAACCATTTCTGCCTCACCAGAGAGTCAACCCGCTTGTCCTGTTTTTGCCTTCCCTTCGCTAGCCTCGCATCGAGGGGACTTCGGTGCCTGTATCCGCGGCGCAGCATCTCCGAAACCTGAAGTTCATGCCGGTGGAAGAGAGCCTTAAGCTTCCCCCTCCAGCGCATCGTCTCCGGATGATAAGCGTAGCCTGACCGGCGTTGCGTGATAATTGTCCAAATGCCGTGTAGCTCGTTATGCTCACCCAAGAGATGCTGCCGGCACAATCGTCTCGGGGGGAGGTCCCAAATGCGCATAATTTAAAATAGCAAAATCAACAACAGAACTATCATGATTTATTCTCATGTCGTCCCCCCCAGAAACTGTAGGATTCCCAGGGTAAAAATTGGGCGCACTGCCCTACTACTTATTATAGGCTGTCAACTTGAGCAATAACGGAATCATTGAATTCTGATGCTTCGATGTACAGGCCGTTGGGGTCTTGCGAAGTTCACGCAAAAAGATACTCGCGAATCAGCATCTGTTCGAAGAATCTGCCAAATCCACGACGAGAAAAAAGGGAGCGGCGGTTAACTTCAACCGCCACTTTTTACTGCATCGGTCAGATTCTGCCTTCTTAGGATTTGAACCCAGAATAAGTGGTTTGGCGCATTATATTGCAGAACAGGCCGAATTCGTCGATATCGTTTGCATGTGCTCTCATAAGGGCAAGCATCTCTTCTGACCAGCTCAAATTCCTCGACGAGGAAGGCTATGGCTACAGTTAAGCTGACAATCGGACCCCCGGCTAGGACATTGGACAAAGGAATCATCTCCCTCGACCCCTGACCGGGCATATCTACAGAGCAAGCATCACCGACGCACATCGACGGAGCGAAACATCAGCAGACGATTTTTGCAGATAATGAATTTCGAACACACAACGTTTGATTTTCATGGTATAATGGCAGCATGATCGCAAGGGCCCGACTTGAGCATCGAATCAGCCAAGCGCTCCGCCGCAGCCGCGCGGTCGCATTACTTGGTCCTCGCCAGTGCGGCAAGACGACAATGGCAAGGGAATTCATGGCGCCATCGGCCGCAAATTATTTCGACCTGGAAGACCCGGAAAGCCTAGCTAGGCTGGATGAGCCGATGACCTCCTTAAAAAATCTCAAAGGCATCGTCGTCATTGATGAGATCCAACGGCGCCCAGATTTGTTTCCAATCCTAAGAGTACTCTGCGACCGCAAACCGCTCCCCGCGCGATTCCTTATTCTGGGCAGTGCTTCTCCTGAGCTGCTTAAGCAGTCTTCCGAATCACTCGCCGGTCGCCTGGAATCGATCCCACTGAGTGGATTCAGCCTGTCAGAGGTCGGGTACATCCATCATCCCAGGCATTGGCTTCGCGGAGGTCTGCCACCTTCCTACTTGGCCAAAACCGCGCAGGATAGCAGCGTCTGGAGAAAGAACTACATCCTCAATGTCCTGGAGCGCGACATCCCGCAACTCGGGTTTAGTATCCCATCAGCGACGATTCTGAAGTTCTGGACGATGTTGGCGCATTATAATGGCCAGATCTGGAACGCGGCCGAACCCGCCAGATCGCTGAGTCTGTCCGAACCGACCGTTCGTCGTTATTTGAATTTGATGGAAGGGATCTTTATGATGCGACAACTGCGGCCATGGCATGAAAATCTAAAAAAACGCCAGGTCAAATCCCCGAAAATCTATTTCCGCGACACGGGTCTATTGCATCAGCTCTTAGGGATCCGATCGGGCACGGAACTCTTATCTCACCCAAAATGCGGCGCCTCGTGGGAAGGCTATGCGCTTGAGGAGACGATAAGGCATTTTGAGCCAGAAGAAACCTATTTCTGGGCGACGCACACCGGGGCCGAATTGGATCTACTGATGATCGTCAACGGCCGACGCATCGGAGTCGAATTCAAGCGAGCCGATGCGCCAAAGCAAACCCCTTCCATGCGGATTGCATCCGAGGATTTAGGGTTGAAGCGCTTACTGGTGATTTATCCCGGAGAGCGGCGCTATTCTCTCGGAGACCGGATTGAGGCCTTACCATTGAAGGAGCTGGCGCAGCTTACGCAAGCCAATAACCGCCTAGCCTGATTTACGGCTGCTTGCGATCGCGGCAGCTGACCGGTTAAGCCAAGGAGCCGCGGCCCCATCGAATTCTGATGCTTTGATGCTCTCCACCACAGAGAGTTCGCAGAATTCGCCCCAACTGATGCTCTCAAATAAGCATCTGTTCTGAAAGCCCAGGGAATCCTCGACAAGAAAAACAATCGCGGCGGTTAAGCGAAACCGCCGCGAGTTCGAAGCATCAGTCAAAACCTGCCGGACTAGGATTTGAACCTAGAATAAGTGGTTCAGAGCCACCCGTGATACCATTTCACCATCCGGCAATAGATCGGTGAACAATCCTATTCTAGCAAAATTCCCGCAGGCAGGAGCCTACAGGCTCAGCGCCAAAACCGGCGACTTCTCAATACCGTTACGCAGAAGGACTTGAGCCGGGCCCTTCTCGGCCGAAGCCAACGGCCGCTCGTTGACGATGGGCCGGACCGCGGCAGCCGGCGCCGCGGGCAAATACGTCCCGTCCGCCTTCCGCACGAAAACCTGCATGTCCGCCTGGCCGAAAACGATCACCTGGTCGAGCACCACCGGCTCCGACGCCCCGGACTGCCAGGAGTTTAGGATGCCCTGCACCAACGACACCGGCACCCGCTCCTCGCGCGTCATGTCCACGGCTACGGCCCCAGCGCCCAAGCCATGGCGCCGGCCATGCTCAAAAACCTGGTTATTGGCCTTATTGATCAATTCCTCCAACGACAAGGACATCCCCGCAAAACTCTTCATCTCCACCAGCTTGCCGCCGATCACCAGATCCGGGGTCTTGCCGTCCTCGCGCACCAGAACCCGGATGTCGCTGTCCACCAACAAAAGCTTCTTTATAAGCTTCACCTCATGCTGCTGCAACTCCGGGATCTGGTCCACGATGGCCGGTTTAGCCGAAAGGTCGATGCCCGTGAAACGCCCGCCCCGCGAGTCATGATAGGTATAAATCTGATAAGGAGCCATCTTGGAGACATCGCGCTTGAGCTCCGCCTTGAGCACATTCGAATTATCCCCGCTCGGGATGAGGCGCTCCACGTCCGCAGCCGTGCGCACCATGTCCACAGCCACGCTCTTTACGCCCTGAGGGAACTTCGGCGTCGCGACGTCGGAAACCGAAGTCTGAGCCGGCATTGCCAGCGGCGGGCCGCGCGTGCCGGACTGATCGAAAAACCGGTTTGAAAGTTCGTTGGAAATATCTTGACCCGAGACCCGACTGAACTCCATCTGCGCCACAAACCCCTGCAAGGACTTCACCGCAGCGACCGGGGGCTTCTGCTGCGACAACGCAACGCCGCCGGACGGAACCAGCGCGGACAGCATAGAGAGCGGGACTTCGGTGACCGCCTGCGGTGCCACGACCGGGGCGGAATATCCCTCGGTCTGAGGAGCCATGGGAATCGCGGTCGGGATCAAGGACGGCGGCGCCAACTTCGACGGGATCGCGGAAGTCAAACCAGAGAGGCCCGTGTTCGTCAAAGTTCCGATGCGCGCGGGCAGGACAGCGCCCACGGCGGAAGCGCCCGACATGAAAGAGCTCACCGGCGTCGCCACCCGGACGCGGGCGACCTCTACGCCGTTGACCGGCGCGGCCGCCAGAGCGAACCAGACCAGGACCATGCACTTCATACATTTGAATTATATCGCCGACCCGCCGGGACAGGCTGGGCCATTGGGGAAAAAGGCCGAATGCAGAGGGCCCAGAACCACTTGGGCCGTCGGGCCTACCGCCCGCCGAAGAAAGCGGTATAATGTAACGTCAATATGAAGCGTTGCCCGACGAGGCCATCGGACACCAGCACTTGGCGAGATATCCAGGAGATCCCGGCCCTTCTGGCCGCCTTCTCCGAACGCGCCCCGCGGCGCCTGCGCGGCTGCGTGCTCAAGGCCGCGGACGACTCGGTCCACCTCGTAGGCCGCGGATCCTCGGACAATGCCACGCTCTTCGCCAAGTATATCTGGGAATCCCATGCGGGAGTGCGCGCCGATTTCGTGCATCCTCACGCGATCTTCGAGGCCGCCCGGCCTCTCGACTTCCGCGGCCGAGTGGTCTGGGCCTATTCCCAGTCCGGCCGCAGCACGGACGTAGTGGCGACCCTCAAAAGGCTCATGGGCTGGGGCGCCAAAGGAGTGGCCGTGACCAACGAGCCAAACCTAACCCACAACCCATTGGCCCGGCAAGCCGACCGCCACATCCTGCTCTCCAGCTCCGCCGAGCTCTCGGTGGCCGCCACTAAGACCTTCTCTTTGCAACTCTGGCTGGCCCTTTGGACCTCGCACCTATGGTGCGGCTGGCCCACCGCCGCCGAGCTCGCCAAGACCCAGGCTCGGTTGGCTCACTATCTCGGCCGACCCCAGGACTTCCCCCCGTCCGGCCGCTTCGCACCGATCTGGAAGCGGCTGCGGCGCGCCTCCTTCGTGACCTTGGTGGCCCGCGGCCCCTTCTACGCCGTGGCCAAGGACGCGGCTCTCAAGTTCCGCGAGATGGCGGGGCTGCACGCCACGGCCCATTCCGCGGCCGATTTCCTGCACGGCCCTGTGGGAGCCTGCGGAGCCCAGGACCTGGTCCTACTACTCTCGCCCTCATCGGAGCGTGATATCCCGGATGATCTCCTTCGGGTCCGTAAAGTCCTGCGCGCACGCGGCACGCCACACGAGATCCTCTCACCCGCGAGCGGCCGGGCGCCATTGAGCGCACTGCTGCTCGACGTGGAGCTTAAGCTCGCCGCCCTGAGCCTGGCCGTGTCCAAAGGCCTCGATCCGGACCAGCCCAGCGGCCTTCGCAAGGTCACCAAGACGATATGAATGCGGAGTCGAGACCGGAATCTTGAACGAGCCTCAAGACTCGGCGGGCCGGGTCAGCGGCGGCTGGATCTTCGCGGCGGCGTTGCTGGGGGCCGTCTCGCTGCTCCCCCTGCTCATCCCCCGCGCGGAGCGCTTCACCCCCAAAATCCGACCGGAGCCCATCGCGGGATCCCGCGCGCCTCTGGCCCCGCGCCTGCTCTTCATCCTCGTCGACGGGATGGGCTCCAACGCCGCCTTAAGCCCGGGTTGGATGCCGCGCCTGCAGGCCCAGCTGCCGCATGCGGCGTGGGGGATCGCCCTGGCGTCCTTCCCGACTTTGACCCCCAACGGACTGCGGGCCCTCTTGAGCGGCCGGACCGGCGTCCCGGAGCCCGTATTTTTGGGTGGGATATCGGCGGACTGGGAGATCGATTCGGTCATGGCTCGCGCCAACGCCGCCGGCCGCCGGGTATTCACCATAGGCCAGCAGGACTGGGCCGCCCTATTCAAAGGCCACGCCGACCACATGGACTTCGTCGCCTACGAAGGCCGCCCGGGCGACCCGGAAGTCTTCCACCGAGCCATGAACATCCTCATGGACCGCGGCCACGGCTGGGATCTTTTGGCCATCCACCTCTTCGACCTCGACGGCATCGGACATCATGACGGCATCGGCTCAGCCAGCTACTGCCGGAAGCTCCTGTGGCTGGATGACCAGATCGCGAAGTTGGCCGCGGCCGCCGGGCCGCAGGCCGCCGTCCTGGTCACAGCCGACCATGGCCAAAGCGCGGACGGCAGCCATGGCGGCATGGAGATCGACGCCCGCCGGACGCCCTACATCCTCTGGGGGCGCGGCATCCGTCCCGGCCGGATGGGGACGTTTTTACAGAGCGACTCGGCTTCCACTTTGGCCGCGCTCATGGGCCTGCCACCGCCGATCCTGGCCGACGGGATGCCGCATCTCGACGCCCTCGACATCTCCGCGAAAGACAAAGCGTCGGTCATGCTCGATCTTCTGGAACAACGCCGCAGGCGCTGGCTGGCGGCGCGCTCCGACTGGCCTTGGCTGAAAGTCGCCACGGAGGCCCCGCTCGAGAAAGCCCGCGCCCTCTGGCGGGCCGGCGACTATAGCGGCTCCGCCGCGGTCGCTGAGCGCGCCGTAAGCGCCGTGGACCAAGAACTCGATGAGCACTCGCCGGGCCAATGGGCCGGCCGTTTGACCTGGCTGCTATGGCTGCTGGTGTTGGCCGCTTCCTTCGGCGCCGCTTGGCCCATGACCCATCGCCGGACCCGGCTCGCGGCCGGGATCCTGGCGGCTTTCGGCCTGGGACTTCTGATCTGCCCCCTGCAGTGGCACAGCCTTTGGCCGCCGGCCGTAGCTTGGGGGCTGGCCGCCTCGTCGGGACTGCTCGTCTTGAGCCTGATCTCCGGGCTGGGCAAGCCGACGCTGAGCTGGCTGGGCTGGTCGTTGTGGTGGGCAGCGCTGATTGCCGTCGCCTTCCCGGACCTGATAGACATCTCCCTCTGGTCATGGGCCACGCTGGTCCTCCTGCTCGCGATGCGTCTACCCCAGTGGCGCCCGGATGGGCTGCGGCCCCTGGCCTGGGCTGCGGCAGCGCTGACAATCTGCGCCGTCATGAGCGCTTGGACCAACGGAACGGAAATGTCCACGCTGCGCTATTGCCTGCCCAAGTTCGATCTGCGCCGTTTCGGCGCTGCCCCTTGGCGCGCCGTCGAACTCGGAGCCGTGCTGGCCCTGGCGACCGTGCTGCACCGGCGCCTGCTCACAGCGTTAGGCCGCAAAGCGGCCATGCTCTCGGGCGCTGTCGCGGCCGCGCCCCTGGCCTTGGCTCTGCTGCCCTGGCCAGCCCTGGACCATTGGACCTGGGGACTCTGCCTGCTCTCGTTGGGCGCGGCCTGGCTCTCACCCCTGCCGCGTCAGGCAAAAGCCTTTTGGGCGAGCCTGGCCGGCCTGGCCTTCTGCCGCACGCAGTCGTTAAGCGACAGCGAGGCATGCCTGCTCGCCTTAGCTACGCTCACGGGCTGGCGCTGGGCCTTGCTGCCTGCGCTCACCATGCCGCTCTGGGAAGGATTGGGCCTAGTCGGGCTGTGCTTGTGGGCTTACGTCCTGCCCGGCGGACGGCTGGATTTCTCGCACATCTCCGTGGCGGAAGCCTACTCCGGCATGGGCGAGAACTGGCATCCGCATCTTCTGGCCGCGCTGACGGCGCTGCGACCCATCGGTTTTCTCCTCACCCCCATCCTAGCCCTTCTCGTAGACCTGCCTGCCGCGGCCCTTCTGGCAGGCATGGCCGCGCTCGGCGCCCTGTCGGCCGGCAGCCTGACCTTGCTCTGGTTCGACAAGTTCTATTTCAAGATCCCGATGTCGAGTCTGGTTGACACATCGTGGTATGAGCGTCTGCTCTGGAGCGCGGTCCTGGCGTGGCTCCTCATCCTGGCCTGGGCGGGGGGCCGGGCGTTCACTCGCCGGAGACCTTATATCGAAAACGGACCCGAAGGCTTGAGATCAATCCCACCGCGGCGTTGAGGATGAAGTCCGATATCCTGGTCCGGGAACGATAGTAGCTCACCGGCTGCAAGAAGCTGTTGTCCGCCTTGAACCCCAAGAGCACGGTAATGATGCCGATCTCCTGCGAACAGCTATAGCGCAGACCCATGAAGTACTCCAATAGGCTCGGAATGACCCCGACCTTCAAGACCCTCATCCCGGCTTCTATGTCGTGATAGCGCCGGCCGCAGAGCAAGCTGGCCCAAAGGCTGAGCAAGCTGTTGCCCAGGCGCTTATAAAAAGGATAAAGGGAGAAATCTCGACGGACCGAGGCCACATCATAGCCATGGCTCTCCAGGTAGGCGCAGAGCTCCAGCGGGTCGGCATCCCGATACTGCCCGTCGGCGTCCACGAACACCACGAGGTCCTGAGGCCGCCAGCGGCCGGCCTCCAGGCCCCGCGCGATACGGACAAACCCGGCCTTAAGCGCCGCGCCCATGCCCTGGTTCCACGGCAAAGCGATAAAGGTGCCTTTGGCCCCGTTCTGGACGCACCAATCGCGGGCGATGCGGGAGGAGGCGTCCAAGGAGCCGTCATCGACTAGGACCAAGTGGTCCGCCCAACGGCCGGCGGATTCCAGGACCTCGCAGAGCGTGGCCTCCTCGTTGTAGATAGGGATGAGCGCGATCTTCACGGCGTCCTCCAGCAGTAGAGTAAGACGCCGTTGATGTCCACGGGGGCCGCAGCGTAGCGCTGCAGGACGGCCCTCATCAAAGCATCCGCGCGCAGAAAGCCCCGGACGCGGGGGCTGAAGGTCTCCAGATGAGGATTGAATAACACTGAAGTGATGCCGAGGTCTCGCAGGCGCTGGTAGAGCTCTTCGGGGGCGTCGATCTCTTCGTAGCGGATGAGCATCTCGTTCTGGGGGTCGCCGACCAGGACATAACGGTCGAGATAAAAAGGCCGGACTTCCCTGTAAAAGAGGATCTTGGCATCCGCCGGGGCCGTGCGGTTGATATACGCCATGGCGAGGTAGGAATCGATGCTATGACTCAGATACGCGTCCCCTGGACTCTGCTGGGGATCCTGGGATCTAAGCCCGAGCACTGGGAAGAGGGCGTTGTTGGCCGACATCGCCGGGATAGCGATGAAACCAACGGCAAGCACGCAGGCCGCAATCCTGCGCCAGCCTCCCTGCTGCCAGTGCCGCGCGGCCCAGGCGCAGGCCAGCAGGCAGAGCCACGGCATGAGGGGGATGAAGTAGCGCCAGTTCTGCACGGCATGGAACCACAAGCATGTGAATATGCCCAGGTACGCGAGGGTCCACTTGGCGAAGGGGTCTTTGCAAACGCTGCGCCAGCTGAGGGTGCCTAGCACAAAAATGGGGATCAGCAACTCTCGACTGGAATGGTGAAAAACCTCAGGCTTCTTGAAGAGAAGGTGCAGGGGCAGCAGCAACAACTGCCGCCACCCACTGCCGACTCCTTCCAGCGTGGCGCTCTTGACCCGGGCAAAGATGTAAAAGTCCCTGGCGCTGCCGCCGAACATGCGAGGCATGTAGGGCCAGATGGGATTGTGCGTATAGATGAAAGTCCGCAACAACCAGGGTGCGGCGAAGAGGGCTGCGACTGCCGCCCAGCCGAGCGCCCAACGCCGAAGCCCGCGCTCTTGGCCGAGAACGCGCACCGCGAGCATGACTGCGAGGGCTGCGGCCAGAAAGACTCCAGTAGTCTTTGAGACGGCGGCGAGGCCGCTGAACGCGCCGGAGAGGATGAGCCATTGGCCTTGCTTGGTTTCCATGGCTCGCCAGGCGGTCCAAAAGGCAAGCATGGCGAAAAGGCCGACGCCAAAATCGGTGCCGGGGGTACCGCTGACGTAGATCACGGCGGGCTGGGCAAGAAAGAAGGCTACTGCGGCGAGGACGACGGGACGAGAGCTGATCTGACGGCCGCACACCCAGAGGGCTGAGGCCATGAGGAACTCGAAAAGCAGCGAGATCATGGCGGGCAAAGCCGGGTCTTTGAACACGAGGGCCGGCACGTAGAACATCTCCATGGCCATTGGGTCGAAGCCATGGGCGAGCCAGGGGAAAGGCCGGAGAGCTCCGATCTGGGCATAGAGTTTGGGCAGTTCAAGATGAACGGCCAAGGAATCCCACTCCGTGGGTGGAGCATTGGCTGAGATGAAGCCGTAGAGTGCGGCCAGGATGATGGGGCAGGCGAAGAGGGCCTGGAGCCAGGTGATCGGTGTCGGAAGGGAGATCTTCGCCCACAGGGGCCGCAGGATTGTCCAGGCCAATATGGTCAAAAGTCCGAATAGGATGGCCAGGGGCGCTGGCTTCCAGAACTGCAGGAGTCCGAAGATGAAAAGGATATGGCTGATACCGCCGAGTCCGATGCCTGCCTCCAGGATGGAGCGCTCGGCTGAATCCGCGTAGGACAGGGCAAGCGGCCGCAGGAGGAGTCGGCCGAGGCCCATGGAAGAAGCCAGGAGCCACGCTATGACGACCAGGCGGGCGAGGGCTTTGAGGGCTTGGGTGAATAAAGCGAGGCTGAGGGCGGATGGATGGAGAAAAATGTAAGTAAGGACGCCGTGGTGGAGCGCGGCCCAGACTGCGAGCAGCGATAAAAAAAGAGCCAGCCGGGGCCTCATCGAATGGCCTGCATTATATCAATCGCATAGGGAACTGGATAGACGCGCGGCTTAAGGATTGAAATTGAAGTATGGCAGGATCCTCTGCGTCAGCAAAAGCTGGACCGAAATAGGATCGTAGGTTCTCCACACGACGTAGATGTTGTGATAATTGAGGATATTCATGAGGTAGATCAGGAACACGGACACGGACAAGGCATGGGTCGTGATGCGCTTGTTCGCCGCGGCAAAAAGCTCCTGGAGCGCGAAGACCGCGAAAAGGGAGATAACGATCTCGAGGCTGATCGCGTAGCGCACATTCCTGGTGTAGAGACTGCTCAAGACGCTGAAAATTACAGCGAAGAAAACCATGTGGTAGGCCCGGATCGCGTCGAGCTTCCTCTGGAGCAGCAGATGGAAGGCGTACCCCACGAACAGCAGGGTCGTCATGGGCGTCAAGAGCATGAAATCGACAAGGAACTTGTACCAAGGTCCCAGCGAATAAAGATTGTATCTGTTGAACGGCCCCGGAGAAAAATCCATGCCCACGGCTTGAGCCAAGACATGGCTCAACGTCGCCGGGCTGAACCGCCCCGGGGGGAAATAGACGCTGAGGACGCAGGCCGCCATGGCGATGGCGTTCTTGACGCCACCCAGACAAACGGTCAGCAACACGGCCGCCGCGATCGGCGGCGCCAAGAGCGCGACAAGGAGATCGCGGACCGGCAGGTCCTTCCGATAGCGGAACTTAAAGATCAGCCAGGAGACGCCGAAGAAAGGCAGCAAGGCGATGGACTGCTCCTTGATGGTGATGGCGGCGAAGAGCGCCGCGCCGAAGATCCAGAGCCGCCTCCGATCGCGAGTCATCAGATAATCGAAGAACAGCCAGAAAGACAGAGCCCAGAAAAGATGCAGCAAGCTATCCTGAAGCAGGCGTCGTGACGCCGCCATGAGCAGCGGGCTCGATGACAAGAGCGTGGTGTACCAGAGCGCGGTGTCGGTCCCAAGGTATTTCCGAGCGAAATGAAAAGAGGCCCCAAGGCAGAGCAGAAAGCAGACGAAGGACAGCATGGCCAGCGACCGGTAAGTCATCGGGAAGATCCTGAGCCATAGGGCCGCGACCAGTATCTGCCCCACGCGACCCGGATTGGGAAGCAGTTTTGCGCGCGGACTCGCGAGGTATTCCTTCGCCAGAACCGGAATATGGGACACGCCGAACATGCGGACTCTTCTGGCATTATTGAAATAAGTGCCTTCATCAGCCGGAGCCGCGAAAGATTCCTCTTGGGGCATGCTGACATAGGCCGCGGCCGCGGCAAAAATAACCAATCCCGCGAAGACGCCCCGCATCAGCCGGCTCATCACGGGGTAGTATAGTATAGCCGCCAAGGAGGATGGTATATTATCTTCAGCTCGACCCCTCGACAAAATGCCCCGGATCTCACTCATCAATCCCCCCATCTCAGGCAAGAGTCCCTCCTTGGTCATCCCGAGCCTCGGCCTAGGCTACCTTGCTGCATCTCTGCGCCAAGCCGGCTTGGAGACCGGCATCATCGACGCCGTGGCCCTCGGCTGGGACCATGACGCCGTCGCACAAGAAGTCGCCAGACTCAAACCCGACCTCGTAGGCATCACCGCCACCACGCCCCTCTCAGGCTCCGCCTACCGGCTCGCCCAGAGCCTGCGCCCCCACGCCCGCTGGCTCGTACTCGGCGGAGCCCACTCCAGCGCCGTCGGCCGCAAGATCTTCGAACAATGCCCGGAGCTGGACTTCGGCTTTCGCGGCGAGGCCGAGGAAATCTTCCCCGAATTCGCAAAAAGGCTATTGGCCGGAGACACCGCCGCCCACCTGCCCGGCGTCATCACCCCAACCCACGACTCCCCGCCGGCCTCCATCAAAGACCTCGACCGACTCCCCTTCCCCGCCTGGGACCTCATGCCCATGGCGAGCTACCGCCACCC
>CAIKVT010000021.1 GCA_903830945.1 uncultured Elusimicrobia bacterium
GTGTTGGGCTGGGCGCCGTCATCGAAAACGATTTGCGCGCCCGTAGTGAAATGGATATCACGACAGCCTCCGAAGCTGTAAGTGCAGGTTCGATTCCTGCCGGGCGCACCACACTTTAATCGCAGCGTCGGAGTCCGATGAACGATCCTGTCTGCACCTGCCGTCACTGCGGAGCCCAGGTCGAAGCGGGAGTCTCCTTTTGCGGGCACTGCTCTCGGCCTCTAGGCCGGGGCCGGGCTCCCCGGGCCTTGCGTCGAGGCATCCTCATCGGCCTGCTCATCTCGGCGTGCCTCGTCGGCTTCTTAGTGGCACGTGCCTTCCTAGAGAAAGGTTTTGAGGTGAATCAGGCTCTCGATGAGCTCCATGTCGCGGTGAGCGCTGCCGAGGCGGCCTGTTCTGCCCGGGGCTGCCTCCAGGAGGTCCTCCAGGCCAAGAGCTTCAATGAAACTGCTCGCCAGCAGGCATCGGCCGGCCATTTCCAGAGAGCCTTGCAAAGCATCCAGTCCGCTCAAGGTTTCCTCGCGAGCGCTAGGAGGAAAGCCGCTGCATCGGCCATGCTCATCGCAGACAGCCTGGTCCAGATTTCCGCCGGATCGTTTATTATGGGATCCTTCGATGTCGGCTTCGATCATTATCCTCCTCATGTCGTCTTCCTTCCGGCCTACTCCATCGGCGCCCGGGAGGTCTCGGTGGCGGACTACCAGCATTATTGTCAGGAGATGCAGAAGAGCTTTCCCGATCAACCATCCGGGAGTACTCTTCAGCATCCGGTGGTCCTCGTCACCTGGCAAGAGGCCAAGGCTTATTGCGAGCATAAGGGCATGCGCTTGCCAACGGAAGCTGAGTGGGAGAAGGCCGCCCGCTGCGGCCTTAAGGGTCAAACCATCGGCGAGGGGGACCCGGATGGGCTCGGCCGATTCGCCTGGTACAAGGGCAACTCCGAGTCGCAGGCCCATGCCGTGGGAATCAAGGCTCCTAGTTCCTGCTTGCTATACGACATCTTCGGCAACGTGGCGGAATGGGTGTCCGACTGGTACGCTCCGGATTATTACAAGACCAGCTCGCAGCAGAACCCGCCTGGAGCGGAGCTGGGCGACGATAAAGTCGTCCGCGGAGGCGCTTTTAACAGCCCGGCCGAGTCCTTGAGAGCCGTCGTCCGTGATCGGTTTGGGCCTGAGAGCGGCAGAGATGACATCGGCTTCCGCTGCGCGAAAGGCTCTTGAGCCGATCGGCTTATAGGATGTCGATTTTGAAGCAGATGCGTAGATCGCCCACGGACAAAGGTGAGACTCGGCCCATGAACACTCCTGCCAAGCGCGCGAAGAGGATGAGCGTGCTGGGGCCTTCGGCCGGCGCCCTGTTCAGAAAGGACCTCGAGGGAAGCGGGGCGTCGTTTTCTTCTCCCGCGCTCAGATAAGAGCGCAACTCGCTGATCTCGCCGGGCGCGGGAGCCATCGCATAGTTGTGCAGGTTCCGGGGCCAGAGGAAGGCCTCGGAGGCTTCGGGCTTGTTCAGGATCTCTTGCGCGGCGGTCGGTCGGGGGGCCAGGGCCAGTAGACCAAGCAAGAGCAACGCCATCAATGTTGTTCGTTTGGGCTGCATCCTGACTTTCCCTTGAAGGTGTTGTGTCAGTTCCATGCATGTCTTACCGGAGGAGGCGGCATCGGCGCTGTTGTCGGAAGCGGAGCTTTGTGAGTTCATGATCCTAGTATCGTTCAGAAATATTAAGTAGGGATCAACAATTGTTAACTATTGTAAGGGGTGGCAAGTGCGGGCTTTGCGACACGGTGGGGCCGAGTGGACATCGGGGGCCATTCCGGCTCGGCAGGCTCAGCCCTTAGAATTTATAGTGCAGAGTGGCGTTGTAGTTGCTGTCCTGGAAGTGGGACCTGAAATCGCCGGCATAATCGAACTTGGCTGTGAGCCCCTTGCCCCAGTCCAAGGAGAACCCCGTCCCGAACAGCGTCCCGTCGCGCGCGAAGTCGCCTGTGGCCACGGAGAAGACGCTGCCCGCGCCCGAAGCCAGCTGAGCTTCGATTGGATGGCTCTGGTCTACGAACTCGTGGCGCCAGCCGAGGCTTATATGCGGGAGGAGCATGCAGGAGTCCATCTGGATTTTGTCCGAGTAGCGCAGCCCGAGGCTTGACTGCAGCGACTGCGCAGTCTGCGGCGCCACATCCAGGTTCAAGGCGCCCGCCCCGCTCTCCGCGAATGAGTCGATCATCAGGCGGTTGTAATCCAGTCCTGCAAACGGCGATAACGTCCCCCACTCTCTGGTTTTGACGTCGAAGCTCGCGCTGGCGTCCAGGTTGAACTCATTGCCCTGCGGTGAGGCTGTCGCGACTCGAGAGATCTCTCCGAACTGGATGCCTCGGCGCGTGGCGAAGAAGTCGGAGGCGCCTCCGATGTAGAGGCTGGCGCGGGCGGTCTCATTGTAGCCCGCGGCGTAGACGCCGTAGCGCGCGCTGTTGTTGTCCACCGTCCCCGATGCGGGCGCGTAGATGGAAGCGTGGCCGTGGATATAGCCGGCCGAGCCGCCGACCGCGAGGTTCTTGTTGAGGCGGTAATCTCCGCCTCCCGCGAGCCCGGCCGTGTTGAAGGCGTAGCCGGGCTGCAGGCCGGAGTCGGTGGTGGCCTCGCTGAGCCGGCCTGTCGAGCCCACTCCGGAAGCGTAGAACCCCCAAGGCGAGTTCGAGGTGGGGCGCTCATGCGCGGCTCCTAGGTCGAGCGAGCCCAGGTCGTCGCCGGCGTAGGCCAAAAGCGGGCCGCCTGGAGTGTTCATGCGGCCGCTCACCGTGTAGTTGGTGACTCCGTCGGGGGCGGTGCCGTCTGCCAGAGCGGCCATGCGCTGGCCCACGGCCGCGGTTTGGACTCCGGAGCCTGCCATGCCCAGCGAGCTCATGGCGGCCAGCGAGATGGGGCCGATCTGGTCGAGGGCCGATTGCAGGTGCGGGGCGTCCAGGGCGTAGAGGTTGCCGATCACAGTGGCATTGTCTCCAGTGGGGTGGTCGCGTAAGGGCTCCAGGCTGTTGCCTATCGTGGTCTGGTTAGGGTTATTGGCGCTGTTGGCGAACGGGACGAGGTGCACGGTCAGGGTCAAGTCGTGGGGATTGTAGGCTGGTGCATAGTAAGTGAAGGAAAGCGCCGCCGGCGAGATGATGGTTGTGAATTGGGTGTTTCCGGCGTTCGAGCCGTACAGGATCGGACTGAAGGGTTGGTGTTCGTTGACGATTTGCGGCATGAGGTTTATCACTAAGGTCCCACCGTTGAAATTGGCGTTGTTTGTGACTGTGAGGGAGTTCGGGAGGTTGTTGGGCTGGAGCATCGAAATGGTTCCGGCACCGATGTAGTTGCCGCCTACGGTCGGGGTGAAGTCGGCCATGTCGAAGGTGGCGCCGGAGTTTATCCTGAGGTCTCCGCTGGAAGGCAAGGCATTGCTGGCTCCGAGCCGGAGGGTCCCCCCGTTGACGATAGTGCCTCCAGTGTAGGTGTTGTGGCCGGACAGAATGATCATCCCACCTCCGAGGGTGTCGGCGATCGTCAATGTGCTGCCGGCGATGGCGCTTGAGAACGTGGACGCCTGACCGTAGGAGTCGAGCGTCCCGCCGTTGGCGCCCAGCGCGACGTTGTTGGCCAAGGTGAGCGCCGCGGTGGTCCGCAAAGTCCCGTTGTCGAGGGTCAGCGTGCTGGTGCCCACCGCCGAGCCGTTGTTGATGCTCAGCACCCCGAGATTATTGACTAAGGTCCCGCCGGTGTAAGTGTTGGCCCCGGTCAGGGTTAGAGTGCCGCTGCTGACCAGCGCCAGGGAGCCCGCTCCGCCGATGACGCCCGAGATAGTCGAGGTGTTGCCCATCATGTCGAACACCCCGATCGCTCCGGTATTGAGCGTGACGTTGCTGGTTACGGTGATGCCGACCAAAGTTTGCAGGGTGCCGGCGCCATTGAATGTCAGCTGGCCCGATCCCAGCGCGGAGGCGCTGCTGACGTTGATCGTGCCGTTGTTGAACACGGTCCCGCCGCTGTATGAGTTCGCGCCGGCCAAGAACAGGACCCCGTTTCCAAGCTGGGTCAGCGCGCCGCCGCCGCTGATCACGCCCGTGAATGTCGAGTCGTAGATCTGAGTGTCGATCGTACCGCTTCCTGCGAGCGAGATGTTGCGCCCCGAGGTGATGCCGGCGGTGGTCTGCAGCGTGCCGCCGTTGAAGGTGAGCGGGCCGGCGGCATTGCCCAGGTTGCTGTCGGTAGAAATGCTCAGGGTCCCGGCGTTGACCGTGGTCCCGCCGGTGTAGGTGTTGGCCGCAAAGAGCGTGAGCATCCCGGCGCCGGCCTTGGTCATGCTCCCGTTTCCGCTGAAGACCCCGGTGAACGTCGAGCTGTCCACGCCGGTGTCGATCGTGCCGCCGCTGTTGAGCGTCACCGCGCGCGAGTCATTCAGCCCTGCCGCAATCTGCAGGGTGCCGCCGTTGAAGGTGATGCTGCTGGCGGCGTTGCCCAGGGCGGCGTCTGCGTTGATGCCGAGCGTGCCCGCGTCGATAAGGGTCCCTCCGTTGTATGAGTTGGTCCCGGTCAGAAATAGGGCGCCGGTCCCGACCTTGGTCAGGCTGCCGGCTCCGCTGAAGACGCCGGTGAACGTCGAGCTATTCACGCCGGTGTCGATCGTGCCGCCGCCGGAGTCGAGTGTCACCGCGCGCGAGTCGTTCAGCCCTGACGCCATCTGCAGGGTGCCGCCGTTAAATGTGATGCTGCTGGCGGCGTTGCCCAGGGCGGAGTCCAGGCTGATGCTGAGCGTCCCCGTGTTGATGAAGGTCCCACCGCTATAGGAGTTGGTCCCGGTCATCAAAAGGGTGCCAGCCCCGACTTTGGTCACGGAGCTGCCGGCGACCCCCTCGCTGATGACACCCGAAAGAGTCGCATTGTTGCCCGCGGTGTCGAATGCGGCGCCGGCGTTGAGCTGGATGTCGTTGGCGGCATTGATGCCCGAGCCGAGCTGCAGGACGCCGCCGTTGTAGGTGAGCGTGCCGGAGCCCAGGGCGAAGTCGCTCTCAACGCCCAGGGTCCCGGCATTGAGGGTGGTGCCCCCGCTGTAAGAATTCGCCCCGCGTAAGTCTAGTTCGCCAGTTCCGGTTTTGGTCAAAGATCCGCCGCCGATAATGAAGGATGTGATGCTCCAGATCTGGGGGCTGCCGTTGTTGAACGTGACCGCGCCGCCGAGGGAGATGGAGCTGCTTGAGATGGTCACTGCGGAAGGGGCGCCGGTGACATCAAGAGTGGTGTCGTTGTTGATGCTGGGGAGGCCGCTGCTGAGGGCGATCGTCCCTCCACTCCCGGTTCCCCAGGCGATTGTGTTGGTCCCGCCGGCATTATTGGAGTCGGTGACCGCTTTCAGAAGGCTGCCGTTGCCAGAGGCGGAATCATTCAAAACGCTCCAGGTGGCGGCGGCTTGGCCCTGCTGCGCTAGGAAGGCCAGGAAGCAAAGTGCGGCAAGAGGCCGGTTGAGTCTCCGGGGCATGATCATGCGGCGATTATTCTACAAAAAGTGAGGGCGTCATATGGGCGTTGGGCGGCCAAGAACTGTGAGTCCGGGCTAGAAAGATCCCAGGCCGGAGAGTACCTGGCGTGCCGGCCGGGGTCTGCCGAAGAGATAGCCTTGCGCTAGATCGAAGCCGCAGTCGCGCACGCGCTTGAGCTGCTCCGCGGTCTCCACGCCTTCCGCCAGAGGCTCGGCTTTGGCCCGCCGGATGCGTCCTACCACGTCCTTGATGGCGCGCAGCGGGGCGGCGCCGGCTTCGATGCGGCGGATGACCGCGACGCAGAGCTTGACGATGTGGGGGGAGAGCGCTTCCACCATCCCCATGTTGAGGTAGCCGCAACCCGCGTCATCGAGAGCCACCCGCGCGCCGCGGCGGCGCAGGGGGTGGGAAGCGGCGGCGAGCTTGTGGGGCGAGCGGATAGGCAGATGCTCCGTGAGTTCGAAGACCCGGAGCCGCAGGTCTCTCGGATCGCGTACCAGGCGTCTTAAGGCCGGCGCGTGGAAGAGGTCCGGCCCCAGGTTGACCGATAGCCAATAGGGGGCGGGCAGGCCCGCGGCCTGTTTCCAGGCCCCGGCCACGCAGGCCAGCTCCAACTCTTGGTGGAGGCCGTGGTAGGCCGCGGCCGCGAAGAGCTTATCGGCCCGCTCAACCGGGCCGCCGACCGGGCCGCGGACCAGGGCCTCGAATCCCACGGGCTTGAGGTCGTGCAGGCTCACGATGGGCTGCAGGTGAAAGTCGAGGCGGCCGCAGCGCAGGATATCATGCAAGTGCGCCAGCGAGACGCCAGGCGCGGTCGTGTTGAACTCGGGGATGCGGTCGGCCAGTGCTTTCCAGAGCGGCTCCGGCTCGGTCAGGCCAGAAGGCACTCGGAGCACGCCGAAGCGGAATTCCACGTGCATGGCCGCGGCGCGGCCCAACTCCGCGTCGAGCATCTCGCGTATCAGATCCATGCCGGTTTCGGTCATGGCCGAGATTTGGTCTTCAACGTCGAAGCCGACGGCCCAGGTCTTCATGCGAAAGGGAGCCATCCAGACGCCGAACTGGGGAGTGAATGGCGCGCAGAGCGGTGCGTGGCGGCTGAGCACGCGGTGGGCGATGCGGCCGAAGCGCCGGGTGATGTCCCGGTGCACGACCTCGCTGATCCGGTTGCCGTGCATGAACTGCATCTCGGCAGGGTCGTGGAAGCGGAAAGCTAGTACGTAGGTGGGCTGTCTTCGGGAGGCCGCTTTCTCCATGGCCGAGGCTCCTAAGCGTGTAGTATAGCTAATTCGCCGCCAGACTTTTGTAGAATGAACATCGTCGCATCAAGTGCCTTCAGATGAGAGAGAACATAGGCCTGCTGTCCTGCATCTCCATCCTGTTCTTCGTGATGGATCCTTTAGGCAACATCCCGGTCTTCGTCGGGTTGCTTAAGGACCTTTCCGCGGAGAGGATGCGCCGCATCATCCTGCGCGAGCATTTGTTCGCCTTAGGTCTGCTGTTCTTCTTCCTTTTCTTTGGGCAGTTCTTCCTGCAGGTCCTCGGTATCCAGGACCCGGCTCTGGGCATCTCCGGCGGCATCGTGCTCTTCCTCATCGCCATCAAGATGGTCTTCCCAATGAAGGAGGGAGTGTTCGGCGACATGCCCGGCGGCGAGCCCTACTTCGTGCCTATCGCGACACCGCTCATCGTCGGGCCTTCGATGATGAGCACCGTGCTCATCCTCGCCTCCAAGAGCGACGTGGGCTTCTGGCACCTTTGCGCTGCCGTGGTCGTGGCCTGGTCCGCCTCTTTGCTCATCTTGAGCAATGCCTTGCGGTTGGCGGGGCTGCTGGGCGAACGGGGTGTGACCGCGATCTCGCGCCTCATGGGCATGATACTGACCACCATCGCGGTGCAGATGTTGCTCACCGGCCTGGCTCAGTTCTTCGGCAAGTCGGGCTGAGGCCAGGATGAGACCATATCGATTCTGGTCGCAATGGCTGGCCGTTTACCTGTTCTGCTGCGCGGTCTGCGCCTACTTTCAATTCCAATCTCCGTACCTTCCTGAGCCGGATTCTTATTTCCATGTCAAGGCCGCGCTCCTGATGCGTCAGCATGGGCTCTTCTTGAAGGGTTTCCCTTGGGCGCATTTCAGCCTCTGGCGGGACGGTTACAGCGACGGCTGTCTGCTCTATCATCTGCTTCTGATCCCATTCACCTTCGGCGGCCTCGTTTTCGGCGCCAAGGCCGCCGCAGTGCTTTTCTCCGCGTTCGCGCTCTCCAGTTTCTTTATGATCCTCACGCTCAATCGCATTCCTCATCGGATCTATTGGTTCTGGCTGCTCTTGATGGGGGGGGGCTTCTTCTGGTGGCGCTTGCTGGCTGTGCGACCCCAGGTGCTGTCCATCTCGCTGCTGATGTGGAGTCTTCATTTCCTCCTCAATGACAGGAAGAGACCCTTCGCTCTGCTCTGTTTCCTGTACCCCTTCGCTTATGTCGCGGCGTTTCTTCCCGTGGTCTTCGCGGCCCTGCGCTGGGCCTATCTCAAGGTCGTCGAGCGTCGCAGCGAGCACCGCATCCTATTGGCCGGGTCGGGGGCTTATGTGCTGGCCATGCTGCTGCATCCTTATTTCCCGAAGAACCTCCGGTTCTTCTATGTCCAGAATCTTGTGAGCATGTTTTACTCCGTGACGCGGAAAGTCGAGCTGTTCCAGGGCGGCGAGATCCGTCCGATGGACACGCTGCAGCTGCTCTCGGCGCACTGGCCTCTCATTTTGCATCTGCTGGTCGTGCTGAGTGTGTTCATGCACCGCCGCCCGCCTCTCTCGCAGCGCACGCGCGTCCTGTTCCCGATCACGGTCGCGGTGGTCGCCCTGACGCTGGTCTCCAAGCGGTTTATCGAGTATTCTCTCCCGGTAGCGACCCTGTTCTGCGCCTGCGCGTTCACCGATGTTTTCGCGGGCTGTGCGGCGCGGGCATTCCTGCCGGAACGCCGCGTGCTGGCCGGGGCTCTGGTGGCGGCCTGGCTCGGTTTGGTGGCGGCCGCCAGCGGCTCTTGGTTCGCGACGATGCGCGGCCAGTTTGCCCACCTCCCGCCGCCGCATTTCGAGCGTCTGGCGCGTACGCTGGCGGCCCAGGCCCCGCCAGGTTCCCTGATCTACACTTGCGATTGGGACGAGCCGCCGGAATTGCTGTACTTCAATGACCAGCATCGTTATATGGTCATGATGGATCCCGTGTTCATGTATTATCAAGATCCCGCGCTTTGGGAGCTTTGGCACGGCACCGCTAACGCGATTTTGCCGCCGGATGATATCCATCGGGCTCTCCAGGAGCGTTTTGGGGTCCGTTTCGGGCTCTGCTCTCGGAAATTCCAGCCCTTCCGCGATCTGGTCGGCCGCGACCGGCGCTATAAGATAATAGACGAGGACGACGAGGGCTTTGTCTTTAAGGTTCTTTGATATCATATACATGATGAGGCGCGCCGATGGCTGAACCCCCCCGCATCGTGATCCTGGATGACGATGATGCAATCTGTGCTATGTTGACCGCGACCTTGGATGGAAGCTACGAGTGCGTGGTCGGGAAGACAGGACGCGAGGGCCTAAAGATATGCGGCAGCAACCGCGTGGACCTGGTCCTCACGGACATCGGCATGCCCGAACTCGACGGGATACAGATGCTCGAGGAGTTTCAGAAGGACCCCTGCCTTGCTGCCATACCGGTCCTGGTCCTCACGGCTACGCATTTCTCGCAGCGCTCCCGTTCGCAAGTGTCTTGCTTCCCCCAGGTGCGCGGCATCCTGCTCAAGCCTTGTTCCGTTGAGGAGATCACGGGGGCCATCGCCCGCGTCTTGAAAGAGCGCCTGGCAAGTTGATCCTGCAGGAGAGATCAGAGCAGTCCGGATAGACTTGCCACCAGTTGGTCCCAGTCCGCCTCGGGCAGCCCGCCCTGCGCGAAATCGGCCCGACCCCCGGCTGAACCCCCGTGCGCCGCCGCGAATTTTTTTGCCAGGGAGCCAGCGTCAAAGCCCTTGCCGGCCAAGTCCGGGGTCGCGGCCAGCACGAACGAGATCTTGCCTGCATGCGGCGCGGCTAAGAACACCGCGCCCGAGCCCAGCTCGGATTTCAGCTTGTCCGATATGCCGCGCAAAGATTTCGGGTCCGCGCCATCGAGCTTCTGCACGCAGAGCTTGATCCCCTTGGCTTCCAGGACCTGGCGCCCCTCGGTCGTGCCTGCGAGCCTCTTGGCCTTGAGGCCTATCAGAGCGTTCTCCAGGCTCTTCAAGTGCGTGCGCAGAGACGCTTCCTCGCGCATCGCGCAGGGAGCGGCTTGCCCGTCCAGCGAGCGGATATCCTTGAGTAAGGCGTCCTGTTTTGCCACGAGTTGCGCCATCGCGGCCTTGTGCGCCTCCGCCTTCTTCACCACCCATTCGCTGGCCGCCGGCCCAGCCACCGCCTCGATGCGTCGGATTCCCGCGGCCACCGACGACTCCTTCACGATCTTGAAAGTCTCGATCTCCGCGCTGTTGGACACGTGCGTGCCCCCGCAGAGCTCCAGGCTGAAGCGGTTATGCGGCTCCTGCCAGCCTTTGGCGCTCACCAGCACCGCGCGTGCCTTCTGTCCGTAGTCTTCTCCCAATAAGGTGATGGCCCCATGCCTCGCCGCCTCGGCCGGAGGCATCTCCTGGGTGTCCACGGGCAATGCCTTGCGGATGGCATCGTTGACGATCTGCTCGATGAGCCTGATCTCTTCTGCGGTCACGGCCTTTGGATGTGTGAAGTCGAAACGCAGACGTTTGTCGTCAACATAGGAGCCCGCCTGGCGCACGTGCGCTCCCAGCAGCTCGCGTAAGGCCTGGTTCAAGAGATGCGTGGCCGTGTGGTGCGCCGTGGTGCGGCGGCGGCGCTGGGCATCGACTTCGGCGAGTACCTCGTCGCCGGGCTTGAGCGGAACCATGGCAGAAGCCGCCTTGACCATGAGCACCGTGGAAGCCTCGTACTTCTGAGTGTCCAGGACCTCGGCTAAGAGCGTGCGGCCGTCCGCGGAGAGGAGCTCTCCCGTGTCGCCGACCTGACCGCCGCTCTCCGCGTAGAATGGCGTGCGCTCTAGGACCACGATGCCCTCGGCCCCTTGGAAGCGCGCGTCTAAGACTTTGGTCTTTTCGGAGAGACTTTTATAGCCCATAAAAACTGTCGCGTGGGCTGCCAGGCCCTGGGAGAGCATGTTTTTCTCCCCGGAGCCCTTCCATGAGGATCGGGCCACTTCGGCCGCGGCCTCTGTGGCCTTCTGGAAGCCCTCTTCGTCGACCTGGATGTGGCGCTGGAGGCAGATCTCCTTGGTGAGCTCGAGCGGGAATCCGAACGTGTCGTAGAGCTTGAAGGCCTGGTCTCCGGGAAAGGTCCCGGAAGTCTTTTCCAACAGGGTCATAAGTTCGCGCTCGCCCGCGGCCAGGGTCTCGATGAATCGGCTCTCTTCCATCTTCAAGCCGGTGACCACCTGGGCTTCGGCTGGGACGATCTCGGGATAAGTGTTTCGAAAGATCTCCAGCACTGCGGGCAGGAGCTTGTAGAGGAACGGCTCCTGACAGTCCAAGAGTTGCCCGTAGCGCACCGCGCGGCGGATAAGCCGGCGCAGGACGTAGCCGCGCTCCACGTTGGAGGGGATCACTCCCTCGCTCATCAGCATGGCCGCGGCTCGGGCGTGGTCCGAGATGACCCGGAAGGCTAGATCCGTATCAGGAGAACGATCAGGATCCACCCCGAGTATGTCCGCGGCCTTGCTCACGATAGGAGTGAAGAGGTCCGTGTCGAAGGGGGAGAGCTTGCCCTGCGCCACGAAAGCCAGCCGCTCCAAGCCCATGCCCGTGTCGATGTTCTGGCGCGGCAGGGGCTTGAGGCTCCCGTCGCCCTGCCGGTCGAACTGCGTGAAGACCAGGTTCCAGATCTCGATGTAGCGGTCGCAGTCGCAGCCCGGCGCGCAGGAGGGGCTCGCGCAGGCGAAACGCGCGCCGCGGTCGAAGTATATCTCGGAGCACGGCCCGCAGGGCCCCGTCGGTCCCATGGCCCAGAAATTGGTGTCCTCGCCCAATCGCCCGACCGGGTTCTTCAAGGCGAGCTTGCCCCAGAGAGCGGCGGCCTCTTCGTCGTCTTTGAACACCGTGGGATGCAGCAGCTTCGCATCGAGGCCCATGTCTTGGGTCAGGAATTCCCAGGCCCAGGGGATGGCTTCGGACTTGAAATAGTCGCCGAAGGAGAAATTGCCCAGCATCTCGAAGAAGGTCAGGTGCCGCAAGGTTTGGCCTACGCGGTCGATGTCCGTGGTGCGGAAGCACTTCTGGCAGCTCGCGGCGCGGGTGAGGTCCTTTTTGATGCCCAGGAAGTAGGGCTTGAAAGGAACCATGCCTGCGGAGTTGAACATCAGCGTCGGATCGCCCTGCGGGATGAGGGGAGTCGAAGGGCGCACTATGTGGCCCCGGCTCGTGAAAAAATCAAGGTATTGCTGTCTTAATTGAATTCCAGTTTTCATAAAAATGATGAGGAATTATACAACAATTGGAAATGGCTGAATGCTCTGGGGCTACTGGGAGATGATGTCGGCGCTCGGCACGTCGCCTAGGGTGAGCCAATGCTGGAAAGCTTTTACAAACAAGGAATCCGCGCCGCCCTGCCATTCGTGGCCGTAGTTCTGGCGGTACACGTTGATGCGCCACTTGTTGTCTTCGAAGCGCACATAGAAAATGACATTGGGGGATGATAGGTCCGGGTCGCGGCCTGCGCTCGCGTGGGTCAGACTGCGGCCGTTGAAATCGGCGTAGACGAAGACGCCGTCACGGGAGATCTCCTCGATGGATTTTCCCGACCGGCTCAGCATGTTGTTGGCCACGTCGCGCATCAGGTCGCCCTGCTGGTTGCGGGGATAGCGCGCCAGGAGGAGGTCAAAACGTTCCTGGGTCAGTACGGAATCGAGGATGCGGTCAGCCTGCTCCTTGGAATTCGTACCCGCCAGAATCCTGGTCAGACCGCGCTTCTTGACCGTTTCCTCGATATGGGCCGGGGACGCCCCATATTTTTTGGCAGCCTCCAGGATGGATGGCCCCGAACTGCGCAGCCGGGGGTCCAGCTGTGCGACCGCCTCCTCCTGGGCCTTGAGCATGGAGGCCAGCAACTCGAGCCGCAGGGCTCGGCCCCTTTTTGAAGCGGGCGCGATGCCTTTCGCGGACATGTAATCTTCGAGCAGGGCTGCGGTCTCGGCATCGGTCGGCGTTTGGGAGCCCATGATGCCTCGGATGTAGTGCCGCGCTCCTTTGGCATCCGGAGTCTGGATCACCGCTCCGGCCTGCCCAGTCAGGCTGGCGGCGGTGGCTTTAGCGCGCTCGATCAGCTCTGGTCCCGGCGGGCTGCGTGGCTGCTCTGTGTACTCCGCTGTGGGCTGTCCAGCTGGTGACTTTTCGCTGGAAATCGTTGTCACAGGCGCGCTCGGAGTATTCAGCGCGGACTGCGGCAAGGAGAGAGGCGCCAGAACGCTTGGCGCGCAGGGGTGTTGGGCGACCTCGAGCGGCAGAGGGGCAATCGCAAAAATCGGGCCTTGGATTATCGGCACGCTGATCGGAGTTTGGATTGGAGGCAGCAGGCCGGGGGCGGTCATCCCCGTGCTTGGCGGGGCGATGTGGGCGTTGCTGCCGGAAAGCGGATTACCTACGGATACGGCTTCGCTTGCGGAGTTTGCCGTGGTCTTGGCCTCTGCCGCCCAGCCCGGCGCCGTGAAGATAAAAAGTGCCGTCGCCAGCGGGGGAATCCTCCTGGTCCGCACCATGTTTGAAGTGTAGGCGGACATATTTCTGATGTCAAGGGTCCTGGGGACCCCGATCCTCGGTCAGCAATGACATCATTGACTAGAGAATGCGACTTCTGTTATAACATCATGCGTCTCGCTTCTCGATGAACCTGAAAAAAAGTCTCAAGGAGCTTCTGAACCGCAAGATCACCGTGATAGTGATCCCGACTGCGGCTTTCAGGCCCTGGCGCTGGCAGTGTACCATCGCGTTTGGGATGTTCTGCCTGGTGCTCTGGTCCGGCGTCACCATCTGGGCCGGGTTCATCGCGGGCCGCCATGTCGACTACTGGATCACTAAGGCCGACAACCGCGTGATGCTGGCGAAGATGGGCTATCTCGCAGGAGAGATGGAGAAGGCGCGCGACACCCTTGATGTCGCTAAGGCCACGGACCGCCAAATGCGGGTCCTTCTTGGCTTGGCCCATCGCGAGGACCTCCTCGGCAATAATACGGCGGTGGGCGGCCCTACGGCTGCGGACCGCATCAGCCTGCGCCGCTTGCTGGCCATCGACCCGGCCAGCGTCCGGCAGACCGACTGGCACCGCCAGATCGAGGCACTACGCCAGGAGTCCATGAAGCGTCTGGCCAGCTTCCAGGAGATCGGCTGGTACATCGGCAACCAGCGCAGCCTTCTGCACGCCACACCCTCCATGTGGCCGACGTCGGGGCAGATCACTTCCTTGTTCGGCTATCGGCTTTCTCCCATACAACGTGCGGAGGGTGATCAGGGAGAGTGCCACTCCGGAGTGGACATCGCCAACCGGCCCGACACCTTGATCTACGCCACGGCCAACGGGACCGTGCGCCTCGCGGGCTGGACTTCCGGCTACGGCCAGGCCATCGTCATCGACCACGGCTACGGTATCTCCACGCTCTATGGCCATACTTCCAAGTCTTTGGTCCAAGCCGGCGATCGTGTGACCCGTGGACAGGTCATTGCGTACATGGGCACCACCGGGCGCTCCACCGGCGCGCACCTGCATTATGAGATCCGGCGCAGCGGCCAGCCGGTCAACCCTATGATCTTCCTTAAGGTCCGTTCCGCCGAGGACCTCCTGGGCTACGCCCAGGCCGCGGGGCGCTGAGGCTATGTTCGACGCCAAGGAAGGCCGGTTCGACAGCAACGAGTCCATGACTCTGATCGGCGAGGAAGCCTACGTCCACGGCCAGCTCGCGGCCAAGGGCTCCTTGCGCGTGGAGGGATCCGTGGAGGGCGACATCACGGATGCGGTGTCCGTGGAGATCGGCAAGAAAGGCCGGGTGAAGGGCAATGTCGCCGCGGAGACGGTCTCCATCGCGGGCGAGTTGGAGGGAGATGTCGTCGCTTCTCGGACCGTGGAGATTCTGGCTCAGGCGCGCCTACACGGCAATGTCCGCGCGCCGAACCTGCGCGTCGAGGACGGGGCTTTCTTCGAGGGGACTTGCACTATGCGCGGCGGGGATGAACCCGTGGCCGCGTCGGTTAAGGGGAGGAACGCCGCGTGATATCTTTTTTGAACCGTTACCGTAAGACCCTGTTCATCGCGATCGTGGTTGTGTTCCTCCTTGGCACATTCGTTGGCCTGGGCGGATATCTTTTCACCAGCCGGGATACGACCCAGGCCGTGGCCTCGGTGGGCTCCGTGAAGATCCTCTATCAGACCTACCGGTCCCGGGTCGACCAGTACGTAGACGCCTTGCGCAACCGCAACGGGGAGGTCTCGGACGCCGCGGTCAAAGAGATCAAGGTCAATATGCTGCGGGAGATGATCACCGACGAGATGCTCTTGGTCAAGGCCGAAGAGATGGGCATCAGGGTCACCGATGCTGAGTTGGCGCGCGACATCCGCGGCACGCCCGCCTTCCAGTCTGGTGGGGAATTCAGCTCCGAGGCTTACTTCCGCGCCGTGCGCGCCGCGTTTCGCGACACACCGCAGGGCTATGAGGAGATGCGGCGGCGCAGCTTGGTGGCCGGCCGCCTTAAGCAGCTCATCTTTCAAGCCGCTAAACTGACCCCCGGCGAGTTGGCGGTGTTCTCCGCCAAGGATCGCGACGCGGCCGAGAAGGATTTCAAGAAGGCCATGGCGCTGCGCCACAAGGATGCCGCGGCCGCGAAGCTCACCCCCGCCGAGTTCAAGGAGCGCTTCTTCCAGCAGCGCAAGGAATCCGTCGCGGCCCAGGCTCAGCAGATGCGCGCGCAGGAGCTTTTCATTTCCTTGCTGCGCCAGGTGAGCTCCCAGGTCGAGATCAAGTCTTTCCTGGAACAGAGGGAGAGCGGTACGTGAGCCGACGCCTGCGGGATCGGGAGTTCCGCTGCTGGCGGCCGGACGGATTTCCTCGCGGCCGGCGCGGATAGACCCTCCGGAGCTGATGAGAGATGGATTCCATCGTGGTGGTAGGCTCGGTCGCGCTCGATTCGGTGAAGACCCTGTGCGGGGAGAGCCAGGAGGCTTTGGGCGGTTCGGCCGTGTACTTCTCCCTGGCCGCCCGGCATTTCGCGCGAGTGACGGTCGTCGGCGTCATAGGTAAGGATTTCCCTAAGGAGCACCGCCGCATGTTGGCCGAGAAGGGCATCGACCTCTCGGGCCTCAAGGAACTTCCGGGCAAGACATTTCGCTGGGTTGGAAAGTTCGGCCGCGACCTCTCCGATGCCAAGACTTTGGCCACGCACCTCAATGTCTTCGCCAAGTTCAAGCCCAAGCTCACGCCGGCACAGAAGAGATCTCGGGTCGTGTTCCTGGCCAATATCGATCCCGACCTGCAGGCCAGCGTCCTCGACCAGATGCAGAACCCGGATTTGGTCGCTTGCGACACCATGAACTACTGGATCATGTCCAAGCCCGACGCCCTGCGGCGCTTGCTGGCACGGGTGCACATCTTTTTCGTCAACGATGCTGAGGCCAAGCTCCTCTCCCGCCAGTCCACGGCCTTGCATGCCGCGCGTGTCATCTCGCAATGGGGGCCTCAGGTGGTGGTGGTCAAGAAGGGCGAGCACGGCGCTCTCATGAAGGTGGGCGAGCGCTCTTACGCCTTTCCGGCCTACCCCGTGGAGTCGGTCAAGGACCCTACGGGCGCGGGCGACACCTTTGCGGGAGGCTTCATGGGCTATCTGACCTCGACCCGCGACTACGACGACATCGGAAACCTCAAGCGCGCCATGCTCTACGGCACGACCTTGGCCTCTTTCAACGTGGAGGATTTCAGCACCCGGCGCCTGGAGAACCTCCAGCGCACGGCCCTGCAGGCGCGTTTCGACGAGTCCGTTGACTCGCTGCATGTGCCCCACGGGCCTTTCTCGACCCGCGGTCCGTTGTTGCGCGAAGCGCGCCGCTAAAGCCTTGCTCGTGATTAAGGGGCTGGTCAAGCGCTTCGGCGACGCCGTGGCCTGCGTCGTACCCTGGATTCTGGGTCAGCGGACCTTGGGGGGATATGAGCCATAAGATTGGACTTCTGCTGTGCGTCCTCATCGCGCCCGTCTCCCTTTCGGCGAGGGGAGGACAGCCTACGCCTTCAGGGACGGCGCTTCCCGGCGCGTCGAAGCCAAAGATCGCCGTGGTCCTGGATGATTTCGGGCTGACCTATAAACCTAACGTCAAGGACGAGGCATGGATGGCCGTGACTTGGCCGGTGACCTTCGCGGTGATGCCTACTTATAAGAAGAATAAGTATGGGATGAATACTGTGACTGCGGCACGGACGGCGAAAGCCGCCGGGCACGAAATCATCATCCACTTTCCCTTCGACCCATTCCTGAAGCTGGACTTGCCCAAGGATAGGGTCTCGCCGGGGGATTTGGACGCGGTGCGCAAATTGTTGAGTGAAAGCCTGCGCGACATGCCTGGCGCAACGGGCATCAATAACCACCGGTCCTATCAGGCGACCATGAACCGGCCGTTGATGGTCGCCTTCATGCGGGAGCTCAAAGGCAAGGGGTTGTACTTTTTGGACAGCCACGTCTCGCCCAAAAGCGTGGCCGGTCCGGAGGCGCGCCAGGCGGGACTGAAGGTGGCAGTCAACGATATCTTTCTGGAGTCGCCGCCGCACTACAACAATATGCCTTTCTGCCAGAAAGTGATGCGTCAGGTCGCGGCCATGGCGCGCAAGCGGGGCTCGGTCGTGGTCATCGGGCATCATTATTTCCCCGGCACTTATGAGTGCCTTAAGAAAGAGGTACCGAGGCTGCAGGCCGAGGGCTTCGAGTTCGTCTTCGCCTCAGACCTGGCGAAATAAAATTCGGGGTAAAATTCGGGGACACAATAAAATTCGGGGACACAATACCTAACCCCGCAGGAATTAAGTATTGTGTCCCCGAACTAAAACCTGCCCAGGGAGGGAATCGAACCCACACGGCCTTGCGGCCACTGGATTTTGAGTCCAGCGCGTCTGCCAGTTCCGCCACCTGGGCGCCGGGCGATTGTAGCAATCTTGTACCGCCCTCGCAAAGGTCATAAAATAGAATCTCATATGCACATCCCTGACGGGTTCTTGGACGCTAAGACCGTTCTGGTCACGGCTGGCCTTTCCGCCGTGGGCCTGGGAACGGCTTTGCGCCAAGCCCGGCTGCACATGCCGCGGCGCAGCGTGCCCATGATGGGTCTGGCCGCGGCCTTCGTCTTCGTCGCGCAGATGCTCAACTTCCCCGTGGCCGCGGGCACCTCCGGCCACCTCGTCGGCGCGGCCCTGGTGGCCGTGCTGCTGGGCCCCGCCGCCGCCGTCATAGTGATATCGGCCGTGCTCATCGTTCAATGTCTGCTCTTTGCCGACGGCGGTCTCTCAGCCTTAGGCGCCAATATATTCAACATGGCGCTGGTCGGTTCCGTCGCCGGCTATGCCATCTATGCGGTTATGCATAAGGTCTTCCCGAGCCCCCGTGGGCGGCTGGCCGCCGTGGCCTTTTCCTCCTGGTGCGCCACGGTCTTGGCCGCGGTCTGCTGCGCCGGGGAGCTGGCCTGGTCTGGGACCGTCCCTTGGGCGGCGGTCTTGCCGGCCATGACCGGGGTGCATATGCTCATCGGACTTGGCGAGGCCGTGATCACGGCCATGGTCATCGCGGCTCTCGACAGAATCGGCTTCGCGGAACTTCCTACAGGGCTCGCGGCCCGTCCCGGCGGCTTTTTGGTCTACGGATTGCTGCTCGCGCTAGGGTTGGCGCTCTTCGTGGCTCCTTTCGCCTCGCCCTGGCCTGATGGGCTTGAGAAGGTGGCCTTCATGTTGGGCTTCGCGCATAAGGCCGCTTCACATTCGACCGCTGTGGCATGGGCCGGTGGCCTATCGACGGCGGCGGCCTTCGTGTGTTCCTGGGGGCTAGCCGGATGGCTCGTGCCGGCCCAACGGGCCGAGGGCAAGAGATGAGCCTGTTCCACGGTCTCTTGGAGCACCATTGTCGGATGGAGAGCCCCATCCATAGGCTGTCCGCGGGTCTTAAGCTCATCGTCGGCCTTGGCGTCGTTATCGCAGCCCTGGTCTCGCCTTTGCCCCGGGCTTGGCCCATCCTGGCCGCTTTGGCGGCCCTTCTGTTGCTGGTCGCCGTGCTGGGCAGGCTGCCATGGGACTTCCTGGCGCGCCGGCTGTTGTTTCTGGAGCCCTTCGTGCTGGGCGTGGCCGCGCTTTCCCTTCTACGGCCTAACGGTGCCGCGGACTTCGCGGCCTTGGTCGCCAAGAGCTCCCTCTGTCTATTGGCTATGATCGTGATGGCCGCCACGACCCCGTTCGCGGATATCCTCGCGACCTTGGGCCGGGTGGGGTTGCCCTCCCTGCTCGTCACGGTGCTGACGCTGATGTATCGTTACCTCTTTGTCCTCCTCGACGAGACCGAGCGCATGTCGCTGGCCAAATCGAGTCGGACCTTCAGTTCGGGCCGTGTGTGGACCTGGCAGTCCTCGGCCGCCATCGCCGGGGGGCTTTTCATGCGCTCCAGCCTCAGGGCCCAGAGGGTCTACGACGCCATGTGCGCGCGGGGGTGGCGATGACGCCGGCCATAGAGGTGCGCGGCCTGAGTTTCCGTTATCATGACGGCAAGGAGGCCCTGCGCGATGTCAGTTTCAGCGTGCAGGAAGGCGAGTGCGTGGGGCTCATCGGGCCCAACGGCGCTGGGAAATCCACATTGCTGCGGCATCTCAACGGCCTTCTGCCCGAGCAGGCGGGGCCCGGCAGCGCGGTCTCCGTTTTCGGCCGATTGGTCACGAGAGAGAACCTGGATGAGGTCCACCGCCGGGTCGGTTTTCTATTCCAGGATCCGGATGATCAGCTCTTCTGCCCTACGGTGTTCGAGGACGTGGCCTTCGGCCCCCGACAGTTCGGCTTGGACGCTGCAGGCCTGGACGCGGTCGTCGCGGAAGCCCTAGGGTTGGTGGGGTTGGAAGGATTCGCGGACCGGGCTCCGCATCACTTGAGCGACGGTGAGAAGCAGAGGGTCTGTCTGGCCGGTGTGCTGGCCTGCAAGCCGGACATGCTCGTCCTCGACGAGCCGACCAGCGACCTCGACCCTCGCGGCCGCCGGGCTCTGGTGGTTTTGCTCGAGAGTCTGCCCGTGACCAAGGTCATCGCCTCTCATGATCTGGAATTGATCCTTAGGCTGGCTCCGCGGGCGCTTCTTTTAGACGGCGGCCGGCTGGTCGCAGATGGCCACACCCGTACGCTTCTGGGAAACGAGGAGTTGATGCTCGCCCGCGGTCTGGAGAAGCCTCATGGCCTGCTCCATGTCCACCCTCACGGAGGTTGACGGCGGCGATCTTTCAGGTGGAGTATTCCGCGTTGATGCGGATGTACTCCTCGGTGAGGTCGCATGTCAAAAAATCCAAGGCCGCCCGGCCGCGGCCCAGTCGCACGCGGATGGTGTACTCCGGTCCTTTCATGAGTTCGTGCGCGGCTTTTCGGTCGAAGGGCAGGGCCCGGCCGTTGGCATAGACCCGGTGCGGGCCGAGGTCGATGCTCGCCCGGGCCGGGTCGAAAGGGTAGCCGGAATTTCCCAGCATGGCGAAGAGGCGTCCCCAATTCGGGTCGCAGCCGGCCCAGGCGGTCTTGACCAGCGGCGAATTGGCGATGGAGCACGCCACGGCGCGAGCCTCGGCCGGTGAGCTCGCGGCCTCGATGCGCAGGCGCACGAGATGCCTGGCGCCTTCGCCGTCGCGCACGATCTGTTCGGCCAGGGAAGCGCAGATTCCGCGCAGGGCGTCTGCAAAGGGTGTCTCAACGCCGGCAGCGGCGAGCTTGACGCCGCTGGCGCCGGAGGCCAAGAGCAAAGCCGTGTCGTTGGTCGAAGTGTCGCCGTCGACCGAGATGGCGTTGAAGCTCACGTCAACGGCGGCTTGCAGTTGCCGGCGCAGGGCCGCGGGTGAGGCCTTGATGTCGGAGAAGATGTAGACCAGCATGGTGGCCATGTTCGGGTGGATCATGCCTGCGCCCTTGGCTACACCGGCTACGGAAACGATCTCGCCGCGGATGGAAAATTCAGCGGATGCGAGTTTGGGCCGCAGGTCCGTGGTCATGATGGCCCGGCCGAAGGCGCGTAGAGCTTTCTCACCGGAGGCTAGACTGCGGGCCAAGATCGGTATCGCGGTCACGATCTTCCCGGCCGGCAGCGGCACGCCGATGATACCCGTGGAGGACGGCAGTACGCTGCCCGGCGTGATTTTCAGGTCGCGCGCCAGGGCCGAGCAGCAGGCTGCGGCCGCGCGCAGGCCGCAGTCGCCGGTGCCGCAGTTGGCGTTTCCGGAGTTGACCAGGACGGCCCGCAGACAGCCCCGGGTCTCCTGGAGATGCGCGCGTCCGATGATGATGGGCGCCGCGGCGGCGCGATTGCGCGTGAACATGGCTGCGGCCGCTGTGCCGCCGGGAGCCACGGCCAGGGCCAAGTCGGTTTTTCTGCTGGCCTTGATGCCGGCTTGGGCGCAGGAGAAGCGGAAGCCTTGCGGCAGGCAGACCGGTTCTTCCGGGCCGCGGATGGTCATATGCGCGAGAGGCTGCGTCGCGTGCGTCGTTTTTGATTCAGTTCAAGCCGGGCGAGGTTCGGCAGCCGGCCGCGGATCATGGCGACCTCGTCGCAGTTTTCTCGGCGGCGGCATGCGAGGCAGTCCTTGTAGATCTTGTCGGGCAGGCGTTCGCGCTTGACCTCGGTAAATCCCAGATGTCCGAAGAACCCGGAGATGCGGGTGAAGAGGCAGACGCAGGCGATGCGGTGCTGGTCCGCTTCCGCCAGGAGGGCGTCCACGATCATGCCGCCGATGCCGCGGCCTTTCAGGCGCGGCCAGACCGCGATGGAGCGGATTTCGCCGAGGTGCATGCCGTAGAAATGCAGGGCACCGCAGCCCAGGATCCCCTGGGCGTCCTCGGCCACGGTGAAGTCCCGGATGTTCTCATAGAGCTCCGGCAGGGAGCGGGCCAGCAGGATGCCGTGGCGGGCATACTCGAAGATGAGGCCGTGTATGGCCGCGGCATCGGGAAGCGTGGCCTTGCGGATGCGGATGGTCGTCGTCTTAGAGAGCGGCATCGAGAGCCTCCACCACTTCGTCGATCTGGCTGCGCGTGATGATGTATGGCGGCAGGAAGCGCAAGGTGGTCTCGTGGGTCCGGTTGATGATGAATCCGCGCGCCAGCAGACGCTTCTGCACGGCCTTGGCTGCGTTCGCGGACTTGAGCTCCAGGGCCAGCATGAGGCCCAGTCCGCGCGCTTCTTTGACTTCGCCATGCCGGGCGGCCAGGTCGTCGAGCCGGGATAGGAAATAGGAGCCCAGCTCTTCAACGCGCGCGAGGAGCCCATCGCGCGCGATCACGTCGAGGACTTCGAGCGCCACGGCACAGGCCAGCGGGCCGCCTCCGAAGGTGGTGCCGTGCATCCCGGGCGTGATGGCCGCGGCCACGCGGTTGCTGGCCAGAACGGCTCCCAGGGGCAGACCGCAGGCCAGGGGTTTGGCCAAGGTGACCATGTCGGGCTTGATGGCGTAGCGCTGGAAGGCGAACATCCGTCCCGTGCGGCCCAATCCGCATTGGATTTCGTCGCAGATCAGCAGCGCTCCGGTCTTGCGGGTGAGGCGGCTGGCTTCGCGGAGGAACTCTCGGCTTACGGGGCGGACCCCGCCCTCACCTTGGACGGTCTCCACGCATACGGCACAGACCCGGTCCGAGAACCTGCGGCGCAGGTCCGCGACGTCGTTGAATTTTACGAAGCTCACGCCCGGCATGACCGGGGCGAAGGGCTCACGGTACTTGGCGGTGAAGGTGGTGGCTACCGCGCCCATGGTGCGGCCGTGGAAGGAGTTCTCCAGGGCGAGGAAGAGCATCCGGTTGCTTTTGTGCCTGGCTCGGGCGAATGCGCGGGCGAACTTGAGAGCGGCTTCCCAGGCTTCGGTCCCGCTGTTGCAGAAGAAGGCGCGGTCCAGGCCGCTGAGTGTAGCGAGCCGTTTGGCCAACTCGGCTTGGAAAGGGGTATAGAAGAGGTTTGAGGCGTGCACCAGGCGCGCCGATTGTTCGCGGATGACGCGGGTGACGGCGGGATGAGAGTAGCCCAGAGCCATGACGCCGATGCCGCTGAGGAAATCCAGATAGCGCTTGCCGCCAGGGCCGTAGAGATAGGCCCCGCGGCCATGCGTGAGGGCGGCCGGGTAGCGGTCATAGGTCTGGATCAGGTGCTTCTTCTCGGCTTTCCGCAGGGACGCCAATGTCATGAGATCAGGACCTCCGTGCCGTCCTTGAGCCCTTCTCCGAGCAACCTGGGCAGGAGCTCAGCCCGCGCCGCGGGCAGTATGCGCACGCGGCCGACCCCGCCGCGCAGCGCGTCCTGGCAGGCTTGCAGTTTGGGGAGCATGCCGCCCTTGATGACGCCTGCCGCCACCAGGGCGGGGATCTGCGCTGACGGCAGTTCGGCGATGACCGCGCCGTCGGCGCCCTTGACGCCCGCTACATCGGTGAGGAAGATCAGGGCGTCGGCCACGCAGCCGGCGGCCCCGGCTGCGGCCATCTGGTCCGCGTTGACGTTGTAGTATTCGTGGTCCGGCCCGAGAGCGAGAGTGCTGATGACCGGGATGGCGCCCGCGGCCCAGAGCGCTTCGATCCAGCGCGGGTCTACGGCCGTGATCTCGCCCACGAAGCCCAGATCTGCGCCTGGGTGGGACTTGCGGCGCGCCCGGAAGGCGCCGCCGTCTCCGCCGCAGAGGCCGAGCGCGGGCCGGCCCGCGG
The DNA here is from genome assembly GCA_903830945.1 of uncultured Elusimicrobia bacterium. Taxonomy (GTDB): domain Bacteria; phylum Elusimicrobiota; class Elusimicrobia; order UBA1565; family UBA9628; genus UBA9628. Next base: position 23,481 of record CAIKVT010000021.1, read on the forward strand.
CCAGGATGGCGGCCACCAGGCGCTTGTTGACGATCCCGGCCAGGACCATGAGGGCCGCGTCTCGGGTTTCGGCGTCGGTCACTCGCAGGCCGTCGATGAACCGAGCCTGTTTGCCCAGTCGGGTGAGCAGGCGGGTCAGGGCCGCGCCACCGCCGTGCACCACCAGGACCTGGTGCCCCTGGCTGGCCAGCGCCGCGATCGCTTGGGCGCATTTGACGAGGGTGAGAGCTTCGTCGATCGCCGCCCCGCCGATCTTCACCACCAGCCTCATCGCAGCCCTGCCTCTTCATTGAAGCCGAACATGATATTCATGTTCTGCAAGGCCTGGCCCGCGGCGCCTTTCATGAGGTTGTCGATGCAGGAGACCACGATGAGCCGCCTGCCGCCCGGGGCTAGCTCGAAGCCCAGGTCGCAGTGGTTGGTGTAGAGTGAATATTGGATCTGCGGCAGGGCGCCGGAGCCGAAGCAGCGCATGAAGCTTTCGCCGGCGTATGCTTCGCGGTAGAGCCGGTCGATCTGCCGGGCCGTGGCGGGCTTCTGCAGACGGATGTGCAGGGTGGAGAGGATGCCGCGCGGGATGGGCAGCAGGTGCGGGGTGAAGACCAGCTCGTCGTGGACCAGTCCGGTCTGTTCTAGGATCTCGCCGGTGTGGCGGTGGCCGAACACGGAGTAGGCGGAGAAGTTTCCGGCGACCTCCACGAAGTGGGTCTTGGAGGTGGGATTTTTGCCCGCTCCGCTTACGCCGCTCTTGCAGTCGCAGACCACGCCGGCCGAGCGGTCGATGAGTCCGGCTCGGGCCAGCGGCATCAGGCCCAGGATGACGGATGTGGCGTAGCAGCCGGGGTTGGCTACCAGTTGGGCACCTTTGATGTCGCGGCGGTATAGCTCGGGCAGGCCGTAGACCGAGGCCGAATCCCAGCGTGCCGCCTTGGTCGGGTCGCGGTCGGTGAGGGCGTAGACGGCGCGGTTGCCGGAGTCCTTGAGCCGCCAGGCGCCGCTCAAGTCAACCACGCGCAGGCCGCGGTCGAGCGCCTCGGGCGCCAGCTCGCGCGAGAGATCGTGCGGGGTGGCTAGGAAGAGCAGGCGCACCCTCTGCGCTTTGATTTTCTTCCATGAGAAGGGTTCCAAAGGCAGCGGCACAGCACTGCTCAGGGCAGGGTAGAACTCATCGAGCCGTGCGGAGCCTTCGCCTTCTCGTGAGAGAAGGAGGGGGGGCTTGACCTGGGGATGGCGCAGCAGCAACCGTACCAATTCGCAGCCCGCATAGCCTGTGGCCCCGAGGACTGCGGTACTCAGCTTTCTGGTATTCATGCCCGCGGCGCCTTGACGCGCCAGGTCTGGGACGGATCGTTTCTGGGCTGTCATCGCGTAAGCCGTGATATTCTACTTAATTCCAGCCATGGTCCCTGCATTATCGTGCGCGCTCCAGGTTTTATAAAGAAAAGCCCGGATGGCGTGAGCCATCCGGGCCTGGGGGTATAAGGCCGGTTAGAATTGCTTTTTTTTGATGGCGTCCAGGTGCGATTGGAGGTACTCGATGGCCTTTCTGGGATCGATCACGCCGCCGGCCGAGCGTGTGTAGGGGTTTCCGTTGGCTATTGGATTGGAAGTCGCTTGCAGGATCTTCTTGACTTGGGTCGGAGTCAGCTCCACGCCGCTCTCTTTGGCCTTTTGCAGCAGGAGGGCGGTGGTAGCCGTCGTGTGCGGCGTCGCCATGGAGGTTCCGCTCATATGCTCCGAGAGATCCTCGTTGGGCTTATTGGCGTAGCCCTTGGCATTGAAGGCGGCGGCGATGACATCGACGCCGTAGGCGAAGACGTCGGGTTTTTGTTCAGTCTTTCCGGTGGCCGTGTTGATCACATTCTGGTTCGAGGAGAAGGAAGCGATCTGATTGAAGTAATCCACGGCCCCGACCGTTATGGCTTCGGGCGCGAAGCCGGGCTTTCGGGCGGTTCCCTCACCCTCATTGCCCGCGGCCACCACGACAACCACGCCTTGCTCGGAGAGCTTTTTCACCCAGGAGCTGAGCTGATCGAGGTCCCGGGGATCCCTGACCTTGGTGTTCGACGCGGAGATGCCCAGGCTCATGTTTACGATGTCGATGCGGTCGCCCTTGATCTTGCCTTCGGCTACGGCCTGGTTGTGGTCATAGACGTTTTTGAGGCCGTTGGCGATGGCCTGCGTGATCATCATCCCGTCGCGCTGCAGTTCCTTGGGGATGCGCTCCAAGACTGGCGCCTCCTCGTCAAGCACCTTGATGTTGATGATCTTGACCTTGGGGGCGTAAGCCAGCACGGTGGAGGCCACATGCGTGCCGTGCTCGCCCGTGTAGTTGGGCTTGCCGAAGGTGGCCTTGTTCTTGGGGTCTACATACCGGTCCTCGGTGATGACCTTGCCGTCCAGGCCGTCCGTAACCTGCCCTTTGAGGAATGGATGGTCCTTGTCCATGCCTACGTCGAGGATGGCCACGGTCACCCCGCTGCCGTCGATCTTCTGCCGCCAGAGCTTGTCTACGCGCTGCTGCCAGAGGCTTTGGCCCATGGGGTAGGACTCGAAGAGAGTGCGCCACTGCGCCTGGCTCAGATCCTTCTCTGGGATAGCCTTGACTAGTCGCACCAAGGTGGAAGGCACCAAGGGTCTTCCATCGGCGCCGATCTGGAGGGTCGTCATCTCGCCGTCCACTTGACGGATAAAATACGGTACGGATTTCGGGCAATCCTTGCCCTTGCATGTCTGTAGAGCGTCCATGGCGGCGCGCAGGATATCCTGTTTAGTTTTGAGCACGGCGCGCAGGGACTTGCCCTGCTTGCCCAGGCCCGCGTAATCCGCGTCGTCCGGGATATTCTTGGCCATGATCTCATCGATGCGGGACATGTAGCCGGTCAGCAGTTCGGGGTGGACCTTATACTTGGGATCATCGATGCGCTCGGCGTAGTCGCGTAAGGCTAAAATCAGGGCGGCCAGCTTCCTGTTAGTGATCCTGGCTATCTTGTCGGCGGGGGTGCGGCTCAGAAGCTCCAGGAGGGCGACCCCGACCTTGGTTGGGTTCTGGGTGGCCTTCGGTGCGGCCCTCGGCGCTGGCGCATCTTTCTTCGGCAACGCGGGGTTGTTGCCATCCTCCTCATCCACAGGCGCCGGCACCTCCGAGGGTTTGTCCTCCGCAGGAGCCGTCACCTTTAAGGGGAAACGGTAGAGTTCAACGTAGGCTTCGTCGTTGTTGAGGTTCGCAGCGTTCTGGAAGTAGATGCCCGGGGGCAGGCCGTAGTCTTGAAGCGCCATGATCTGTTTGATTGACAGGTTCGTCGCGGCCGTGTCATCTTTGTTTTCGTTCGGCGCGGGTTGGGCGGCCGTCGAAAACGGCGCTAGAGTCAGCGCGAAGAAGCCGGCCGCCAGCCACAGACGCAGCAGTTTCTTAGCCCTGTTCATATCGTCCCCTATGACCATGGTGACAATAGGATAGGGGGGGAACGCGATTTCGTCAAGACCGGTCAGGCCTACGACGGGATAGGTCTCAAGGCCTAGGCATCATCTCCGGCGCGATCGTTGCCTTGGACCGAGGACCTGGAATGTGGTAGTCTAGTGATCGCGATGTCCAAGACCATCCTCATCATCGACGACGACCAGACCTTGGTTGCGCCTCTTAAAGAAGGGCTCGAGGCCATGGGCTATCGGGTGGCGGCGGCCTTCGACGGCCAGCAGGGCATCCACTTGGCCCAGCAGGTCAAGCCGGACCTTGTCATCCTGGATTTTTATATGCCCGGGGGCGGGGGGGCCATAGTCTACGAGCGCCTGCGCCAGGGCCAGGAGACGGCCCAGACGCCCATCGTGTTCTCGACGGTCGTCTCGATGGAGGAGGTCAAGGGCCGTATCCATCCCAGCGCCAACACCTATTTCCTGAGGAAGCCAGTGGGCCTGGGCCAGCTTGCGGCTCTCATTCGATCGGTCCTGGGCGAGCAGCAATCGTCGGTGACGGCAGAGGGGCCGCATCTGAGCGCCCAAACACCCGCTGAGGACGCTCAGTGCGGCGGCGCGGTCATGCTGTCGTCGTCGCGGGTGCATGATCTGGCGGTGCGCGTGACTTACGCGGACACAGACCGGATGGGCGTGGTCTACTACGCCAACTATTTGCGGTTCTTCGAGCAGGGCCGTACGGAGCTCCTGCGCAGTCTGGGCTCGCGTTACCGTGACCTGGAACTCCATCGAAAGCTTTATCTTCCTGTGGCCGCGGCCTTATGCCGGTATGTATCGCCGGGTCGATATGACGACCTGCTGCTGGTGCGGACCTGGGTCTCTGCGCTGGGCAAGGCCAGCCTGAGCTTCGCCTACGAGATCCTCGACGCGGAGAGCGCCGGTCGCCGCCTCGTCGTGGGCTGTACCCGCCACGCCCTGGTCGATGAGCTTTGGAAGCCCGCTCGGCTGCCGGACGACCTACGCACGGCGTTGTCGAATTTTTTAGGGCCGGAGCCTGTCGGTTTCAAGACCAAATAGGATGCCTTCAGGCACATGGCCGTCAACTTATTCCCTTCAGGACGCTCAGTGCCATCGCGCTACGGGCAGGTGACGCGCTCAGGTGTAGGGGACGGCGATGCAGGATCGCGTGTCATGCCCGCGCAGGCGGGCCTCGCTGACGTACCATTCCCACGCGACATTCAGCAGGACCTTGATGATGCAGGCGGCAGGTACCGCGAAGACGAGTCCTAGGAAGCCGAAGATCTCGCCTCCGATCATCATGGAGAGTAAAAAGAGGAGCGGGTGCAGGTGCACGGAGTACTTGGCGATGAAAGGCTGAAACAACATCTCGTCGCCTAATCGGATGCCGACGAAGAGAGCGACCACCTGCAGGCCGGCCTTCGGGGTTCCGAACTGGACGGCGGCCGCGATGCCTCCAACGAGAGCCCCCATGACGGCGCCCAAATAGGGCACGAAGCTGGACACCCCGGAGAGGACGGCGATGGAGAGCGCTGCGTTGATCCCGAGGGCCAGAAGACCCAGGTAAGAGACCACAGTGATGGCTAGGGCCACGATGAGGATGCCGCGCAGGTAATGGCCCAGGGATGCGTCGATCTCGTTGAGCAGATGGAGGGCTTGCTCCGCATAGCGGCTCGGGGCCGCTTGGATCAAAGTCGAGATGATGAGCGGCCCGTCAAGGAGGAGAAAGAAGGTGATGAAGGGCACCAGGAAGAATAGGGAGATCAGCGGGAATAGTCTTAGAATATAGGAAGGCGCGAGCTGGAGCTGCTCCATGGCCGAGGCGTAGGCGCGGCTGGCGAGCTGCCCGATGGGCAGTCCGCTGCGCGGCAGACGTCTGGCGGCATGGGACTGGAAATCGGCCGCGAACTTCTGCGCTCTGGCGAGATAGGCCGGGGCGTCAACCTGTAGACGTGAGGTCTCCGCGCTCACCAGAGGGAGGAGATACTGCGCCAGTAGGAAGAGCAGGAATGCGGCCAGAAGGTAGAAGGCTAGAACGATATGGAACCGTCGCAGGCCCCGCGTCTCGACCGCGTCGATGAGCGGGTTGACCACGTAGGCTAAGGCGAAGCTTAGCACGAAAGGCATCAGGGCTTGGCGTGCCAGATAGGCGCAGTAGAGCCCCCCGGCGCAGACCATGATGGCCGGCAAGAGGGGGGCGACTCGGCGTTCGGTCATGAGGCGGGCATGCCCCCGGGCGCCGAAGAGATGCGGCGCAGACGCGCTGAGAGGAGCTGGGCGAGATGTGTCATGATCTGCACGCCGATTCGGGGGTGGTAGTTGAGGATGGACTCCAACTTGGAGCGATAAAGCAGGAATATCTGGGATTTCTCCAGGGCTGTGGCCGTGGCCGTGCGCGGCAGTTGCTCCAGCAGCGCCATCTCTCCGAAGAATTCTCCGGACTGTATGGTGTATATTTTCTGGGATTTTCCGTCAGGCCCGGTTTTGGTGAGCTCGACTTGGCCCGACTCCAGGATGAAGAGGGCCCGGCCGATGTCGCCTTCCATGAAAAGGACCTCACCTTCATGATAGGTCCGGCTGTGCATGTTCTCGACGAGATATCCCAGTTCCACGAAGCCCAGGTCTCGGAAGAGGTCCAGGGATTTGAGGAAGGCCCGCTTGCGCGAAGAGGCGGGGTCGCCGAATATCCGTTTTAAGATGCGCGGCAGAGGCATTGGGCTAAGAGCTCTTGCCGAGGAATCGGCCGGCAAGATTGAATACCGAGCTGAAGAGATGCAGCCAGCCGGAGCGGACGGCTTGACCGAAGGAGGCGACTTGATGGTCGACTCGGTAGGTCAGGACCTCCACGGCCTGGGCTGCTTTCTTGATCTTCAGGAGGGTGATGATCATGATGACTACAAGGATGCTGAGTTCCAAGACGATGATGGCGAGGCAGGCGGCGATGAATGTCTCCATAGTAGGCACTATAACTAATCGCGCCGAGCGTCGTCAATTGTGGAAATGCTACCATCACGAGGATGAATCCCTCGGCTTTTCTTCCCGCCGAGCGCAAGCGCGCTTTGTTGGTCCGCCCGGCCGTTCTGCTGGGCGTCTTCTTCGCGGACCGGCTGACCAAGTTGTGGGCCATGGAGCGCCTCGCGCCGCGGGCCGGTCTGCCGCTGCTGCCATTCTTCCATCTGACTTATGTGGAGAACACGGGCGCGGCCTTCGGTATCGGCCGCAGCCGCAACGGGTTCTTCGTGGTCTTGACGCTGACGCTGCTGGGCGCGCTTTGCTTTCTGCGCCGTCACTGGCCTCGCGAGGACCGTTGGCTGGAGAGCGGATTCCTGCTCGTGGCCGGCGGCGCTCTGGGTAATCTTTACGACCGTCTGGCCTACGGATTCGTGGTGGATTTTCTGGATTTCCGTGTATGGCCGGTCTTTAACGTCGCGGATTCCTGCGTGACCGTGGGGGCCTGCTGCCTGGCCTGGGGTCTTTCTCGTTTGGAAAAGACGCCGCTCGGACACACCTGAGCATTTCTGGGCGGCGTGCTTGGCGCCGTGAGAGGATTCAGCTCATCTTGTGGATGAAGTAACCCGCGCCGAAACCGAGCAAGGCACAGGTCATCAGCCCGACTGGCCCGCCGAGGATGAACCCGATCAGCCCGGCCCAGATCGCCGCCTTGCCGCCCGCGATGGTGGCGTTCCATTTATTGGGGTCATCGGGATCCTTCTTCTCGCTCGGGGTATCGCCTTGGGGCGGGGGAGTCGACGCGGTCAGGTTCGCTTTTGCTCGGTTGCTGTCGGTGAGAGGGCCCGTTGCGGTCGAAGTGGTCTGCGCTACGGCAGCGGTCGAGGCGGTCTGCGTTACGGTCGCGGCTGGGGTGCAGAGGGACCCGTCGAAAAGATGGCCGTTGTCGCACGCGCCTGCAATCTTCTTCGTGGTGTCGCTTGTTTTGGTGGAATCCACATTGCGCTTCGACATCATGTGGCCCATATAGTCGGTTAGGAAAATGCGCCAGCCTTGGGCGTTTTTCTCATCGGGTTCGCCCAATTGCGCCAGGGCGGTTTTGTAGGTGACGGAGATGGAGGCATCCTCCTTGGCCATGCTGTAGAGCTTTTGATCTTCCTTGGATAGTCCTTCCGCTGCGGCGAGGAGGGCGGAAGCCAAGACGACGAAGCAGGCCAAGGCCAGAGTCTTCTTCATATGAACCTCAGGATGAGGAAATCTGTTACGAGTAGCATAACTCTCCAAGCTCGAATATTCAAGCCCTACTCACCAGCCATATGGTATCCCATGTGGCCGCGTCGGCGCAGTGCCTAAGGTCCCTGGCGGGTCTGGGTCTTAGGACCCAGACCGGTCCAGGAGCCCTACGAGTTCCACGTGCGAGGTCTGCGGAAAGAGATCGACGGGCTGGACCCGGGTCAGGGAGAACCCGGATCGGCTGAGGTAGCCTGCGTCGCGGGCGAAGGTCGCCGGGTCGCATGAGACGTAGACCACGCGTCGGACCGAGGGACGGGTCAGGAAGCGCAGTACCGGCACGGTGAGGCCGGCGCGCGGCGGATCCACGACTACAGCTAAGGAGCCGCCCAGGCCTTCCCTGAAAAGTCTCGGCAGGATCGCTTCCACCCGGCCTCCGGTGAACCGCACGTTGCGCACGGCGTTGCGCTCCGCGGACTTCCAGGCGTCGCGCACCGCGTCGCGATTCTCCTCCACCCCGATGATTTTCGGAGCCGACGGCGCCAGCCAGAGCGTGAGGGTCCCGACTCCGCAGTAGAGGTCCAAGACCTGGTCGAAGGGGCGCCCTCCCTCGCTGAGGGCCTGCCGGGCGCAATCATAGAGGACTGCGGCCGCCGCGGTGTTCACTTGTAGAAATGCCCCTGGAGACACCATGAAGGAAAGCTTGCCCAGACGTTCCTCCATGACTGAGGCGCCCCAGAGACGTCGCCAGTGGGGGCCCAGGATGACCGAGGTCTTGAGCGGCTGGATGTTGTGGTGTATGCCGAGGATCTCGGGGAACGCCGCGCGTAGGCGGGATACGAAGTCCTCGGCCCCAGGGAATTGCGGGCCGTGCGTGACCAAGGTGACCAAGGCCTGACCTTTTCCATTGGTGCGCACGAAGATATGGCGCAGCCAGCCCCGGCCGGAGCCCTCGTCATAGGCGCGCCAACCGAGATTTTCGGCGAGTTCCTTGACCTTTAAAACGATGCGCACGGAGATATCGGGCTGCACCGGGCAGGTAAGGGCATCTACGATCTGGTGGGAGCTTGCGGCGTAGAAGCCCGCGATGAGGCCCTGGCCTCCGGGGCGCTCTCCGAAAGGGACCATGACTTTGTTGCGGTAGGTCCATTGCTGTGGTGAGGGCAAGGTCGGCAGGATGGAGACGTCCTTGAGTTTGCCTATGCGCTCTACGCAGTCGCGCACGAGTGCGGCCTTGTGGCGCAGTTGGGCTTGGTAATCCAGGTGCTGCCAGTCGCAGCCGCCGCAGGCCGGCCCGGGGCGGTCCGGCGCGAAGTGCAGCGGGCAGGGGGGGACTTGGCGCTCCGGCCCCGGCGAGAGAAGCCTGAGGATGCGGGCTCGAGCGAAGGATGACTTGGCCGAGATGACTTCGACTTCCAAGATATCTCCGGGTGCGCCTCCGGCCACGAAGATCACGCGCGGAGAGGCCTCGGCCTTGGCAACGGCTTGGCCTTCCGGGGCCATGCGCAGGACGCGGACCGTCAGTCTTTCAGCCATGTTGATCTCCCTCTCATGTCGTATATTTTATCAATTTGGTAAACTCATCATGATGAGAGGCTTGGCATTGTTGCTGCCGGCTGTCCTTCTTGCCGGGTGCGTCGCCGTGCCCGGCGCGATGGACGAAGACCACCTGGCGCGTCCGCAGGCCATCACCGGGGAGGCGTTTCCTGACCTGGATTCCGGTTTCAACGAGCAGCAGAGTCTGCATTTCGCGGTGCGCGCTTACGGCAACGGCAAGGCCATGCAGACCGCTGATCTTGCTGAGACCGCGTACCAGCGCATCATGGTGGACACCGGCCTTTCCTCCTTTCAGCCTTTGGGCGGGCGCTGCAAGATCATGATCTACGCTAACGCCGACGAGTATCGCAAGAAGACCGGACAACCCGGATGGTCGAACAGTGTGGTCGTGAGTGGTTCCATCTATTCCTACGAGGGTGGGCACCTCGACAGGATGCTCTCGCATGAGTTGACGCGTCTTATCTTCTATGATTACATGGGTCATACCAATATAGACCACCGTTGGGTCAGCGAAGGTCTGGCGATTTATGAGGAAGACAAGGCCGGCCAACCCGCCTCGGGCGGCGTGGCTTCGCCCATGCCGGCTTGGCCTCAAGGCTGGCAGCCTTTGCCCATGGACTCTATCATCCACATGGTGCCGGCCTCGGACCGGGATCGCACGATCAGCGCCTGGCATCTTCAGGTGGAGAGCCTGGTGCGCTTTATGATCGAACGCGGCGGCCGTATTGGATTCGGCCAGTTCTTGGGCGATCTGCGTCAGGACGCCGTTTTCGACAAGGCCGTGGCCGACGCTTTTTCGGGGACCTGGCGGGACCTCCCGGACCTCTACTCCGCCTGGGTCAGGGCTCAGCAGTGACGGAGATGGGAGATCCTGGCGATGGTCAGCTGAGCGCCGCCCCCTCCGGGGAAGGAGAACTGCCGCCCTCCGGGGGCCGTGTGCCCATGCGCACGGTGGTCTTGCCCGTGCGCGGCATGCACTGCGCCTCCTGCGTGGCGAAGATGGAGTCCGTGGTGGGAGCGCTGAGCGGGGTCCATTCCGTGAGCGTGGACTTGCCCTCCCGTACGGTCGCCGTTGCCTATGCGCCGCTCCCCGGCCGCTTCGGCGTGCGGGAACTGCGCCGCGCGATAGAGGGCGCCGGTTACGACGTGCTGGGAGAATCCGAGTCCCGGGCCCAGGCCGAACAGCTGAGCCTGCTGGCCCAGCAGAGCGAGCAGCGCGTGCTCATGACGCGTCTGCAATGGAGCATGCTCTTCGCCGTGCCGCTGTTCTTGTCGGACTGGCTCAACCTCTCACCCTATACTGAGTTCTTGCTGGCCATACCGTTGCAGGTCTGGGGCGGCTGGCATTTCCACGAGGGGCTCGTGCGCAGCCTGCGGCGGCGCAGCGCGGACATGAATACCTTGGTGTCCTTGAGCACCTGGGCGGCCTTTTTGCTCAGCGCTTATGTGAGCATGTTCCCCGAAAGCCTGCCGGCGGCGGCGCGTCATCCGCAATGGGACGCGGTCGCGGGCCTGGTGACGATGATCACCTTGGGCCGTTGGCTCGAGGCCAAGACCCGGGGCAAGACAAATGAGGCCGTGGCCAAGCTCATGCGCATCGCGCCTAAGACAGTCCGGGTCTTGCGCGCGGGGCCTGGGCATTCCGCCCAGGCCGAGACCGTGCCCATCTCAGAGGTCGAGGTGGGGGAGATCATCCAGGTGCGGCCCGGGGAGCAGATCGGGCTCGACGGAGCGGTCCTTTCCGGCTCCTCCACAGTGGACGAATCGCTCTTGACCGGGGAGAGCCTGCCGGTCGAGAAATCCCTGGGTTCGCGCGTTTGGGGCGGTTCCATCAATAAGACCGGAGCCTTGGATGTCCGTGTAGCAAAGCCGGGATCGGAATCGGCCTTGGCCCGCATCGTGGAAGCGGTCCGTTTCAGCCAGGCGACCAAGCCCCGCATCCAGCGTTTCGTGGATCGTGTGACGGGTTGGTTCGTGCCGGGCGTGATTCTCGCGGGCGTCGCCTGTGCCGTGCTTTGGGCGCTTTACGGCCCGGAGCCTAAGGTCGTCTTTGCCCTGACTTCCATGGTCTCGGTCTTCGCTGTGGCCTGCCCTTGCGCCCTGGGCCTGGCCACGCCGCTGGCCATCGTGGCCGGGGTGGGCCGGGCCGCGGAGATGGGCGTCTTCATCCGCAACGCGGACGTCCTGGAGGCCGTGGGCCGCCTGGACGTGGTTCTCTTTGATAAGACAGGGACTTTGACCGAGGGCCGTCCGCGCGTGGTGGAAGCGGTGATCGTTGCGGGCGGGCGCGACGAGATGCTCTCCTACGCTTTCGCCGCGGAGCAGCGCTCGGAGCATCCGTTCGCGGCCGCGGTGGTGGCTTACGCCAAGGGCGCGGGAGTGTCTGCGGCGAAGGTCGACTCTTTCGAGGCTTTTCCCGGTCGCGGAGTCCTGGCCACCAGCGGCGGACGCACCGTGCGCGTGGGCAGTCTGGGCTGGCTTAAGGAGAACGGCGCTCCGATCCCGCTGGAGCATGCCAGGCGGTTTCAGGAAGAGGCGGGCTCGCTGCTTGGCGTGGTCGTGGACGGCCGCTTCCTGGGAGTCTTCCTGTTGGCCGACACATTGCGTCCTTCCGCCAAGTCCGCGGTGAGCGCGCTCAAGGACATGGGCCTGGAGGTCTACCTGGTCTCCGGCGACCGTAACGCGGCCTCCTACCGGGTCGCGGAGGCCGTGGGCATATCGACTGTTTTCGCCGAGGTGCTGCCCGAGGAAAAGGTCAAGACCGTGGCACGGCTCCAGGCGGAAGGAAAGCGGGTGGCCATGGTAGGCGAAGGGTTCAACGACGCCCCGGCCCTGAGTGCGGCGGATATCGGAATTTCCCTGGCCTCCGGCACGGACATCGCTATCGAGGCCGCGGACATCACGCTCGTCAATCCGGACCTGGAGACCTTGGCCCTGGCAATCCGTTTGAGCCAGAAGATCCGCAAGGTCATCTGGGAGAACCTGGTGCTCTCCTTCGCATACAACCTGTTGCTCATCCCGGTGGCGGCTGGGGCGCTCTATGCGCCTTTCGGGATATTGCTCAAGCCCCAGTATGCGGGAGCGGCCATGGCGCTTTCGTCGATCTCAGTCGCCTTGAATTCCCTGCGTTTGCGGAGGAAGAAGATATGAAGAAAAGACTGTTCTATGGATATCGTCCGGAGCTGGCTCTTTGCGGGGCGGATGCTCCTTTGCCGCCCATCGAGACCTGGCCGAACCAGCATCGGGGTTATGAGATACGCATCGAGCATCCTGAATTCACGTCGGTGTGCCCGAAGACGAAGCTGCCGGATTTTGGGACCTTGACGTTGAGCTACGAGCCGGCCCGGCGGTGCATCGAGCTGAAGTCCTTCAAGTATTACCTGCTGGGGTACCGCAATATGGGGATATTCTACGAGAACGCGGTCAACCGCATCCTTCAGGACATGGTCAGGGCCACGAAGCCCGTCTGGGCGGAGTTGGCGGGGTCGTTTACCACGCGCGGCGGCATGCGGTCGACCATCGTGGCCCGATATGGGACGAGGCGGATTTCGCACCGCCATTGAATCTCTAGATGCATTTTGGTATCTTCTCCTTGCTTCTTTTGCTCTTTTATTAAAAATCTGTGGCGTTCCGATTGTCGCGCCCAGTCGGCGCAGTGATAGCGCCCTGGGGAAGTATGGCACTGGATCGGTTTAAGTGCCCAGTTGGCGCAGTGGTAGCGCGTTCCCTTGACATGGGAAAGGTCATAGGTTCAAATCCTATACTGGGCACATCGTTAACGAGAATGAGAACGGAGTCCTCAAAAATGGCTGAAGTCGCCGTCGACATCGCGACCGTTCGGCACTCCTGCGCTCACGTGCTGGCGCAGGCCGTGCAGGACCTTTTCCCGGGAACCAAGCTCGGCATCGGCCCGGCCATCGAGAACGGTTTCTACTACGACTTCGATACCCAGCACCACTTCGTCCCGGAGGACCTGCCCCGCATCGAGGCGCGCATGCGTGAGATAGCGGAGGCGCGTCAGGCCTTCGTGCGCGCCGAGTGCACGAAGGACGAGGCCAGCGAGTTCCTCAAAAAGTCGGACGAGAAGCTTAAGATCGAGCTCCTGGGGGACCTTAAGGATGCGACGGTCAGCTTCTATACCAACGGCCCCTTCACCGATATGTGCCGCGGCCCCCATGTCGCCGACACCGGGGAGATCCGTCATTTTAAGCTGACCTCCATCGCCGGCGCCTACTGGCGCGGCGATGAGAAGCGGCCGATGCTGCAGCGTATCTACGGCACGGTTTGGACGACCCAGGATCAATTGGACGGTCACCTTAAGATGCTGGAGGAGGCCAAGGCGCGGGACCATCGCAAGTTGGGTCAGGCTCTGGAGCTTTTCAGCATCGACGAGGCGGCCGGCCCCGGTCTCATCCTGTGGCATCCCAAGGGCGCGCGCATACGCATGGCCATAGAGGAGTGGCTCAAGGGCGAGGCTCTCCGGCGCGGCTACGAATGGATATACACCCCGCATATCGCGCAACTTTCTCTCTGGCAGACCTCGGGGCATGCCAGTTTTTTCCGGGAGAGCATGTTCCAGCCGCTGGAGGTGGAAAAGGCGCAGTATCAGCTCAAGCCGATGAACTGCCCTTTTCATATCCTCATCTATAAAAGCCGGCTGCACAGTTATCGCGAGCTTCCGCTGCGCTTCGCCGAATTGGGCACGGTTTACCGCTACGAGCGCTCAGGGGTTCTGCATGGCCTCTTGCGGGTTCGGGGCTTCACGCAGGACGATGCCCATATTTTTTGCGCGCCGGAGAGCATCGAGTCCGAGATCGACGGCTGCATCGATTTCGCGTTGGCGGTGCTCAAGACCTTCGGCTTTGAGAAATACACCGTCGACCTGTCCACTTGGGATCCGGACAAGCGTTCCGACTACAGCGGCGAGGCCGAAGATTGGAAGCGCGCCCAGGGCGCCCTTGAGACCGTGCTCAAGCGTCGGGGCATCGATTTCCGCCTGATCCCGGGCGAGGCCGCCTTCTATGGTCCGAAGATTGATTTTAAGCTCATCGACGCCATCGGGCGCTCCTGGCAGTTGACTACTATCCAGTTCGATTTCAATCTTCCCGAGAAGTTCGGCCTGGAGTACGTGGCCGAGGACGGGCAGCGGCGCCGGCCGTTTATGGTGCACCGGGCTTTGCTGGGTTCCCTGGAGCGTTTTTTCGGGATCCTCATTGAACACTACGCCGGGAAATTCCCGCTGTGGCTCTCGCCGGTGCAGGTCAAGATCCTCACCATCACGGACGCCCAGGCCGACGCCGCGCAAGGCTTGGCGCGCCGTCTGGAGGACGCCGGCCTGCGCACGGCTCTGGATCTGCGTCCGGAGAAGGTCGGCGCCAAGGTGCGCGACGCCACGCTGGAGAAGATCCCTTACATGGTTGTCCTGGGCCCCAAGGACCTCGCGGCCGGCGTGCTTTCCGTGCGCCTGCGTGACGGCCGGCAGGTCGGCGGACTCAAAGAGGAGGATTTCATGACCAAGCTCAAGGCCGAGATCGCCGGCAAGACGGCGACCCTATCGCTATGAGGCGGTTCAACATGTCCAAGCATACCAGATTCCTGGCGCACGGCAGTGCGCTGGCCGTTCTGCTCGTGCTGGCTCCGGCCTTCGCCTCCGCTCGCGCCATCACGCAGACCACGGCGGAGGAGGAAGCCTTCGGCGCTGGCGCGCAGATGTACCAGGAGACGGGGCGCGATAAGATGGCCGTGGTTCAGGCTTTCGAGAATTTTATGAGCCAGTTCCCGCAGAGCCCGCGCGTGGCCGATGCCAACTTCATGATCGGCGAGGCCTACCTCGATCAGGCCTTGAGCATCCTCAAGGCCGAAGCCACCGCCAAGAAGAACTCGGCGGCGCGGCTCCTGGCGCCCAAGAACCCGGCCGCAGCCGTGGCCCTGGAGAATGCCGCCAAGGCCTTTCAGGCCGTCGCCGGCGATAAGAAATCCGGGCTTGCGCCCTCGGCCCTGTATCGCCTGGGCGAGGTCTATTATAATGAAAAGGATTGGAGCCGGGCCGTCGACGACTTCCGCGACGTGGAGAAGAACTTCTCCAAGTCCTATATCGTGCCGGAGGCGCTGTTGGGGGTCATCTACGCGGACCTAGCCCTGGAGCAGTTCTCTCAGGCCGAGGCTAACCTCTTCCTTCTTGGCGAGACCGACCCTGTATTCCTTAAAGAGCCATTGGTGCTCTACGCACAGGGAATCGTGAGCTTGCATAAGGGCGACTATTCGGCGGCCGAGGCCACCTTGAAAGCGGTGAAAACCGCCGAGGCCCAGTATTACCTGGGTAAGACTTACCTGCTCTCCAAGCGAGCCTACTTGGCCGCGGCCGCTTTCGAGAACCTCATCCGCGACTATCCGGACTCCGACTTAAAGGAAGAGGCTCAGTTCTTCATTGGTGATTCCTTCTTTTTGGCCGAGGATTTTGACGGCGCCATCTCCAAGTACCAGAAGTTCCTCTCGTTCTACCCGGACTCCCCCTTGCGCGTCTCGGCTATGTTCCGCATCGGATCCTCCTACTTTCAAAAGAAGGATTTTGTGGAGGCGCGCGCCAACTTCCAGTCCGTTCTGGACCGCTATCCTAAGGACTTCTTCGCTCCGCTGGCCCAGTACTTCATCGCCGAGTCCTATCTCGTGGCCGGGCAAGTGCGCGAGGCCATGTTCGCCTACACCAAGGTCATCACCCAGTATCCGGAGACCGCCAAGGTCTCTCCACTGGCGCACTTCAAGCTGGCTTGGACGGGCTATCAGGTGGGGGATTACACTCAGGCCTTGCAGACCTGCAACAACTTCGTGGCTCTCTATCCCACAAACGCCTTGGCCAAGAACGTCTACCTCGTCATGGGCAATGCCCTCATCAAGCTCAAGCGCTATCAGGAAGCTACGGCCGCCCTCCAGCGCATCATCGACCTGGCACCATCATCGGACGTCGCGGAGCAGGCCCTCTTCACCATTCTGAAGAACCAGTTCGATCAGAAGGCTTATAATTCAATCCTTACTTCCTATCAGTTCATCTTCCGACACCTGCCGCCTTCCAAATCCAAGTGGCGCAGCATGAGCTATCTTTACGCGGCCGAGGCTTATTTAACCCTCAATCAGACGGAGGAAGCCAGGGTCATCTATGAGATGATCCTCAAGGTCTATCCTGACGACCCGGCCGCCTTCTACGCGCAGGACGGCCTGGCCTGGGCTTATTCCTATCAGGGCCAGGACGACCAGGCCCTGGTGGAGCGCCAGAAGCTTAAGGCCATGCTCTCGGCCGAGACCTCGACCTTCACCTTCTCGGGATTGAACGAGTTGGGCATCGCGGATAGCCTCTATAACCAGAAGTCCTATGACGACGCCTTCCAGCTCTATAATAAGTTCGTCGACGGCAATCCCAAAGCGTCGGAGGCGCCGTCCGCCCTCTATCGCGCGGGCATGAGCCTCTACCACCAGCGCTACTACACCCAGGCCATCGAGACCTGGCGCAAGCTTCAGGCCAACTATCCACAGGCCAAGGAGACGGTCCAGGCCGTGGTCCAGATCGCCGACACTTTGTTCCGCGCCCAGAAATACGACGAGTCCATTGCCGCCTACAGAGGCATCATCACCAACTATCCACAGAGTGAACAGCTGCCCATGGCCTACCTGCGCATCGCCCAGGCGGCCTTCAATAGCAACAATGATGATGCTGCGGTCAAGCAGGTCCGGGAGCTGGTGGCGAAGTTTCCCAAGGCTCCTGAGTCGACGGACGGCATGGATCTCCTGGAGGCTATTTTCGACCGCAATAAGTCCGTCAATTATAAGACTTTTCTGCGCGAGTTGGTCGCGGCCAACCCAGCCAGCCCCATCGCCGCGGAAGCGCAGTTCCGCCTGGCGCGGCGCTGCTTCGAGGCCAAGGACTTCGCCACGGCTGCCGTGGAGTTTCAGAAATTCAGCGTGGACTTCACCAACAATTCTCAGCTGGTCAAGGCCCAGTTCTACCTGGGGGAGAGCTACTTGAGCCAGAATGATTACGCTAACGCCATCCCCGCTTATGAGCGCCTGCTTAATAACTTTGATAAGGACGAAGACACGCCGCTGACGTTGTTCCACTTGGCCAGCGCCAATTACGCCCTCAAGAAGTACGATGAGGCGGTGAAGTACTACACCCGCCTGGGGGAGGAGTATCCCAAGGCGTCCTACGCTAAGGAGACCCAGTTCAATTTGGCCCTGGCCTACAAGGCACTGGGCAAGGCTGACTTGGCCCAATACGCTTATCAGAAGTATATCGAGCTGGTCGGCGACACTGACCCTCTGGCCCAGTCGGCGCTCTGGGAGATCTTCAGTCTGCAGAAGGACCGCCGGGATTACGATGGGGCGCTGTCGACTCTCCAGCAGATACAAGGCCACGCCCAACCGGGTTCGGATACGCCGTTTGAAGCGACCTACCGCATGGGCGAGATTGACTTGGCCATTAACCGGCCGGACGAGGCCATGAACATATGGGTGAAGCTTCAGGGCATGAAGCCCGCCAACAATCCTTTCCGCCTCGACGCCTTGATCAAGCTCGGCGAGGCCTACGAGAAGGCTTCGGACAATGAGCGGGCCGTCATCGTCTATGAGGACTTGGCCCACAACGCGGGTCGGGAGATCGCCCAGTCGGCCGCGGCCAGGGCCGCGGCCCTGCGCCGACAAGGCGGGGGGGGCAAGGCCTCCGGTGAGCCGGATCAGAAGTGGGCAGCTCCGGCGTCGCGCAAGGGTGCCATCCGTAACAAGAAGGTCCCGGCCAGCGCGCCGGCGACGGTCCCGCAGGCGGCGCCCGCTGCGGCCCCCGTGGAGAAGGCCGGGTCGCTCAATCTGCCCGGGATGACAGGCGGCGAAGGGCAATAGGCGGCGCCCAAGGAGAACCTGATGCTCGGCGACAATAGCGTGCTGGTGATGCTCAAAGACAGTTTTACCCTCATCATCCTCGGTTTCTGCTCCGTGCTCAACATCACGTTTATGATCGAGCGCTGGTGGACCATCCGCAGGGCGCAGGGCAGTGGAGACGCCATCTTGACCCACGTGCATAAGTTCCTGCAGGAGGGCAAGGCCGAGGCGGCCCAGCAGTACTGCCACAAGCATCCCTCCGCGGTCGGCCAGGTCATCTATTACGGCCTGCTGCACGCCTCGCGGCCGCGCAAGGACCTCGATGAGCTGCTCGCGAGCAAGCGTTTGGAGGAGCGACTCAAGCTCGAGCGCTATCTGGGCGTGCTGGGCACGCTTGGCAACATCGCGCCTTTCATCGGCCTTTTCGGCACGGTCGTGGGCATAATCAAGGCCTTCCGCGATCTGGCTCTCTCGGGTGGGGGCGGCCCGGCGGTGGTGGCTAGGGGTATCGCCGAAGCGCTGGTGGCGACTGCGGGGGGCCTCGTGGTGGCCATTCCGGCGGTCATCATCTATAATTATTTCATGCGTAAGGTGAAGACCATCTCGGTAGAGATGGAGGTGGCATCGATCCGGCTGATGGTCATGCTGGGGTCCAAGTAGAGGGAGCATGGCTGGAGCGAGCCAGAAGGCCGACGAGCCAATCGTCGACATCAACGTCACACCTCTGGTGGACGTGTGTCTGGTCCTGGTCATTATCTTCATGGCCGTAGCACCCATGGCCATGACCTGGGGCATCACCGTGCTCCATTCCAAGGCCAAGACCGCCGAAGGCAAGGCCTCCATCGAGGAGAACGTCCAGGTCAAGCTTACGGTCGACGGCAAGCTCACGGTCAATGGCGCGGCCGTTCCTGCCGGCGGGCTGGCGGGCAAGATCTCGGAGGCCCTCGTGCGCAGCAAGGACAAGATGGTCACGGTCACGGCTGACGAGGGCAACCATGTGGGCGATGTGGTGGAAATCCTGGACACGGCCAAGCAGGCTGGCGCGGCCAAGGTCGCGATCTTGAAGAACGAGACCGCGCCTCCGGCTCCTAAGGGATGAGAATGTCACGCACCGAATCCTCATTGGATGGCGACGATATCGTCTCGGGCATCAATGTGACGCCCTTGGTGGATGTTTGCCTGGTTCTGGTCATTATCTTCATGGTGACCGCACCCATGCTTTCGGATCCGGTCATCAAAGTCGACTTGCCAAAGGCTCATACTAAGGAAGGAGAAGAGAAGGAAAAGATCACCATCACCCTGGGTAAGGACGGCCGCATGGCCTTGGATTATAAGGAATACAAGACCTTTGAAGCCATGGAGCCGGAACTCAAGGATAAGCTGGCCGGCAGCGAGTCCAAACTCATCATCCTCAAGGCGGATGAGAACGCTTTACACGGCAGATTGGTGGACCTCATGGCCAAGGCCAAGGACGCGGGGGCCCAGTCGTTGACCATAGCCACGGAACGAAAGAAATAGCGAGGTGTCGAAAGAATCGTGACGCAGGCGCGCTTGCCAATGTCGGTGACGGCCTCCATGGCCCTGCATGTCGGGGGAATCTTCCTTTTCGTGCATATCTCGCAGATCGGGATCAAGGCGAAGTCCGTCGACATCCAGAATGTCGATATCATTCGTGTGTTTAAGCCCACTCCCGCGCCGCAGGTCAAGGTCAAGGCTCCGCCGCCGACCATCAAGGATTTCTTGAAGATGGCCCTACCGGCCGTGCATAGGCCCCAGCTCATGACCATGCAGGCCAAGCTCCCGGATATCCGCCGGCCCCTGCTGCAGGCCACGCCCAAGCTCGAGGATAGGCACATGCAGCAACTGGCGAAGCTGGACGCCCTCGACCTCAATAAGCGCCGCGTGGACGAGGCCCGGATCGATACGAAACTTGAAGAGCGCCATACGACGGCCTTAGCCGCCCTGCCGCGCCTGGAAGATGTGGGCCGGCGGCAGGTGCGAAACCTCCCCGCCGCCATCAAGCTTGAAGAGCAGCGTCAAGACGCCGTGGCTCTTAAGTCCATCCAGGGCATGGCGGTCTCGCCGACGCGCCGCGGCGTGGCCCCGGCGGAGGTGCTCCAGGAGGCCACTCCCCAACAGAGTTCGCGGTTGGCAAGGATCACCAGCTTCCTGCCGACGGCTTCCGAGTCTGTCCAGCTTCAGCCGCGGGCCGCGGAGCCTCCGCCTATGATGAAGAAGATCGAGATTGCGCCTCCCTCGCCCAAACGCACGGCCTCCGTCCAGCAGGAGAAGAAGAGAACCGTGGAGATCGAGGGTCCCTTGGCCAATCGAAGGGTGCTGTCCTACGATGTGCCTCAGTTTCCGGATTGGGCCAAACAGCGCAACATCATCGAGGCCGAGGTCGTGATCCTCTTCTATGTGGACTCGGAAGGCAACGTCCTCTCGGACATGCGCGTCGAACACACTTCCGGTTACGGCCAGCTCGACCGCCTGTCCATGGACAGCCTGCGTAACTGGAAGTTCGTTCCCATCAGCAGCAGTGAAAGGCAATGGGGAAAAATCACATTCCGTTTTATTCTGGAGTGACAATGAAGAGCACGAAACAAGTCCTCTGTTTTTCGGCGGGTCTTTTGGCCGCGTTATGGGCCCTCCCGGCGGCAGCCGCCACGGCCGGGGGTGAGACCGGCTTCCCCGCTGAGGTTGAGATCAAGGCCGCGAGCGGGGCGAACAAGCTCAACGTGGTCAAGCCGCCATTGAGCATCGAGGTGGACTCCTTCGAGACCATCCGCCCCTCTTTGGAGCCCGACCAGTCGTTGCTTTTAGCCGTCTCGCCCCTGACCGTTTCTTGGCGCCGCACCCATCCCGAGTATCTGCATAATCGGCGCGTCATTGAGCCCTGGCTCATGACCTTCAGCCAGAGGCCGGGCATAGCGCTGCGGGTGCGCGACCAGCTTTTCGCTTTCCTGGGGCGCAAGCTCGACCCTAAGGAGGCTAAAGGTTACGCCTGGAATCTGACCATCGCCGACGAGGAAGGCCGGGTATTCCATCACTATGAGAGCTCCAGCGACCCGCCGGAGGAGCTCGTCTGGAGCGGCCAGAACGACCAAGGCGAGTGGATCAAGGCCGGCCGCTCTTATTCGGCCGTCTACACTTTCACAGACTCGCTCGGATCCCCGCATACCACCGTTGGCAAGCCGATCTTGTTCAAAGGCATCGTGCATCAGGAAGATACGGGCCTGCATGTGACTCTCGATTCCTCGGTCCTCTTCGGCACCACCAAGGCGGCAACCGAGATCGTTCACCCCGGAGGCGTGGATCTGCTGCGCTCCGCGGCCGACCTCATCAAGCGGCGCTCTACGGGTATCCCCATATCGGTGCGCGTCTTCGCCAACACTAAAGAGCTCGCTGATGCTCAGGGCACCGTGGTCCAGAGTGTGCTCATCCACGAACTCATGACCATGAGCAAGAATGTGGCCGTGGAAGGGGCCCGGGCCGCCTTCTCCGATCAGAGGGTGGAAATCGTCCTCCTAAATCGGTAGGATATAGCCTGCTGTAGAAGGCGCTGTGTACGACGGCGGCGTCCTTCCTCTTCGAGCCGTGCCGTCGGTGCTGGAGCGTTAACGCGCGTAGGACGCGCCCAAGGGAGGGCTCTTAAAATGGCGATCAATGTTGGAATCAATGGTTTTGGCCGCATCGGACGGCTGGTGTTTCGGGCGGGGGTCAAGAACCCGAACATCAATTTCGTGGCGGTCAACGACCTTACCGACGCCAAGACCTTGGCGCATCTGTTCAAGTATGATTCGACCTTCGGCATCTATCCCGGCAAGGTAGAGGTGGCTGGCACGGATCTTAAAATCGATGGAAAACTCATTAAAGTTCTGGCCGAGAAAGACCCTTCAAAGCTCCCGTGGGGAGCTCTGAAGGTCGACTATGTCATCGAGTCCACGGGCAGGTTCACCGAGGCCGAGAAGGCCAAGGCCCACATCGCGGCAGGCGCCAAGAAGGTCGTCATCTCGGCTCCGGCCAAGGGCGAGGACATCACTATCTGCATGGGCATCAATGATGAGCTTTACGACCCGGCTAAGCACCACATCATCTCCAACGCCTCCTGCACTACCAACGGCCTGGCCCCGGTGGCCAAGACCATCGACGAAGCCTTCGGCATCAAGGCCGGCATCATGACCACTATCCACGCTTACACGAATGACCAGCCGATCCTGGACTTCCCGCATAAAGACTTGCGCCGGGCCCGCGCCGCGGCACTGAGCATGATCCCCACCAAGACCGGGGCCGCTCAGGCCATCGGCTTGGTCTATCCCAAGCTCAAGGGCAAGTTCACTGGCTGCGCTATTCGCGTGCCAACCCCGGATGTGTCCCTTGTCGACCTGACTTTGATGGTCGAAAAAGCCACGACCAAGGAAGAGGTCAACGCGGTCTTGAAGAAGGCCTCTGAGTCGCCGCGGCTCAAGGGTCTCATGGAGTTCTGCGAGACCCCACTGGTTTCCATTGACTTCAAGGGTAACCCGGCCAGCTCCATCGTAGATGCCGCGATGACCGACGTCATCGGCGGCAATCTGGTCAAGGTCTTCGCCTGGTACGACAACGAGTGGGGCTATTCCAACCGCGTCATCGACTTGGTCATCTACATCGCTAAGAAGGTCGGAGTCGCCGCATGACCGTCGTCAACCCGATCCTCAAGCTCAAGCGCCTGCAGGACATCGACGTCAAGGGCAAGCGGGTGCTGGCACGCGTTGACTACAACGTGCCCATGAAGGACGGCAAGGTCACCGACGACACGCGCATCCGCGAGACGCTCAAGACCCTCGAATACCTGCTGTCCCAGGACGCGAAGGTCGTTCTGGTCGCGCACCTGGGCCGGCCCAAGGGAAAGCCTGAGCTGAAATATTCCCTCAAGCCCGTAGTGGAAGTCCTTGCCAGGCTCCTCAAGAGGCCCGTGGCCTTCGCCTCGGACTGCGTCGGCTCGGAGGCCGATGAGGTTGTGGCGGCGTTGAAGCCAGGCGCTGTGGCGCTCCTGGAGAATTTGCGCTTCCATGCCGAGGAGGAAGGTAACGACCCGGCCTTTGCGGCGGCACTGGCCAAGCATGGCGACGTCTTCGTGCAGGACGCCTTTGGCGCCATCCATCGGGCGCATGCTTCTACGGTCGGGGTCTGCAAGCACCTGTCCGGCGGTATCGGCTTTCTGGTGCAAAAGGAGCTTGAGTTCCTGGATCGGGTCGTGAACAACCCGGCGCGGCCCTTCCTCGCCATCATCGGCGGGGCCAAGGTCTCGGACAAGTTGGGAGTGCTCGACAAGCTGCTTGACAAGGTGGATGGCCTCTTGATCGGCGGCGGCATGGCGTACACCTTTCTCGCAGGACAGAACGTATCCATCGGCAAGTCATTATTGGAGGCCGATCAGGTCGGCGAGGCAAAGAAGATCGTGCAGAAGGCGTATGCCAAGAAGGTCAACTGCTTGCTCCCTGCCGACCATGTGGTGGTCCAGTCGATCAAGCCTGACGCGCAGACCACCGTCACGCAGTCTATGGCCATCCCGTCGGATATGATCGGCGTGGACATCGGCCCACACACCATCGAGATTTTTATCGAGGAGATCAAGAAGGCCAAGACTATATTCTGGAACGGGCCCATGGGCATTTTCGAGACCGAGGCCTTCGCCAAGGGGACTCTTGAGGTGGCCAAGGCCATGGCCCAGGCCACCAGGCATGGGGTGACGACCATCGTGGGCGGCGGGGACAGCTTGGCGGCGGTGGCCAAGGCGGGGGTTAAGGCCCAGATCTCCCATTGCTCCACGGGGGGAGGGGCGAGTCTCGAGCTTTTGGAGGGCAAGGTCCTGCCCGGCCTGGCCGCACTTGCCGGGTGAATGCCCGAGGAATATTGCTATAATTTGACACTATGATTTTATATGGATTTCTGAAGGTCGTGCATGTCTCCTCTTGCGCGCTTATGATCATCGTGGTGCTTCTGCAGACCGGTCGGGGAGCGGGTTTGTCCGTGTTCGGTGGTGGGGGGGACTCCCTGATCAATACGCCTTCCGGATCGGATTTCATGAAGAAGTTCACCGCGGTGTTGGCTGGGACTTTTGCTTTCACTTCTCTGTTTTTGACCTTGCTCTCGAGCCGCGCCGGAATGTCGAGTGTCATGAGCCGGGTCCATCCGCCCGCCCCGCCTCCGTTGGAGGCTCCGGCTGTACCGGCTCCCGCGGCGCCGGCCGTGCCTGCGGGACAGGGCAAGTGACGATTTAGCGCGGGTGGCGGAACTGGCAGACGCGTACGTTTGAGGGGCGTATGGGGAAACCCGTGGGGGTTCAAGTCCCCCCCCGCGCATTTTAAGGTGAAGTTTCGGGCCGCTAGGCCCGGAGTATTAATTTGTGCCCTCATTTGTGCTATCTTTTCCTCATGTTAAGGGGGTCTTGAAATGAAACATCATGCTATTATTCTGCTGGCCTGCGCCTTCGCGCTGGGCGGCTGCGTCTCCGCGTCCAAGTTTAAGGACCAGCAGTCGCAGACCTTGTCTCAGCAGAAGCGCGCCGACGCGCTGCAGAAGGACCTAGACGCCGCCAAGGCCTCTTTAGCCGTGGCCAACGACGGGCTCAAGAAGGCCGCGGATATCGAGACTGGCTCGCGCATCCAATTGAAGGCTAACGCCGACCAGTTGGCTTCTCTCAATGTCCAGATGTCCTCTCTCAATACTCAGATGGCTTCGGTCCAGCAATCCAATAAGGACCTCAAAGAGTCTCTCGACGCCAAGAAGGGCGAGCTGGCCAAGAAGGCCTTCGACCTCATCAAGGAAAAAGATGCTCTCTCGCAGAAGCTCGCCGCCGCTTCCAACGACCTGGCCGCCGCGACGGTCCGGGCGACCGCGGCTGAGGCGACCTTAGCCGCGCGGGAGAAGGAGCTGGCCCAGGCCCGCGACGAGAAGGCGGCCCTGGAGAAGGCCAAGTCCGAGGAGCTGGCTAAGGTCAAGCAGAACTATGACAGCCTGACCGCCGGCCTCAAGTCTGAGATCTCGGCGGGTGAAGTCACCATCACCCAGCTCAAGGGCAAGTTGACCGTCAATATGGTGGACCGTATCCTCTTCGACTCAGGCCAAGCGGATGTGCGTGCCGACGGCAAGAAGGTGCTGGAAAAGGTCGGCAAGATCCTCACCACGGTCGCGGATAAGGACATCCGTATCGAGGGGCATACGGACAACAAGCCCATCGTCGGCGACCTTAAGAACAAGTATGCCACCAACTGGGAGCTTTCCACGGCTCGCGCCACCGCGGTGTTGCGTTACCTGCAGGACATCGCCAAGGTCGACGCCAAGCACCTGGTCGCGGCTGGCTACGGCGAGTTCCGCCCTGTCGCTCCTAACGATACGCCGGAGCAGCGGGCTTTGAACCGCCGCATCGAGATCGTGCTGGTGCCGCGCGACTAGCCGCGATCGCGACGTGCTTTCAGAGACCAGCCGGGCGGGCCGCATCGCCGTCCGGCTGGTTCCTTTTCTGGCGGTCCTGGCGACCCTCCTGGCGTTCCTGCCGGCTTTGCGTTGCGGTTTCGTGGACTGGGACGATCCCATGAATTTCCTCAACAACGAACACTACCGGGGCTTGGGCTTGGATAATCTGCGTTGGATGTTTACGACCTTGGTGCCCGGCAATTATCAGCCGCTCTCCTGGCTTACTTGGGCCGTGGACTATAAGTTATGGGGGATGAGCCCGCATGGATATCACCTGAGCAATGTCGTCATTCATGCGGCGAATGCGGGGCTGTTGTGCTTGGTTTGTATGGTATTGCTGGCATGGATACCCCCCAAGACGGCCACTCCAAAGCAATTCTACGGCTGGCCGCTTGCCGTATCGGCTTTGTTCGGCGCTCTGTTCTGGTCTCTTCATCCTTTAAGAGTGGAGTCCGTGGCCTGGGTCACGGAGCGCCGCGACGTGCTCTCGACGGCTTTCTATCTGGCCACGGTCCTATGTTACCTGCGCTGGACCCAGCACGAAAGTCGGCGCTGGTGGTGGGCGGCGCTGACGGCCTACGTTCTCTCATTGCTGTCCAAGGCCATGGGCATGACCTTGCCTGTCGCGCTGCTCATCCTCGATATCTATCCCCTGCGGCGCTTGCCAGCGAGACCTCGGGCGTGGCTGCTCCCGCAGTGGCGCGGCCGGCTGTTGGAGAAGCTGCCCTTCGCGGCGCTGGGCACGGCCGCTGCGGGGCTCGGTTACGCGGCCCAGGTCGAGACCAAGGCCACCAACAGCATGGCGGCCTTCGGCCTGCCGGAGAGACTGGCTCATGCCGCCTATGACCTGGTTTTCTACCTGAGCAAGACGCTGTTCCCAATTAAGCTCGCGCCTTTCTACGAGATGGTTCTGCCCTTCAATCCGTATGCGCCATGTTTCCTATTCAGCGCCCTGGCGGCTTGCGCCATCGCCGCTTTGGTCTGGCTGGGGCGCAAGAGCCTGCCTGGTCTGGCCGCGGCCATGGGCTTCTACGCTGTCACGGTCTCGCCGGTCTTGGGCCTGGTTGCGATCGGGAGTTTCCTGGCCGCGGACCGCTATACCTATGTGCCGACTTTGGGATTCTCGGTTCTGGCCGCGGGTGCCTTATGGGGTTTGCTGACGAGGCCGATGGTACGCATCCGGGCCCCGGTCCTTGCCATCTGCATGGGACTAGTGCTGACCCTAGCCGGGCTTTCCTGGCGGCAGTGCGGATTCTGGCGCGACAGCGATGCGCTCTGGGGACGCGTTCTGGCGCTGGACCCTTCTTCGCCTTCGGCTCATCACAACTTGGGCGTCGAGCTCGCGGCGCAGGGGAATTACGCGGCCGCGCTCCGCATGTACCAGTCAGCCCTGATCATGAGGCCGCATTCGCCTTTGGTCCAAGAGGCGTTCGTGCAAGCCGCTTACAACGTGGCCAATGCGGCTCTGCACTCAGGACGTCGGCAAGAGGCTCTGCGGCTCTACCGGAAGGTCCTGAACCTCTCTCCGACTTTCGCCGAGGCGCACAATAACCTGGGTCTGGCCTTGACTGAGGCCGGCCAGAAGGCCGAGGCTCGTCGTCATTATGAGCAAGCGCTGGGGCTCAAGCCTGGTTTCGCAGCGGCTCATTACAACCTGGGCAATGCCTTTGCTGAGGAAGGGCGGCTGGCGCAGGCAGAGGCGGAGTTCCGCCGGGCCGCGGCGTTGGACGAGACTTTGCTGGACGCCCGGTTCAATTTGGCCAATACTTTGGCCCGTCAAGGCCGCTATGGGAAAGCAACGGACCAATATCGCGCGGTCTTGAGAAAATCCCCTGATTTTCCTCAGGCGCGGGAAAACCTTGGGAAAGTCAGGCGCTTGGGCGGCTTGTGACCGGCCGGTTCATTAGTTTACGATGGATGATCCAGAGAAGGCAGGGGCAGGGGTGAACGGGGCTATGGCTGAGCCTGTGGCTTGGTAAGACGAGCCCGAAAACGAGGTAACGTATTTGAGGTCGACCTTCATGTCCTGGGCAGCCACTCCACCGCGGTTCATGAACGATAGTGTCGTGGGTCCGTCGGGGTGTGAGTAGAAGCCGGAGTCACCGACGCTGTTGCCTGCGGAGAGAGGGATGCTCGCAGGTCCCGATGAGCCGAATGGGATTTGGTTTGGGCCGCTGGCGCCGTACGCGATTAATGTTGATGCGGTCCCTATAGGCATGTTGGCGATAGATACGTGGCCGCTCGTGATGGCCCGCGCGCCGAAATCAACAGAGATATTGAAATTCATGCCGTCGGGCACCGTGGTACCGCTACCGCAGGACCCTCCAGTGCAGGAGCAGTAGGAGTAGTCGCCGGTCCCGCTGTAAGTCCCCAGCAAGCCGGATTGTGCGTTGGTCACCTGCTCCCATGAGGAAAGACCATCTGCGATGCCGCTTCCTGTCTGAGAGGCCCAGGTTTGGAGGTTGTTTTGGCTGCCAGAGAAGTCGCCCACGACTTCCGCGCTCCCGGCGTTTCCGCCGCCCGCGGCCGTATCCTGCCCCGACTGTTGGCCGGGCAGCGCGTCGTCCCACAAGTGGCCGGACCCCGCCCCCTGCGGCGGCGTCGGGTCCAGGGCGTTCAGGATCTGTTGTGCCTGTTGGCTCAGGTCCGTCACGCCGGCCGGAGGCTGCCCGGGGGCGATCGTGGTTCCAAATCCGGACTGGGTGATGACCACTTCTCCGTCTTCGTTGTACACAGTCACGCTGCCCGGATTTTCGTCGGCGTTGTTCTGCCCGCCGGGGCCGAAGAGGACGACGATCGAGCCGTTCTCTGAGACCTGCCCGCCCGCGATGGTGCCCCGGATGCCGATGGTCCCTACCGGGAGCTTGACCTTCATGCTGGCCGGGTCCTTGCGCGCCACCTTGCCCGTGACGAAGCGGAACACGCCCTTGGTCACTCGCGCCGTGACCTTGCCAGCGCTGGTGGCCGGGTCGTAGACGAACTCGTCGAGGACCATGTCGCTGTTGGCGCCAACGGTGAAGACGGTCTCGTCGAGCAGCATGACCTGCAGACGGCCCGCCGCGTCGGTGGTGACGTGGTCGTTGAGGAAGAGGGGCTTGCCGCTCTCCATGACCCGGCCTACGGCCGCGTTGGGGGCCTGGGCCATGACCACGCCCTTGACTGCGGCCGCGGCGCCGATGCGCGTGAGGCCGGCGGCCGGGATCTGTGCCGGAGCGGTCGTCACGAAGGCGAGCAGCAGAGCGAGAAGGGTCATAGGCCGACCTCCCATCTATAAGTGATCATGGCGGCGATCTTGTTGTTGGTGTAGGCGTAGTTCTTTATGGTGGATAGGGCGTGATAGTACTCGTAGGTCAGGGTAGCGAGCAGATCCTTGAGCTTGGGGTGGAGCACTCCCAGCGGAGCGCCCAGCGTGCCGCTGGCGCGCATGGTCGAATCGTGGCGGTAGCCGCCGAGGATTGTGGGGTCCTCGGCCTTATATTTATCGTAGTTGGCGTTGATTGAGGAGATCAGGAATGTCCCGCGGCCCATCAGCCAGGCGCAGTTTATGCCCGCGGTGAGGCGGTCGAAGCCCCAGTATTGCTCGGCGGCGTTCTTGAAGCCGTAGCCGATGACCGTGCCGAATTTCAGGGACGGGTTCAAGATGTGCTCGGTCCCGGCGGTGAAGTCCGTCTGTACGCCGGTGCGCTCCGCGGCGGCGCCAACCTGGGGGGTGGCCACGAAATCCTGGTACATGTCTCGGCCTTCGAGGAAGAGGTTCGTCGTCGGGCTGAAGCGGTAGTCGAGCCGCAGGTCACCGCCGCGGTCGCGCAGGAAGGTGCTCTGCGCCAGCTCGACATGGTCGAAGAGCAGGCTCGGGGTGAGCTTGACGTGGTTGGCCCGATAGACCCCTCCTATCTGCACCGAGTAGGCTTTGAGGTTGATGTTCTTGGCGAGGGTCTGCTCGGCCTGATAATAGTTGAAGGAGCCGAACACCTCGGGCACGGACTGGTAGGGCAGGTCGCGCTTGACGCCGACGTTGCCCATGAGGATCAGGCTGGTGTCGTCGCGTCGGTCAGAGATGGGAATCGGTGTCCCCAGAAAGAGCGCCTGGCCTGAGGCCGGGGCCGCGTTGCGGTTCGTGTCATACTCGAAGCCCGCGCCGAGCAGGCCGCTGATGTGGGTCTTCTTCAGGCGCTTGGCCACGGCCGCGGCGTACTTGCCGGACTCCTCGCGCAGCAGCGGGGGCAAAGTGAGTTTCTGCAGGACGTCGAGCTCCCGCTGGGCCTCCACGATGTTGTCCAAGCGGTAGAGGACGATGGCGTAGAAGAGCCGGACCTCGGTCTGGTTCTGGTCTACTAGGAGGATGCGCTCCAAAGTGGCGGCCGCGCTCTTCACGTCTCCCCGGCGCACCTGGGCGCGGGCATAACGGTAGTTGAGCTCTACGTTGTCCGGATCAGCGAGGATAGCCTCGTAGGTGACGTCCTCACCCGGCGCGGAGCGCTTGAGCGCCTCGGATGCGAGGCGCTCGGCGCGTTGTTGCTGCGTCTCTTCGTGGGTCGGTTTCTGGACATCCTTGTAAATGTCCTGCGCGGAAAGCCCGGCAGTGACGAGGATAAGAGTTGCCAGAATGATCAATGCGCGTATCATAGTGCCGATATGTTGGCAAAGATTTCATCGCTCGTCAATGGTCCTGGCCGGTCTGGATATCCCGAAATTGTTGAAAACTCGAGCAAAATTGGCGAGAATGACTTATGGCCCAAAGAGAGGGGAGCGCTAAGGTCGCGGCCGCAATCCGGTGGTACAAGGCGCGGCGCAGCACCTTTCAAGGCTGGGCGCAGGTCGTGGTCCCGGCGGTGCTTTTTTTGGGGTTGGTTTCGGTCCGGGTCGCGGAGCCGGGCTGGGTCGAACAGATCCAGCATAAGGCCTTCGATGCCTTCCAGCGGGCCAAGCCCCGCCCTTATGAGCCGGTCCCGGTCCGCATCATAGACATCGACGACGAGAGTCTCAGGCGCCTTGGGCAGTGGCCCTGGCCGCGGACGCAAGTGGCCCAGTTGGTCCGGCGTCTCAGCGACCTGGGCGCCGCGGTCGTGGCCTTCGACGCCGTTTTTGCTGAGCCGGACCGGACCTCTCCGTCCCGGGTCGCGGAGCTCTGGCCCAAGTCCGCGGAGACCGAAAACTTGCGCCGCCAGTTGACGCGACTGCCGGACCATGACCGGGTCCTGGCCCAGGCCATCAGCCAGGCCGCGGTGGTCCTTGGCTTCGCTCTCGTGGCAGAGCCCAACGATGTCGTGCCCGCGGTCAAGGCGCCTTTCTCATACGGCGGCGACGGACCGCTGCTCTACCTGGATGATTTTCGGGGCGCGGTCACGGACCTTCCCGCTCTGGAGGAAGCGGCCGCGGGCAACGGCTGCTTCAGCTTCCTGCCGGAGCTTGACGGCATGGCGCGTCGGGCGCCGCTCATTTTCAGGCGAGGCCAGACTCTGCTGCCCGCCCTCTCGGCTGAGGTTTTGCGCGTAGCACAGGGCGCGTCCAATTACGCGGTCAAGTCTTCAGGAGCCAGCGGCGAGGGGGGCTACGGCCAGCACACCGGCATCAGCAAGATCAAGATCGGCCGCTACGTCATCCCCACGGACAGCAAGGGGCGGGTCTGGGTCTATTTTACGGAGGACGCGCCGGAGCGTACGGTCTCGGCGTGGAGGGTTTTCAATAAAGGTTTCGACAAGTCCATCATCGAAGGCGGGATGGTCTTCGTGGGCACGAGTGCTGCGGGCCTCAAGGACATGCGCGCCACGCCTCTTAACCCGGCCCTGCCCGGGGTGGAGATGCACGCCAACGTGGTGGAGCAGGTCTTGCTGGGCCGGTTCTTGCAGAGGCCGGATTGGGCGACAGGCGCGGAACTCATCTATATGGTCCTGCTCGGCTGCCTGCTCTTGGTCCTGCTGCCTAGGCTCGGCGCGGCTTGGTGCGCGTTGGTGGGCGGCGCGGGCATGGCGGCGGCCGTGGGATTCTCCTGGCGCATGTTCGCGGACAGGGGCTTGCTCATCGACCCGGTCTTCCCGTGCTTGACCATACTCGTGGTCTATATGTCTTCCTCGCTCATCAATTACCTTAAAAGCGAGACCGAGCGCCGACAGGTGCGCAACGCCTTCTCGCGCTATATGCACCCCAAGCTCGTCGCGGAGCTCGCCAAGCATCCGGAGAAGCTGCGCCTAGGCGGCGAGACGCGGGACATGACCATCCTCTTCTGCGACATCCGGGGATTCACCACCATCTCCGAGCAGTTCGACGCCCACGGCCTTACCCAGATGATCAATAAGTTCCTCACCCCCATGACCGGCATCATCATGGACCGGTCGGGTTACATCGACAAGTACATCGGCGACTGTATCATGGCGTTTTGGAACGCGCCCTTGGACGACCCGGAGCATGCGCGCAACGCCTGCCAGGCGGCCCTGGCCATGCATCAACGGCTTGCGGAGCTCGAAGGCGTATGGAAGGCGGAGGCAGCGGCCGAGGGCCGCAAGTTCGTGCCTATCCACATCGGCGTGGGCCTTAACACCGGGCTTTGCTGCGTGGGTAATATGGGCTCTGATCAGCGCTTTAATTACTCGGTGCTGGGCGATGATGTGAACCTGGCCTCGCGCTTGGAAGGACAGTCCAAGCCTTACGGGGTGAACACGATCATCGGGCCGCGCACTCGCGAGCTGGTCGCGGAGTTCGCGGCGCTGGAGCTCGATCTTATCCGGGTCAAGGGCAAGACCAAGCCCGTGCGCATATTCACTCTGCTGGGCGACGCCCGGAAAGCCCAGGAGCCCGGCTTCCAGCGGCATGTGCAGGTCCATGACCGGATGCTGGCCGCCTACCGGGCCCAGAAGTGGGATGAGGCTTTGGCCTTGCTGGCTGAGTGCCGAGGGGGGGGGCTGCCGCTGGAGAAGCTCCACGACTGCTATGAGGAACGCATCCTGGATTTTCAGCTTCATCCGCCGGCCGCGGGTTGGGACGGCACGTTCACTGCGACGAGCAAATGAGGGGCCCTCATGGATGAGCATCTCCAAGTCGGAACATTGAATATCCTGATGAATGCGGCAGAGGCCCTGAGGAAGAATGGCTTTGAGACCGAGGTGTTCGCGGACGGGGCGTCCGCGGTTGCGTACATCCTCAAGCTGATAGGCTTGGGCAAGACCGTGGGAATTGGCGGGACTATGAGCGTCGTGGAGCTCGGGCTTGCCGAGCGGCTGGTCGCGGCCCGCAACGAGATCGTCACCCATCAGCCTGGCATGGGGCCGGAGGAGCGCCGGCGCGTCTTCCGTCAGGCCCAGGCCGCTGATTTCTATATCGCTTCGCCCCAGGCCGTGACGCGGGACGGCAAGATGATCTTCGTCGACGGATTTGGGAATCGCGTGTCCGCCATCAGCTATGGCCCGGGGCGGGTCATTCTGCTGGCCGGGCGCAACAAGCTGGTCCGAGATATCGATGAGGGGCTCTGGCGGATGCGGAACATCGCCGCGTTGGCCAACAACATAAGGCTCAAGAAGAATAACCCTTGCGTGAAGGCCGGGCTTTGCGTGGACTGCTCGAGCCCGGAGCGCATCTGCAATGTGGTGACCATGCTTTGGAAGAAGCCGCGTGGCACGGAGTACAGCGTGGTCCTAGTCAATGAGGAGCTCGGATATTGACCGGGCCTGCATTTTGGGCTAAAATATAATTACTTCGGGCCTATAGCTCAGCTGGGAGAGCGCTTGCATGGCATGCAAGAGGTCGTCGGTTCGATCCCGACTAGGTCCACCAATCTCTGTGAAAAAAGCCCTCTGGCAAGAGGGCTTTTTTATTTTGTGCCGACGCGCGATGCTCAGGCTGGTTAGATAAACGGAATACAAGTGTTCAACCGTTCCAATTTCTCAGACGGTTGTTTTCATCTTAAAATATCAGCCAGATTTTTTAGGCAAGTTCATCCCGGTATCTGTCTGTCTTGAAAAATGACCTCGACATGGACACTTTTTGGACACCAATAGCCGTCCCCGGCATTGATGCTTCTGGGAAATGCGCATAGCCCGTGTATTGATTAATCATTTGGTTCATCGTCTTGATAATGCCATTATTTACACACTGTGCGAGTCTCGGAACATTGACTGCAATGACCGACCGCAGGCACTAAACCTTCGGGGACTTCCAGAGTCTATATTATCAGCAGGCATCTTGAACGGCCAGAACGTCGACATTGAACTCGTCGAGAGGGCGCGCAAAGGCGATGCCGATGCCTTTGGGATCCTGGTCATGCATTATCAACGCCTGCTCACAGTTATCGCATTTGAGATTCTGGGAGACACGGGGAGAACGGAGGATGTCGTGCAGGAAGCGTTCCTGTCCGCATGGAAATCCCTCCCCCAATATAGGGGAGACGCCAGCTTCAAGAACTGGCTGTGCCGCATCCTGCTTAATAAGACCTATTCCGCGCTTCGTTGGGGACGCCTGCGCCGATGGCTCAGCCTCGACCAGCCATCCGGGGTTCCCTGGACCGAGACCTTGGAGGATACCGCGCCCGACGCGGACCCGGAACGCATCCGTCTGCGGGAGGAGCATTCGACCGCGGTGCGGCAGGCCGTGTCCGGTTTGCCGCTCCAGCAGAAGACCGCGGTCATATTGCGCTCCAACGGTCTTGACGTGGCCGAAGTGGCGCGGACCATGGGCGTCGCGGAGGGGACGGTCAAGGCGCATCTGCACCAGGCCCGCGCTCGACTCTCCTCGGTGATGGGGGGTACATGAAACAAGAAGAAGACGACGCATTCTGGTCTGGAGTCGGGGACACGCTCCGGCCCCGCCTCAGCGAAGCTCATTGGACGGCTCAGCGCAACCGCATCCTTTCGCGGTTGGCCCCGGAGGAATCCGTGTCCGCATTCGCCGGCTGGTGGAAAGTCCCGGCGTTGACGCTGGCCTCGTGCGCTGTCTATGTGCTGTGCGTGGAGACATCCCTGCTCCCCCAGCCCACATCCGAACCGCCGGCCGCGGCGTCCTCGTCCGCCGGCGTCGTGACCCTGTCGACCATCCTGTCTGACGGGCAGGAGCCGAGCGAAGGGCATCTTTTGACCATGATCCTTGAAGGGGACTAAAATGAACATGCGCTGGAATCAGATCGCCATATCGGTCGCGGTGGGCTTCCTTGCGGGAGCCTTGTTCTCCGATTTCTATCACATGCATATCAAGCGCAGGCCGCCCAAGGCCGTCCCGGAGGAAGGGGCGATAGAGAGGTGCACGCGCGAGTTGGACCTTTCCAAGCAGCAGCAGGACCAGGTGGCCGCCATCTTCAAGGAATATCGTCCAAAAGTGCGCGGTGTGAAGGATTCGATCCGGCCCGCATTGGAAGGCCTGCGCCTCAAGATCAAATCCGAATTGAGATCGGTCCTTACGCAGATGCAATACTCCAAGCTCGAAAAGCTCGACGATGAGTCCCGGCGGACCGAGGGTCCTCCGCCAATGCGGGAGGGTCCAGGAGATTCCCGGCTACACGGCCAGGACCCGCCCCCCCGCCGCTAAGCCAGCGCCCTCCGGCGCAGACTCATCCGTTCCCACCCCCTAAATCCTCCTGCAGGGTCAACCGGGCCAGAATGCGTGTATTTTACAGGCATTTCCCCAAGTAAACCAAAATCCTTCCTGGGCGTCTCCATTGATGCAGGGGCTTTAGCCGGGCCGTCACAGAGGGTATATGCAAAAATCGATGGCCGCGATCTGCAACGCCGCGATCAGCGTGTGCCTTGGGACGATGATCCTGGGCGGCCGCGTGCAGGCTGCGGACTTCGGATCGGATGTGGGGCAAGGCACTTTCGGCGTCGGGCTGAACTACCCGGGGCTGGGCATGAGATATTTCCCGAGCGATCAGCTGGCCTTGGAAGTCAAAGGCGAAGTAGACAAGGACGTGGTGGTCGGAGGCCTGCGGGGGTATTGCTATTTGACGCGCGTTTCCCGAGGAGCGCTTTTTCTGGGCGCGGAAGCCGACTACATACATTTCAAGGGAGCGGTCAGCCGGGGTTCCGGGGCTGTAGGCCAGGTGTTCGGCGGGTTCGAGTATTTTATATTGCAGGCTGTCGCTTTGCAGGCTGATTTTGGGCCGGCCTACATCTACCTTAAGAACCAGCAGGGCGGCCTTTCAGTCAGCGGCGTGGAGTACACGGCCAATTTCGGGTTCAATTTCTATTGGGGAGGCAGAATGGCGCAAGAATCTCGGCCTTATACGCGGGATGAGGCTTCATGGTTGAGATATTGATATGAAACGAATATCCTGCTTGATCCTATTGGCGATCTTATCGATCACGGTCGATCTTTCAGCCGGATTCGACATCGGAATCACCAAAGCCATCAAGCGCAAGGTGGATTTGCTGGACAATAAAGTCACGGACAGCAGGAAGCCCGTGGTCTCGTTCGGATTCTCGCCGAGCGCACCCACCCCGGGCCAGACGGTAAGCTTCATCGACGTCTCCACGAATACGCTTACGTCATGGTCATGGGCATTCGGGGATGGTGCGACCAGCACCTCCCAAAACCCGGCCCACGCCTACAGCTTCGCGGGAACCTACGCAGTGACGCTCACAGGCACGAATGCCTGGGGCTCCAGCACCGCCAGGAAGACCGTGACCGTGACGGCCGCGGCGGTCGCGCCGGTCGCGGCCTTCAGCTTCTCGCCGTCCTCGCCGACCGCCGACCAGACGGTCACTTTCACGGACGTCTCCACCCACACGCCCACTTCCTGGTCTTGGACCTTCGGGGACGGGGGGACCAGCACTTCGCAAAACCCGACCCACGCCTACACTCCCTCCGGGACCTACATGGCCACGCTGACGGCCTCCAATTCAGCCGGCTCCAACGCCGTCAGCCGCACCGTGACCGTGAACCCGAGCTCTTTTTCCCTCGCTAGCTCCGCCTTCGCCGAGGGCGGAACCCTGCCGTACGACTACGCCTGCGACGGAGGAGGCGCCTCGCCCGACCTGTCCTGGAATAATAAGCCGTCCGGCACGCAGGAATTCGCGCTGACGATGAAGACTATAACTGCAGACGGGACGCCTAAATGGAACTGGGTGATGTACAGCATCCCCGGGACGACTACGGGCTTGGCCAAGAACACTTCCGGGGTAGGCGTTACCGGGCTTGGCAGCGACCTGTCAGCCCTGGTCTATAATCCGCCCTGCTCGCTGGGGCCCGGACCCAGGACTTACACCCTGACCTTGTACGCGCTGTCGGAGTCGCCGACCCTGCCCGCCGCCGACCAGGTCACCGGCGCCGTGCTTATCAGCGCCATTTCGTCCATCACGATCAGTTCGACTTCCCTGGACATGACCTACAGCCGGCCCGCCCCCACGGCCGCTTTCACCTTCTCCCCGTCCTCTCCGTCTACTGGCACGATCGTTGCTTTTATGGATACCTCCACCCGCACGCCCACCGGCTGGTACTGGGACTTCGGGGATGGGGCGACCAGCAGTTCGCGGAACTCCACACACGCCTACAGCTCTGCGGGTACGTACACCGCATCGCTGACGGCCTCCAATCCGTACGGCTCCTCCAGCTCAAGCCAGGCCGTGACAGTCAGCGCGACTGGGATCCTACCCACGGCCGCGTTCAGCTTCTATCCGAGCAGTCCGACCACCTATAACACGGTAAGCTTCACCGACTTCTCGCTGAGCACCCCGACGGCCTGGGCCTGGAATTTCGGCGACAGCGCCGTCAGCACGGCACAGTACCCGACGCACGTATACGGCTCCGCGGGCACCTACACCGTGACGCTCACGGCGACTAATTCCTCCGGCTCGTCCACCTCGACCCATTCCGTGACCGTGGCCGTGCCGGCCTATAACATCGCGCAGGGCGTTTCCGACCAGGCCCAGGGCACCACTTTGGCCTTTGACGCCCTCGGCCTGATGAACGCCAACCTGGGCGCCGAATCCTATTTCCCGCCGGGCAAGGTGGCCGACTACACAGGCTTCCAGTTCCTACGCGACAGCGACCCCAGCAATATGGGCCACAACCCGGATTTCACGGGCCTGACCTCCAACAGCGTCATCCGTATACTCACCGACAGCCAACTGGCGCAACTGGCTGCCCTGGCCGTGAGCCAGGCGGACCTGGTCAACCAGTACGCATATCACCGCTTCACGCTGATAAAGGCGTTCCGGCGTCTTATGGACGGGGATATGCCCTCCGGCACCGCCGGTCTGAGCATGAGCGCGGTGACGGGCGTGTCGCAGAACCTCTACGCTATGGACGGCCAGATCGCCTTCGACCGGGCCCTGCTCTACGCCAACATCTACAAGTCCATGACGCGCGCCCAGCTGGCCGCCCTGGATGCCATGAAAGGGGTGGGCGCCTCCTCCTGGACCGTAACCGACGCCAATTTCATGAAGGCCAGGGTAGAGTCCGCGCTGGGTCTCACCTATGCTTCCAACGCGACGATGAACACCCTGGTGCAGACCTACGCCGGCGACCTCTACAGCTGGTATTCCGGCACGGTGGAGGCGGACGTCTACTTCTGCCCGGAGCGCCACGGCACCTACTACGGCGGGTTCTACATCAAGGACGCGCCGGCCATGAACGCGCCGCAGGGCGTCAGTTACACCATTGACTCGGCTCTGACCGGGAACGCCGGGGCCAGCCTTCTCGACAGCTCGCTGGGCTACGTCACACCCACGCAGGCCGCCATCATGACTAACCTCATGAACACCCAGAAGAGCAACATGAACGGCATAGTCCAGGTGCGCACGCAGATAGCGGCTCTGCTGCGCACCCTGCTTGTCTCTACCGCTGCCAGCGACTCCGTCAGGGCGCAGGTGCTCGCGCTGTCCTCCGGCACCTACGGCACGCTGGACGGCCGGAACAACTACTACTACGCCACCGCCTTCAAGCAGGTCCATGACGCGCTGAGCGCTAGCCAGCGGGCCAAGCTGAAAACGGATTTCTGGGATGGGCTGCTTATCAGCACCTACACCAACGGAAAAACTTACGACTATTCGGTCTGCAAATCCACTTATCTCTATTCGGACACCACCACCGACCCGAGCGTGCTGGCCCAGATACAGACTTACATAGACAACACCGACTCCCTGTTCTCCACCGACCCGCCCTCGGCCGCGTTCTCATTCTCGCCGAGCACGCCCACGGTCGGGCAGACGATCACGTTCACGGACGCCTCCGACGGCCCCCCAACCTCATGGTCGTGGGATTTTGGTGACGGCGGCACCAGCGCGTCGCAGAACCCGACGCACTCTTACGATTCCTCCGGCACCTACACTGTCTCGCTGACGGCCACCAATGCCATCGGCTCGAGCTCCATAAGCCATACCCTCAGCGTCAGCCAGGGAAGTTTTACCCTGGTGAGCGGCGCGGGGGCCAGCGGCGGGGCCATGACGCTGGAATATTCCTGTTCCGGCGCCGGGTCTTCGCCGGCGATGTCCTGGACCAACGCGCCCTCCGGGACGCAACAGTTCGCTCTGACCATGTCTGAAGTCACTCCCCAGTTGGAGACCAAATATAACTGGGTCCTCTACGGCATACCAAGCGGCAGTTCCGGCTTTGCCAAGAACACTACCGGCGGTGGAACGCTGGGCGAGAGCGACGGAACGGCGGGAACGGCTTACAGCCCGCCCTGCGGCCCCGGTAACAGGCTTTATACGTACAGACTCTACGCCCTGTCCGGAGCCCCATCGCTCTCGTCCAATCCGGCGCAGGTAACAGGTTCCGTTCTTGCGACCGCGCTCGCGGGCATCACCATCAGTTCCGCGACCATGACGCTGACCTATACGGCGCCATCGCCATGATGAAAGATCCAGGCGCCGCCAGGCTGGACTTCTTGCCGGCAAAACAGTTTAAACTATGTCTGGAGGAATTATGAAACGGCTGACATTTTTAGAGCTTGGCTTGATGCTAGTGCTTTCCCTTCCGGGCGGAGCCGCCCTGGCGCAGTCGGAGCAAGGCGCGGTGAGGAAAAGTCCCGCACTCCACT
This sequence comes from uncultured Elusimicrobia bacterium, assembly GCA_903830945.1. Classification (GTDB taxonomy): domain Bacteria; phylum Elusimicrobiota; class Elusimicrobia; order UBA1565; family UBA9628; genus UBA9628. Next base: position 62,929 of record CAIKVT010000021.1, read on the forward strand.
TCATCCTGCGTAGCCCGGCGGTGGATGGCGGCGGACAGCTCCCGAAAGACTACACCGGCGACGGAACCAGTTCCACGCTGCCGCTCGAATGGAACGGAGCCCCAAAGGAGACAAAGAGTTTCGCAATCATCATGCATCATGTGGCGCCTGACATGATCAAGTGGTACTGGATCCTCTACGACATTCCGGCCAAAGTCAGGCGCCTGCCCAAGAACGTGAAAGGCGTGGGCAAGCTTGGCAACAACAGCGTCAACGGCCGGGTGGAGTACGCCCCGCCGCATTCCAAGGGCCCGGGACCCAAGACCTACATCTACACCCTCTACGCCCTATCCGCGCCGCCCAAGCTGGCTGTGCCACCGATTGAAGTCAACCGCGACGCCTTGCTCGCCGCCATGAAGGGCCTCGTCATCGACAGCGCCCAGCTAAGCGTGGTTTACGAACGGTTTCCCGCACCGGACGGCCGCGAGGGGAATGCGCCGCCCCCAAACGACCGGCCATAATGCAAGGAATTATATGAGGGCTGACCTAAACCAAAATCATGTTCGGGCGTCTGTATATATGAGGGGTCTTGAGGAGGACTTATGAAAATGAGAGCGTTCTTGATAGCCGCAATTTTCTCCCTATTGGCTTGGTCAGCTGGGAATTCTTATGCCCAGGAAGAGAATGGCGGGGGTGGAAGAGGCCCGCGCAGAGGATCGCAGTCTGTCTCCGCAGAGCAAAAGGCCTCCGCCAAGAATGCCCTTTCGGGCTACAACGCCTCGAGCCTCTCAGCCGACGATGCCAAGGCCATCCACAGGGCCATGCGGGAGATCGGCATCCACGGGGGGCCTGCGGAGGACGAGCTTCTCAGCTCCATCGGGTTCGACCCCGAAACGCTTAAGAAACTCGATCCGCCGCCGGCCAGGCGCGGCGGCCAAGAGAGAGGGGGCAATAGCGGAGGGAGCTCACGGGAGGACCGCGGCGGAGGGATGCGCGGGGACCAGGGCCAAGACAGAGGCGGCGAGAGAGCTGGGGCGAGGCCGGGCCCATCGGGGAAGCGCGGCCCGGGCGGCAGCCAATATAGCCTCGAGCAGGCGCTCTCGGACAACGCCCAGCTGCACACCATCGCATTCAATGGACTGGCGTTTCTGACCGGCGATTTCGGTGCAGCCACCTTCATCCCGCCGGGCAAGGTGTGCGACTTCTTTGGGTTCCAATACATGCGCGACATCGACGCGGCGAAGAAGGGGCATAACCCCATCTTCCTCAACCGCGTCGTGGGAAACGTCCTTCATATCCTCACAGCCGATCAAAAGCAGCTGTTTCTGGACCTGGCGGCGGAGCAGGGGCCGCAGCTTACGGCCCTGGCGAAGCTGCGGCTGCCGGTCATCAAGGCTTTCCACCTACAGAGGGACAACCAGCTGCCTGCGGGCAGTTCCGGGCTGAACAAGGCAGCCGTCATGCGCGGCGTCGGCGAGATCTTCGCCATGGACGCCGAACTCAGCCGCCGTCGGGCGGAGGTCATGGCGCAGGTGTATTTATCCCTGACGCCTGACCAGAAGGCTTCCTTCGCCAGGATGAAGTTCGGCGATTTCAACACCTGGGCGGACCTCGACGAGAGCGAAGGCAAGGAAGCCGGCCGCGGCAAGCCCAAGATGTTCAACGTGGCCTATATGACCTACGCCAGCGAGTTCTTCAGCTGGACCGCCGGCTCGGTGGAAGCGGACGTCTATTTCTGCCCGGAGCGTCACGGCACGTACTTCGGCGGATTCTACATGAAGGACATGCCCGCCATGGGCAAGCGCAATTACGACATCAGCACCTCGGTCACCGGCGACAGCGGCAAGGCGTTCCTTGACGACGCGCTCACCCCCGCCCAGCGCCAGAACGTCACAGCGATCCCCGCCCTCCAGCGGCAGGCCATGGACAAGATCGTGACGGTGCGCCGGGCGATGTCCCAGGAGCTGCGCAAATACCTCAAAGGCCAGACGCCGGACAAGAAAAGGATAATAGCGTTGGGCCGCCAATACGGCGAACTGGACGGTGAGGTGTCCTGGTACTATGCCACGGCCTTCGCCCGCGTCAACCGCACGCTCACCGCTCAGCAGCGCGCTGCATTGGTCAAGCTGCGCAACTTGGACGGCTACACGAGCGCGCCCTATTACATCTATTCGGATGGTGCGCGGGAGGAGCCGGAATTGGGAGACGTCGATGCCTTCTTCTTTGCGCCTAAATAAGGAAGAATGCTGATGATCCGCATACCGGTCATCGGAATCATCCTCGCCCTGGCCGCAGGCCCGGCTTGCGCAGCGCCGGATGCCGAGGGGCGGGGTCGCGGCGGGCGTCACGGTCCGGAGCACCAGGCCAAGGTCGAAGTGCCTGCGCGTCCTCTGGATGTCGTTCTCGGCAGACCCACGGCGACCTCGGTCACGGCCAGCGTCCTTTTGTACGCAGGCGGACGCGGAAGCGTCGAGTATGGAGTGCGCCAGGGAGAGTACCCGGACCATACTCCCGTGACCGAGTTCGGCAAAGGAACCCCGGTCCACATGGTGATCGGACCCCTTAAGGCCGACACGCGCTATTATTATCGGTTCCGTCACGAGACCGCCGGCGCGCAGGGCGCGGTCGCAGGCACATTCCACACCCAGCGCGCGCCCGGCAGCGCTTTCGTGTTCACTGTGCAGGCTGATTCTCACCTGGATCAGAACACAAGCACCGAGCTCTACGAGCGGACGCTGCGCAACGCCCTGGCCGACAGGCCGGATTTCCATATCGACCTGGGCGACACGTTCATGACCGGGAAGTATCGGGGCCAGGATCCATCGAGGCTTTACCTGGCGCAGCGCTACTATTTCGGCTTGCTTTGCCATTCCGCGCCTCTTTTTTTCGTGCTCGGCAATCACGACGGGGAACCAGGCGGCGGCCGCGGACAGCCAGCCGACGCGATCCTGCTGCGCAAGAAGTACTTCCCCAACCCTGTCCAGGACGGGTTCTACACGGGAGAGGACCGTGGCGCCCTGGAGAACTATTACGCGTGGCAATGGGGCGACGCGCTGTTCGTCGTGCTCGACCCGTTCCGATATTCCGGTCGGCCTCGTGGCGAGCCGGAGGACAACTGGAACATGACTTTGGGGGCGGAGCAATATCATTGGCTGAAGCGGACTCTGGAAAACAGCAAGGCCGCGTTCAAATTCGTGTTCATCCATCATCTGGTCGGTGGTGTAAACCGCGACGGCCGCAACCGCGGCGGGGCCGAGGCCGCGGCGTTCTATGAGTGGGGGGGGCGCAACGCGGACGGCAGCGATGGTTTCGCGGAGCAACGCCCCGGCTGGGAGATGCCCATCCAGCAGCTCCTTGTGCGCAACGGCGTGCAGATCGTTTTTCACGGTCACGACCATTTTTTCGCGAAGCAGGACCTGGGCGGCATCGTCTACCAGCTTGTGCCGCAGCCCGGAGCACAGGAGCGCCGCAGCGTGCGAGAAGCCGAACGCTATGGATATGAGAAAGGCGAATTCCTGAGCAGCCCCGGCCACCTGCGCGTCCGCGTGTCCCCGAACAGCGCTGTTGTGGAGTGCGTCCGGTCACGCTTGCCGGAAGATGAGGGGATGCGGAAAGAGAAAGACGCGGTCGCCTACACCTATACGATCCCGGCTGCGCCATAATCGGATTAGCGCGATCAGGGTGTAGGTGCGGGCCGGAAGACTTTCTTGCAAAGCCGCCAAATCACGACGCCGACATGCCGCACGACAATCTTATCTCGGCTCGCCTTCATCCCTTTTTTGGCCAGGGCGATCAGCCGCCGCTCAGCTGCCAGAGGCAGCCTCGGATACTGCCGGACCACCTCGCGATAAGCTTCCCACATACGGCATATGATGACGAATGCGGATGCGGCTTACACACTCGGCCGAGAGAGGCGGTCGGGGCCGTGGAGTTTGAGGCCGTAGGCTCATTCTTCGGGGTTGGGGCCGATATTATAATTGACATATAACATGGCGTTTATTATGATAATAGCCGCTATATATGGTAACCAATATGCCTGAAAACATCACACGGATACTCGACATCCGTAAAGAAGTCGAGAAAAAGTCGTGTTTCCTATTCGGCCCCAGGCTGACAGGGAAGACTTGGCTTCTGCGGCATACTCTTAAAAATATCCGGACCTACAACTTGTTGGACCACGACACCTTTCTGCGTCTCAGCCGCTCTGCCAGCCTCATAGGTGAGGAATGTACGGCTCGGGACTCCATCGTCGTCATCGATGAGGTCCAGAAGCTCCCTTCGCTGCTTGATGCGGTCCACATGCTCATCGAGGAGCGAGGGATCCATTTTCTTTTGACCGGATCCAGCGCCCGAAAGCTGCGCCGCGGCGGCGTCAACTTGTTGGGGGGCAGGGCCCGGATCAGGAATCTCTACCCCTTGAGTTTCTCCGAACTACAGAAGTCCTTCAATCTTGAGCGTGCCGTCAACCACGGACTGCTCCCGGCTATTTACTCGTCGCAGGAGCCGGACGAGGACTTGAAGGCCTATGTGGGCACGTACCTTCAAGAGGAAGTGGCCGCCGAAGGATTGACGCGAAATATCCCGGCCTTCAGCCGATTCCTGGAAGTGGCCGCCTTGTGCAACGGCAAGATGATTAATTTCGCCAACATCGCCAACGACGCACAGGTGGCGCGCAGCACCGTTCAGGAATACTTCCAAATACTCAAAGACACATTGCTCGCTCATGAGGTGCCGGCTTGGCGCAAATCCGTAAGGCGTAAGCCCATCACAACCTCGAAATTCTATCTGTTCGATTCAGGGGTCGCCCGGATCCTTCAGCACCGTGGCCGCATCAATCCTGGCTCTCCGGAATTCGGAGAAGCCTTCGAACACTTCATATTCCATGAATTGTTGACCTACGCCGACTATTGCCGGGCAGGAGAGATCCGCTACTGGCGGTCGCTCTCCGGTTTTGAGGTCGACTTCGTCCTGGGAGACACTGCAGCCATCGAAGTGAAAGCTGGCAAGAACGTGTCTCCGCAGGACCTCAAGGGTCTGCGCGCCTTACGCGAAGAGGGGGGCCTCAAGCACTATCTAATGGTGTCCGGCGAGAGAACCGCGCGGGTCATCGACGGCATACGCATTCTTCCCTGGAAGGAATTCCTCCAACAGCTTTGGGATGGACGATTCAGCTGACGGGACGTCCTCAAACCATAGGAAAGATGGACACTTTTTGGACACCGGGGAAGTCCTGAAGAGTGCTGTCAGTATCGAATAGCGCATGCGCCATCAGCAATTTTAGCCACTGAGCGGCATCCGTGATTGGCTGCATGGCATGCAAGAGGTCGTCAGTTCGATCCTGACTAGGTCCACCATTTCAAGCAGCGTCAGTGGCAAGAAATCGGCCGGAGCACTTTTGAGTGCTTCGGCCGATTTCTTCTTGGTGCGATACTATCATGAGAGAGTTCATGTGTCTCTCAATGGGCGAGTGTCCGCAGAAAGGCTAGAATAAAAAGAACAATATTGTGCGAAGCTGAATCGGAGCACCGGCTTGCCGACCTCATGACATCCTCAAGCATCCGCGTCATCCTCCATGTCGATATGGATGCATACTTCGCTTCGGTCGAGCAGAAGACGGCCCCCGCACTCCAAGGAAAGCCCGTGGTCGTGGTCGGTGATCTCAAGCGCCGGAGCATCGTCCTCACCGCATCCTACGAGGCCCGAGCCTACGGGATAAAGACCGGAAACCTGTACTGGGACGCCAAGAGGATCTGCCCGCATGTCATCCCCGTTATCGCCGGTCATCAGAAATACATGGCCCAGACCGATGAGATCGTGGCTGTCTTGGAACAGTTCTCCAGCCAGGTGGAGATGACCTCTATCGATGAGGGCTACCTGGATGTGACCGGCAGCCTGAGTCTTTTCAAGACCGACGGAGCGGGCCTCGCTTGGATGATTCAGAAGAGGATCAAGGATGAGCTGAAGCTGCCCTGCTCCGTGGGAGTCGCGCCTAATAAACTCCTGGCCAAGCTCGCTTCTGGGATGAGAAAGCCGATGGGGATCACCGTGATCACTCCGGAGGCGGTCAATGATTTGCTTTTCAACCTTCCGGTCGAGGAGCTCTCCGGGATCGGCCCGCACCTCAAGGTGAGCCTACACAAAATGGGGATCAAGACCTGCGGCCAACTCGCCGGAGCGCCGCTGGAACAGCTGCAGGCTGAGTTCGGGGTCACCGGCCAGTGGCTCAAGAAGTGCGCCCGAGGAGAGGATGATGCTCCCGTCAAGGATTCAGGTGATGAGGATGAGGCCAAGAGCATCGGGCACTCGACGACGCTGCCCGCGGACACGACGGACCGTAAGGTCATCGAGTCATTTATCTTGCTTCTGGCTGAGAAGGTGGGCATCAGGCTGCGTCATGGGAAGCTCCTGGGGCGCACGATAACCACGACCGTCCGCTACCATGACTTCAAGACCGTGTCCAAGAGTCACACGGTCGACGAGCCCATGGATGACGGGCTGGCCATCTCGCAGGCAGCGCTGAAGATATTCGACCAAATGTATGCAAGCCAGCCGATCCGGCTTCTCGGCGTTACCGTATCCGGCTTGACTCCCTCCGATAGCACTCCGTTCCTATTCGAGTCTCTTGAGAAGGGACGCAAAGTCTCCCGTGCCATGGATGAGATCAATGAAAAATTCGGGAAAGGCAAGATCCGGCGGGCTAAGGTCCTGGAGGCGGAGAGGTTCGGGGTGTTGGGATCTCTTCCTCCACCACGGAGACCCCGCTTTTCTTAAATGAGAAAAGCGACCGCAACGGCCTTGCTATCGCTATAATCCTTCAAGCCATGGGATCTTTCTTCGCTTTGCTGACCGCGCTGATCTGGGCCGCAGCCGTCATCCTGCTCAAGCGGTCGGGGGAAAGCGTTTCGCCATTCGCGCTCAATGTTTTTCGCGTCGTGGTTTCCACCGCGCTCCTGGTGCCGACGCTGGCCTTGGCCGGCCAGGCGCGCTGGCAGGGATCGTCGCGCGACGTGCTCATCCTCTTCGCGAGCGGGATCATCGCCATCGCCATCTCGGACACCTTGTTCCATATGAGCCTCAACATGGTCGGAGCCGGCATCTCGTCCGTCATCGACTGCCTCTATGCCCCTCTGACCGTGCTGTTTGCCGCGGTCATTTTAGGCGAGCGTCTCCGAGCCCTTCAGTTTCTTGGCATGGCCTTGGTGGTCGCGGGCGTGCTCACCGCCGCGAAACATGAGCCTCCCCACGGGGTCACGCCGCGTCAGTTGGCCCTCGGTGTCGTCTGGGGGGTATTAGCCATGATCACCCTGGCGCTGGGCATCGTGATAGCCAAGCCGGTGCTGGACCACTCTCCCGTGCTGTGGGCCACCGCGATGCGCCAGGTCGGCTGCCTGTGCGTGATGGGGCCGGTCGCTCTGCTTTCCCCGCGGCGCCGCGAGAGCCTGGCTGTCTTGCGGCCTTCGCGGGCCTGGCGATTCACCCTGCCGGCGGCGGTGTTGGGATCTTATTTCGCCCTGCTTTGCTGGATCGCGGGAATGAAGTACACCCAGGTCGGGGTCGCTGCGACACTTAACCAGTCGAGCACGATCTACGTCCTGATACTGGCCGCGGTCTTCCTCAAGGAGCCATTCACCCGCCGCAAGCTGCTGGCTTCCTCGCTGGCGGTCACCGGTATCGTTCTTGTGATCATTTAGGGAATTTGCATGGGCTCCACAAAGAGCTAAAATACTCCTACCATAAACCGTCAGGCAAGTTCTCAGCGCCCCGCCTGGCCCGACTTCAGCCGCAAGCCGCACCCAAATCATGCAACTCGGAGTCAAGGACGCCGCCCGCCTCTTGGAAGTCCCGGAGAAGACCATCTATCTCTGGATCGAGGAGGGCAAGCTTCCCGCCAATCGCGTCAGCGACCAGTATCGCTTCAACCGCGCGGAACTCCTGGAATGGGCGACCACGCAGAAGGTCAGGGTCTCGCCGGACATCTATCGCGAGGTCGACGAGGGCCTGCCCATGCTCTGGGAAGCGCTTGCGGCCGGCGGTGTGCATGGCGTGATCAACGTCAAGGACAAGACTGAAGCGCTCAAGGCCATGGTCGGGCTCATGCGTCTTCCGGAAGATGTGGACCGCGGCTTCTTGCTCGAGATGCTCGTTTCGCGGGAAGCTCATGCCTCGACCGGCATAGGCGGGGGGGTGGCCATGCCGCACGTGCGCAACCCTATGGTCCTGCCGGTGGATCGGCCCATGGTTTCGTTGTGCTATCTGGACCCGGCCGTGGATTTCGGCGCGGTCGACGGCCAGTTCGTGCATGCTATTTTCACCGTCGTGAGCACGAGCATCCGTGGGCACCTGCACCTGCTCTCGCGCCTGGCCTTCGCCTTGCGTTCGGAGTCATGCCAAGCCTTGTTGAGGAAGCGCGCGGGCGAGGCGGAGTTGATCGCCGAGCTGCGCAGGATCGAAGAGCGTCTCGTGAAGAAGGGCTCCTAGGATGGGGAATATACTCATCGCCGCAGGCCTCTTGGTTCTGGGTGGGGCGGCGGCGCTGTTCTCGGGGAAGAACGCTCGAAGGGCGAACTTTTTTGGCGCCGGCGGCGCGCTTCTGGGCGCCTGCGTCGGGCTCATCCCTGCCGTCGCCGCCCTGGCGGGCAGACCAGTCCATCCTCTGCGCTTGGCCTGGGGTCTGCCTATTGGTTCGTTCTCCCTGGCTTTGGACCCGCTCTCTGCGTTTTTCGTCGTGCCAATTTTGGGACTTTGCGCCTTGGCCGCGCTTTACGGAACCGAGTACCTCCTGCCCTATGCCTCCCGCAAGTCGCTGGGAGTCCCCTGGTTCTTCTTCGATCTGCTCGCCGCGAGCATGCTCATGGTGGTCGTGGCGCGCGACAGCGTTCTCTTTCTCATCGTCTGGGAGGTCATGGCGCTTTCTTCCTACTTCCTGGTGACTTTCGAGGATGAGAGAGAAAGCGTCCGGCAGGCCGGCTGGACTTATCTCGTGGCCACGCATCTGGGCACGGCCTTTCTAATCCTCTTTTTCATGCTATTGGCCAGGGAGAGCGGCATGACGGACTTATCCGTGGCCCCCGCAATGTCCGCCCGGCTGGCTTCGGCCGCTTTTGTTCTGGCGCTCATCGGTTTCGGGACCAAGGCGGGATTGATCCCCATGCACGTATGGCTTCCGGAGGCCCATCCGGCCGCCCCCAGTCATGTCTCGGCGGTCATGTCCGGGGTGATGATCAAGACCGGCATCTACGGGCTCATGCGCGCGTTGACGCTGCTGGGCGCGCCGCCGGCCTGGTGGGGCTGGTCCTTGGTCGGCGTCGGGGCGGTATCAGGTATCCTGGGCGTACTCTTCGCTTTGGCTCAGCATGACCTCAAGCGCCTTCTGGCTTATCACAGTGTGGAGAATGTCGGCATCATCGCTCTGGGGCTGGGCGTGGGGATGCTGGGACGGACGCACGGCCTTCCGCTGGTGGCCATGCTCGGTTTCGGCGGCGCTCTGCTGCACGTGCTCAACCATGCGCTCTTCAAAGGCTTGCTCTTCTTTGGCGCCGGCTCCGTCCTGCACGGGGCCGGGACGCGCGACATGGAGCATCTGGGCGGGCTGCTCAAGCGCATGCCGTGGACCGGGACCTGTTTTTTGATCGGATCGGCCGCTATTTGCGGCCTGCCCCCGCTCAACGGTTTCGTCAGCGAATTCCTGATCTATCTGGCCGCGTTTTTGGCTGTGGTCCAAGGGCAGGCTGCCTGGGGCTCTGTCGTGATCGCGGCTTTGGCGCTCATTGGTGGCCTGGCTCTGGCTTGCTTCACTAAGGCGTTCGGCGTGGTGTTTTTGGGAGAGCCGCGCGGGAATGATGCCGCGCAGGCGCATGAATGCGGAGCCGCCATGCGTCTGAGCATGGCGGTCTTGGCGGCCGGTTGTCTGTTCGTCGGCCTTTTGGGGCCAGTCGTGCTGTCCTGGTCTGCCGGGGCCGTGGGTCAGCTGGCAGCTCTGCCGTCGGCGGAGTCCTTCGATTCATGGCAGATCGCCATCATGCCGATGTATTCCGTCTCGGCTGGGGCCGCCGTGCTCCTGAGCTTGTTGCTCTTGACTGCGGTTCTGCGCGCCTGGCTGTTGCGCGGCCGCGAGATAGGACGCAGCCTCACCTGGGACTGCGGCTATGTAGCACCCGGCGCGCGCATGCAGTACTCGGCCTCTTCCTTCGCTCAGCCAATCACCGGATTGTTCTCTGTGTTCCTACGCACGCGTAAGCGCGCCGCCGGCCCTGAGGGGTATTTTCCCGGGCCCGCGACCTACGCGACCGAGACGCCGGACGTGTTTCGCGAAGGGCTCTACCGGCCGGTCTTCGAGGGTGCTTTGAAGGCCGCGTTGCGGCTGCGCTGGATCCAGCACGGCCGCATCCAGTTCTATGTCCTCTATATTGCTCTGACTTTGCTCTTCTTGTTGGTCTGGAGGCTCGGATGCGGCTAAGCGCTTTGCACCTGCCTCTGGCCCTGTTGTGTGCGCCCTTGCTGCCGGGGATAATCAACAAGGTCAAGGCCTTTTTCGCTGGGCGTACGGGGCCTAGCGTTTTCCAGCCCTATCTGGATCTGCTCAAGCTCCTGCAGAAAGGCGCGGTGTACAGCCGTACAACGACCTGGGTGTTCCGCGCCGGGCCTATCGTCGCCTTGGCCTCAACGACGGCGGCTCTTGTGCTCTTGCCTTTGGGCGGCCTGCCCGCGTTGCTGGCCTTCCCCGGAGATCTCGTGCTCTTCGCCTACGTTCTGGCCTTGGGGCGCTTCTTCACGGTCGCGGCCGCCCTGGACACAGGCTCGGCCTTCGAAGGGATGGGCGCCAGCCGCGAGGTGTGGTTTGCAGCCCTCTCCGAGCCGGCCTTGCTCTTGGGGCTGGCTGCCATGGCCAAGCAGGCAGGGAAGCTCTCGTTGACCAGCCTTTATGCGGCGTTGGGGCCGGCGGTCCTGTTGAAGCCCGGCGGGCCGGCCCTTCTGCTGGTCGCGGCGGCGCTGCTGATCATCTTCCTAGCGGAGAACTCGCGCATTCCCTTCGATGACCCGAACACGCATCTGGAGCTTACCATGATCCATGAGGTCATGGTCCTCGACCATAGCGGCCCGGAATTCGGCCTTATCCAATACGCCGCGTCGCTTAAGTTGTGGGCTCTGGGGGCCTTGGCGTCCGGCCTCTTGCTGCCTGTGCGCACGGGAGTGCCTTGGTTGGATCTATTTGCCGGGTTCTGCGGTCTGTTTGTGGTGGCGATGTTCACCGGTGTGGTGGAGTCCGTGATGGCCCGCCTGCGCCTGACCCGGGTCTCCCAGCTGCTGGCCGCGGCCGCCGCTTTTTCGGTGCTGGCGCTGATGCTCGTGAGGAGTGCGCCATGAGTTTTTGGGTGGAGATCCTCGTCATCCTGGTGGTCCTTTCCAACCTGCGAGTGCTGGGCGCCAGCCGGCTTTCCGCCTGCATCCAGACCGTGGCCTTCCAGGGCGCCCTGCTTGGCCTTCTGCCCGTGTTGGCCAATCTTGACGCCCTGACCGTGCGCCTGCTCCTGCAGGCCGGGTCGAGCACTTTCCTTAAGGCCATGGTGTTCCCGTGGCTGTTGGGCCGGGCTCTGCGCCAAGCCGGCCTGCAGAGGGAAGTGGAGCCTTTCGTGGGGTTCACCGCCTCGCTGGCGGCAGGGGTCTTGTTCCTGGGTGCGGCGCTATGGCTCGGAGCGCGCTTGCCCCAGGCCGGGCCCGAGGGACTGGGGCGGCTGGTTCCCACGGCTCTTTTCACCATCTTCGTCGGGCTTTTTGTCATCGTGAGCCGGCGTCAGGCCGTGACCCAGGTCTTGGGCTACCTGATCCTTGAGAACGGCATCTACGCATTCGGCATGGCCTTCGCCGAGCATCAGCCGCTCCTGGTGGAGTTGGGCATCCTGCTCGACGTGTTCATGGCGGTCTTCGTGATGGGCATCACTCTTTTCCATATTCACCGGGAGTTCGACCACCTCGACACGGACCGGCTGACGGCTTTGAAACACTGATGATCTGGGCATTGTTGGGTGTACCCACGGCGGCGGGCGCGGCGGCTTTCTTTATCCGGCCGGACGGTCCCCGGCGATTCCTGTTGCTGGCCGCGGCTTTGGCCCACGCGGCTCTGACCGCCGCGTGTTGGGGGGCGCTGCCGGGGCCGGTCTTGGGAGGCTACCTTGAGCTTGACGCGGCGGGGCGGCTCTTCTTGAGCCTGACCAGCGTTCTGTTCTTGGCCACGGCGGCTTACGCGAAGGGTTTTTTAAAGTCGGCGGGCCACTCGAAAGAGGAAGAAGACGCCGAGGGCTTTCTCTTTGACAACGCGCCGGAAGCGGTGTTTATCGGCTGCCTGCTTTTATTTTTGGGCACCATGACTTTGGCCGCGCTCAGCCAGCATTTCGGTCTCTTGTGGGTGGGCATCGAGGCCACCACCTTGGTCAGCGCGCCGCTCATCCACTTCCATCGGCAGAGGAGCTCTCTCGAGGCCACATGGAAGTACCTGCTCATCTGCTCGGTAGGTATCGCCTTGGCCCTTCTGGGAAACTTCTTCTTGGCCGTGGCCGCGCGCCATCACCAAGATCTGCTTATGACCGGCCGGGAATTGGCGGCGCACGCGGCTGAGCTGGACCAGCCATGGCTTAAGGCGGCATTTTTGCTCTTCTTGGTAGGCTACGGGACTAAGATGGGGCTGGCACCGTTGCACACATGGCTGCCGGACGCACACAGCGAAGCGCCCTCCGTGGTTTCGGCTTTGCTCTCCGGAGCCTTGCTTAATTGCGCTTTCCTGGCTTTGATGCGCGTCAACGCAGTGCTCTGCGCCGCAGGCCTGGCGGATTTCACCGGGGGCCTGCTCATGGGATTCGGGCTGTTATCCATGGCCGTGGCCGCGGCATTCATTATCGGGCAGACGGATTTCAAGCGCATGCTCGCCTATTCCAGCGTGGAGCATATGGGCGTGCTGGCCTTCGGCGTGGGCTTGGGAGCCGCAGCTCCGGCCGCCATGCTCCATGCGGTCAACCACTCTTTGACCAAGGCGCTGTTGTTCTTGACGGCCGGCAACCTTCTGGCCGCCGGACGCACCAAGTCCGTGGGCGAGGTGCGCGGCCTTCTGCGCGCTTTGCCCTTCTCGGGCTTCTTGTGGTTGATAGGGTTTCTGGCCATCACGGGCTCCCCGCCTTTCGGACCATTCATCAGCGAGTTGTGGATATTGCAGGGCGCGCTCGGCCGGCACCACGGCGCGCTGGCCGCGCTCTATCTGGCTTTGCTGGCGGTCGTGTTCGTGGGCATGGCCACCATCGTGCTCAAGATGTGTCATGGTGAGCCCTCGGAGAGATTCAAGGTCGTGCCTGCCGAGGACGACCCCTGGCGGTTGTGGCCTCCGGCCCTGCTGGCAGCGGCCGTTCTGGTCCTGGGGCTTTGGGTGCCCCGGCCGCTGCTCGACGCCGTCAAGGAAGCGGCGGTCGTGCTGGGGGCGCGCTGATGGCTCAGGGATTGGTCCTGCGCAATGGCCAAGCGGCCCCGCTTTCCAAGGTTCCGATCCTGGCCGCGGCGGAGTTCCGCCACGCCGTCCTGGAGGCCGTGGGCGCGGGCTCGCGCTTAAGCGCTTTCTTCGGCCGCAGGCTGGCCTCTGGTGGGTTCGGTCTGCTGGCTGTTCTGGCCGATGATACCGAAGGCGTACTGTCTTTGCTGGGCGCGCAGCCAACGGAAAGCTATCACGCGCTGACTCCGGACTGCCCTCAGGCCCACCTTTTTGAACGAGAGATCTTCGAGCAGTGCGCGGTCATCCCATCGGGGCATCCCTGGCTGAAGCCGGTGCGCTTCCCGCCGCCGAGCAGCGCGGCTTGCGGGACCATGGATTTCTACCGGGTGGAGGGGGAAGAGGTTCATGAGGTGGCGGTGGGGCCGGTGCACGCGGGGGTCATCGAGCCCGGACATTTCCGCTTTCAATGCCACGGGGAGGTGGTCCAGCACCTGGAGATCTCCTTAGGCTATCAGCATCGCGGCGTGGAGCGCGCGCTGTCGGGCGGGCCGAACCGGCTCAGCGTGCATCTGGCTGAAACACTCGCCGGAGACACAACCGTGGGCCACGGATGGGCCTACTGTCAAGCGGTGGAGGCCTTGGGTAGGGCCGAGGCGCCGCCGCGGGCTTTGGCATTGCGCGCCGTGGCGTTGGAGCTGGAGCGCGTCGCCAACCATATCGGCGATCTGGGGGCCCTTGCCGGAGACGTTGGGTTTTTGCCCACGCAATCCTATTGCGGCCGTTTGCGCGGCGACGCGCTCAATATCACGGCCATGCTCTGCGGCAGCCGTTTCGGGCGCAATCTCCTGCGGCCGGGCGGGGTGGCGCATGACGTAGACGCTCAGCTGGTGGAAGAGATGTCGGCGCGCCTGGAGACGCTCGGGCGGGAGGCGGCCTCGGCTGTGAACCTGCTTTGGGACTCTCCTTCCGTGACCGGGCGCTTCGAGGAGACCGGGATGGTCTCCCTGGAGGATTGCCGTCGGCTCGGCTTGGTTGGACCTGCAGCGCGGGCCTGCGGGCTCAATTTGGACGTGCGCCGGGATCTGCCATTCGGCATCTATCGCTACGCCATGATCCCGGTCTCCAGCTGGCACGCGGGCGACGTGTTTGGCCGAGCCCAGGTCCGCTGGCTGGAGGTCCAGCGCTCGCTGCAGTTCGTTCGCGAGCTTCTGGGGTCTTTGCCTGGCGGGTTCTTGCGCCGAGAAGTTCCCAAGCTGCGAACTGAGCATGTGGCGGTCTCATTGACCGAGGGTTGGCGCGGCGAGATATGCCATGTGGCCGTGACCGACGCTGAAGGACGGTTCTCCGCGTATAAGGTCGTGGATCCCTCGTTTCATAACTGGTTCGGACTCGCTCTGGCTTTGCGCGGCCAGCAGATCTCTGACTTCCCCTTGTGTAACAAGAGTTTTGACCTTTCATACTGTGGTTTCGACCTGTGACCTTATGTTGAAAGTGCTTTGGACGAGATTTAAACAGGGGCACCGGACCATGGAGTATCCCGCTGGTCCGGCGCCGGAACTGCCCCGGCGTTTTTTGGGCCGACCAAAGCTTGATGCCTCCCTCTGCATGGTAGGCTGCCCTGGTTGTTCCTCGGTCTGCCCTACAGGGGCGCTCGGCGGGGGGAAGCTGGATCTGGGGAAATGCATTTTCTGTGGAGCCTGCGCGGCCGCGTGCCCTGAGCAAGCGGTGGAGTTCACGCGTGAATATCGGATGGCCGCCAGAAGACGCGAGGACTTGGTGGCCCAGGGCGACGGTTATCGGCTGGCTGAGGCTTTGGAAGCGAAGTCCCGCCAGCTCTTCGGCCGCAGTCTCAAGCTCCGTCAGGTGAGCGCGGGGGGGTGCAACGCCTGCGAGGCCGACGTCAACGTGCTCAACACCATCGGTTGGGATTTGGGTCGCTTCGGCGTGCAGTTCGTGGCCTCGCCCCGGCACGCTGACGGCCTTCTAGTTACAGGCCCGGTGTCTGAGAACATGCGTCCGGCCTTGCTCAAGACCTGGGAGGCGGTGCCTTCACCTAAGCTGGTCATCGCGGTCGGCTCCTGCGCCATCGCGGGCGGGCCGTACCGCGGCCATCCCGAGGCCCATGACGGCTGCGGCAAGTTCCTGCCGGTGGATCTTTTTATTCCGGGGTGCCCGCCGCATCCCTTGACCACCCTCGACGGGATCCTGCGCCTGCTGGGACGGATCGGATGACCTCGGGCGGGACTCAGCGGCCCACGATGCGTCTGGAGCTCTGGAGCATGCCGCGCGCGGCCCTCTGAAACTTCTGCAGCCAGCGGCGGGGAGCCTGGCGCATCTGCTCCGCTTCAGGGAAACCGTGGGCCTGGGCGTACCAGTAGGTCAGGAGGCAGCCTAGAGGCATGGTCGCCAGGAATATGATCGTGCCCCCGGGCACGTGGATGAGGTCGGCCAGCCGCAAAGTCCAATTGATCATGTAGAATAATTGATTGATCGCGCCGGAGCGTGAAACACCTCCAAGCAGCGGCGCGGTGAACTGCCTGTGCTGATCGCCGATCCTGGGGATCTGCGTCCAGATGGACTTGCCTACGTTGTTGAGCGCTACGTTGCTGAACACATGGATATGCATGGCCGCCGAACACAGCGCTGATAATCCCAGGGTGCTGGCGACTACGGGATAGGCGAAAATGATGCTGATCAAGGCCTGCTTCAGAAATTGCCGCGACCAAGGCCCGCGATAAGTCCAATTCTTGTACGTGCTGATGAACCCTCCGATGAGCGCCCCGAAAGTGAAAGTGTAAAATACGGGCGTTAAGCTCAGGGCCGCCCCGGCGGATAGGAAGCCCAGCCCCAGTGCCAATAGTCCCTGCACAGCTCCCATGAGCAGTCCGAACCAGATGTCGGTGCTGGCAGGTTTCTTGTAGGTGGCGTACCAGAAGGCTTTCCACCAGGCGAGACTCAGGCGAGCCGGCCTCTCATGGAATTCCTTGGCCACGATGACGCCATCCCGCTCCCAGGCGATGACCACATTTCGTCCCGTCTTGCCGTCCTTGCGATGCGCGCCGGCGTCCATGACTTGACGGCTCAGGATCTGCCGCAGATGCGGGGAATCTTTCGGCACCGCCGCTTGGTCCAAGAAATAGATCGCTAACTCGGTCGGAGCGTGCGTCACGCGAATGAACCAAATTCTTTCGCCGCTTACTCGGAGCGAGTTGACCTCACCGCGGCCCAATAGTGGATCTTCCAAGACGATCCCACCTTTGTCAATCTCTCTCTCAAAACGATCCGAACCCCATTCGGCCAGATCCCTGCGCGCTAAGGCATCCACGCGTGTCCGAAGCATTTGCGCCTCTGCCAGGATAGCGGCTTGATCCGCCGTCCAGGCCCGTCGGCTGTCTCTTGGGACGTCAGGGAGGATAGGTGACGGAAGCGGGGTTGCTTGTCTTGCCCGTGTGCCCTGGTCGGACGCCTTGGCGGCCGAGAGCCACCCGCCTGTATGAGTCTGCTGATCCGTGAGAAAGGCGGCGGCATCATCCTCCAGGCCGGCCGTGATTCGAGGGATTTCGAAGAACTGGGCGGCAAAGTCTTTGGACTTTTCAGCCGGACCCATTTTGGGGATCGCGATGAGCTGTGAGGAGAGGCTTTGGTACTGGGTCCGACGCTCCGTGGAGAGGACCGGAGCCATTGTCGCCTCAGGGGCTGAGGGGGAGACGGCTTCCGGGATCTTAGGTGCCTGGAGAGCGGCGGCGGGGGCGGATAAGCTGACGGAGATCGGCATCGGAGCGATGGAGATGGCTGGGGAGGCGGAGACGGGGCGATCGGATATGAGGCTGGGAGTCTGCAAGGCCCCCGCCAGAAGGCTGGCTGTCGGAGTGATGACCGCGCCTGCGTAGCTCAGACCGGGGGCCGAGGTTGCGCCGCCATTGGGGACCATCGTGCCGCGGCTGACGGCAGCGGCCGCGGCAGGGGCCGCGGCGAGGAATGCCGAAAGGATGAGCCCAGCGCGGCGCTGTGCAATCTGGAGGTCCATCATAATATGATTGTAAACGGATAATCGTCTTGGAGCCACGGTCCAAGGACCCAGCACGCGTTTCCCTTTTGGACCCACGGCTAACTCTCGTAAGTCAAACCTATGGTCAAAGATCGCGGCAACTTTGTTAGAATCCAGATATGCAGAATGTCATCCTCTGTCTGGCTCTGGGTCTCTTCGCGGGCGTCGTCAGCGGTCTCGTCGGCATCGGCGGGGGCATAGTCATCGTCCCTGCTTTTGTCCTATTTTGGGGGATGTCCCAGCACCTGGCGCAGGGCACGACTTTGGCTCTTATGGTCCCGCCTATCGGGATCCTGGCTGCTTGGACTTACTACAAGCAAGGCTATGTAGACGTCAGGATCGCGGTCTTGGTCTGCGTGGGGTTTGTCTTGGGGGGCCTTCTGGGCGCGAAGTTCGCGGTGGGGCTGTCCAATAAGGTCCTGCAGAAGGTCTTCGGCTCGATTCTGCTGTTGGTGTCGATGAAGATGATCTTCTCCAAGTGATTGCGGCTCAGGGGAGGCGGCTTACGGCGGCCGGCGATGGATTCTGCGCTTAATCATGCCCGTCAGATTCGCGCAGGAGCCGGTCTAGCGCCGCGGAGTAGCCCGAGTCCGTGGTGGCGCCTGAATGAAAGCCGACTTTGGCGCGGGTCTTGTCCGCCCGGGAGTCCAGGTGCTGCCGGATGGCCTCGGTGACAAGGTCCTCATCCGGGGTCAGCGAGCCCGCTCCGGAGAGCTGCACCAAATGCTGCAGGCTCGCGGTCAGTCCCGGGTCCATCCCCACATAGGCGGGCATGGTGAGGGGTGCGGCGAGCTTGCCTGCTTCACCGAACGATGGGTAGTCGACGGAGGCGTAGCTCTCGATCTTCGGGTCGATGAATATGGCGCTGGGCCAGATGATGCGCTCCTTGGGATTGATGATCTCGGTGCCCGGCATCCCCAGTTTCTTGAGCAGCAGGATGAGGGGGTTCCAATGGTCGGGCCTGTCTTGTATCTCGAATTCCGCGCCCATGTGGTACGCGAGCATGACCGTGGAGCTGCAGTAGCCGCGCCACATCTCGTTGACGAAGTCGTAGGCGAAGCCCATTCCGAAGCGCCAGAGCATTTCCTCGATTGTCGTGGCCGCGCGGCGGGCGACTTCGGCCGCGAGCTTGCCGGCCTCACGGCGCGGGATTGCCAAAAGCGCCGCATAGTCCGCTCGGCTGATGTTCGGAGTCCAGAGGTCTTTGCCTGAGCGGTAAATCGCGTTCTGATATCCCGCGGACTGGTGCTGAGCGTGGAAGTCGTCCCAGACGCGCTGGGCGTTGTAATGTCCCGCGCCGAACCTCATGAACTCTCCGGGCAGGGCGAAATTCTCGGCGATGCCGATTTTACGGATGCCTCCCTCCTCGGCGTTGGGATAGTTGTCCATGGCCCAGACCATGGACAGTCCGTCTGATTCTTCCACCACGGCCATGCCTAAATGGGAGTAGCCGTGCTGCAGGATGGGCTGCTTGGAGAGCCAAGCCTTGAAGGCCCGCAGGATCTGCTTGAGGCGGTTGCGCACCGGCTGTCCCGGGATCATGACCGGCTCCTTCTTCGGCTCGGCCCATAGGCCCAGCAAAGGGCCGAGCAGTTTCGCCCGATAAGCCTTGAGCCACAGTTTTGGCTGGGGCCTCACGGAGAATCCGATCTCCGAGGCTTCCCTGCCGGCGCTGCGCTCGCCGATGAAATCTCCAGTATGGAGTTTGATGCGTACCGGCCGGGAGGAGTCGCGGTCGGGCAGGATCACGGTGTCGCCTATGAAGTTTTCGAGATGCAGCCCGCGTCGGGCCAGCTTTTCCCGGAGTTCTTTGGCGATCTCCGGCCGGCCCGAATTCCTGGAAAATCTGACCAACGAGGCGGCCAGTGCGCGGCCCGCATAGCGAGTCTGGCCGATCGTGGCATCGGTATAGCTGACGACCAGGCCAGTTTCCGCCAGGGCCTTGAGGCGCTCTAGGCGGGCGGTCAAGTCGAGCGCCGCAGGGGCGCCTTTGTTTCCTTGGTCGAGCGCCGCAAGGCCCGCGCTGCGGAGCTGCGGCGGGACGGCGGCTTTGGCGACATCAGAAACCACCTGTATGAGCTGGCCGGAAAGTTTTTGGATCGTGACCGCGATGAGCCAGTCGCGGATGGCATCCTGATTCCCGCTGGCCACCTCGGCCGGCAGGCTCGATGGGGGATCTAAAGGCTGGAGGCTCAAGAGGCGTGCGGCCAGTTCGGTTGCGATGCTCATGGCCTCGGCGCTGTAGCCTTGTTCCGAGAGACCGGCCATGATTTCAGCGGCAAGATCCCGGGCCGCGGGGATGGTGCGGTAGCGCCGCGCGTTGAGCTGTAGGACCTTCTTTTGAAGATCGGTCAGGCCGCTTTGCTCTAAAGTGCCCGCGATGGCTGCCGGATAGTCCCGGAATCCCAGGTCTGCAAGGAAGAGGGTGTAGTCTTTTCGGACTTCATCCGGCCTCTGCGCCATTCTTGCGAAAAGCCGCGCCGCAGGAGAAATGAGGCTGGGGGCCAGGTCCGGAGCTTCCATCCCTGCGACCGGAGCGGCCGAGGTCGGATCCGTGGAATGGTCATAGAAATGGGGCAGGATCGATTCGAGACGGTCGGCTGCGTCAGCCTTACGCAGGATTTCGGCGGCTTGCAGGCCCGACCCCGCTCCAGGGATTGCGATGACTCCGTCGGTCGGCGAGGCGTCAAGTCCGGCGGGGCCGCCGTGCTGGATGCCTTCAGGAATGGCGATAGCGGCTGGCGCGATGGCGGATGCCGCGGCAGCGGGGAAAACGGACATGACCGACGGAGGAGATGTCGGGATGGGTGCCGGCTGGGATGGTGACGGAGTCTTGATGGAAACGATTCCATTCAGGCTTAAACGATCAGAGAGAGTCCTGGAGTCTTGGCGCGGCAGGCTTAGATCGACGCCAGGATGAGTCAGGTTGAGACGCGGTATGACTTTGCTTGGGCCGGAAACATTCGCGGCCTGGGCTGCCAGCGACGCAAAAATAATTGGAAAAATGATTCGGACCATGCAACCATTTTATCAGACTGCAGTGAGGGATCTATAGGCCATACGGTCCAGCCTGATGCGGCAATTGACCTATTGCCGGGGCGCGGTTTAGGACCGGATCATCACCAGCGCCATTTTAAAGGGCTGTACTGCCTGCAGGGCGTGGGGCTGTTCGGCGGGCATGATGATCATTTGCCCCGCCTTGACCCGGTGCGGCGTGCCGGAGATGCGGATTTCGGCTTCCCCATCAAGCACGAGGACCAGGGCGTCGAAGGGCGCGGTGTGCTCGCTCAAGCCCTGGCCTTTGTCGAAGGAAAAGAGGGTCACGGTCCCGGTCGGCTTCTGGATCAGCGCGCGGCTGACCACGGCCCCGGCCTGGTAGTCCGTGAGGCTTGAGGTGTCGAGCACCCGTCCCTTGATCTCCTGAGGTTGGGATGCTTCGTGTGTCATATCCCTATCTTGAGCGCCTCGCGCGCCATGCTGACCTTGAGTTTGTAGCCCTTTTGCGCGACGATCTCCTGGGCGTCGGCGGCGATGCGGTCGAGGACGGCGTCGGGATAGGCGTCGTCGTGGTGGAAGAGGATCAGATGCTTGACCCCGCTGCGCGCGGCGAGGTGCAGGGCGTTGGCCCAGCTCGAATGGCCGTTGTTCTTGCGCGTCTGGTAGTCGGAGTCGAGGTAGCGGCCGTCGTGGATGAGCACGTCGGCATCCTGGACGAGGCGGCCTAGCCGTTCGTCGTAGTCCTGCATGGCCGTGCCCTGCTCCCCGTATATCTCGGAATCCGGGCAATACACGAAGCGGCGTCCTCCGTGCTCGATGATGAAGCCGAGTGTCGTGCCGGGATGGTTGGCGAAGAACGGCGAGACCTGTACTCCGGGAAGGACCTCGTAGGTTTCCTCCCGCATCTCAAAAAGCTGCAGCTCTGTTTGCAGGGCGCCGAGCTCCGGCGGTGCGGCCTCGAAGATGCGCTGGATGCGGTCCTGGAGCGCCTGGTCCGGATCGTTGGCGCCGGAGATGTTGAGCTTGTAGCCCGTCGCATAGGCCGGGGCGAAGTTGGCCAGGCCTTCGATATGGTCCTGGTCGAAGTGGGTCAGGAAGAGCCATAGGTTCCGGAAGCGGCCGTTTTTTATGATCTCGCGTCCCAGGGGCACGATGCCGGAGCCTGCGTCGAAGATGAGGATGTCGCTGGCGGTCTCAAGGGAGACGCAGGCCGTCTGCCGTCCGTAGCGGGATGGCTCGCCTCCCTTAAACGGGGAGAGACTGCGGCAGCCCCAGATCGTCATGTGGAGTTTGGCGTCGGCGGTCCCCTGCGGCTGGGGTCCCAGCCGAGCCTCTGCGGTCAGAGCCGGCGGCGGCGGGGCCTGGCCGGCGATCAATTCGCCGACTTGCTTGGCGAAGGTGTCGACGTTGTAGGGTTTCTCGATGAAGAGCGCGGCTCCGTAGTCCAAGGCGCGCTTGCGGTCCGCGTGGAAGGCCTTGCCCGAGACCATGGCGACCTGTACGTTCTTGGTGGCGGGATCGCTCTTGATGCGGTGGCAGAGGGTCAAGCCATCGAGGCCTGGCATAAGGATGTCAAGGATGGCGACGGCCGGCGGCTGAGTTTTGATGATATCGAGAGCCTTGAAGCTGTCGTTGATGAGTTCGACCTCATAACCCGCGTCTCGGAGCAGGGAGGATGAAAGCTCGCCCACGAGGGGGTCGTCGTCCACTACGATGATGCGTGTAGCCATGCGCCGCTATTCTAGCAAATGCGGAGAGCCTGCCAAGGACGAGGCCGCTCCCGCTTTGCTAGAATCTTGTCATGCGCATCATCGCGGGCTCTCTGCGCGGCCGCCACATCAAGGGTGCGGGCCTGGACTGGGGAGTGCGCCCCATCTCGGGGCGCATCAAGCAGTCGCTCTTCGATATCATCTCCGGGCTGGTGCCAGGGGCGCGGCTCCTGGATCTCTTCGCGGGGACCGGGGCCGTGGGCATCGAGGCACTATCGCGGGGCGCGGCTTTCGTCTTCTTCGTGGACCTGGAACGCCACTGCACCGAGCTCGTCGCCCGAAATCTGGCCGCGGCGGGCTTTGTGGATCGGGGCAAGGTCCATTTCGGCAACGCTTTGAGCGACCTGTCCTGGGTCCCGTTCCGTTCCGGGACTTCGCAGTACGACCTTATATTCATGGGACCGCCGTACAAGGACGAGCAGAAACGGCCGTTATCCTATTCGACGCCGGCTCTGGCCCGCGTGGCTGAGGCTGGATTGCTGGCGCCTAAGGGTTGGGCTATGTGCCAGCACCACGTCAAGGAGGATGTGAAGGCGCCTGTCGGCTGGGTCATGGTTCGCCGCGAGAAGTATGGCGACACTCATCTGGACTTCTTCCGTCATGTCGCTGCGCAGGAGGCCCAGGCTCCTGCGACCGACGGGCAGGCCGGTTAGTGTGGAAATCAGCTTCACCAAGCTGCGGGTCTATCGCGAGTGCCCCTGGAAATACCAGCTGCAGTTTGTGGCGGGCTGGCGCATCCCGCTGACGCCGGCGGGTTCTTTGGGGCTCTCTTTGCATCGGGCTTTGGAGTGTTTCCACCGCAAGGGATCTCCTTCCGAGGAAGATTTATGGGCCTGTTATGAGAGCCGGTGGCTGAGCGCGGGTTATGTGGACGAGAAGGTCCGGGAGTCTTGGCGCGGTAAGGGCAAGCGCATCCTGGAGCGCTATCTGGCCGACGAGCGGGATCGGCGCACGGTGATCGAGGCCGTAGAGCGGGAGTTCGTCTATCCATTGGGCCGCCATGAGGTGCGGGGCATGATCGACCGCATCGACCGGCATCCGGACGGCAAGCTCGAAGTGATCGATTATAAGACATCGGGCGACGGCGAGAGGTTGGCGCCGAGGGATGAGCTGCAGCTGCGTTTTTACGGCTTGGGCTGCCGAGAGGCTTTGGCCAAGGAGCCGGACCTGCTGACGTTGTGCTTCGTGGCTGCGGGGCGGCGGGTGACGGCCCCTTACGACCCGTCTGGCGAGGCAGAGCTCAAGACCATGATCGTGGCGGCGGCGGATCGCATCGAGGCAGCAAAATTCCCGCCGGAGACGAGCTTCTGTCCGAATTGCGATTTCCGCAAGTGTTGCGCTTACTCGGTCGCCAAGGATTGAGCGGCGGCCCGGTCCCTCAGGGCTCCTGGGGCGGGGGGGGCGTCGGGGCCGCCTTGTTGCCGGCGCAGACCCGGTTCTTGCCGTCGCGCTTGGCCTGGTAGAGATTGAGGTCGGCCCGGTGCAGCACGTCTGCAGCCGAGACCTTTTCGTTGCCCGACAACGAGGCTACCCCGATGCTCACCGTGGCCATGTGGTGGTTCTTGGCGAAGGAGGTGCAGATGCGCCGGGCTACTATGCCGGCCATGTCGTGGTCCGCGCAGGGCATGATGACCAGGAACTCGTCTCCGCCCATTCGGCCGAAGATATCGTCGGTGCGCACGCTGGCCGCGATGGTCTCGGCCGTTTCTTTGATGACGCGGTCGCCGAAGAGGTGGCCGTGGAGGTCGTTGACCTTTTTGAAGTCGTCTATGTCGATGATTAAAATCGAGAGAGGGAGGCGGCCGGTCAGGGAATGCTGCATCTCCAACTCCAGGATCTCATGGAGGTATCCGTGGGTGTATGAGCCCGTCAGGCCGTCGGTGACGGACTTGAGGTGGAGTTCGTCGATGCGGGCCCGGAGGATGCGGTTGTTGACGCGCTGCTCCTCGCTGCGCAGGCCCAGGATATAGCCGAAGACCATGAAGCTCAGGATGGTCCCGATGCCCATGATCGCGTAGAAATTCGCATTGTATTGGAGTTCGTAGCGGATCCACTGGGTCGTCAAAAGGGGACCAGCCAGCAGGTAGCGCATGAGGAAGGCCCCTACGGGCGTGCACAGGCCGATGGCAAATCCCAGCGCCGAGTAGAGGGTGGTGTGGGGCAGGGAGAGTAGGAACGCTCGGCCCTTCTCCAGGTCGCTCCTGCGCCGCCGGACTGTCTTCATCGTGAGATTATACCGCCTGGCGCCGGGGCATTAATCCGGGAGTTCTTCCGGATTGACGGCCCACAGGAAGGAAGCCGACCCGTCGTCTTTGAGCTCGAGCGCCACCAAGCCGGCCGGCTTGAGGTTGAAGAGCGCCTGGGAGAGGACCGCGACCAACTCTCCCAATTGCGGCTGGTGTCCGACTGCCAAGACTTCGGAGAGGTCATGGCAGCGCTGCCGCAGGCGTCCGGCCAGATCTTCGGCGGAGAGTTTGTTGGCCAGGGGCGCGAAGGCTTCCAGCTCTGGGGCTGGCTTGATCGCGGAGGCGGCTTCCCTTGCTGTTTCAAAGGCGCGCTGGAGCGGGCTGTGCAGGATGAGGACCGGTCGGGCGCCACGCTCGCCGAGGTGTCGTGCGGCCTTGCGCACATCGGCGCGTCCGAGGTCGGACAGGGGCCGGTCGAAGTCCTTGGCCACGCCCGCTTCCGCGGCGCTCGGTGATCGTCCGTGGCGCAGGAGATAGAGTCTCATCAGCGTAGAGAGCCTATCAAATCTTGCGGGAGAAATATATAATTGCCGCTTGTGGGGAACCCAATGAAGACACGTCACGGCGTCTCCGTTTTCGCAGCGGCTTGTTTTCTGTGTCCGCAGACGGCCCGCTGCGTCCCCGATCCCGTGCTCGCCGCAATGCAGGAGGAACTCTCCCGGTCCTTCTCCCAGTTGGGCCGCTCCGATACCGCGCCGCTCTATTACCTTGATTACGAGGTGACGGATTCGACGGGTCTGTGGCTCGGGGCGAGTCTGGGGGCTCTGGAGGCGGATGTGCAGAATTCGAGCCGCCACCTAGATACGGATGTCCGCGTCGGCTCTCCGCAACTCGACAACACACATGA
The DNA here is from genome assembly GCA_903830945.1 of uncultured Elusimicrobia bacterium. Classification (GTDB taxonomy): domain Bacteria; phylum Elusimicrobiota; class Elusimicrobia; order UBA1565; family UBA9628; genus UBA9628. Next base: position 88,286 of record CAIKVT010000021.1, read on the forward strand.
GATCAAGGGCCGGGACTCTTGGATGGACAGTTCGCAGCGCGCCAAGGTGCGCATCCCGATCGAGGGTGACGTCCCCGCTCTGCGCGCCGCGATGTGGCAGCAGACGGACGCCGGTTTCAAGTCCGCCTTGGAGCGCTACACCAAGGTCAAGACCAATCGGGCCGTGACCGCGGCGGAGGAGGACCGTTCCCCGGATTTCTCCCAGGAAGGCGTCCCGGCCCGGCATTCCGACGTCGTAGAGTACCCCCAGATCGACCAGAAGCTCTGGGCGAGCAGGGTCAAGGTGTATTCGGCCCGGTTCAAAGACCTTCCCTTCGTCTTCGACTCCGGCGCGGGGATGGAGGTCAACCTCGTCGACCGGCGCTTCGTCTCCAGCGAAGGCGCCGCGTTGCGCACGGGGAACCTCTACATTCGTCTTTCCTACCGGCTGAGCAGCCGCACCATGGACGGCATGGACCTCTACCGCTTCAAGGGCTACGACGTGGACCGTCTCTCGGATTTGCCTTCGGACGAGACCATCCGGCGTGACATGGGCCAGTCCATCGCTGAACTCAAGGCCCTGCGGGACGCGCCGCTCATAGAGCCTTACGCGGGCCCGGTCATCCTGAAGAACCGCGCTGCCGCAGTTTTTTTTCACGAGATCTTCGGGCACCGGGTCGAGGGGCAGCGCCAGAAGAAGGAGAGTGAAGGTCAGACCTTCACTAAGAAGCTCGGCCAGCCCGTGGTCTCGAGTTTTATCTCGGTCTACGACGACCCGACGCTGGAGCGTTTCCGGGGGACCTTCCTGCGCGGCGCCTACCGCTACGACGACGAAGGCATCCCGGCACAGCGGGTGGCTTTGGTCGAGGGCGGCATTCTGCGCAATTTCCTTATGAACCGTATGCCTATCAGGGGATTCCCCAGATCCAACGGCCACGGTCGCCGCGAGCCGGGCCACGCCACCGTGGCGCGGATGGGCAGCATCATCGTGGAGGCCTCCCAGGCCGTGCCCTATGCGCAGCTGCGGCGGATGTTGGTCGAGGAGTTGGCCCGTCAGAAGAAGTCTTACGGCCTGGTCTTCGACGATATTTCCGGCGGCTACACTATGACTGGCCGGGGATCGGCGCAGGCATTCAAGGTGCAGCCGTTGTTGGTCTATAAAGTCTACGCGGACGGACGCCCCGACGAGGTGGTGCGGGGCGTGGATATCGTGGGTACGCCGATCGCTGGTTTCATGAAGATCCTGGCCGCGGGCGACGATCCGGCCGTGTTCAACGGGACCTGCGGGGCGGAGTCGGGCGGGGTGCCGGTCTCGGCGGTGTCTCCCAGCCTGCTCATCTCCGAGATGGAGGTCGAGAAGGTGGCCAAATCGCAATCCAAGCCGCCCATCCTGCCGCCGCCCTATGGGGACAAGCCATGAGGGGGGAGAATGTCATGCGCCGGTTCCGTTGGGGGATGATCGCCGTTTATGCGCTCTGGCTGGGCTCGGCGTTCCCGGCGCGAGCCGCTCTGCCCTCCGACGACGTCGTCTTCAGGTCAATGAGGGACGAGATGGGCCGGAATATGCGTCGGTTGCGCATGGACGACCTGCCTGGGCCGTATTACCTGGCCTACACGGTCAGGGAAGGGACGCAAGCCTTCATCACCGCGAGTTTCGGCGCGTTGGAGGGCAGCCAGGCCAGTCCTTTCCTTGAAGCGCGGGTGCAGGTGCGGGTGGGAGATGATTCCTTTGACAACACGAATTTCGTCCCGGCCGGCTTCGGCTCAGGCGGCCCGGGTCTGGGTAGCGCTTCTTTTGAGGACGATTACGACAATCTGCGCTTCTCCCTGTGGTCCCTGACCGACGATACATACAAGAACGCCCTGGAGGCCTTCGCCAAGAAAAAGGCCTTCCGGGAGAGGCACCGGATCATGGAATCGCCCGGAGATTTCTCCCGTGAACAGCCTGTGGAGCGGTATGAGCCGTCGGCCTGGGTGCCGATTGACCGCGGGTTATGGGAGCGGCGCGTGCGGGAGCTTTCCGCGGTCTTCCGTGATTACCCGGACATCCAGGACTCGCGCGTGGAGTTGAGCTTTGTGAGCGGAACCAGGAGGTTTATCAGCAGCGAAGGCTCCGTCGTTCGCGGCTCGGACGCGCAAATCAGCATCGGGGTCACCGCTAACACGCAGGGTAAAGATGGCCTGCGCTTCGGCGACTCGGAGGGACTGCATTATCCGTCTTGGGCCGACGTCCCGGCGCAGGGGGCCCTGCTCGCCGAGGTGCGCCGCTTCGCACGGGGAGTGGTGGATGTGGTGCACGGCTCGACCGTGGAGGCTTATGTGGGGCCGGTGATCTTTGAAGGCGAGGCCGCGGCGGAGTTCTTCGACGTGCAGCTGGTGGATAACATTTCCAATCCGCGCGGCAGCTGGGACGAGGATGAGAATAGTCATGTCTTCGATCCGCCGCCTTTCGTCAGCCGGCTGGGCATGCGTGTGGCCGTGCCCTGGCTGAGCTTCGTTGACGACCCGCTCCTGGAACGCTATGACGGCGTGCCGCTCTTCGGCCATTACATGATCGACGATGAGGGTGTGCCGGCCCAGCGCCTGGAACTGGTGCGCAAGGGCAAGCTCGTCGGCCTCTACATGAGCCGCGCTCCTATCCGCGAGTTCAAGCATTCCAACGGGCATGGACGTTCCGCTTTCGTCGGTGAGCCGTCAGGCCGGATGGGCAATCTCATTGTGACTCCAGAAAAGCCCGTGCCGCTCTCCGAGCTCAAGGACCGGATGCGCGCGATGTGCCGGGAGCTGGAACTCGATTACGGCATCGTGGTGCGCGAGATGGGAGGCTTGACTCCGGTCCGGGCCTATAAGGTGTACGCGGCTGACGGCCGCGAGGAGCCGCTGGCAGGGGTGGAGTTCGTGGGCGCGGGGTTCCGGCCTTTGCGCGACATCGTGGCCGCCTCAAAGGAAAGGTACGTGTTCAACTTCCTGCACGGCTCCAACGGCCGCACCGTGGTGCCGGCCTCGATCGTGGCGCCGGCGATCCTGGTCCAGGAGATGGAGCTGCGCAAGACCGAGCGCAAGCCGGAGCGCATGCCCTACCTCGAGCACCCTTACTTCGTGGAGAAGGGGAGGGACCAGCGCATCCCCGTGCGCTAGAAGAAGTGCCGGAATTGATACCAGAACCGCTCACGGAGCTTGTCTATCAAAGGCCTGCGGCGCCACTCTGGCAGTTTTATCTCCCGCGCCGAACCAAGGTCGCCTTCGAACTTTTTCTGCATTTGCGCGGCTAGCTCTGTATCGAGGACGTGCAGGTTTACTTCCAGGTTATGCCGCAGGCTGCGGTGGTCCATGTTGTAGGATCCTACCGCGCACCAGGCTCCGTCGATGACCGCCATTTTCGCATGCAGGATGGACTGCTCCCACGTGAAGAGCCGCACGCCGTTGCGCAGAAGGAGGTCATAGGTGCGCCGACCCGCGCGCCACACCGCGGGGTGGTCGCAGCGGCCCGGCACGAGTATGCGCACCGAGACCCCATGCCGTGCCGCCCCTGCCAGCGCCTGAGCGATTCCGTGGTCCGGGAGGAAATAGGCGTTGGCAATACACACCCCGCGGCGCGCCGCGTGTAAGGCGTTCAAATAAGCGCGGCGGATACGGTGGCGGTGCAGGAACTCCTGGTTGGCTGCCACCCAGGCCCAGGAATCCCCGGGTAGGGACTTCTCTATGTCCTCCAAGGAGAACCATTTCTTGGTTTCTTTGAACCAGACCGTGCGGAAGAGCCGGTTTAGTTCGTGCACAGCCGGCCCTTCGATGCGCACATGCGCGTCGTTCCAGCCTTGGCCGCCATCTTCGCACGGGATTTGGTCTTGCGAGATGTTCATTCCGCCGGTGAAAGCCACGCGGCCGTCCACTACCAGGATCTTTCGGTGGTCGCGCCGGGACCAAGCCCAGCGGGCGCGCCAGGGCGCCAGGGGATGGTATTCCAGGAGGAGTACCCCGGCTCTGCGCAGTCGGTCGAGGAACGCGGGGGCGATGTCAAGCGAGCCAGCCGAGTCGAAGATGAGGCGGACGCTTACGCCCTGGCGCGCCTTCTCCATGAGTCGGCGGCCGAATTCCAGGCCTGTCGCGTCGCTGTTGAGGATGTAAGTCTCGAGGTGGATCGACTGGCGCGCCGAGTCTATGGCCTCCCACATGGATCGGTAGGCTTCTCCTCCGTTGCTGAGCCAGGTGATGCGGTTGCCGGGTAGGAACTTGTCGAGGTTCTGGTTGAAGTCGCCGGAGCCCGGCGGCAGGCGGTGGAGATAACGTCGCAGGAATTGGGACCAGCGCATCGGCCAAGTATATAAAAGAAATCGACGCCGGAATGGATGAATGGTTCTTTTGCTAGAATCCCGGCATGAGCGCGCCGATCTCCCGCAACCTGACCATTCTGCTCACGGACATCAAGGGCTTCACGGACAAGACCTCCCATAAGAGCCGAGTCGAGATCCAGGAGATGCTCGACCAGCACAAGACGATCGTCCTGCCCATCCTGCTGGCCAAGGGCGGCAAGCTCGTCAAGACCATCGGCGACGCCTTCCTCATGACCTTCGAGAGCCCCACCGACGCGGTGCTGGCCGGGGTCCAGGTCCAGGAGGCGCTGCGTCAGCATAATGCGGACAAGGGTCATGAGGACCGCATCGAGATCCGCATCGCCATCAATCAGGGCGAGGTCAACCTTTCCGACAATGACGTCTTCGGCGAGCCGGTCAACATCACGGCGCGCATCGAAGCTATCGCGGAAGCTGGCGAGGTTTTCTTCACCGACGCCGTTTATCTGGCGATGAACAAGAATGAGGTGCCCTCCAGTGAGGTCGGGTTGCTCCAGCTCAAGGGGATCCCGGAGAAGGTTCGCGTCTACAAGGTCAGACGCGAAAATCCTGTCGGGGGGCTCCGTCGGCAGCGGGCCCGCGCCGGCCCGCAAGGTGTGGGACGTGTTCAGGCCCGCCGCAACGGGGGCCGCGACGGCAGTCAGCGCAGGAGTTCAACCGTCGAAGCCATCCCGGCTCAAGCGCGCCGCGGCCGTGATCATCGACTGCTGCCTGTGCGGGATCATCATCAGCATGCTGGTCCCCGGAGACAGGGCCGAGGTTCATATCAAAAGGAACGTTCACGGGAGCCAATCCGCGATCACGGACCACGTGGACAAGAACAGCTCACAGAACGCCGAGCAGGATGTCGCCGTGAATCTGAGCCTTGACGGGCTCACTGTCGGTCAGAAATCGAAGGACGAAGATTCCGACGATGACGGCCGCTGGAAAGTGTGCGTGCACAACAGCGGGAAGAGGTTCCCCTGGTTCGCCCTGTGTTGGTTCGTCTATTCGCTGCTCTTCCTCAAGCGCCTGGGGACCACGCCGGGCGGCAAGATCTGCAAGCTCGCGGTCGTCCCCATGGCGGGCTCGGGCCCGCTAGAGAGGGGACAGTACCTTATGCGTGCCTTCTTCTCGCTCATCTCCGGCTACTGTCTGCTGCTGGGCTACCTTTGGGCCTTCTGGGAGAAAGATGGCCGGGGCTGGCATGACCTTATGGCCGGCACGCGCGTGGTGGACGCGTCGTAGCGGCGTCCGGAGAATCACTTGGAGTGCCAGCGTGCGGCGGGAGGCTTGATGCAGATGTTCGGCCGAGGCGGCGCGGGTCGCCATCTCCCGTGAGGCCCCCCGGATTGTTCGCAGCCAAATCTGAATTCATTGGGGAGGCATTCGCAGGGGGAGACTGGTCAGCACAGGAGATCGTCGGCGTGGAGTTCGATTCATGCACCTTCCGGCACTGCGTATTTGCCAAGGCGTCACTCTCCGGGTGCCGTTTCCTTGATTGCGCTTTCGAGAGTTGCGACTTTAGCCTGCTTAAAGTGAGGAACGCCAGATTCCGCGATGTGCGGTTCAAGGACTGTAAGATGATCGGCATCAATTGGACTCCGATCGGCGGCGCGCTGGATCTGGCCTTTGAGCATTGCTTGCTTGACTATTCCATTTTCACAGGCCTTGACCTGCGTCGGATCAAGCTGATCCGTTGTTCTGCCCGCGAGACGGACTTTTCTGATTCCAACCTCAAGGAAGCCGTCTGTACAGGGACAGATTTCCAGGCGGCACGATTTTCCAACACCGATCTCAGTAAGGCCGACCTGCGCGGGGCTGATAATTATCAGATCGATCCCTCCGCGAATCGGCTCCGCAAGGCAAGGTTCTCTTTGCCTGAAGCCATCTCCCTGCTTCAGGGCCTCGATATCGTTATTGAGGAACCGTCGGAGTGAATGGCGCCGGGTCCAAATCCCGGTGCCAAGGACCGCGGGTTCTCTTGGCAAATGCTAAGATAGATTTCTCATGGCCGGCAAAGAACACTTCGATAAGCTCCTGAAGCTCCTGGAGATGGAGCGCCTTGCGGAAAAGGCGGAGAACCTCCGAGAGCTCAAGCGTTTTCCTTTGTCCACGCGCGAGGCCTTGGGCAAGACCGTCACCGGTCTTCTCATCGACAGCATCGGCACGGGTTTGGGCGGCATGCCCTTGGTCACTCTTTCGCGTCAGCCCAGAGGCGAGGACCTCGCCCCCTTTCACGCCATGAGCGCGGGTGACAACGCCTTGCTCACCTTCCCGCCGGGCAGCCAGCCCGAGACCTGCGAGGGGACCTTTTATAAGGTGGACGAATACCAGGCCACCATTGCCTTGAACGGGCCGGAGCCGGCACAGCTCGGCCGCGGGCTATGCCAGGTGGACAGGCTCGGCTCCGACGCCACCTATCGCCGCATGAAGAAAGCTCTGGCTACAGTCTCGGACGCGCGCAAGAATCGCACCGCGGTGCTGCGTGAAGTCTTTCTGGGCGAGGCGGTGCCGGACCGCCGCCGAGCGCGTAAGCTCCGGCTTTTTAATGAGGCTTTAAACGAGTTCCAGCAGGACGCGGTCAAGCGCTGCATGGCCGCGACGGACGCGGCTCTTGTCCACGGTCCGCCCGGCACGGGCAAGACCACGGTCTTAGTCGAGATCATCCGCCAGGCCGTAGCTGAAGGCTCTCGCGTCCTGGCTACGGCTCCGTCCAACATCGCGGTGGACAATATTCTTGAAAAGCTTCAGGATTCGGGTCTGCGCTTGGTGCGCATGGGCCACCCGGCGCGTACTTTGGAGTCCCTGCGTCACGCCAATCTGTCCGCCCTGGTGGAAGCGGATCCGTCCTACGGGGAAGTCAAGGAGCTCGACGCCTGGCGGGAACGGCTCGTCAAGCGCCGTTCCCGTTTTGGGCGCGGCCAACTTGGCTATGAGGAGCGCCAACAGAGAGACCGCGAGATCGCCAGGCTCTGGCGCCAAGCCCGCGACATCGAATCCGACATCTCCCGGCGCATCATCGCTGCCGCGCAGGTCGTGCTCTCCACGCACGGCGGCCTTTCGCGCGGCTTGGTCAAGGGCACTTTTGACTTGGTGGCCCTCGATGAGGCCTCACAGGCTACCGAGCCTCTCTCCTGGGTCCCCCTGACCATGGGCGAGCGAGCTGTGTTCGCCGGAGATTCCATGCAGCTGCCGCCGACCATCTATTCGAAGGAGGCTGCCGAGCAGGGGCTTTCTATCACGCTCTTCGATCGATTGAAGGACATCTTGCCTGGGACTTTGCAGACCCTCTTGCGCGTGCAGTACCGCATGCATGAAACCATCATGCGCTTCTCCTCGGATCAGTTCTATGAGGGCAAGCTCATCGCTCACGAGTCTGTGGCCGCGCATACTGCGGCGGAATTGCCTCAGGTCGAGGCCACTGACTTGACATCCACGCCTCTGACCTTCGTCGATACCGCCGGCGCGGGATACTCGGAGTCCTGGAATGAACTCCTGGAGAGCCGCGAGAACCTGGGAGAAGCCAAGCTCGTCCTGCGCCTGTTGGAGAAGATCTTGGGCGCTGGCATCGACCCCAGGCAGCTGGCGCTCATCACGCCTTACGTCGCGCAGGTCAAGCTCCTTAAATCCCTGGTCAGAGTCCCGGGCCTTGAGATTGGATCGGTGGATGGTTTTCAGGGTCGCGAGAAGGAAGTGACCATCGTGTCGCTGGTGCGCAATAACGATGCCGGAGAGGTGGGCTTTTTGTCCGACATCCGGCGCATGAACGTGGCTATGACCCGTGCCCGGCGGCTGCTTATCGTGATCGGCGATTCCGCCACTATCGGCAGGCACCCTTTTTACGCAAAATTCCTCGACTATACCGATGCCTGCGGCGCGCACCGCTCGTCTTACGAGTGGCCTGAAGCATAGACGCTCTCCCCGCGCGAATGGAACTTTTTTGCCCCCAGCTCGTATGTTGTATATGGACGCGTCAAACTCAGGACGCAGGGAGGGGCAATGGGTGAACAGAAGGAGACGCCTGATCTGGAGCCGCGAGTCAAGGTCTGCCGGCAGCCGCTGGCTTACGGCAGCGCGCAGCTTCTGGGTTTTGCGGAGCTGGTCATCGGAGGCTCGTTCGTTATCCGGGACATCCGCATACTGAAGGTGGCCAAGGAGGGGACGGAGTCGGTCTTCGTCGCCTTTCCAAGCCGGCGCTGGAACGGGAGCGGCAACGGAGACGGGGAGGAGCGGAAGTATTATGACGTGGCTTTCCCGATAACCTCGCAATCCTACCGCGAGGCCACGGGAGCCATCCTTAAGGCCTTCGAGGAGGCCGCGGCCAAGGCGTAAGCCGCAGGCGGCCGGGTCTCCGGTTAACCGACGCTGACCGGGGACCCGGCCCGGGCCAATGTGATAACATTCATCATGGCCCAAGACCATCGGCCTAAGGCCGTCGTGAAGGTCGCGGCTTATTGGGCGTGGCTCTGCGCCGGTGTTTTTCTGCTCCTGCGCTCCCAGGGTGTCGTTTCGTATCTGGTCTCGGATCCAGGCGCTTTTTCTCTTCGGAGTCTAGGCTTGTGCCTTGGGCATCTGCTGGATTGCGGATTCGTCCTGGTTCTTTTCGCCGGCTTCTATCATTGGGGCGCCAAGTTCTGCCGCCGGCTGGCTCCTGCCGGTCCCTGGAGCTCTCTTGAGGGAGGCCTCTGCGCCTGCGTTATGGGTGAGGCTCTAGTTGCGACTCTGCTCATGGCTTTGGGCCTGTTGGGGCTATATCGAAATTGGATATTGGCACTGCCTTTCCTGGCTCTGGCCTACGGCGCGCTCCAAGAGCGGGCGGCTCTGGGATGCTGTTGCGAACGGCTTTGGGTTTCCTTTTCCCAGAAGGTCTCATTCCTGGACTTTTTTTTCCTGACAGTGCTTTGGTCCGCGTTACTCTGTTCCGTGACTGCCGCCGGATCTCCGGTGACGGAGTGGGATACCTTGGGCTATCATCTGGCCCTGCCTAAGATATATCTGGCCCAAGGCGCGTTGCGGCGGTTGGCCTGGAGCGCCTTCGCCCACTCGCCGCAGAACTCGGAGATGATATACCTGTTGGCCCTGGCCTTGCGGCGCGGCATCGCCGCGCAGTGGGTCAACTTAGCGCACGGCGTCATGTTCGTGCTCTCGGCGTACGTCCTCTGCAGGAGGCATGTCTCCCGCAGGGCGGGCCTGCTAGCCGCGGCCATCCTGGCCGTTCAGCCGGTTGTCCAGCGGGTTGCAGACGGCGCCATGAATGATTTCGCCGCGGCCTCCTGCGCCCTCCTGGCCTTGGTCGTCTTTCTAAGAGGCCGGCAAGAGCGGGAGCAGGCTGACGGTCGTCGTCTCTATCTGCTTTGCGGCTGCCTCAGCGGCATAGTCTTGAGTCAAAAATTCAACGGTCTTTGGGCTGCGGGGTCCATGTTCGTATTGATCGGCGCCGAGTCCATATTCCGGCGGGAGAGGGGATCGCTGGCTGGACTCGTCGCGTTCTTGGGGGGGGTGGCCTGCTTCGGATCGCCTTGGTATCTTAGAAACCTGATCATTACCGGCAATCCGGTGTGGCCCTATTACGGGGAATGGTTCCATGCCTCGGCTGCGGATCTGGCCGTCTGGCATCGTCACTGGCAGTCCTATACCACCGGGCTGGCCAGAACCTGGCCAAACTATTTTTCCTTGCCTTGGCATCTGATCTTTTCGCCGGAGAAGTTCAACTATTCGCCGCAATATTTGGTGGCCGCTTTCTTGCCGCTGGCGCTCTGGCGCTGCTGGGCCGGCCGCTGGAGGCCCGTGGAGACGCGGGCCTCCGCGTTTTTGGCGATCTTCGGCTCAGTGTGGTTTCTCAGCGTCCAGGAGTGGCGCTTCATGCTCGTCGCCTCGGCGGTCATGGCGGTCTTGATCGCGGGGTGGTCGTGCCGAGCTTCGCGGGATGGCCGGCCGCAAGTCAGGATCCTTGCCGTAGCAGCGCTCTTCGCCTTGCTGCCCTGTAAAGACTTCAGCGTCAATAACCATCTTTTCGCCTTCCTCAACCTGGAGTCCAAGACCGCGCCCGGAACGCCTCCCCCGGAGAGATATTTAGAGATGACGCTAGGCGCTCCCTACGTGGTCCTGCGCGCCGCCAATAAGGTCTTACCGCCTGATGCCAAGGTCCTTTTTTTCCGAGACGCCCGGGGGTATTACCTGGACAGGGCTTACGCCTACGGAGATCCTCTCAATGCAGGCACGTTCTCCTATGCGCAGATTTGCGCCCCGGTCGAACTCCGGCAGACTCTGGCCCGGCTCGGCTTCTCGCATGTTTTCTACAATCCGACCATCGGCGGCTATAAGGGCGACCAGGACTACTACGCTCGCTGTAGCCGGTTGATGGAGGAGATGCTCCGCGTTTATGGCGAGTCGCTGGTCGCGGCCGGCCCGATCGTGCTCTATCGCCTCCGTGTATTGGATTTGAAGTAAACCTGCCTTAACGAGTATAATCTTTACTCTCGATAGGAATAAAAGATCTTTCTCTGTTCCTATTCCCAAATGAACTCCATCGCCGAGTGGAGCCGGCATTGACTCATCCAGCCGGCACAGAGACTCTCCAGGATTCACTCCTCTGTCTGGGCGAGACCTTTCACATCGGCGACGCCGTGGTCCCGCCCTGCCGGCTCCGGAACCTGGGCGATCCCGAGTTCATCCGCAGTCACGGCCTGAAGTACGCCTATGTCGGTGGGTCCATGGCTAATGGCATCTCCTCTTTGCGGATGGTCGAGGCCTTGGCGCGCGAGGGCATGTTGGGCTTCTTCGGCGCGGCCGGACTTCAGCCTGAATATATCGAGAAGGTCATCGACCAGGCGAAATCCTCTTTAGATGGCTTGCCCTACGGCTTCAACATCATCAACAGCCCCAATGAGCCCAACCTGGAAGCCGCGGTCGTTGACCTCTACCTGCGCCGCGAGGTCCGCCTCATCGAGGCTTCCGCTTACTTGGACCTTTCCTTGCCTTTGGTCCGTTACCGGGTCCAAGGTCTGGCGCGTAAGCCTTCAGGCGAGGTCGTCAGCCGTAACTGCTTGGCGGCCAAGGTCTCGCGCGTGGAGGTCGCCGCGCGCTTCATGTCCCCGCCGCCCGAGCCCATGCTGCGTGAGTTGGTCAGTCGCGGCGAGATCTCCCAGGAGACCGCGCGCATGGCCGAGGCTTTGCCCATGGCCGACGACGTGACGGCTGAGGCGGACAGCGGCGGGCACACGGACAACCGGCCGGCCATCACTCTGCTGCCCACGCTCATCGCTTTGCGCGACCGCCTGCAGGAACAATATCGTTTCGCCCGGCCCGTGCGTGTGGGCGCGGCCGGCGGCATCGCGACGCCGGCGTCCGCGTCCGCGGCCTTCGCCATGGGCGCTGCTTATGTCATGACCGGCTCGGTCAACCAGGCCTGTCAGGAGTCGGGCACTTCTGACTCGGTGCGCCTCATGCTGGCCCAGGCCGGGCAGGCCGACGTGGCCATGGCCCCGGCCGCGGACATGTTCGAGCTGGGCGTCAAGGTCCAAGTCTTGAAGCGCGGCACCATGTTCGCCATGCGCGCGGGCAAGCTCTACGACCTTTACAAGACGCACGAGAGTCTGGAAGCCATCCCGCCGGCGGCGCGCGCCGCGTTGGAGCGGGACTATTTCCGCGCGCCTTGCGAGGAGATCTGGCGCCAGACCCGCGAATATTTCCTCAGGCGCGACCCGGTCCAGGCCGAGCGGGGCGATCATGACCCCAAGCACAAGATGGCCTTGGTGTTCCGCTGGTATCTGGGCCAGGCTTCCCGCTGGGCCAACGCGGGCGAGCCCACGCGCCAGGTGGATTACCAGGTCTGGTGCGGGCCGGCCATGGGCGCTTTCAATGAGTGGGCCAAGGGCAGCTTCCTGGAGGACCCCGCAGAGCGCCGCGCCGCAGTTATCGGCTTGAACCTGCTCGCAGGCGCCGCCTACTTGACCCGGGTACACAGCCTGCGCTGTCAGGGCGTCGCTGTCACGTCCGCCGCGGCGCGCTTCGCGCCGCGACGCGGCGAAGAACTGCGAAGACTTTTTGGTTAGAGGTTTCATGAGAAAAGAAGATCCCAAGAGCGTTCCCCTCGCCATCATTGGCCTGGGATGCCTTTTCCCAAAGGCGGCCGGCCGCGACGAATATTGGGCCAACATCAAGAACGGTGTGGATGCCATCATTGACATCCCGTCGAGCCACTGGGCCGCCGCGGACTACTTCGACTCCGACCCCAAGAGGCCGGACCTCACCTACGCCAAGCGGGGCGGGTTCCTCAAGCCCGTGGACTTCGACCCGGGCGAGTTCGGCATAGCGCCCAACGCGATCGAGGCCACGGACAGCGCCCAGCTCTTGGGGCTCGTGACGGCCGGCATGGCACTGCGCGACGCGGGCTATGGCCCGGAGAAGGATTTCGACCGCTCCCGCGTGAGCGTCATCCTGGGCGTGACCGGGAGTTTGGAGCTCGTCATTCCTTTGGGCGCGCGTTTGGGCCATCCCATCTGGCGCAAGGCTCTGGCCGAGGCCGGCATCCCGCCCGAGCAAGCGGAGTGGATCGTCGAGCGCATCCAGTCAGGCTACGTGCCTTGGCAGGAGAGCTCCTTTCCGGGACTGCTGGGAAATGTGGTCGCAGGCCGCATCGCCAACCGCTATAACCTAGGCGGCACCAACTGCGTGGTCGACGCCGCTTGCGCCAGCTCCCTGTCCGCGCTCAACCTGGCCGCGCTCGAGCTCGCGGCCCATCGCTCCTCCATGGTGGTCACGGGCGGTGTGGACTGCTTCAACGATATCTTCATGTTCATGTGCTTCAGCAAGACTCCGGCCCTCTCAGCGACCGGCGACATCCGGCCCTTTGATGCCAAGGGCGATGGCACCATGTTGGGAGAAGGCCTGGGCATGCTGGTCCTCAAGCGCCTCGACGATGCCGAGCGCGACGGCGACAAGATCTACGCGGTGCTCAAGGGCGTAGGCTCCTCTTCTGACGGCCGGGGCAAGTCCATCTACGCGCCCAGCGCCGAGGGCCAGGCCAAGGCTCTGGCCGCCGCCTACGAGTATGCGGGCTGTGGGCCGGAGACCGTGGAGCTCGTTGAGGCCCATGGTACGGGCACCACGGTGGGGGATGCCATCGAGGTAGAGGCCCTGACCGAGGTCTTCGGCAAAGGTGCGCCGGGACGCTCGCGCTGGTGCGCTTTGGGCTCGGTCAAGTCCATGATCGGGCATACCAAGGCTTCGGCCGGCGCGGCCGGACTCATTAAGACGGCCTTGGCCTTGCATCATAAGGTCCTGCCTCCGACCATCAAGGTCCAGTCGCCGATCAAGCCCCTGACTTCTCCGGAAACCCCATTCTACCTCAACACCGAGAAGCGCCCCTGGCTCAAGGGCGCGCATCCGCGCCGCGCCGCGGTTAGCGCGCTGGGCTTCGGCGGCAGCAACTTCCATGCCGTTCTCGAAGAGTACCAGCCGGACAAGACCGCGGTGGATTGGGACGGCGCCGTCGAGATCGCGGCCTTATCCGGAGAGGACCAACAGGTCGTGGCGCAGGCGCTCTCCGGCTGGGACGGGCTCTCCTGGGAAGATGCGCGGGTCAAGGCCGCGCGTTCGCGCGCCCAGTTCGATCCGTCCGCCCCCGTTAGGTTGTGCCTGCTTTTTGAATCGGGGACGGACCTCAAGAAGCTCATGGTCGCGGCGCGAGATGCGTTGGGCCGTCCTGGAGGCGGTCCTCTGCTCGACGGGGTCTTTCTCGGGACAGGCAAGCCCGGCAAGCTCGCCATGCTATTCCCCGGACAAGGCTCACAGTATGTGGGCATGGGCCGTGACTTGGTCTGCCAGTTCCCCAAGGCCTTCGATACCCTGGCCGCGGCGGACGAGGCTTTCGAGAGAGGCCGCTTGAGCGACATCATCTATCCGCAGCCGGGCTTCACACCTGAGGAGAAGATGCGTCATGAAGCGGCCTTGCGCGATACTCGCGCGGCCCAGCCCGCTTTGGGCGCGGTGAGTTACGGCGCTTACCGTGTCCTCTCGGATTTCGGCCTGGTTCCGGACGCGGTGGCCGGGCACTCCTACGGAGAGCTCGTGGCCCTCTGCGTCGCGGGACGCTACGATGAGAAGACTTTGCACCAGCTTTCGGCCCTGCGGGGCAAGGTCATGGCCGAGGTGGCGGGTGACGGCGGCAGCATGCTCGCGGTCTCCGCGCCCTTGGCCGACATCGAACGCTGTCTGGCGGAAGACCAGCTCGACCTCGTTGTGGCCAACAAGAACACGCCGGCCCAGTCGGTGCTCTCCGGCCGCAAAGAGGAGATCCGCCGCGCGGCCGAGGCTCTCGGCAAGCGCGGGCTGCGCTGTGTGGAGTTGCAGGTCTCGGCCGCTTTCCATAGCCCGCTCGTGGAAGGCGCGCAGAAAGCTTTCCGCACGGCCTTAAAGAAGCTTGGCCTGCGCAAAGCCGACATCCCGGTCTACGCCAACAAGACGGCCGCGCTTTACCCGGAGTCTTCTCAAGCTGCCTGCGATACTTTGGCAGGCCAGCTCGTTTCACCGGTGGAATTCGTTTCTCTCATAGAAAATATGCACGCCGCGGGCGTGCGCACGTTCCTGGAGGTCGGTCCGAGCAGCAAGGTGATGGGTTTGGTCAGCGTCATCCTTAAAGGCAAAGGGCACGTGGCTCTGGCCTTCGATTTGTCGTCTGGAAGGCGCAGTGCGAGCGTTGACTTGGGCCGCTTACTGGCACAGCTCGCGGCTGCGGGCTACCCGGTGAGGCTTGCGCAGTGGCAGGGCGGCGAAGAGGCTGTCCGGCATCTCGCGGAGAAGAAGAAGCCTAAATTCGCGGTGAAGCTGACGGGGGCGAATTATAGGTCTTCCACGGCCTCGGCTCTTAAGCCATGTCCAACTCGA
>CAIKVT010000022.1 GCA_903830945.1 uncultured Elusimicrobia bacterium
GGCACAGGCCCCATCTGGGTGAAAACGAGAGGGCCGCTCGTCTCGTCCAGGCCCCAGGCGGTGCGCTGGAGTTCCTCGCGGGCCTCGTCAATGCTGATCAGGCCGGACTGGACCTGCTTGACTAGCAGGTCGGTCTGGGCCGCCTGGTCCTGGGCCTCGTCAAGGCCGCTGAACGTGAACTTCATGTCATCCTGACCGCAAATGCGATGCAGAATGGATTCAGAGATTGCCACAATGAACTTAAGCAGTGGCTTCATTGACGTGCGATCGTGCACGACCCGGCTTGCCTGGGCCATTTCCTTAGCCGCGAACGGTGAGACTGCGGTGGAAACTTGAGGGATTATGCCCAGGCTCATCGGGTCCACGTCGAAGACCATCGCGACCTGACCCATGATGATTTCATCGAATTGATCAGCGAGGTCAACCGCGCGCATTGGCTCGACCTTTGCGCCAGGCGGAAGGACGATAATCTTATGGTGCCACGCTTGGTCGGAAGCAAAGGCATTAAGTGCCGCCTGGAGTTCACGAATCTGGGTCGGGGTGATGTTTACGTCGCCCGGCGAGATGTAGCATGCCGGCACCGTGCCCTCTTCGAAGTACTGATTTTGATAAACTTGTTTCCGCAGGCCAGTCATGATGACAATGAGCGCCATCTCGACAGCGGAAAAGCCATAGGGAGTGAATGCGCGGGGTGTCGTAGGCAAGTACATGAGCTGATCTGATGCGAAAGCAGGCCCCTCGTACCCCTTGAGTCCGGCCTCCTCTATATCGCGCATGTCCCACATTGCCTGGATGTCAGACCGGGGGATCCCGAATAGGTACTGCTGGAAACTAGGGGCTGGCGGACGGGGATATCCGCCGCTCAAATCAATGAGCGGCCGGATTGACGGACCCGTGATTAGCTCGATGCAATCCAGGTCCGATCCGAGGAGGCCGCGCTTGAGGCCGCGGGCGCGTTTCGGCTTAAGCAGGATCGACAGCGCGTCGAAGACGAAGACCTCTTCCAGCAGGGCGCTCATGAAGCTGTCGTAGGTGAAGTAGTTCGGGTCCGGCTTCTTGAAGAACTTGACCGCCTTGGCCCGGCGCTCACCGAAGTCGCGCATGGCGCTGTGGTCGCCGGAGTACGCCTTGGCCGCCTCGCGCGTGGGTACGATGTCCCACTCCAGGCCGAGAACCATGTCCTTGCGCCGGTTTATGCAGGATCGGCAGACTGAGTAGAGGTCCGCCAGTTGACGCAAGACGCCGAAGCTGGCCAGCTTATACCCGTCCTGACCAGGGGGATTCGGCAAGTTGTAGCCGACCGAATACTCAAAGCGACGAGGACCGGCCATCGTGCCGCCGGGAGGCGGCTCATCAACCGGAACGGGCAATATGGGCGAAAATGGCCCAAACGCGCCTTGAGTGAACGTTCTGGCCGGTCTCGGCAGGAATGGGCCATATGCGGACGAATATCCCGCCATGCTGTCCAGGTTCGCTACCAGCGGCGAGATCTGGCCTATGCCGATGTTCGCACCTTGCGGCGGCATGGTCGGCCGCGCGCCGCCAGGACCGGGGACGGCCTTACTGGCGCGCAGGATTGCCGAGGGGCTGGCGATGATGGATCACCAGCCCCTCGGTCAACTTTTGGAATTGTCAGCCGCTACAGCAGCCGGGGAGCACTCTCATCGCGCATAGCCATGATCTGCACCGCGCGGACGGCCTTGCGGTCCA
>CAIKVT010000023.1 GCA_903830945.1 uncultured Elusimicrobia bacterium
CCTGCCCGAAGCATGCTTCTATGGTGGGTCAGACGGTAGGGTGGATAGCTCCGCGGCGAAAACTGGACACGATCACCGACGCGCGAAACTGTATATCAACGACCGGCGATTCTTGGACATTCTTCAAACGGCGCTAACAGCGGTTCGGCTGCCCACAGCCGATGAGTCTAGAGCCCCAATGCGAAGCTTCACTTCAGCTGCCAGATCCACCTTATAGTACACCTGATACGCGAGGATGCATCCGATCAAAAGTTCCCAAAAACGCGTGACTGGTGAATAAAAAAGTCCGGCAGCGTTTCCCCTAATCCCACCGATATTCACTAAAAAAGAAATAACTGCAAGGAGGAGCATCATCGAGACCAGTTTCAGCTTGCGCCTGAATGCCAAAGACATCAATAATGGCCAGATGATATAGAACTGTTCCTCTATACCCAGCGACCAGAGATGCAACAGCGGCTTTCTGTCCGCGGCACTGTCAAAATAGCCGGATTCTCTCCAGAACAAAATATTCGATATAAATCCGGCACCACCGGCGATGTGTTTCCCCAGCTGTTTATACTCGTCAGTCAAGAGGACGAACCAGCCGAATGCCCAGCAAGCGACCAAAACGACAGCAAGCGCTGGGAATATTCGCCTGATACGGCGTGAATAGAAACCAACCAAACTAAAGCTGCCCTTTTCCAGGTTGCCGATGATAATGCCGGAAATAAGAAACCCGGAGATCACAAAGAAAACATCGACACCGATAAATCCGCCTGGAAACAAATCTGGAAAAACATGGAAACAAAGGACAGAAAGAATTGCAATGGCGCGAAGCCCGTCGATATCGCGTCTGTATCCTTTAAGATTCATCGATTAGAGTCATACCGCAGAACTCCAAAAGGAGATGCGGCATCCGATCATTTCAGAGAAAAAACCGTGTCCGTCCCAAAGACCTGATACGGCTTCGTCAACATGGGGTTGTTTGGAACTTTCCCAGTATTATACGTCCAGGACGAGGTCAGAGGTGGATAATATCTTTTGATAGGACCCGGTATCTGACCATCCACATACATCCTTTGATGTACAAGGACATAGCGGACCCCGGCGTCTTTCAGAAATCGCACGGTCTCCGGCTTGGCCAGATCTTGGACTTGCTCAAAAAGCGCCCAGGCCTCATGATTCAACTGCGTCGCACCATTGACCATCCTCTTACCGTGGACCCTTTGCCAGAATAGATACGTGTAGAAAGCGGCCTCATCAGCGGGCATCATAGGATATTCCGCTATGATGAAGTCGCCTTGCTGCTTAGCCAGCCACTGATAGACTGGCGGTGGATCGATCGCGATGGTATAATCGGGCGGGATGGTCCAATACTCAAACGTCAGCAACAAAAACAGCCCTAAGCACATTAGATAGAACCGGCTCTTGCGTATCCGCTGGGAGGCGTGGTCCAAGACCACTGCGGCCGCACAAGCGACGAAAAAATCCACCCAGATGCCGAACCGGCAATAGGCACGAAACTTAGGTGCCAAGCTGAAAGCCAAATAGGTCAGAGTCGGCAGCTTGATCTTGCCGATGGGGATGTAGGGAGGGGCGGACATGACTCCCATCCAGAGTGCTCCGACGACGAAGAACCAGAATAAAGCCGCATGCTCCGGCCGCAATCGTTTCTTCCAGGCGGCATTCACGCCGGCCGCCAGCAAAGCAAGCGGAACGAAGCCAAGATAAAGCGTTTGTTCCCCCAGGTTACTCCCATGCAGATGCGCCCGGCTGAAGCGCTCGACGAATCTCCCAAGCACCGGATGGTCGATGGATGGGATGAGATACTCCCACGGCCTGGCGGATAGAGTCACTGGCTCGACTAGCCGCCGAATGTAGCCGCCAGCCACCAACTCGCTTCTCTTCATGGTCAGCCTCATGGAGAGCAGCGCGAGGAGTTCTTTATATTCAAAAACAAGGATGATGAGGCCGGCAAATGACATGCACCAAAAATAATTCCGCAAGAACGGGCAAGTCCCCGTATTCTTTGAACCGTAGTAATCCCAAACGACGAACAACGCGGCCATATAGACGGCAAAGTATCCCCAATAGAAAGAGGTCAGGGTCAGAAACGCGTATGCCGTTCCAACCAAGAGCGCGGAGAGCCAGCTTCGTTGGATCCGATTATTGAACAGCGCCCACAGCAAGAGCGGAATAAAGGCGTTCAATGCGAAGCCAAGGTGCCCCCCAACCGCATGCATGACTACCGAGGGGCAGAAGCCAAAAACAAGACCGCCGAAGAAAGCTGGGACTTCCTGCTTTAGGACCGAACGAAGGAACAAATACACAGCCAATGCCGTCAACGGAAATGATAAGAGGATGAACAGGTTATAGCCAGCGACCGCGCCGATCAACTTGGCCGGACAAATCACAAGGGCATCCAGCACGGGCTGGCCGATATATTGCTGTCCAGCCGGTATTCCAAAGGGGGCCGCCATGAGACGAGTCGCGCCGGAGACCCAGAGTCCATTTATGGTGCTCCAAATGCCCCAGATATCACCATAAACATCCCCATAGCCTCTGAGTACGACAGAATTCAGATGACGACATAATGGCCAAGTCAACAAAACGCTCATCAGCGAATAAACGGTGAACCATACCATCGCCTTCGTCGTGGGCCGAACTAAACCCCTAATAGGTGCGCTCATAGGCACTCAGAATCCTTATCCCTGTAAATTCCAATAGACTCTTTCACAATCCCAATGATAAGACAATAGTAGGCCACGTTAGCCGACTGTTCCGCAATGGACCGCATTCTGCACAACACCATCCCTGCAGTCACAATTAAAGCCAGGAGTGCGCAGGCAAGATACTGCTTCCCCGTCCCGTTAAAAATGTGCTCCGCAGCAGTCGGGGAAAATGCCTTCAGGGCTGGACCGAAGGCCTCCAGCGCATAGCGCAGGAGAAAGACCGCGGCAATCGCTCCGAAGGTGAAATAATGGTTTTGGCCTGAACTTGACTGATCCATTATCCCCACCCCATAAAACATCACGGTCACCACAAGCCAAAAAATGGTCCCTGCCGCCTTGAAGCGAACCGTCAAAGTCCTGAATATTCCCGAGTCCTCCACGTTGAACCGCGGTTTTGACAAAACCATACCACCCAATAAAAGCAGCGCCAATACCAAACAAAAATCTAACTTGCTTATTCGTGATGGAAGGGATGCCTCAGAAGGGATTTCCTGATTCTCGATGAGCGCCATGAGTTTTTTCGCGACACTTTGCGGTACTGATGGCCCCAGCTCGATGGCATTCGAATCCACTCTGAACCATGGGCTTTCGACCGGTTGAATCCTTGCGCTGGATGAGATCATCCTTAAGACTGGCTCAACTCCGGCCCCCAGCCACATCGGGCCCTTCAGTATTTCCCCCGCTTTTCCCCCGCTGGGCGCAAACCCGAGCGGTCGGCCGCCGGAGATAAACACCGGCCAGCTTGCCAGCTCTTGTGCCGGGGATCGCATGGCGATCCCCTCCAGAGCCGCTCGAAATTCAAAACTATTGTCTGCCGTAGTCGACGACACGCTGAGAGTGGCTTTCCAATCCGCTGATCTAAACTTTCCGTAGTCACTGTATCCGACAGAACCAGCTACAGGCAGGAAAATCTCACCGCTTGCCTGATTCAGACACACGTCCTTGCTTTCGATACATTTATCCCACTTTAGGGTCAGATTGAGCCAACAGGGATTTTCAACCGTCCGATGAGGAACATGGTAAGAGAATCGCAGGCCCCTGGCCCATTCCATGTGATTTGCCGAAAAAGTGGTCCATCTCAAGGTCCGCGCCCCCGACCCTTCATTACTCACAGAAGCCCCGCGCAGGACATCCCCGTCTTGATCTGCGGTGACGCCGAGCGGGGTCGAGAGGGCGGAGACAACAAGCTTCTCGGCCGTTCTTGTCGGCAACTTTTGAACAAAAGCCTTTTTCTGCGTAAGAAGCACCGGCCGAAAAAGCGCCGCCTCTTTCAATTTGATGCGGAAGGGCACGCTCACCAGGTTTATTCTAAAGCTCAATCTGGCGATCTTCCCTTTCCTCAATAATCGCTCCGGCATGTTTGGCTCGACCACCAGATGCATATCCGAGCCTTGTTCAAACCCGGCGGTCAGAACGACTTTCTGGAATTGCTCGGTTCCGCTGGAAACGTGCATAAAAAAAATGGAGTCCTTATCCACATCCGCCGAAACAGGCCAACTTGCTTCCAACCATCTTCCAGAACCCTCCAAAACCAGGCCATCTCTACCAGAAGCCACCTTCGTAAAAGGCTTGTCGGAACGCAAAGCCCCTCCCCCTTCAATGGCCAAGCTATTGCGAGTGTCTTTGCGAGCCGGCAGAGGTAGACTCGATATTTCAAAAGGAAGATATGACGCGATTTCCGGCCATTCGACCTGGTCTGCGGGATCTGGAGGATTTATGAATGGCCCGCCCCACCCGAGGATCATTTTTTCTCCTGCATGGAGGAAAATAGGCAGGTCCGCGTCATAGATGCCCACCAGCCGAATCTTTTCTATCGTCACGGCGCACGGCTTGATGGGTTTCTTTGAGTAGATGATGAGCCGTCCGCCCTTGAAAAGCACGTCTCTATCCGGATTTGAGTTCAGATCGTGCAGGTCTATGATCATCCTTTTAACGGATGCAGTGACCGACTCCGTTCTTGAAGTGAGGGCCGTAGCGATATTTCTTTGATCGCGTGATCTATCCGGAGCATCGTTCGAAGCAAAAAAAATGACTTTTTTTAGCGGGTGTCTCCGACCAGCATCAGCCGCATCGCCCTTTACGAAAGCGATCACTTCCTGCAGATATGCCTTATCCCCCCTAGAGAAATACTCGCCTAGAATCTTCAATATGTCAACGTGCCATGATTGGTTCCCGTAAATATCGGGCCCTATCTCGGAACCTTTCTGCAGTTCGATCATTTTCCCAGGCCCATAATTGTCCCTTGTCCCTATCCGTAGATTTAGGGACTCCACAGGAAATTCGGATGTGAACATAATATCCATGGCTTCGATGCCGGCCAAATTCCGGTGCAGACGCCTTTGAATGACGGTAAAACCCTTCCATATCACATAGCGCCATTTCTCATCAGGCGGGCGTCTAAGCAGCCTTCCCAGGCCATATGCGTTGTTCTTCTTCACCCAGTCGGCTTCCCCCGCGTTGATCTCTTCGACTGCGTGAACAGCTTTTAGTGCGGCAGTAGCCGTTAGTTGGGATGTCTTGCCTTCGGCATGGTCTGTTGATTCGAGCGCGAGGTCGACGGAAAGCGCTCCAGGTTGGCCGGGGAGTATCTCTCGATAATCCACCCACAGCTCATTGTAATCCGCCAGAGCGATGCCGATGCCGGCAGACGGTGGGCTGAACGGCAAAATCAGGTTTTCCGCCTTTCTCCCCGGCGTCCATGTGAAGCTGTGTCCGATGCGATTCCAGCCACCGGGTTGAACGAGGGCGAGGTCCTGCTTCAATTCCAAAATACCATGCGCAGCAAGGCGCTTTTCCAGTTTAAGCCCGATCCTCGCTTTCAAAATGAAATCCTCGGACTCTGCGATGCGATGGGATCGGGCAAAATCCGCGCACTGCGGGCTGCTGGGTGAAAAAACCACGAGCACCCCCATTAAACCCACCGTCTTCGCTATGGCGTGTATGAGGTTCCGGTTTCTGGTCATATCAAGCTGGCAAATCGTTCCCCGTTCTTAATCTCCGGGGCGCCTCGCCACTGAATAAAAGACAAAAAAACAGCCCTGCAGTTCCTATTTTCGTCACTTGGAAAAGACTCATACGCGGGCGCCGCCAAAGAACTCTCCTGCCAAGCGATACGATTCAGGAGTGCCGATGTCAATAAATTCCCCATGGCAGCAACAACCATAAAAGCCCTTCTTCACCAATCGCGGAAGGACTTCCCGCTCTAAAGAAATACTTCCCCCTTCCGGCATAGACGACAATGTTGCCCTTTCAAACAAATAGATGCCCGCATTGATCCACCCAAGACCACGATTCGTACTTTTTTCTTCAAAGCTCAGGACTCGCCCATCCCCATCGATTCCCACGCTCCCATATCTGCCCACATCATCAACCTTCGCGAGCACGAAAGATGCACCGAACCTTTTCTCAATATGCCAATCGATGAAAGACTTCAGATCGATATCACAGTACGAGTCGCCGTTCATGACCAGGATCGTCTCGGATCGGACCAAGGCAAGAGCATGACGAAGGGCACCGCCGGTCCCCAAAGGCTTCGATTCTTTAGAATAACGAACAACCATCCCCCGGTACGCATCACCGAAAGCCTGCACGACCAGCTCCCCAAGGTGGCCGATGCACAAGACTACTTCCCGCATGCCCGCATCTACCTGCTGGTCAAGAAGATAAGAAAGAAAAGGCCTGCCATTGACAAGCGCCAACACCTTGGGCCGATCCGCCAACGCTGGCCGCAATCGCGTCCCTAAGCCGCCGGCAAGGATAAGAGGAGTAAAAGGCCCCATCATCCCCCTGTCGTCATGACGGCCACGTTGTAAGCCAAGATTTGACGCGGGCAGAACATCTCCATGGCCTGCTCATAAGCCTTCCAAAACCTGAGAGCCCACGGATAAAGATGCGCCTCGAAGTTCTTAAAAATCGCCTCAGGAAAGACTTCGCGGACCTTCCGCTCGAAATAACCCTGCCGCCAATGATCGTGCCCCAAGAACTTCACAACATGAGGATAAAAGAGCGGATTATAGCGATTACCTTCGATGACGATAGCCGTCCCATTCCGCTTCAAAACCCGTTTCACTTCCCCTAAAGCTTTCCTGTGCTTCTTAGGATTCTGGCCTACCTCATCCACATGATGCAGAACGTCATGCATGAAGACATAATCGAATTCGGCGTTCTGAAAAGGAAGCTCAAGGATCGAGCCCAGCTGAAACTTCAGGCCCGGGGCTCTTGTCGCATTCGCGTACATGTCGACCCCATAAGTCTCCAAGTCGAACTCCTTGATGAATATCTCGGCGTCCGTGCAATCCCCGCAGCCGACGTCCAAAATATTTCGGCCCGACACGAACGGGAAGGCCAGCTTAGTAAAGATGTCGCTCTTGTACTGCCCGTACTTCAAAAGCTGAGGCATGGCTGTCATGCCGGAACGGGCGCCTGCCTTGGGCAGCTAAGACGCTGTAGACCACGGGCCATGAAGGGGCCTTTCGATATGTTTGATGACCCTGGCGGGATTTCCACCCGCCAGGGAGTTGGGAGGGATGTCTTTTACGACTACGCTCCCCGCGGCGATGATCGAATTATCTCCGATCGTGACCCCTCCGTTGATGACGCAGCGGGAAGTGATATAGACATTCTTGCCGATCACGACGGGCTTTGCCACGACTTTGTTGAAATTATTATAAATGTCATGACCTGCCGTGATTATAATATTGTTCCATCCGAATGCAGTATTCTCTCCGATATAGACCGGGGCATAATCCAAAATGAACGTATCAGTGAACCCCACATTTTTTGCATAAATGTTCCCATAATAGAACATGAAGCCTGGCACAAAATCGATCGCGGAACAGTGCGGCAAACATTTCTTCACGTAATTTTTAAAAAACGGCACAAAAAGAGGTGCTTTTAAAAACAATAACGCCATTAGGAATTTATTCTTTGGAGGAATCCCATCCTCAAATACGATTTCTTGTCGGCTTATCGGGGTTTCCATAGAATCAACATCAATCCTGGATAGCTTTCAATAGGGCGTATAGTGTATGACATGAGACCCGATATTCTCGAATTGAAAGGGAACCATAATGAGTTTCCTCAAGACTTCCTTGACCCGGGCCTGCCGTTCTGGAGGGACAAATAAGATCATAAAGCCCCCCGCCCCTGCCCCGCAGATCTTCCCTCCAAGTGCGCCAGCACCTTGGGCGGCCTCATAGATCTCATCGATCTGACTGTTCGAAACCAGGCTCCCCAGGCTTTTTTTCAAAACCCAACTCTCATTCAAAAGCTTTCCGAAGTCATCCAATGAATCGATGCGTCCGCCCAGTATCTCGATGGCGGCGGATACCATCTCTTTCATTGCCGCAAGTTCCTTAAGGTTCTCCGGGATCCTCTTGACCTGCTCCGCGGCTATCTCAGAAGCATACCGAGAGAACCCAGTGAAATAGAACAAAAAGTGACTCTGGAAATAGTCCATCTTTTCCTGACCGATAGTCACCGGCTGAACGAATATCTCCTTTTGGCCGCTGAAATCTATCTTATTGAATCCGCCGAAGGCAACAGCAATCTGATCCTGGCATCCGACATTCTCACCGATCAGATCCTGCTCGACGTGGATCGCATCGAACGCCAGTTTCCGTTTTGTCTGCATCTGGCCTTTCAATGAATAAAGCGCGTTCAAAAGGCCGACGGTGAAGGCGGAACTGGAGCCGACTCCAGACATGGCCGGCAGGTCGCTGGTGTGTATCACTTCCAAACCCTGCTCTATCCCCATGAACTTCAGGCATTCACGCGCGGAAGGATGAACGATCTCCGCGACGGTCTTCGTCAGCTCCTTCTTCGAATAACGGACGACAAATTTATGCTCGAAGAACGGCGGGAGATAGCGACAGGTGATATAGCAATATCGGTTGATCGAAGCGTTAAGGCAGCACCCGCCGTGCTTCTGATAATAGCCGGGGTAGTCCGTGCCGCCCCCGAAGAAAGATATCCGAAAAGGCGTCCGCGTGATGATCATATCCTAGACTTGCGCGCGTCGATTGGCTTTGTACCACTCGATTGTCCTGCGCGCTCCCTCGCGGATATCCGTCGCCGCCTTGAACCCGAGCAATCTCTCCGCTTTGGCCGTATCTATAAGCCTCTTGGGAATCATAGAGGGCTTCTTTGCATCGAACCTAACCACAGGGTCCTTCCAACCCTCAAGCTCAAAAAGGATCTTCAGGATATCTTTAATGCTGTGCCCTATCCCTAGACCTATATTGACAGGGTCATACGTGTCCATTTTTTCCGCCGCCAAGATGAGCGCCTCAATAAAATCGTCGATATAGATCAGATCCCGGATATCATCGCCAGTCCCCCAGACCTCTATCGGAGAATGCCTTTCTACCACTTTCCGAATCGTCGCCGCCATCACGTGTGATGTGGCGAAATCAAAATCATCATACGGCCCGTAGATATTCGAGGGCCGGACGACCACGGTCGCCATCTTGACCTTCAATTTTTCAGAATAAAGACGACACAGGGTCTCGGTGTAGCGTTTCATCCAACCGGCCCCAAAATAGACATCATGCGGATCGCCAGCGAACATCTCCTCCTCCGCGACTGGCCTGTCGCCGGTAGGAGGATAGGCGGCATTACTGCTGATCCAGATGAATTTTTTCACCTTCGCATCGTAGGCGGCTTCCAGCATCTGGGAGTTCATCACGACATTAGGCGTCACATGCACTAAAGGAGTCGATGCGATCACCGCCGCGCCCGAGGTGCTGGCCGCGCACATGAAAACATAGTCCATGCCAGCCACCACGCGCCGGCAGTCGTCCATCATCCGCAGGTCACACTTCACATACTCGATCCTGGCGTCATTGAGGACCGGAGGCTTTTTGTGGAAGGTCGCCCGGACTCTGACTCCCAAGGACAACAGCTTGGCGATCGAGTTGACCCCGACGAAGCCACTGCCACCCGTAACCAGGACGTTCTTCCCTTGGAACATGAATCTATGCGCCGTCCCGCTTCGACAGGATGGGGTTCTTTATCAGCCAAGCGATATTCATCTGCGGATCATTCCATAATATCGTGAACTGGCCCGCCCGGTCATAAGATGTGGTCTGCTTATAATGGAAAATCGCGCGATCAGAAAGGACCAGATGCCCATTACCGAATTTCGGCGGGATCAGGACCTGCTTCCTGTTCTGTTCCGATAGGATGAAGGAGTCCCATCCCCGATATTGAGAAGATGCGCTGTCCCAATTCACCACCACCAACTGGAATTCTCCGGCGAGGCAGGAGATCAATTTGTATGTCTGAGAGTCGCCATGGATGCCCCGCAGGACATCTTTCTTTGAGACCGAGATATCATCCTGGATGAAATCGGCCTTCACCCCCGCTTCCTTATAGAGCTTCTCATTGTAAAGCTCGACGTAAGTGCCCCTATGGTCCTCAAAGATCGTCGGCGGCATTATCAGCAAAACCCCATCCAATTTCGTCTTCTCAACTTGCATATTTTCTCCTGGCAATAGTCCTTCTTGAGGTATAAAATAAAATCCAGAATGCCGGATAACGTATTTTAGCCTATTCGGCTAACCTTTGACGAAAAATTCGACTGACTTGTATTTCTGGAAAAGGAGCGCGATATCCTCCTCAGCCAAGCCGCAGTATCCGCCGGCAACCACGTTCTCCTCCACATGAGCGGCCGTCAACATTCCTGGGATCGCAGCGGAGACCCCCGGGAAGGATAGGCAAAAGCGCAGTGCGAACTGCGCAGGCGTATCTTCCGGATAGCGCGCCATGATCACTGCGAAAAAATCCTCAGCCTGGTTCCATCTCCGGATTTGCTCGGCTGACCAGGAACGGCGCTGATCGAATTCACCGAACGACTTCGTTCCGGTGTAGCGTCCCGTCAGGAAACCTGCCACCAGGGGAGAGCGCACGATGACGCCGACATTCTTCTCGGCGCACAGTTTAAAAAGCCCTTGCTCCACGGCGCGCTGATCTGTCAAGTTGAAATTCACCTGCACGCAGCCGACAGGAAAGTGGCCGACCACGGCCAGCCCGTCCTCCGGGGATCTCAATGAAACACCGAAGGCGCGGATCTTCCCCTGCGCCAGAAGCTCCTCCATGACGCCCAGCGGACTATCCCGCCCATCCAGTGTCTCAAGAGAAGGATTATGGAGCTGATAAAGATCGATATAATCGCTGCGCAGCCGCCGCAGGCTTGCCGTCAGCGTTTCCAGAATATGTTTCCTGGAAAAATCATACCCCCGCCCGCCCTCGATGAGCCCGACCTTGGTGGCGATGACGACCCGTTCGCGACGCGGAGCCAGGACCCGCCCCAAGAGTTCCTCACTATGGCCATAACCATAGAGGTCCGCCGTATCGAAGAAATTGACCCCAAGTTCCAACGCTCGCTCCAAGGCCTGGATCGAATCCTCGTCCCGCGTTGGGCCATAGGCCACAGCGCCGCCCGCGTTGCCTCCGATGCCCCAACAGCCGTACCCGACCGCGGAGACCTTGATGCCGGTCGCGCCCAAAGACCGATAATTCATGGACGGGCGTCCTCAAGGACTGGCTCAACGGCATGGAGATAGTCCCCCCGCTTGTTCCCGTACCAGACCACCTCCCGGCACCACTGCTCCCACGGCATCTCCCACCGTCCGGACCTGATGATGTCGTACCGGCAGGGTCCCTCGCGCAGAACGGCCTTCTCCCCCAGCAAGGCCCGTCGATAGACTTCGAAGACATTGCTCCCCAAGGTGATCCGCGACGGGGCGCCGGGAGTCGGGAGCTTCAGAATGGCGCAGTTAAGAGCGATGGCGTCATCGATGAAGCCCAGACCACCCTTTGCGCCGGCCCGTTGGGCCAGGCCGCGCAGCAAGAGGCGGGCCTCCGCATAGAATTCCGGAAGGCGCCCCTTGACGCACAGTTCGATGAAGTTGTACTCATCGTCAGGCCACCAGATATCGAGCCATTCGCGGCAGTGGTGGTACTCCGGGCCGCCTTGCTGAATCTCCCGGGCCCTCCTTGTGAAAAAGTCGACGATCCCCCTCACGATCGGAGCCTGACCGGGATCCACGCCCATGAAGGCCTCGATGCACTCTCGATAATTCAGCCCGAACACCTCGCGCAAGACCACGAAGGGGATAGGCAGAAGCTTGTCGAAATGCAGCAGGGCCGTCATCCAGGAGAACACGCGGGTCTTTACCCATGCCTCGCGCGGCATGGTCTTGGTGGCAATGACCAGACGCTGCGTCTCCGGCTCGACGCCGTCGAGTTCGTGCACCAGGCCATGGATGTTAACCGCCACGGACTCCACGGTCTCCAGGCCGTACTTCTCACGGTAAGCGGACTGCCCCATCTCCGCATTGTCTAGGATCGAAAGGTTGATGAACTGGATGCGGTTGTGCTGGCCGTTGGCGATGATGCTGGAAACCCCGTCGGCGAAGCTCTCGTACGTCTCTTCCGGCAGCCCCAGGATCAGGTCCGTGAAAGTCTGGACGCCCTCCCGCCGGAACCGGAGCTGGAGTTCCTCAAAGCTGCGCATCGAGACATTGTTGCGGTGGATGGCCTCCAGAGTCGGCGGATGCACCGATTGCAGCGCAAGCAGCACCCCCTTGCTCAGGCCATGCTCGTTGAGCAGGCGGCTGATGCGATAGACTCGTTCCGGGGCGCTCTTACTGCTCTGGATCGAGAAAGCTCGCGGATAGCCGTGCCTCTGGCGCATCTCCACGACCCGCTCCGCGATCGTCAGGTCGCGCGGGAACATACCAAAATTGCTGTCGCAGCAGAAGATGAACTCGACGCGATGCAGCGCGAACCATTCCAGCTCCGCCGCCAACCGGGGATCGTCGAAATGATAGACCCGGTTCATCTCCGCCGCGCCCCATTCGCAGAAAGCGCAGCGGTACGGGCAGCCGCGATTGGTCTCCCACAATCCCAGCCATTGGTGCCCCGGATAGGCGGTGATGAGGCGGTCGAATGTGCCCGCGAGATACGGCG
Organism: uncultured Elusimicrobia bacterium; assembly: GCA_903830945.1. Taxonomy (GTDB): domain Bacteria; phylum Elusimicrobiota; class Elusimicrobia; order UBA1565; family UBA9628; genus UBA9628. The sequence continues at coordinate 12,684 of CAIKVT010000023.1, forward strand.
AGGGAATGCCCTCCAGCGAGGCGACCCGGCCGACGCGGCGGTGGTGCTGGAAGCCGCCGTCGACAGCCAGATGACTGACGGCTTGCAGCCCAGACCAGTCCCGCGAGGGATAGCGCTCCAGTATCTCCAGGAACGTTTCCTCCCCCTCCCCGTGACAGACTATATCCACATAAGGATGCGCCCGCAGGAAGTCCTCCGGATTTCCGGGGACTTGAGGCCCCCCCACGACGACCAGCATGCCGGGCTTGCGCTTCTTAAGGCGCCGGGCGAGCTCCAGCGAATAGCGTGCATTCCACACATATAGACTGAAAGCCGCCACATCGACATCGCCCAGGCGGTCCTCGAGCTCCCGCAGAGGCTCCCTGCGGAACACGGGCATCAGGAACTCATACCGGGCCGGGCGGCTGGCGCGGGCCTGGACATAGGCCTGCAAGAGCCCCACGGACAACGGGAAATAATCCTGCCCGGAAAAGCTGTTGTTGATCTGGACCAATCCGATGCGAACCCGCTCGGGGCTCACTGGACTTGCTCCGGCCGGCTCCGGCGACGTCTCAGCCATGCGCCGCCTCTTTCCGATCACTTTGCATTCTTGCACCATGCCACCGTCTTTTCAATACCGCTCCTAAAAGGAGTCCTTTTCTTATCACCAAACAATCGCTGGTATCGCGCATTATCAACGACCCGATATGGTATTGCAGAAGGCTTCTTTGGGTCGAAACAGACCTGGGCCTCATGGCCGCAGACCTCCAAGATGATCCGGGCCGCTTCCGCTATCGTCATCGGCTCGCCGCCGCAAATATTCACCGGCAGACCATGCAGGTCCACCTCTCCTTTGAGTATGGAGACTATATCGCCGACAAGGTCATCGACAAAAATAAAATCCCTCACCACATCAGGTGACCCCCACACTTCAAAAGGATTCTCCTTATTCAAGGCCCGCCTGATGAGAGACGGGACCACGTGCGCTCTTTCCTCATCGAACCTATCGAAAGGGCCATAGATATTCGCAGGTCGCAGGATGACGACTTTCATGCCGCAGGTCGTGGAGTATAGCGCCGCGAGCTGCTCCAGATAACGGTATGTCCAGCCCACCCCAAAATACCCGGGATAAGGGGGTTGGTTCAGATCCAGATCATCTTCTTTAATAGGGAAATCTGCCGGCTGATACACGGTCGAGCTGCTCAGCATGACGACTGTCCTGACTTTATTGCGAGCGCAAGCCTCCAATAAGCCGGCCAAGATCTGAAGGTTGGGCAGTATGGAGGCGGTAGGCATCTCCCGATTTTTCTTCGCGCCATGGGAGATGGCCGCGCATAGCACGACGGCCTGTTTGCCTTCGGTCACTGCTAAGCAGTTGGAAAAATCACAGAAGTCACACACCACGGATGAATCATGACCGAGTGCCGGACTGCCCGCATGCCTTGTCGAAACAAAGGGCATCCCGGCTTCGGCAAGCCGGTTCTCCAGGTTGCGGCCGACCAACCCGGCGCCGCCGGCGACTAGGATGACTCCCTCTTTCAATTAAAAGGGCCCCTTGAACTTCTTCTCATATGAATAGAATTCCTCATGCGTCAGATCGATCTTGGAAAGCCCGAGTTTCTGTTCAACGGCGCGGATGATATTGATAGCGGATGGATAATACTCGATCTCCAAAGGCCGGGAGCACGGGCAATGGGCGTCAGCGAAACCAATTCGGGTTATGGAAGATTTCAAGCTTCCCATGCATTTCTCATAGACCCGTGTGGCAACTTCCGCGCCGAACCCGCAGTGGACCCAGTCGTAGTCCGCCACGATCAGATGCCCAGTTTTCCTGACGGACTCCACCACGGCCGTGTCGTCAAACGGCGAAATAGCGCGCGCGTCGATCACCTCCAGCTTGATGCCGTTCTTGGCGAGGACCTCCGCGGCCTGCAACGCCTCGACATTCATCCACGAGACCGCCAGGACCGTGACGTCGGATCCCGAACGGATGAGCCTGGACCCCTCGAGAGAATCGGGATTTGACTCTTCCGAGACCTCCCCGACCACATCATACAGCCAGCGGTGTTCGATAAAGATGACGGGGTTGTCATCCCGGATCGCCGCGATCAGCATGCCTTTAGCGTCGGCCGGCCGGGAGGGCATGACCACCTTCAATCCCGGGACATGAGCGAACCAGGAATGGAGGGTTTTGCTATGCTGCCAGGATTGGCCCCAGCCACGACCAATCACGGCGCGAATGACCATCGGCACCTTCATCCGGCCGCCTGAACCATAGCGGAAACTGGCGATCATATTCGTCAGCTCGTTCATGGCCAAGATCATGAAATCAACCCGCATATGAACATGGATCGGCCGCAATCCGTTCAAGGCCGCCCCAAGCCCGAAGCCGGTCATGGCGCATTCGGAAAGAGGCGTACTGAAGCAGCGCTCCGCACCGAACTCTTCCAGCAGGCCATTGCCACTGCCGAAAATCCGCTTATGATCCGCGACGTCGATTCCATACAGGAACACGTTCGGATCGCGCCTCATTTCCACGGCCATTGCCTCATTGAGCGCTTCGCGATAAGTGATCATCCTTTTCATATACACACATCCTCGAAGGCCGTATGCGCGTCAGGAAAAGCCGCGTTTTTTGCTCGCATCCGGCTGGATTCGATCTGCTCGTCGATTCCCTTTTCCAAAACTGAAATCCGGTCCTCGCCCATCGTTCTCAGGACTTTTTCCCGTTGCAGTCGAACGGGGTCCACCTTCAGCCATTGCTCAAATTCATCCTTTGAGCGATAACCGGCCTTGAAATCCTCCCCGATGCCGACATGCTCAAGGTACCGATAGTATTTTAAATAGAGGAACGCAGGCCGCTCATTGTCCCGGATGAGCTTTATGGCATCCTTGGTAAGCTTGCAGATCTGCTCTGCGTCTGAAGAATCGCTCTGCAAGACATTGCAATTGAATTTACGCGCGATGTCGGCGATGGAGTCATATCCATGTCGGGCATGCGTCGGGCTGTGCACGGCGAACCCGTTATCCTCGCAGATGAACAGGATCGGAAGCTTCTGAAGGCAGGCGAAATTCAAGCTCTCCCAGAAGACCCCCTCGTCGATGGCCCCGTCGCCGAAGAAGACCGCGGTCATCCTGCCATTCTTGAAGCGCTTATTTGAAAAAGCGAACCCCAGCGCGACAGGGATGCTGCTGCCGACTATGGCCGAAGTGCAGACCAGCCCGGCCTCCGGCGCCACAAGGTGCATGGATCCGGCTTTCCCCTTGGAAGTCCCGGAGGCTTTGCCGTACATTTCAGCGAAGAACCGATCGGTCTCCTGCGTTTTGGCGACATATATGCCATGGCTTCTATAGCTGCCGAGGATCTGATCTTCCGGCTTTAGCGCATGGCAAACGCCGGCGGCGATGGCCTCTTCCCCCATGGACATATGCATGGGCGTCTTCATCTCGTCCTCGCCATAATGAGCCTGGATGGACTTCTCGGCGCTTCGGATCATGTACATGGTCCTGTAAAGGGCGATGCCAGATTCGTTCATGTGCCTCCTTACGTTATCGTGTCAAAAAATTGCTTCCGGCAGCCACCCTGGCTCGCCAATACTCCAGAAGATCCGACATCGTCTTCTCAAAAGATATCTGCGGCTGCCATCCGGTGTGTTTCTTGAATTTTCTCGTATCCGGGACTTGCAGATCGGCATCAATGGGCCGAAGCCGGGCCGCTTCCGTCTCGACTTGGATATCCTTCCGGGTAGAGATGGAAAGTAGATGCTCGAGCATCTTGCCGACGGTGCATGAGAATGAACCGCCAATATTATAAGCCTCTCCGGGCACAGGATTTATCGTCACCAGCATATAATAGGCCCGCACCGCATCGCGCACATCGGCCCAGGTCCGCATGGAGTTGAGATTACCTGTTTTGACCACCGGCGCGATGAGCCCCTTCTCGATCATGGCGATCTGCTTGGCGAAGGTCGACTCTGCGAAAACATCACCGCGCCGGGGGCCCGTATGCGTGAACATCCTCGTCACGACGACTTTCTGCCCGTACGCCTCCGCATGGAACTTGCCCAGAAGATCCGTGCCGACTTTCGAGATCGCATAAGGGGATGCTGGGTGAAATGAGCAATCCTCGCCGATCGGCAGTTTTTCCTTGGGCACCCTGCCGAACACCTCCGAAGACGAGCAGACGTGGATCACCGGGTCGCTCCCCTTGGATTTCCGCAAGGCCTCGAGTAGGCGCGCCGTCCCCTGGATGTTGGTATCAAGCGTCTGCAGTGGGGAGCTGAAGCTTGTCAATGGATAACTTTGCGCTGCCAAGTGAAAAACGTAATCAGGCCGGCTCTCCTCGATGACATTCTGCAGGGAGATGTAGTCGCAAAGGTCGCCATACAGGAAAGACACCCGGTCCTTTTTGTTTGCGCGCGGCAAAAGATGGTCCACGTTGCCAAGAGGGCTGCGCCATCGGCACATCCCGCAAATATCCCAATCGGTGTTCTCCAACAAAAAATCGGCAAGATGCGAACCAACCATGCCGGAAATCCCGGTGATAAGCGCTCTCTTTCTTGTCATTTCAGTGCCTCGCCGCCTCGCGCGGGATACAACCGATGTTCACGACTCTTGATTTTCTAAAATCCGGATCGCACTGCGGCTTGTAATCCGCATAGGCCTCCAGCGCATCGGCTCCGTCTTCGATGCGTATTAGATGGTATGCCGGGCTTAACAGCGCAAAAATATCCTTCACGTTCTTTGTCTCCCACAACTGTTCGATGAATTCAAAAACCAGGCAAGGACAATGGCTCCGGATGGTCTCTACGGCTCCCTTGAAAACATTCAATTCATGTCCCTCGACGTCGACCTTGATCAAGGCGGGCTTCAAGTTGTGTGAGCGGCAATACGAATCGAGAGTAACGCATTTCACCGTTATTTTCTCCAATTCTCCATCTCTATCCAGCACGTCATAGAACTCCAGGGAACTCGTCGGTCCGGCTCCCCGTGTATGCCTGTAGAATTCCTTATCCTCGCTGGTGTCGGAGACGGCAAGATTCTCAATGACGGCATTCGAGCTCTTCAGATTGCTCCTGAGCTGCGCCGCGATAACCGGATTTGGCTCGAAGGAGTAGACGATCCCGTGCTTCCCGACAGCTTTCACCATCGAATAAGTATAAGTGCCGCGGTTTGCGCCGACATCCACCACGCAGTCGCCTTTTTTTATATGTTTGACCGCGAACGAGACCACGACATCCTGCGCCAGCCCCTTCAACCCGCAATCCACAAGGAGCTTATAGATCTTGAAGTGCAGGCTTGGATGGATTTTATAGGGCAGGCCACTGAGGGATCCGAGGATCGATGTCCGCAGAGAGTTCATGTTTTTCGCCCCGCATTCAACAGCTAGCTACAGAATACCTTATGCTGCATCTCGCTCAAAGCAGCTGCCGCTTTTGTAAGTCATCGAACGAATCGTCAAGGGTATTATGCTCCTTGTAGAATGCGCCGAGCCCTTCCGATACCTGCGCGCACTTCGCATATAAGGAGTCGTCGCTAAACAGCCGGCAGATGGCCGCAGCCACTGCCTTGGCCTCATCGTCAGCGACTATGCCTGCGCCATGCTTTTTGATCGTTTCCGCGGTAAAGGCATTGGGCGTTGATACGACAGGCAAGCCAAAATGAAAATATCGCCGGATCTTTTCCGGATCTCCGTACGTAGCCGATGCCGGTGAATCGCAAGACCATATCGCAACGCCGATCCAGGAACATTTTACCAGATCGTTCAACTCCGCTTCCTTTAGAAAACCTGTGAATACAACATTTTCTGATATTTTAAGCTTTTGCATCAACGGGAGGATTTGGGGCTTTTCGCGGTCCGCATGCCCTGTTATATATAGAGTTGTGTCGGGATATTTTCCCGCCACCACAGACAAGGCCTCAAGCATGATCTGCAAGCCTTGATGGCCTGCCCGGGTCGCGTACACGATCCTGTTTTTCTTTCGCTCGACCAAAGGCACAGGGGCGCCCGGGAAAAATGGGAGTCCGCCATGAATTATATGATGGGGGGCGAGCCTACGCGCATCCAAGCCCCTCTCGAGTCTTGACTCATGGATGTTTGGGTTCATCATCCAAATATAATCACCATGACAGGCGGCAATCTCATCCAACTTAAGGAAGATTGAGTTCTTGAACCACGTATAACGATGTGGGTGGTAATCATTCGAGAAATAGAGGAGCGTGTGCAGGCGTCCAAGCATCCTCAGCAGGATCGCGCTCAACGCATTTATGCTTTCCACGCCAATAAAAAGATCAAGCTTCCCCGGCACGACGAAAAGGATGAAATAGATATTTGAGATGAAATCGCGGACCTTAAGCCTGACCACCGTCTGGTTCGATGTCACCTTTTGAGGATCCACCCAATAAAACATGCGCAAGAATTTCGGCATTCTTTTTATCCAAACGACTTTTCCACCCTTATAATAGGTCAGGACCGGCGTCAGTTCCGCTTCGCCCGACATGGGCTGACTAATCATATAAACGTCGCTGAACTTTCGGCAAAGATACCCCGTAATATTCTCTATTGGCCCAAAAAGCGCGTAGGTTTCATCATTGACCGTATTGATGTATGTGCTAAGCAGAACACTCTTATTGCTCGGCATATCAGTTTGGGCTGCCAGCGGCGCTCCTAAAAAAGAACGAGGCACCAAGTAAGGCGACGACAAAGACGGCGAAGAGGATAACATAGGCACGGCTCATGTTCAACAACTTCTGCGGCCAGAATTCGATGATAACCTCAAGGTCAGATGACCCGTCCGGGTTCATCTTGAACGCGCCCGCATAATGAGTCCTCAGATATTCAATGTCCATCAACCAATAGTTCGCATATCCATTTACGATCTGATGGAATTTTTCATCGACCGGCATTAGGTGCCAAGTGTCATAAAGATATCCGTCAGGGAGATTGTCATTCTGGATGGTCCCACGGATGTTTTTTGAGACAAAATCAGCATGATATTCTTCTTGGTACTCTTCAGCAGCCGATGAGGAAACCCAGGAAAATAACCGCCGCCTCTTAAGGCACCCATCGCCAAGCCCTGAAACCCAGCCTTTATCAAGGTATGTTTTAAGCTCGGCTGCGGATGCCTGACGATCCTCATTATGTTCAAAGATTTTATAGTTTTCGAGAGATGGGGCATGGGCTTCAATATAGCGTGTCGGATAGATCTTCCAATAGGAATAAAAGGCCTCTGAAAAAACAAACGGAAACGACCCGGTGATGCCATGAAACCTAACTCTGTATTTTGCAGCATCTATCTTTTTGTACTCGATAACGACCCTGCCATGATCGGATCTCATGCCCAGTGGCAATCTGCCGGCAGCCCCAAGAATGGCCAGCTTCCCCTGCTCGAACGCACTGTTCAGAATAGACGGAATGGCCTCAGGATGCTCAAGAATGTAAAGCCTTTCCGGAATGTAAAAATGAGGGAGGACATATTTATCATCAACCTCGAAAAAATCAAAAAAGGGATTAGAATCCAGCAGTTTAATAATTCCTTTTTTCTTGTAATAGGCTATCTTGGGGGCAGCTTTCAAAACGAACTGCTCGGCCACGTCTTTATGAAAGACCCAATACTTCACATCCAACATCCCGGAGAGCGGTATCAGCCAAAGGGATTCATTCTTCTTCTGCTCATTCCAGTGTTCCCCGTAATTCCAGCCAAAGAAGGAGCTCGGTTCATTCATTTGGACAACAGGGTGGTTGAAGTATTGAACAAGCGGGTTCGATCCGCAATTTTTCCATTTCTCAGATATGATCCAGCCCTTCAGATCAGGATTCCCAAGTGACCAAGGCAGGCTCAATATCTTGACGTCGCTTTTGATTCGGCTGATTACACTGATAGCATCAAAGTATCCCTGCGGAATCTTGACCAGCGCAGCGTAACGGCTTGTCTTATAATCTTTCCCCGGCTCTACGGCATAATGATTTCTATATAGATTACCGACAATGAATGGAGAGATGCAGAGGAATGTGGCAATCAATAGAGCCCGCGGGATGATTTTGCTCTTTGCGCCCACGCTATAAAGACAAGAAAACATAAGCAGAAAGAAGGGGAGAAAAATCAATATTTTATCGAAACTTCGCAAGGAGCATAGGATGATATTGCTGGCGAACAATGCATGAACGGGGGTTTCCCACGGCAACCCCCTGCCCTTATTAAGGAAAAAAAATACGAGTAATATCACAAGCCCATATATGGCGAGCGTTTTTTTATGCATGTTCTTCCGAAGGAACATACACCCAGCGAAGAACAATGAAAATAAAAATAAAAATGGGAGCATAAACACGAGCAGGCTGAATCCGCTGACATTCACGAGGCCGAAGAGTCCTGTCCGGAATGTAAGGACATCGAGTATCGTCAAAGACTGTGAATACATCCACTCCAGATTATTCACCCGATATCTCCCCGCCTGTACAGCAGCCTTGTATCCAAGCAACAACGCCGGCCAGACAGAAAAGCACATCGCGAAACTGCTGACGAACATGAAATAAAAAAGAGCGAGCTTGCCAACGAGAATAGTCAAACGATATTCCCAATGGAAGAGGTAGACAAACGAAATGTAGGCAAACGTCAACAGAAAGTACGCGATAAAAAAAGGCGGGCCTGCCCAACAGGCGGTACTTGCCAGCATGGCGACAGCGCACCAAAGCAAACTCCGATGAAGAATATGCGATTCCACAAAGTACGCATGCGCCGTTGCAAATAGGACTGGCGCGAAAATGTACGGCAAAAAGAACTCAGACGGCATGGCAAAACGTATCGCCGTATATGAATTGACCGCGTAAAGCAAGGAAAAGCAAAGCATCGTGTCTTTGTTTTCTTTTGAATCAATGCCATGAAGCATGGTGGCGATATAAAACGAACAGAAACTGCCAAACAAAAAAATAAACGAGTGGGCCGCAGACATAAAGTGCTGTCCGATAAGATTCTGGATAGAGCCGAGGATCACATAATACAGAGGCACATATAAAAAATTTAGCCCTCCCTCGCCATAATCCACGTAAGCATCAGTGAACCATTTCAATTTGCCTTTAAAATTGACGAGCTGGACGAAATCGCTATAGGCAAAAATATAGCCTCTCGGGAAGGTGTTTATCCACGAAATAAACAAAATTGCTAGAAAAACAATAAGGAAAGGCACTGCCGTGCTTTTCCGCAACGAATCAAATGCTCGAGAAACGCGGCCCATGTAATTCATGATTCAAACCATTTTTGCTTCCTATCGAACCATCGCATGATGGATGGATGATGAAGGATCGCGATGATTTGGCTGAGCTTAAGGTTCATCAGCAGGTCGAGCAATATCCTGGGCCTAAGGTAGAAACTGCGTATGAACTTCTTCTGGAGCGCGACGATCTCCTCCAAAGACATTTCCTGGAAGGGTGGGACATATTCCGAAGCCTGGAACTTGAACACATTCTCAGCGTAACGCTGAGGAGAATTTTCTTCAAAAATAGCAGAAAAGTCCTCGCTGCCGGGATATGGGATATAGTTGCTTACCTGGATGCGATCGAAAGGCACGGTCAGGGCAAAGTCGATGGAATCCTTGACCTGATCGCGATGCTCCCCGCGGAGACCACATATGAAAAATCCGCTGACCTTGATCCTGTATCTATGGAAAAGCTCGACGACGCCCTTTACGATATCGAGGTTGAGCTTTTTCTTGATCGTCCGCATGATCTCAGCGTTGCCGGTTTCCACTCCCAAACCCACATAATACCCACCGGACCGCGCCATCTTTTCCACCAGCGGTGCGCTCAAACGATCGATGCGGATCCCGTTCGGGGCTCTCCAATGGATGTTCGCTTTTTCCGCTATCAAGAGGTCGAAGATCTGCTCAGCACGGCTAAGATTCATCGTCAGGTTGTCATCGCTGATGAAGATCTCATCGACGCCGTATTCTTTTTTCAGGTACAGGATCTCGTCGACGATATTGCGGGGGTCACGATACCTCATCATGCGCTTGTTGGTCAACCCGGAGGAGCAGAAGGTGCAAAGATATGGACATCCTCGGCTGGTCAATATAGGAGCCGGTCTTTTCCCGCGCAGAGGCATCGTAGCCCCTTCCATGAGTGCGAAATACTTCTGCGGCTGCAGGATTCCCCAATCAGGCATGGGGATATCGTTCGCGTCTGGCAAAAATCCGAACTTCTCATCAGCATGCCGCCACTGTCCCTTGTTCTTGAAGAAGAATCCCGGAACCTTTGCGGGATCATTGATTTTTCCTTCCAGGAACTCCAGCATCTTTACAATAGCAATCTCGCCCTCTCCAAGGATCCCACAATCGGCGCCGACAAAATCCATCGCATGTTCTTTCAGCGCCGTGATATGCGGCCCGCCAACGACGACGACACAGTTCTTGAAGCGTTCTTTGACAAGGCCGGTAAAATCCTTCACCCATTTGTGCGAGCCCGTGTAGACTTGGATACCGATCACATCGGCTCCGCCGTCGGCGATCACTCTTTCAAGGGCCTGAGCGGGCTTAAGGAGTTCCAAGGACCCATCGATCAGGGAGACATCTCTATAGGCGTTGCGCTTCAATGCGCTCGCAAGATAGCCCAAAGATAACGGCGGCGTCACCTGAAATCTTGAACCGAATGTCGGACGGACCAAACTAATTCTCATATTGCTCGCTTGTCAGCCCCTGACCATTCTCGCCAATGGGGCACCCTATAGACATGCGATCCTCTTCCCAAAAATAAGGTTCCAATCATATTGCCGCGCGTAATCGATCGCGTTTGCACGCAACTGTTCCGTATCCCCCCTCACCATGAACTCTATCACCGCGCAAGCGATACTACCCGGCTCGTTCTGCACGATCCGGCCGCATCCGGCCTTCTCGATCTCTCGCGCCCTGGGAGGGACATCCGTCGTCAACACGAAAAGGCCGCTCGCCAGATAGTATTTCAGCTTCCCCGGATCGGTAAAATGAGTAAACGACAGGCCCCCTAAATCATCATGTTTTTCGTACATGGAGATCGCCACACCGCTTTTGCTCAGCATCTCCTCTATGGCGGAATGATCCTCGACGTAACCAGTAAACTCAAGATGATCCTCCACACGCAACCTCGCCGCTTGTTCTTTCAAAACATCGACATAATCGCCGCCGCCGATGATCAAGAATTTAAACTTGGGTATCTTTGAAATGATCTCCGACATCGCGGCGATCACATTCTGTATCCCCTGCTTCTTGATGACGTGCCCCATGTAGACGAGGGTGTCTCTTTCGACCTGAGAAAAATCTTTTCTCTTGATCCTATCGAACCAGACGCCAATGGGCACCTCGATCTGGACCCCTCCGCTAAAGCCAAAATAGTCCTTCCTGGCGGTCCGCATCACGTCTGACAAATTCCATGTCTCATCGCAATGCCGGACACAGAATTGGTCGATTTTATGATAAATGAAATTCAGCAAAGGATTGCCGAAGCGGCGCGGATTATAGTCAATGACATAATAGATGGTCTTCTTCGTCACGCCCAACAACTTAAGAATGATGCCACTCAATGCGTTGAGGTTATTGCATCCGATGTACACATCACATCTGCGCCCGAAGCGAAGTGTCCATTTTATATTCAGGAACAGCGCCCTAAAGTAGGAACAAAGCTCGGGCAATCTACTGATGGCAGCATGCTTTTCTTCGGTCTTACTGCCGGCTTGGTACAGTTCATAGCCAGATCCCTTCAATCGCTCGTCATAAAACAATGGATGTCCAATGAAAAGCAATCTCCCGACCTGTCTGCCCATCAAATAATCCCGAAGGTCCTGGGCAGGCCCAGTCGCATATACATGAGTCGCAATGATAATTTCTTTTTGCGCTAATCCGGCCATATCACAGATAGTCCTCGCTGCGAAATACTTCACTCTTAAGTTCTTCCATTTTTTCTTCAGGGAATCTGTAACGAATGACCTTGGTCGGCACCCCGCCCACTATCGCGAACGCTGGGACGTCCCTTGTGACAACCGAATTCGCGCCGATTATCGCCCCTCTTCCAACCGTCACATTCGGCAAAATGACGACATTTGACCCGAGCCACACGTCATCTTCAATCTTCACCGGTTCAGGGACAGCATCCTGGAACATCATTGGCTGAGCATGGTCGGCGAAGCAATGGTTCGCCGTTATAATATTGCAATTAGGACCGATCATGACAAAATTGCCAATTTTCAAGGAGCCCATCCCGGAAATAGTCGTATGATGATTAATGCAAACATGATCGCCGATCTCTATGCCAGAAGGCGAAGAGATCATGCAAGAATGCATAATAAACACCCGTTTCCCCATTTTTTTCAAAAATAGCTTCCAAAAGCGGGCTCTCACCCGCGCGGACAAAAAGATACTCTTGTTATAGCACGCCTGCAAAAGTGAAATCATATTTTTAAAGCAGCCATCTCAGTTTATTTTTCCTGCGGCCCTACTCATATCAAACTTCCGCTGCGTCTTTTTTGAACAGATAAACAAGCCCGACCAGGAATCTAAGCGTGTACATCCCTGCCGATAAAGCAGGATTCCCGAGCAATCTTTTCCACTTCCCATTCTCCAGGAAGACCCCAAAATATCGATATCCGAACCCCAACTGCTTTCGGATATCCGCGTCATCGCAACCCCATTTCCTGGCATAAGCAGCCAGCCAATTCGCATAGTAATTCTTTTTTCTCAAATACTCGACGAAACGGAAATCCGCCTCATTGTGAAAAATAGCCGCCCGGCACCCATCCGGATCGCCCCCGCGTTCCCGGATAAAAGCCGCCAATTCCCAGGGATGCCCAGGATCCCCCCGCCGCTGCCCGTCCAATAGCGCAATGCTGCCGACCTGCTTGATCTTCTTGTCCAAATCCCAATCCTCGACACCGGTGAGGCTCTCATCAAAACCGGCTATCCTCAAAAAAACATCTCGACGACAGAACCGGACCCCGTCAATGACTGTCCCATCATAGCAACTACGCTCAAATCTCCTCACGCGGCTCCAAAAATTAGTCCCCAAGACGATCTCCGGGATATGAAGCGCCACCGCATCCTGTCGGTTCAGGCGTTCGACACAGTCCCCAATTAGATCCGGAGCCAGAATCATGTCGGCATCAATGAACATCAAATAATCGCCCTTCGCCACCTGCATCATGCCGAAATTGCGCTGAGCCGAACGCTCCGGCCCCTTGTCAAAAACCTTGTCCGTGAAACTTCGAGCGATATCTTGTGTCCGGTCTACGGAATGATTATCGACGACGATCGTCTCGATATTCCCGTAGGACTGCGCCTTGATGCTCTTAAGGCACGTACCGATGTTCGCCTCCTCGTTCTTGGTGGTGATCGTTATCGAAACCAGAGGAAAATTCATATGGAACGCTTTTTCAACCATGTTCAGAAGGTCTCCTCATGGCGTTTGTGCGCCTTGTTGAAGGACCTCCGCGATGGTCGAAGTCTGGAGGAAATCCTCGGCGTTCTCCCGCGAGATGACGCGCAGGGGGCATGTGATGCCCGAGGCTTGAAGGGCCTGCATCGTCGGCTTCCTCTTCATCCTGCCGCTCTTAACCTCGAAAGCCGCGATCGGCTCATTGTCCCGGACCAGGATGAAGTCGATCTCGGAAGGTTCTTCGCGCCAGAATTGCAGCTGATACTCCTTCTGCCCGAATAGGACATTGAGCAGATGGGACCCGACCAGATTCTCAAAAACGAACCCTTGTTCGTCGCCGTGCTTAACGGCCGCAGCCACGAGGCCTGGGTTGGCTATGATCCACTTGGGTATGGTGCGCTTCGTGCGGTGCGGACGCCGCGAAAACTTGCCGAGGGGGACCAGGAGAAAGGCGGCGGCGAGCAGCTCGCCATAGTGGACAAGCGTCGCGGAATTTCCCTTGCCCTGCAAGTGCCCTAGGATCTTCTCATAGCTGATGATCTGGGCGGGCAGGCGTGACACGTACCAGAACAGCTGGCGCAGCAGCGCCGGCTTGTCCACGGAATGCAGCGCCAGAACGTCGCGGCCAAGGGTCGGCTCGAGGATGCTGTCGCGCAGGTAGGCCTCGAGCCGCTCGTGGTCGCCGCGCAGATCATAGCACTTGGGATATCCGCCGATGTCTGCGTACTCGGCGAGCGTCGCGCCGAAACACTTGTGGCACTCGCCATAGGTCCAGTGTGGGAAGTAACTCACCTCGAAGCGGCCCGTAAGACTTTCCGCAAGGCCCTTTTCGATGAGGAGCGCGGAACTGCCGAGGAGGCATACGCGCAGGGCGGTGCCATTCCGATGATCCTCATCCCAGAGCTGTTTGACCGCCTCGGACCAGCGCGGGATCTTCTGCACTTCATCCAGGATCAAAGTGCGCTGCGGCGACGGCAAAAGCCGCGCTCGGTTCCAATGCTCGGTGATGAAAGAGGCCGTTGGAGGGGTCGGCATATCGGCGTCCGCATAGATCGCATCCTGAGGGCTCATCAGAGAAAGGGCCGTCGTCGTCTTTCCGACTTGACGAGGGCCGGTAAAAATCTGGATCAGACCTTTTGGATCATCCCACCTATTTTTGATATTTTTTGGAATTACTCTTTCCATAAAATACTTATATAATAATTATAAATTATAAACAATGATATTATCCGAGCAATAGCTCGGATAATCCTATCTCAAAGTGCTCCGCAGCGCCCGCGTCGACAACCCCTGTAAAAATCGCGCCCCATACACCAGATGCGTACAGAACGCGTACCAAAGGCTGCAGCAGGAGACGGCCAAGGTCTCGTATCTCAGGAAATCAGCCAAGATCTTCAACAACGCCAACCCGTAGGCCAGCCAGCCGGCCGCGATGAACATCCGAATCTCCCGCGGCATACATCTGGCAAACATACTCAACAACACGAACAGGACAAACGCCGCCGGCACGAAATAGGCCGGCCGCCGCGAAGTCTCCGGATGCGCTTTCACGAAGAATCCGCGGTGCAGGCCATAGCCCCCCACCTGCTTGAGGTGCTTCAGCCAGCCCGACCGCCGATGATGCCAGACCATAAGTTCCGGGACATAGAGGATCTTCTTGCCGACCTTCTTGACGAGGTCCAGGCAGAGTTTCGTATCCTCTCCAGGCCAATAGGAAGAATCAAATCCACCGATCGACAGGAAATCATCCTTGCGCACCATGAGATTCACTGAAGGCCAATCGTCCACCTCTCGCGCGTGCCCAAGCGGCACGTATCGCTCCGGCGCCCCGCAGCAAAGCTTGCTCAAGAACACCGTGCCGGAAACGCGCTGCCAGAAACCGTCCTGCGGCGAAGTGACCGCGGGGCCGCCAAGGGCGACCACGCCGGAATCTTCAAAGTAGGGCACCGCGACGTCAAGCAAGTCCGCACGAGGATAGGAGTCATCATCCAGGAAGACCAGGATGTTGCCGCGCGCGCTTTGGGCCGCCAGGTCGCGCTTGACCCCCGGCCCCACGCGGCATGAGGCCATCAGGCGGATGCGATCATCATGCCACTCGCTGGGCGCCTCCGCGTTCGGGACGATGATCAGTTCCCAATCAGGGTTGCGCAGGCCAAGGATGTACGGCACCGTCTCGCGCACGTAAGCGTTGATCTCCTTGACCGGGATTATGATGCTGAATCTGATCATCAGACTGGCTTGCGGAAGTCGGTAAGGTGGCCCAGAAGCTTCTTGCCCGCGCGGGTGAAGAACCTCAGGTCATCAAGTCCCCTGATGGACAATATCTTCCTGATGATATAGGCAGGAGAAGCGAAGGACGTATAAAGCATGCGCGTCAGCTCTTTGATATCCGCGTCGGAAACCGGCGCCGCCATGACGGCTTGGCGCATGTCGAAGCTATCCCAATCCTCGGTGAGAAGCCAACCGTTCTTCTTGCATTCATCAAACAGCGGAGTCCCCGGATAGGGGATGACGATGGTAGCCTGCAAAGTGTCGACCCACCCGTTGCGGAACAGCTCCTTGGCGAAAGCCACGGTGCGCAAAGCGTCTTCCTTGGATTCCCAAGGATAGCCCATCATGACCGTGATATGCGGCGAAAGCCCGGCAGTTTTGGCGGACTTGACGCCCTGCGCGATGGCCTCGACCTTAATGTTCTTATCCAACCTGTCAAGGGTCGCCTGGTTGGCGGATTCCAAACCGAACAAAACGAACCTAAAACCCGCCTGCGCCATCATCCGATAGTCCGCTTCGCCCAACGTCCCAAAACGCATGTTGCAATCGACTTTTATCTTCTTATGGTAGCCTCGCTCGATCATCCCCGCGCAGAATTCCTTGAGCCATGCGCCGACAGGGAAAGAGCCGCTGTCATCCATGATCTCCCGCACATGGTACTGCTCGATAAGGCGGCCGATCTCGTCGAGCATCTTACGCGGAGATTGGGCCCGGTACTTACTTCCCGGATACAAGGTCGTCCAGGAACAGAATGAACACTTGCCCCACCAGCAGTCTCGGGCCGCCATGGTGTAAGTGCCCGGCAGATGCTTGAAATTGCCGTTCTTCTCGCTGTAAAGCCTCCAGCGGGTAAGGTCGCGGTCGATGACAGGCAACGCCTCCAAATCGTGCTCCAATAGGCAGACTCCGGTACTCTTCGCCATCCCGCCCTCTCTATACCACATGCCGAGAGGCAGCCCGGATAGGACGCCCAAACTGCCGGCTGAGCGCAGGCAGCGACAAAGATCGCGCAGCAGGAAATCATAGTCCCCGCCGGTGAGGACGAAATCCACCGGGCAAGAAGACATGGATTCTTCCGGCCGGGCCGTGACATGGTCACCCATGAATACGACGATGGGCGTCCAGCCTTCGAGCTGTAGGCCTTTGAGCTCTTTGACGATCTCCCAATGGAGCTTGACCACCGGGGTCTTTGTCTCCATAGCTATGACATCCGGCTTCTCCACTTTTATCCGCTCCAGCCACTTTTCATAAGAAAGGCTTTCCGCGATGCCGTCATCCCAAAGCACGGCAAAACCGTCCTCTTTGAGAAGTGTCGCGGCATAAGCCGGAACCATCGGATAGATGAAGGTAGGGTCGCTGAACCACTGAAACTGGCGATTCTGCCCCAAAAGAGGGGTGCCTTTCGTAGAGCTGAGCGGCGGATAGGATATCGAGACCTTCATGACTTGAGCCTCAGCAACGCGCTTCCTGCGACGCGGAGACTGCCACGCTATTTCTGCCCAAAAGTCCGAGCATGACCATGGACAGGCCCAGGCTCATCAGGATGAACACTACTTCCAGGAGGGAATCATGAAAACGATAGATGAGGAGTATCTCCAGGAATGCGCCCAGGATCATCACATAGGAGAAGAATCTTTCGCCCTTGGCGATGGAATAATTCATCAGGACCAACAAAAGCCCCATGGGCAGCATGGCGAGTCCAAAATACTTGAGCACAGGCGCGGCTTCCAGGTAGCGGGCGTTGAAAAGAACCTGGATGATCCATCTGGGAAACAGGAAGAACAACGCGGCGCCGAAACCGGATAAAGCGGCCGTGGCCGCCAGCGCCTTGGCCAGCAAGTGCCGGCTGTCCAGATTCAGGGCGTGGTGCTCGCTGACCATGGGGAACAAGGCCTGCACGAATACTCCAGGAATATACATGACGCTGCGGCCCAGGATGGCGGCCGCGGCGTACATCCCGGCATCTTGGGCTGGGAAGAACCGGGCCACAAGGATCATGTCGGTCTGCGTGATCACCGTGAAGGCGAGATTGGCCAAAAATACAGGCAACATGTGAGCAAGTGATAGCTGATGGACAGTGTCAGCGCCCGGCTGTCCACGCAGCAGATGCCTTCTTATCGAGAAGTAGGCCAACAGCCATGATGCGATACTCGCGAGTATCAGTCCCAGCAACACCCCATTGACACCCAATCCGGCCAGTACCAGGATGACGCAGAGCATGAACTTCACCGGCCCGCCAAGCCCCGACACGATCCCCATCCACTTATAGTCCTGCAGGCCCTGCAATAGCGCGGTATTGATCGGCACGGCAAGCGCCGTATAAGTGCAGAGGCCAAGCAGGATGATCGGCATGAGGGTCGGCGAATGAAGATAGTCCGCCACATGACGGGCTCCCAACATGAATACGATCAGGCCAAGAAGACCTCCGAAAAGGATTCGTTGATGCGCCAGCCTGAAAAGGCCGCGGATTCCGGTGAAGTCCTTTTTGGCCGCATATGCCGCCGTCTTCCTCGCGACGACCATCAACAAAGTGGAAATCGGCACGCTCAAAACGACGAAAATAGCCATCAACGAGTTCAAAAAACCGTATTCCTTGGCGGAGAGCAGCCTTCCCATGACCACCTGGAATCCGTAACTGAACAGGTTGCTGACCAGGAAGGCCACGAACAACCCGCTACTCGCCTTGAACAGACTGTCCGACAGGAAAGAGCGGAGACGGGCTCTCATTTGCGTCTGTCGAGGTCCGAGGCTTTGAAGTTGAATCTCTCTCTGACGATATAAAGGGGCCGATTGACGACCTCGGTATGGATAGTACCGATATACAGAGCGACCAACCCGATAGCCATCAGCACGATGCCGATGAGCAGCGTATTGATCACAACAACGATGGCCAACGGAGTAAAAAGACTCGGATTGGAGATGAGCCTTGCGAACAGCATCCTTGACAACAACAAACCGCTGGCAACCGTAATGAAAGCGCCCAGGTATCCCGTCATCCGCAACGGGAATAAAGAAAACGACGTGAGGCTGCTGATGGCCAGGTGGACCAGTTGCACATAATTGAAGGAAGTCTTGCCGGCCTGGCGACAATCCGCTCGAAAACTCACATAGACTTTTTCAAATCCCATCCAGTCGATGACGCCGCGGAACAAACGTTCCCTTTCCGTGACCTGGCGAAAGACATCGACGACCTTCTTGTCGTAGAGACGATAATCCGTGGTCTGAGAAAGCATGTCCAATCCGGACATCCACGACATGAGCCAATAATAGAAATACGAACCCAACCGCCGGAGAATGGGCTGCTTGGCGACGCTGACGCGGATGGTGGCCACGATCTCAGCCCCTTGGCGCCAAGCCTCGACCAGCTCGGGGATCAACTCGGGCGGATGCTGGAGGTCCGCGTCCATGCAGATGACGGCATCGGCATCACGGACCGCGTGCACGCCCGCGCTGAGCGCGATCTCCTTGCCGAAATTCCTGGAAAAATCGATGACTTTAACCCGCGGATCCTTTGCCGCCAGTTGCTTCAACGTCTCCAGGGAATCGTCGGGACTGCCGTCGTTGACGAAAATGTAGTCCCATTGGATGGCGGGGAGACCCGAGATCACCTTCTCAATCCGCTGATACAAGAACGGGAGGCTCTTGGCCTCGCAATAGACCGGAATGACGATCGTGATTCGCATCAGGTCCAGCTCCTAAGCAGTCTATTGCAAACGGCCTTATCCTCGGTCGTCGCCATCGGGATCAGGAACCAAAGCGCATAGAATAGCCCCCAACCCGCCAGCCCTGCCGCCGCCAAAGACGGCCAGCCATGCACCCAGCGCGCCATCGCGGACAAGGCGGAGAACTGCGCCAGCGCCAATAGCCCCAGCTGCCCGAATAACTTGCCCTGGCCCCCGAACCATCCCATCCCAAAAGAATTCTCCAAAGAACCCATGAAGACGGCGGATTGAGCCATGCTGAGCACCGCGGCCAAGGCTGCTCCGATCATCCTCAGTCTGGGAATCAAGACCAGGCACAAGGCCACGTTCAACAAGGTCCCGATCGCCGCATAGATCGCGCTGACGCGGAAATTCCCCTTGCCATTGTAGATATAAGCAGGGACTACGGAAAGCGCTGACAAGAAATAGGCCGCCAGCAGCAGCTGCATGGGACCCGCGGACTGCTCCGCGAATCCCGGGAGCCACAGGCGCAGCAGTACCGGAGCCAGAATGACAGCCGGCGCCAAGATAGGCGTCAGCGTCAGCAAAGTGAGACGGCTGGCCCGCAGATAGAGCTCTTTCAACGCGTCGGTCGCCGCGGCCGCGCTCAGGCTGACGGCGCGCGGGAAAACGAATGACGACATGGCGGCCGCCAACACCAACAATTTACTGGCCATGCCGACGGCCACTGAGTAGTAAGCAACCGCCGCCGGACCTAAAAAATAGGCGATCAAAAACTTGTCAACATGATAAATGCAAGAAGCGCTTAACTGCCCGATAAAAGCGTAGGCACTAGATCCGATCAGCCCCCCAATCTCGTGGAAGCGCCCGACAGGCAGCCACAACAGCGCGGGAAGCAGACGGGTGTTCCAAACCACATAGACTGTCAACACTAGGAGTTCCAGACTCACAACCCAAAGGAATATGCCGGAAAGTCCGGAACCAAAACAGGCTAAAGTCACCGTGCCAAGCCATAAGACCACCTTGCCAAGGACTTGGATCATGGCAATCTGCGGAAATTGCTCCACGGCGCGGGGTAGGATCGAGACCGAGGCGGTTAGGATGGACAGGATCAAGGCGACGGCGGCAAGATGGACTAAGAACAGGGCTTTGCCGTACTCGATCGCCTGAAGCATGCCAAGAAGATAGACCAATCGCGGCGCGGCCAGCCACAGGGCCGCAGCCAGACAAATCCCCAGCAGCGCGAAAAGCGTGATCAGTTCGCGATGCAGCCGCACCGCCTTTGGCACATCCCCGGCCTCGATCGCTCGGCCCATACCCAGAACACCACCGGCCCCCAGCCCAAAATCGATATTCCCCAGGAACGCCGGTATGGCGAGAAACAGCACCAATAGGCCATATTGAGCGTCTCCCAGGATCCGCACCAAAATGGGCGTGACGACCAAGTAGATTAGGGAGGGAGCAACCAAGCCGAAAATACTAAAAACGCCGCTTTTAAGGCCTGAGGGACGATTGAATTTCACCTGTTATTCGCGCTTCAAGAATTGCACTCGTTAAACTTAGAAGATTGTACCATAATAGCGATAAAGCCTTTTTAAGATACGGTGAAATCGCCAGAAAAGACCTCATATCCACAGCGCCGAACCTATCAAGGTCATGCTCCCCTTACCTCACATTATGCGGCGAAGCAAGCAGGCGGCATCAAGCGAATGGTCGCTGATATGCGCGACGCACAACCTGCCCAAGCTCAGGCGCAGCGGGAAAGCGAAGTTTAGACGAATTGGGATGCGGATACGACCAGAAATCGGATTTTACCCCGGCCTATGCGTAAGGCAGAACCTCGAGATGGATGCCATCAAAGTCTTCCTCCAGTTCGTCATCCCACGCTATCACGACCCCGCATGAAAGACCCAGGGCACGAAGGCTTCCGTCAGCCCCTCGAATTCACATTTTCTGACCGCGACGCCGCTCAGGTCAAGACATACCTGCAAGGCCTCCAGCGCGCCGCCATCTTTAACCCGAATAAAATCGCATTCACTCCGATTTTTATAGAAATAAATATTTGCACTATAGAATGAAACTGCATGAATACGGCGTTTTTAAGAAATTTCCCCAGATCCTCGCCTATGTTGAAAGATACAGCGCTGGCGAAGCCATTGTCAACGACATAAACTTTCTTTTCCGCGGTTTCCCATTATATAAGTGACGCGCTGTATTTGCGCAAAGAGAAGAATAAGCATATTGATTTCAATTCTTCCAATAATTCGTAAAAGAGAACAAAACAAGGTCCAGCTCACATGTATTACAGGAGGCCCACACCATGAAAGAGGTCGCCACGACAAGACCTCCCGTCGAGACTTTGAAAATCGCCGCCGTCTCACTGTGCTCGCAAGAAAAACTTGATAAACTCTATTGGCATCAGATGAGAAATCCCCTCCGTGCCGATCGCCCCAGCTCATGAAGATCGCCTTCGTCTGTGACTGGCTCACCGGAATGCGCGGCGGGGAGAAGGTTCTGGAAGCCGCTTGCGAGATCTTCCCCCAGGCGGAGATCTACACGCTGCTTTGCAGGCCGGAAAAGCTCTCAGATTTCCTGAACTCCAAGATCATCCACACCTCCTGGCTCGACAAGATGCCGGGGGCGAAGATCCACTATCGCTACCTCCTGCCCCTGATGCCCTGGGCCATCCAGAGCTTCGATCTGGGCGACTACGACGTGGTGATCTCGTTCAGCCACTGCGTGGCCAAGGGCGTACGCTTGACGCAACGGCCCGGCCGCCGGCCGCCTCTGCACATCTGCTTCTGCCACACTCCCATGCGCTACATCTACGGGCAGTTCAACGCCTATTTCGCAGACGGCACCCGCCAGTGGATGAAGCTCGGCGCCGACTGGATTCGGCCTTTCCTAATACGCTGGGACCAGAAGACCAGTCGCAGCGTGGACTCGTTCGTGGCCAACAGCGAGAACGTGCGCCGGCGCATCGCCCAGGCCTATGGCCGGGACGCGGCCGTGATCTACCCAGCCGTGGACACGAATTTTTTTCACTTACCCTCCGCCAGCGACAAGCGGCCAGACGCGCAGCCGTACTATTTGATGGCCGGTGCCTTGGTCCCCTACAAGCGGATAGATCTCGCCATCGAGGCTTGCCGGCTTCTGGGCGCGCGGCTGAAGGTCGTGGGCTTAGGCACCGAAGAGCCGCGGCTCAAACGCCTCGCCGAAGGCGCCACGGTGGAGCTCCTGGGCTGGCAGAGCGACGAGGCTTTGCGCGCGCTTTACCAACATTGCGAGGCGCTCCTTTTTCCGGTAGACGAGGATTTCGGCATCGCCCCGGTGGAGGCCATGGCCTGCGGCAAGCCGGTAATCGCCTATCGAAAAGGCGGCGCTCTGGAAACGGTCCACGCAGGCGAAACCGGCCTGTTCTTCGATGCGCAGACCCCTCAATCCCTGGCTGACGCCATGACCAAGGCTCGGCAGATGCGTTTTAATCCCACCGCGATCCGCGCCCATGCCCTGAAGTTCGACAGGAAGAATTTCATAAGCCGATTCGGGCAGTTCGTACAGGACGCCTATCGCACGCGCGCGGCCCCCACAGAAACACGGTCTACCGTGCGAGCTCAGTTCGAAGCATTCAACTACGCCGCATTATGCGTCGTCCTGACCGCGCTGGCGCTGCTCCTTCCGATCTCAATCGCCAGCATCAACGTCACGCTGGGCCTGATGACGGCGACGCTCGTGTTCCTCACCACCTCCGGGCGCTCCTTGGACTGGAGCCGGGTCCGTGGGCCCACGGCTGGTTGCCTAGGCCTCTACTGCGCGGTCTCGATCCTGACTTCATTGACGGGAGTCGCGCCGGCGCATAGCCTGCACAATTTCCACAAAGATTTTCATAAGCTCTGGGCCTTCATCATCCTCGTCCTGGCCTGGCGCACCGCGCCCAAGCGCTTCCCGATGATCGCCTTGGCCCTGGGCTTCGTCTTCATCGCCGCCTGGGGCCTGGCTCAGTCCGGCCTGAGTTGCTACCAAGTCTTCATCGTTCATGGCCTCACCCAGGACTGGCTCCGGGCCCACGCCTTCGTGCATCCCGTGACGTACGGCGAGATGCTGGCCATGGGCTTTCTAGGGGGCCTCGCCTGGCTCGGCTCGCGAGCGTCCCGCCAATCAACGCAGCCCTGGGTCGTAGGCTCTCTGGCCCTGCTGGGCGCAGCACTCATCCTCAACCAGACCCGCGGCGCCTTTCTGGGCATCCTGGTGGGTCTAGCGACCCTCTGCGTTGCCGAGCCGGCTTTTCGACGCTGGCTCAAATGGGGGCTGCCGGCGGCGGCCTTGGGCACGGCGGCTTTCGCGCTTCTCCTACCTTCGCATCGCTCCCCAATCGCCGCGTTGTGGCATCCCGGGACCGCTGGAGATGCTCGCCAAGGGCTCGATCGCCTCGTCCTCTGGGACGTGGCTTGGCGCATCTTCAAGGACCACCCGTGGCTGGGAGTCGGTCCCGCCAACTATGCCACAGTCTTCACTCGGTACTTCCAAGGAATACTCGACAAGACTCGCGTCTGGAGTTCCGCCCACAACATTATCCTGCAGCAGCTGGCGGAGCGCGGCCTCGTCGGCTTGACAGCTCTTCTAGCGTTGGGCTGGGCTCTTCTGACGCGGGCCTGGCAACGCGTCCGCCAGGCCCCGAACGCCAGGACTCTGTGGGCTCTAGCGGCCACGACCGCCTTTTTCGTCATGAACCTCACGGAGAGCGCTTTCCAGAACGAACAGATCACCACGCTCTTCCTGTTCATCTGGACGCTGGGAGAAGCCGGACCGACGCAGGCCGAGACGGAAAGAATTGACGAGGATTTAAAAAGGACCAAAGTCTTCGAAGTCCTGGAATGCGGCTCGCCGTATGGAGTCGGCCAGCAAATCGCGGCCTTAGCCCGGTTCATCGCTCATGACCGGTTCGAGCCCTGGGTCGTGTACTCGGTCAGGCCGGGATTTAAGTCCGGGGAGTTCGAACGGATGACGGGCTCAGCCGACAGACATGTCCATATCCCGGACATGGTCCGCGAGATCAGCCCCGGCAAGGACCTCGTCGCGTTCTGGAAGCTCTACCGGCTCATGCGCCGCGAGAAGCCGGGCGTCGTCCACGCGGCGTCCTCAAAAGCCGGCGTGCTCGCCCGCGCGGCCGCCTGGCTGGCCGGCGTGCCTCGCATCTATTATTCCCCACACGGCTACAGCTTCCTGCAGACCGACGTGGGTCCGCTGTGCCGGAGGTTCTACTGGTGCATCGAAAAGTCCGTCTCCTGGATCGGCAACGTCATCGCCTGCTCAGACAGCGAGAGGGCCGCGGCGCGCCGGCTTTCCTGGGGCCAAGAGGTCTTCCAGGTGCGCAACCTCATCGTCATGGGACCACCCCCTCCCCGCAGCCGCGCCCGGGACGGACTGGTCTTAGTCGGGGCCGTAGGCCGGCTGTCATCAGCCCGCAACCCGGAGGCATTCATCCGCATGGCAGAGCGCCTCGTCCAGGAGCATCCGGAAGCGCGCTTCGTCTGGATCGGCGGCGGAGAGCTCGAAAGCGAGATTCGGCGCGAGGTGGACAGGCGCGGGCTCCAGAAAAATCTCGAGATCACGGGCTACATCCCGCGGGAGCGCCTATTCGACAGGTTCGTGAACCTGGATATCTTCGTCCACTATTCCCGTTGGGAAGGTTCGCCCACCGCAATCTACGAAGCGATGGCCCTGGGACTGCCGGTCGTGGCTTCAGACATCACGGGCAATGCCGAGCTTGTGGCGCCCGGGACCACGGGGTTCCTAGCCGCAAGCGAGGACGACCTCCTGCGGCATATCATAACCCTCGTCAAATCCGCGAACCTACGCACAGAACTAGGCCGAAACGCCCAGGCCCGGGTCAAACAGGCGGCATCTCTCGAGGAGTCGGTGCGGGCCTTCGAACGCCTCTACACCTCGTAAGCCGTCGCGGTCAACAATCTCGATAATTTTCTCGCGACATCTCGCGAAAATGTCTTGACACTGTAATACGTCACAGTTATACTCAGGACGCTCGCGCGCCACGCGCTGGCGTCCAGCGCTTGCCGAGGCGCGGGACTGAGACGACATCTTATTGCGACTGCAACGCCTGAGCTCCCTGGTATTCTGCGCATTATTATTAGCATTCGCGCCTGCGCGCGATGCGGCGTACGCTCAATTCTCCACTCCCTGGGACCCGGATTTCTCCCGGCAGCCGACGGGCCAGGGCTCGCCGTCACTGGAAACGCAGGACGCGACGACCGCCGTCCCCTCGCCAGAGATAGCCGCCCCCGCTCTTGAGGCCGAACCAGCCCCGACGATCGTCGTCATCCCCGGATCCGGTCCCTTCCTGCTCATGGACCGACCGGATCCCAAACACATCCTCGAACCCTTGACGCCGACGGCGGGCCAGGGCCCGCCGTTTTTAGAGAGCACCGTTACTCCTCCCCTGCAGGGGACGGCCCATGACTTCCTCGACTTCATAGAGGGCCTCAAGCCCTTTAGCTACAGCCAGGAACGCCTCGCCCGGACGCGCACCCACATAGAACGGGGCCTGGCTCCGAGAGAACCTTCACCGTTCTTGGGCTCGGAAGCCGAGGAACTCGCGATTTCCACGTCCGCGTCCCTTCTGCCGCCCCCGCCGGAACTGGAGCTGCCGGCCCAGCAAATGAGCCTCTCTATCACCGGTCGAAAGATCATCGGGTTCAGCTTCTCCGAGATGCGCTACCTGCATGACCAAAGTTTGACAGGCCGACCCATAACCACCGGATTGTGGACCATCCAGCAGCAGATGCAGCTGCGCATGCAGGGCAAGGTAGGGCCCAAGATCACGGTGAACGTGGACTACGATGACACCCAAGTCAACCACCAGGACATCTCCATCGTCTATCAGGGCGACCCCAACGAGGTGGTCCAAAACGTCTCCTTCGGCGACATCGACCTCTCCTTGCCCCCCACGGAATTCGTCTCTTACAATAAACAGCTCTTCGGAATCCGGGCGGATATCAAGTTCAAAGGCTTCAAATCCTCCTTCATCGCCAGCCGAACCAAGGGCACCAGCAAATTCAGGGAGTTCATCGGCAACACCCAGTTCGTGGCCACCGACCTGCTCGACACCTCCTACGCCCGGCGCCAGTATTACGACCTCACTTTCGCCACCCTCCTCTCGACGGCGGCGTCCCAGATCGGCCTGCCTATCCGAACCGGCTCGGAGCTGGTCTGGGTCAGCCAGATGAACGCCGGAACGCCCAACGTCAACCAATCGACTTTCACGGCCTTCGACTTCGGCGTGGGGACCGCGGCCGTATCCTCGAACATGTGGATCCGGCTCTCCCCGGGCACCGACTACACCATGGATTACATCAACGGCATCATCACCTTCCGCAACGCCCTGCAGGCCCAATACGCCGCGGCCGTGGATTTCCTGGACAGCAGCGGAACATATCTCTCAAAAAAATTCGCGCTAAATCCCGCGAACTCGGGGGTCGTCCTCGCCAACCCGAACGCAGGCCTGACCCTGACTCCTTCTGGAGCGCAGTTCCCCATCCTCATCAAGGTCCCCTCGGACGTCCCCCTCGAGGTCATCTCTTGCGCGACCTGCACCCGGGAACTCGGCTACAACCGGGAACTCAAGACCGTCTACAACCTCGGCCAGACCCAGATCGTAGCGGACAACGGCCAGGGCAACTTCATCCTCAAGGTCCTCAACCAGCAGCGCGTAGAAGTGGGCTCTTCTCTCAACCCGATCGAGAAATACCCCGACACCATGAGGGTGGATTTCGCCAACGGCATCTTCCGCCTCATCGAACCTTTCGCGGTCTTGGGCGACTCGACTACGCCGGACCCGAACATCTACTCCCCGACCCCCATCTCTCAGCGCATCATCCACGTGGAGTACTCCTACCGCCTCAAGACCTTCCTCCTGGAACCATCGATCGTATCGCAAAGCGAGAGCGTCGTGCTCGACGGCGTCAAACTCAACCGCAACGTTGACTACTTCATCGACTATGACTCGGGCTTCATCACCTTCTTCAATCCGGACCGCATCGGGCCCAACTCCCGAGTGGACCTCAGCTATGAAGTCTCCCCCCTGGGAGGGATCTCGAACACCTCGCTCTTGGGCGGGAGGGTCTCCTATGACTTCACCAAGAACATCTCCCTGGGCTCGACCTTACTCTATCAGGCAGCGGCCAAGGCCCAAACCGTGCCCAACGTCACCGAACTGGCCAGCAGCCTGCTGGTCTACGACTTCGACCTCAAGCTCAAGGACATCCACCTGCTGCCCAAGCTGAAGGCCAGCTTCTCCGGCGAATACGCGCAAAGCCGCCAGAACCCCAACCTCAACGGCAACGCCCTCATCGACAACATGGAGGGCATCAAACAGGAAGCTACCGCCCCAACCACCTGGCAGTCCTGGCAGATCGCCTCCAACCCGATCTATCCTGGCTCGGTGCCGGCCGATCCCGGAGGCAACGGCTGGGCCCCCGGCACCTTCAACTGGAACTGGACCAGCGAGGCCGAAAAGGTCCTATCCATCAACCCGCACGCCCAAGCCGGAGCCAACGACACCCAGCAGGTCTTGGACATCAATTACAACTTCGGCGCCACGACCTCCACCCAGGAGATATCGATCGTCTACCCATTCTCGATCTCAGGCTCGGACTTCTCGCAGAGCACCATCCTGGAAGTAGTCATGATGGGAGATAACTCCAAAAACCTCATCGACTTCCGCCTGGGCGGCGTAGCCGAGGACGCGGACGGTTCCGGCAAGCTGCGGACCGAGGACACCAGCGGCAATAACGTCCTCGACGTGGGCGAGGATATAGGGTGGTGCTACCAACGGAACCCCGCCATTAACACATGCGAGGCGCGCTACGGCGCCAATAACGGTTTGATCGACACGGACGACCTCAACAGGAGCGGCCACCTCGACCCTGACGACGGCAATGGCGGCGACTATGGCTACATGTGTGCAGTCGGCGTGCCCGGCGGCGTGGGCTGCGCGCAATCCGGCAATAATGGCGTGCTCTTCAGCCTCGACTCAGGCTCGCACACGGCCATCGACTTCGGCTCCGGCTCCCCGACTGCTCCAGGCTGGCAGACCTTCCAGATCCCGCTCAACATATCCTCCGCGAACCTGACCTCCTGGCAGGCCATCAAGGACATCCGCATCTCCGTGCGCCGGGGCGCCGGCGGCAACGCGATCGGCGCACTGAAATTCGCCCACATCGGCGTCCTGGGAACCACCTGGCAGAAAGGCCAGGCCGGAGACCTGGCCACAGGCCAGAGCAATATCCGAGCCGAGAGCCTGGTGGCCGTGCCGGTCAACTCCGTTGACAACACAAACTATGCCCCCATCTATAACGCGGGCGGCGACGCCTCCTCGGTCTACAATGATCTCTACGGCAGCGTCGCCAACCAGAAAACCCAGCAGGGAACCAGCAATCTGTCGGAGCAATCCCTCCAATTGGACTTCTCGAGCATGACCGTGAGCACCGTGGTGGGCTCGACGACAACGGTATTCACCAAACGCACCTTCACGCGCGCCATAGACATCAGCCAGCACAAACAGTTCGCCTTCTTGCTCTACGGCAACGTCGGCTGCGACGCTGACACCTCATTTTGCGACCACGGGCTCAACACACAAAACCCGGACCATCAGTTCTTCCTGCGCGTCGGCAACGACACGAACTTCTGGGAAGCTCGGGTGCCGCTCAATTACAAGGGCTGGAAGAAAATCACGATCAACCAGACCAGCTCCGCCAATAACGGGGTGGAGGACACTTGGGCCCCGGAGACCGCAGGCGTCACGGTGGTGAGCTCCGGCACTCCCAGCCTCCAGCAGGTAGCCGAACTCGTTGCCGGAATTTATAAGATCGGCGACATAGCCGGGAGCGGCCTCCCCACCAAAGGGCGCGTCTGGCTGGACGAAATCTATCTAAACAAAGCGGTCGTCCGCGTAGGCGACGCTCATTCCATAGCCGCGGACTTCGACTGGACCAACTGGGCCACTTTCGGCTTCAAGGACCGCTCCGTGGACCGCAACTTCCAGACCCCGACCTCGGTGGTCTCCAACCAAGACAACCGCCTAGACTCCGCCTACCTCAACTTCAAGCGCATCTCCTTCTTCCCCATGAGCTTCAACCTCACCCGCACCATCACGAACACCCCCAACACGGCCCTGACCGGGACCCTCTCCAACCTGGTCAACAACCTCCAGACCGGCATGGTCACCAACTGGAACGGCACGGCGCAAGGCAACTTCACCCGTGGATCCTGGCCGCGCTTGAGCCTCTCCTACAAGCGCAACCGAACGGAGTATGAGTCCCTGACCCGGGTCGACGACAGCATCGACTACTCCGGGGCGCTGCAATACGGCGTGCCTCTCAAGACCCGCTTCGCGCCCAAGACCGTGGATCTTAATTATGACAACAACACCACTCTGACCGATTACTCCTCACTGGCAATCCGCCAGATCGTCGGCAACGCCAACACCAAAGACCTCAGCCAGACCTACGGAGCTCGACTGACATTCATCCCCTGGACGGGCTCCTCCCTCAATCCGACCTACACGCTCACCAAAGTCACGGAACGCCGCTCCGACCTCAATAGCGATGGCGTCACCGAGATCAACCGCCGTTACCTAAAATCCATGAACCAGAGCGCAGGTGTCGCCTCTAATTTCAAGTTCCTCTCATGGATCAACCCCCAGGTCAACTACCAGGCCGACATCATCGAAAACTCCATCCTAAACGTCTCGACTGTCATCACCAACACGACCTACTTCTTCGATATCGGAGACATCAAGACCATCAATCGCTCCGCCAACGGCTCGGTGAACCTGCCCCTCAACGTCGCTGATATCATCCCGAAGTCCCGACTCCTGCGCTCCGTCAACATCGTCAACGGCTACCAGATCCAAGACGGCGACGTCTGGAACAACGTGGAAAGCGGCTACCAATCCAATCTCAACCTCTGGGTACGCTCCCCACTGAGGCCGAAAAATCCGGCGGCCCAACTCGCCAATCGGACCCTGCGCGACACCTTCAACTCGACGCAACGCTGGTCGCCGTTCTCCGCCTACGACCTAAAGGGCCGCTGGGCGCCGCTAAAGACCCTGTCGATATCCGACAACTACGTGCGCAGCATCCAACGCTCGGAGGTGACGGGGACGCTCTCCAAGACCCTCTCCACGACGTTTCCCGACCTCGTCGCCAGCATCAGCCAAATTGAGCTGCTGCTGCGCAGCGAGCGCTGGATGAACAACACTCAGATGAACTTCCGCTACTCCGCTCACAGGACCGAGAACGTGGGCGCATCCATCGCCACGGACCAATCCTTCAGCACGGATATGCGCTCGGTCATACGCAAGCGCTTCGACGCGCTGATCAGCTACAACAGACGCGACTCTAAGACCCTCGACCTACTCGTGGATGCCAACACGCAGAAGACCGAGCATCAGGACGCCACGACCCAAGTCAACTTCAACATTCGCAAGGTCTATTTGACCCCGAAGGTGGACTACTCCTTCGACCAGACCACTCTAGGCACCGGGATCAAGACCCAGGACGTCACAGTCATCACGCCGAGCCTTCTGACGCGCATGGATGTAGCCCTACCCCGAGGCCTGCTGCTGCCCGGAGCCAAGAAAGCTATCCTATTCTCCAACCGCGTCATCTGGACCACGACGTTCTCGCTGGCGCACCGCCGTTCGCCGGTGACGCAGGCCGACAATTCGGACCTCGCCAGCCTCAACACCAGTGGGGACTACGAGATCGCCAAGAACCTGCGTCTGACCATGAATGGCTCCCTCTCCCGCCTCTGGCACGTCTATCTCCCTCAAGAGGACTACATTTCCTACACGATGGGCACGACCCTGACCTTCCAATTCTGACCCCCATACGGAACTTTCCGCCGCCGACCTCGTATAATGAGTATGGAGAGCCTGCGGCGGTTCAGCGCGCTAGCCTGGCATTGGATTTTGCCCCAGACCTGCGCGCACTGCCGGGAAGACCTCCCGTCCGATGGAAAAGCACCTCTTTGCGATCGCTGCCAAAAGAGCCTATGCCTCTCCGAACCACCTTTCTGCCTGCGCTGCGCCGAACCGATCGCCGGCGGCAAGGCCCTCTGCCGCTCCTGCTCGGGCCGGCCCTTCGCCTGCCGATTGGTGCGCGCCGCCTTCCTCTACCGCGGTCCGGTCCCGGGCCTGGTGCACGCCTTCAAGTACCGCGGCCGACGCGCGGCGGCCCGCGCCGCGGGCCGTTGGATGTCCTGTCTGCTGCCCAGATTCCCCGAACTCTCCGGCCATGACACCTTGGTCCCCGTGCCGCTCCATCCGCGGCGCCTGAGGGAGCGCGGCTACAATCAGGCAGGCCTGCTGGCGGAAGAACTCGCGCGCATAGCGGGGCGGCCAATGCTGGATCTCCTCCAACGCACCAAACCCACACGGCCCCAATGGGACCTGGACCGACAATTCCGTGCCAAGAACCTCGCCGGAGCCTTCCTGGCCGCCCCCCAAACGCGAGGAAAATCCGTGCTGCTCATCGATGACGTCTGCACCTCCGGAGCATCCCTTGAGGAATGCGGCCGGGCCCTGCACCAGGCTGGAGCGTCACGGGTCGCGGCCTATGTGTTCGCGCGCCAGACCTTATGACGGGGCTTACGATTCACGGATTCGCGGATACCACTATCCACGCCACAGTCCCAAAATTCGTAAAATGCGTAAAGGCCTGACCCCACCCATGATATTGCCTTGGACCGTATCACTCGCGGCTATCATCTTCGGAATAGGCAGACTGGCCTGGGCCCTGCGCCCTGGACATAGGCGGCAGCTGGCCTTGGCTGCGACCGCCCGAAGGCTGGGTCTTCAATTCGCAGAAGGCGCGCCAGGATTGCCTGCGGCAGAGTACCGCAACCTGCATATCTTCACCCAGGGCCGCGAGCGGACCTACCGCAACATCCTCACCGGCAAGCCCGACGGAACCTCCAGAGCAATCATCAGCGACTACCTGTACACGACCGGCGACGGCCGCAGTGCCCAGACCTGCCGCCAGACCGTCGCCCTGCTGACCTTTCCAAAAGGAGATCTTCCCCGCTTCGAGCTTCGCCCTGTGACCACCGTCGACAGGATCGACGCGGTCTTCGGCTACCAAGACATTGACTTCGAGGAAAGCCCGTTATTCTCCAGGCGTTACCTGCTGCGCGGGCCAGACGAAGCCGCCATCCGCGCCCTCTTCGACCTGAACCTACGCCAATATTTCAAGAGCCATCCGGACTGGTGCGTGGACGGCCGCGGGCCTTGGTTGGCCGCTTACCGCCATGGCCGATTGATACAACCCAAAGCGCTTCCCGCATTCCTAGACGAGGTGACGTTCCTGCTGAAGGCGTTCTCGAAGTAGCAGGCTACTGAAGGCCCAAGAACTTCTTCCACCAAGGCCGTGAATGCTTAAGGGCGGGATCCCCGGAGTCCATCTCCTCATGAGGTAAGACGTGGATGGGAAGCGTGAAGGTGAAGGTCGCGCCTCGCCCCACGTCGCTGTCCACCCACAGCTGGCCGCCCTGCAGATGCACCAGGGCCTTGGCGATGGACAAGCCCAGGCCGGTACCGGCTGCCGCCATCTCGCCCAAGGCGATCTGCACGAACTTCTCGAAAATCTTCTTCTGGTCCGCCTTGGCGATACCGCAGCCGGTGTCGGCCACCGAGAACTCCAAGAATTTATCACGATTCTCCCGAGACAGGGCCAGGGCCACCGTGACGCATCCTCCCGTCGGGGTGAACTTGATGGCATTGGAGAGCAGATTGATGAGCACCTGGAGAGTTCGCTTCTCGTCAGCATAGACCAGGGGCAGGCCCGGCGCGACCGAAAGCGCGAGCCCGAGATGCTTCTGGGAGGCCCAGGGCGTGACGCTCTCCACCGCCTCGCGCACGATCTTTTCAGGATTGGTCTGGCGTGGAGCCACGGTCATCTGCCCCGACTCGATCTTGGAGAAGTCCAGGATGCTGTTGATCATTTCGGCTAGACGGTCTGAATTGCGCAAAGCCGTCGACATCATCTTCTCCTCATCTGCCTTGAGCTTGCCCTTGAACTCCTCCTCCAGGATCTCCAAGGCCGCGTGGATGGAGGCGAGCGGCGCGCGCAGCTCGTGCGTGATGTGGGCCACGAAATCGCGCTGCATCCTCTGCAGCTCCTTATGCTTGGCCACGTCGGGCAAGCTCGACACCATGCCCACGACCTTGCCAGCCTCGTTCTGGACCACGGCGCCAGCGGCACGCAACGTGCGCCGGATATCGTCGGCCGCCTGGACCCGGACGCCCGTCTTGATCTCGCGGTCGCCGGAAGTGGTCAGCTCCGCGGCCAAAGTGATCATATGGTCCTCTCCCCCCTTCTCAACGAGGGATTTACCAGCGGCTTGGGCCAGGGTCATGCCGTAGATCTGCTCGGCCGCCGGATTCATCATCAGGATCTTGCCCTGGTCGTCTACGACCACCACGCCTTCGACCATAGTTCCGATGACCGTCTGGGTCCGGACCTGCTCGTTGTGCAGGATGTTCTTCTCCTGTCTGATGGTCATGGTGACTTCCTGCACCCGGAGCTGGATGTCAGCCTGCACCAACCGCATCACCTGTTCGATGACCTTGATCCGTAACGCCGGATCCGGCACCGCCTGGCGCACCAGCGACTGGATGGCGCTGTCCAAAGTCGCTCCTTCGGAAGTCAAGCCGGAAATTCCTGCCAGCGCTCCATCTGATCCGCCAACGCCAGGCCCGCCTGACCCAGTCTCGGCGCCCGATCGCAACGCGCTCTTGCCCATCTTGGCGTATATCGCCTCGTTGACGGCAATATGAGCGACCCCGCGGCTCTCCAGATAGGTCTTGGGGTCGATGGCCTGGGCCGGATCCGGACGCAGCGCGGCCAGCTCACAGAACGCCACGAGCTCCGCGTTGGTCACGCCAGCCTTGAACGTGATGCTGCTGAGCTTGAATCGACCGAAAAACGCCGGCCAACTCTGGGGCGCCTGGTCGGTGAAGGCGATGATACGGCCGTTGGCCAGCCACTTGCCTTGGTCCATGGAGAAGGTGAGTTCCCCTCCGGATCGCTCCAGCGCCTTGGCCAGGTGCTGCTCGGCCAATTGCAGAGTGGCGGCCATGGCCGGGTGGCCGACCTTGTAAAGGCTCATCTGCCCTAAAGTCTTGGCCAGCCACATGAGCACGTCCAGAGCCAAACGGTCGAGCGAGGTCGGATCAGCCATATCGGGACGATCTCATCGCGTTAGAGCCGAATCACCTTGGGCGAGCGGATGCCCTTTGCTGCGTTACGGGCGTCGAATACCAAGCGAGAGAGGCGCACGACCCGCCGATAGTCGACCCGTGGGTGGGCCGTAAGGATGGCCGCGCAGTCCGCGGCCTTGAGTGCCCGGTCGGTGAGAGGGACGCAGAGCAAGCGCCGGCCGCGCACCTCCAGGCTCCGCACAAAGGGATCGTGATAACTGACTTTGGCCCCGGAGCGCAGAAGCAGGGACATGACGTCAAGAGCCGGAGATTCCCGGTAGTCCTCCAGTCCTGGCTTGTAGGCCGCGCCCAGGATCAGAATGCGGCTGCCCCGTAGCGGCTTGCGCGCGCGGTTAAGGGCCTCGGCGATGCGTTCCACCGCGTACTCGGGCATGCCCTCGTTGATAGTGGAGGCCAGCTGGATGAAGCGCGGATCGAAATTGAGGGTCTTGAGCTTCCAGCTCAACAGCCGCGGGTCCTTGGGAATGCAATGCCCCCCGATGCCCGGCCCCGGATAGAACGGCATGAACCCGAAGGGCTTGCTGGCCGCGGCATCGATGATCTCCCAGACATCGAGACCCATATGATGGCAGACCTGCGCCATCTCGTTGACCAAGGCGATATTCACAGCCCGGAAGGTGTTCTCCAGGAGCTTGACGGTCTCGGCCGCGCGCGTGCTCGAGACCGGCACCACGCGATCTACGACCTGGGAATAAAGCTCGACGGCGCAAGCCGTCGAGACCGGGTCCGCGCCGCCTACGACCTTGGGCGTATTGGCGATGCCCCAGGTCGGGTTGCCGGGATCCACCCGCTCCGGAGAGAAAGCCAAGAAGAAATCTTTTCCCATCCGAAGACCCGCCTGACGCAGCACCGGCAGGAGCAACTCCTCGGTGGCGCCGGGATAAGTTGTGCTCTCAATAACGATAAGCTGCCCCCGGCGCAATCGGCGGGCCACCTCGCCCACGGCGGCAAGTATATTGGAAACGTCCGGCTCCTTGGTCTTGCGCAAGGGGGTCTGCACGCAGACAAGCACGGCATCCTGCTGGGACAGGGCGGCAAAACGGCCGGTGGCGAGAAAACGGCCGGCCGATTGCCACTTGCGCAACTCCTCAGAACTCACGTCGCGGATATAAGACTTTCCCCGGCCCAGATCGGCCAAACGGCGCCGGTCCACCTCAAAACCGGTAACCCGAAAACCTTTCCGACAGAAATCCATGGCCAAGGGCATCCCCACATAGCCCAGGCCGAGCACGCCGACGCGCGCCGACCGGTTTCGGATCTTGTCACTCAATTCCATAAGAATCCGATTCTACTATAAATAACTTGCTCCGCTAGGCCAATTTTGCAAAAATCTACAATCTACCTATGGAAAAATTTAATATTTGCGTCGTTGGCGCCGGCTATGTCGGACTGGTGACTGGGACCTGTTTGGCGGAACTGGGTCATCATGTCGTGTGCGTGGACTCCGACCCCAAGAAACTCAAGGTCCTGCGAGCCAAAAAAATCCCCATCTACGAGCCTGGCCTGGACAAACTCTTCCAGCGCAACATTCAGTCTGGCCACCTGCGCTTCTCCGGCTCGATCGAAGAGGGCATGGGGAAGCCGGGGCGCCGAGCCCAGGTCGTGTTCATCGCGGTGGGCACGCCGCCCCGATCCGACGGATCGGCGGACCTCTCCGCGGTAGAAGCCGTAGCGGAGGCCGTGGCCAAAAGCATGCGCGCCTACACGGTGCTGGTAGACAAATCCACCGTGCCCGTGGAGACGGGAGAATGGGTTTCCAAGACCGTAGCCCGCTTCAACAGGAAGGGGGTCCCCTACGACGTAGTCTCCAACCCGGAGTTCCTGGCCGAAGGCACGGCGGTCGAAGATTTCCTCAAGCCTGACCGCGTGGTCTTCGGCGTGACCTCACCGCGAGCCGAGGCCGTGATGCGCAAGGTCTACGCCGGGATCAAAGCCCCCATCCTTGTCACCGACGTAAAGTCCGCCGAACTCATCAAGCACGCCTCCAACTCATTCTTGGCCACCAAGATATCCTATGCTAACGCGGTGGCCGCGGTCTGCGAGAAGGTCGGCGCGGACGTAGCCATGGTAGCCAAAGGCATGGGCCTAGACCGCCGCATCGGCAACCAGTTCCTGCGGCCTGGCCTGGGCTTCGGAGGCTTCTGCTTCCCCAAAGACCTGGAGGCCTTCTACTGGCTCAGCCGTCAGAAGGGCTACGACTTCCAGTTGCTCAAGGCCGTCAAGGATATCAACGAGTTCGCCAAGACCTGGGTGCTGCGCAAGGTCGAGGAGAACCTCTGGAACCTGGAGGGCAAGACCGTGGCCCTGCTGGGCCTAGCGTTCAAACCAAACACGGACGACATGCGCTTCGCGCCTTCCGTGGACATCGCGCGCATGCTCAAGGACCGCCAGGTGCACCTGCGCGTCTACGACCCGGTGGCCATGAGCAACGCCCGGGCCCTGCCCGCCTTGAAGGGCGCGCGCTTCTGCCGCGACGCTTACGATTGTGTCAAGGGCGCCGACGCTGCGGCCCTGGTGACGGAATGGCCGGAGTTCCGGGACCTGGACTTGACCCGCGTTCACAGGCTCATGCGCATCCCGCTCATACTCGACGGCCGCAATTTCTACGACCCGGCTACCGCCCGAGCGGCGGGCTTTACCTACTGCAGCGTAGGCCGGCCCTGATGCGCCTGCTCATAACGGGCGGGGCGGGGTTCCTGGGCAGCCACCTGGCCGACCACTTCCTGGCGCAGGGCCACAAAGTCATCGTCATCGACAATCTGCTCACGGGCAGCCTGGACAACATCTCCCACCTCTTCAAAAATCCGGCCTTCTCATTCATCAAGGCCGACGTGACCAACTACATCCATGTCCCGGGCAAGCTCGACGCGGTCCTGCATTTCGCCAGCCCCGCCAGTCCCATCGACTACGCGCATTTCCCCATCCCGACTCTCAAGGTGGGAGCCCTGGGCACGCACAAGGCCCTGGGCTTAGCCAAAGACAAGGGCGCGGTCTTCATGCTTGCCTCCACCTCCGAAGTCTACGGCGACCCCTTGATCAACCCCCAGCCCGAGAGCTACTGGGGCAACGTCAATCCCATCGGCCCGCGCGGCGTCTACGACGAAGCCAAGCGCTTCGCCGAGGCCATGACCATGGCCTACCACCGCTTCCACCGCATGCAGGTGCGCATCATCCGCATCTTCAACACCTACGGTCCGCGCATGCGCCGCAACGACGGCCGAGCCGTGCCCAATTTCATCACCCAAGCTCTCAAAGGCCGGCCGCTGACTGTCTACGGCAAAGGCTCCCAGACCCGCAGTCTCTGCTACGTCTCGGACCTGGTGCGGGGCATCTCCCTGCTGCTCGAATCGGATATCAACGCCCCGGTCAACATCGGAAATCCCCACGAGCTCACGGTCGGACAGCTCGCCCGCACCATCATCAGGCTCACGGACTCCAAGTCCCACATCGCGCACAAGCCCCTGCCCGCCGACGACCCGCAGGTACGCCGTCCGGACATCCGTCAAGCCCGCGCCAAGCTCAGATGGAAGCCCGAAGTCCCGCTGGAAGACGGTCTGCTTCGGACCATAAACTACTTCAAGGGCACGACGCGCGCAGCCTAGGCCGCCGTGCTGCTCTCCGTCATCCTGCCCTGCCATAACGAGGAGTCCGCCGCCGCCCGCTTCGTTGATGAGCTCTTCCCGGCGCTCGACGCGCTGGGGATCCCCTACGAAGTCATCGTGGTCGACGACGGCTCCTGCGACGACACGAGCGGGGTGCTGCGCAATCTGGCTAAAGAGAGGCGCGACTTCAAGGCCGTGGCCAACGAATATCACCTCGGCCTGGGAGCGGCCCTGCGCACGGGTTTTGCCGCAGCCGCCGGGGATTGGATCGCGACGCTGGACGCGGATCTGACCTTCCACCCCTCCCAGTTGCGAGCCCTGCTGGACTGCCAGAAGGAGACCGGGGCGGATATGGTCTGCGGGTCACCCTTCCTATCGGATGAAGGAGCGGCACAGGTCGGCTGGTGGCGCAGGTGGCCCAGCCTCGCGGTCAACGGTCTCTATCGCCACATCTGCGGATCAAAGCTCACGGCCTACACGCCAATCTTCAGGCTCTATCGGACCGAAGTCCTGCGCTCCCTGCGTTTGGAAAGCGCGGGCTTTGAGATCAACGCGGAGATCGCAGCGCGCTTCCTCGCGGCCGACCGCCCCGTGACCGAGGTCCCGGCCGTGCTGACCGCGCGCCGGCAGGGGGCATCCAAACTCTCCCCCTTCCGGGAGCTTTGGCGCTACGGTCGTCTAGCGCTGCGCCTGCGCCGCGAGGCTAGGCGCGGATGAAGGTCTCACGCGGACGCTTCGAACGCTTGGCCGAAGCGGCCCTAGCTGATATCCCAAGGCAGTTCCGCGACCTCATCGTGGACCTGGAGATATCGGTCAAGGCCGTGCCCGGTCCCGAAGCCGGTCGCTGGCGCGGATCGAAGAACCTGCTGGGACTCTACCAGGGACTGCAGCGAGCAGACATGCTGAGTCCCTACTCCGGCTCGCATGAGCCTGCTCGCATCACCCTCTATCAAAGGAACATCGAATCTCTCTGCCGCGACGAGGATGAGCTATCCCGGCAGATCCACATCACCTTACGCCACGAACTGGCGCACCACTTCGGTTTCTCGGACCGGGACTTGCGGAAGAAATGGCCGGACGGCGCCTGAACCCTATTTCGGCTCGCGAGTGACGTAGAGGAGCGACTGCCGGCCCGCGTCCGTGAACTTAAGGGTCACGCGAGTCTTCTGGCCGGGCTCGATGCGGAAGAAGCGCTCACCCGGCTGCAGTTCGTCCGGACGCCGCGCACCCGAGACCCCGTCGCTGGAGTCCCAAACCTCGAAGCGCATCGGATGGTTCCCCTCCGCGATCTGACCAAGCCAGAGCTTGGTCCGAGATTTAGCCGCCGTCTCGGTGCGACCCTGCGGTTGGCCGTCCACGAAGACCTGCACATACTCCAGGGTATCCTCTTCGGGCGTGCCCACCACCTCATAGGAGTTAAATTCAAAATTCGAGGCTGCAACGGCGGCAGGCTTAGGCTTCGGCGCAGCACAGCCTGCCCACAGTGCGGCCAGGACCAGAGGGATCAGCCTCTTCATCGGACCTTGAGCCGCAGCGTGTACTTATCACGGACGTTGTTCAAGTTGGGATCCGTGCCCTGAAGCTTGAGCCAATAAGTACCGGGTTCCAGCTCGCGGTCGAAAGAGAGCGGCTCTCCCACCTTGGCGGCGCTCTGGGCGAGGAGTTGCTTATTGTCCTGGTCGTAGAGTTCCGCGCGCCAGCGCACGTTGATGACTCCGGTCAAGTCGAAGACGATGTCCCCCTTCTGATACACGTTGAACATATAGAAGTCCACGTCGCCCTTGGGCGCGAGGTAACCGTCCACCGACTCGCCAACCTTGAAAGCCTGCGCGGTGGCCGTGCTATCGTTAGGCTCCCACTCCAACCCGGGCTGCCAGGGTGCCAAGGTCTTAGTCAAAGTGTAAGCGTTACGCGGGTCCGCCGCCTTGCCGCTCTTCTCCGTGACGACCAGATAACAAGTGGCGTTGCTCAGACCGAGGCCAGTGAGCACTTCCGGGGTCTCCTTGATGCCGTTGTCGATGACCTGGAGCGGCTGGCCGATGTCGTCGGTCACAGTAAGGATAAGGTCCAGACCTGGAACGGCGGAGAGGTCCGCGCGCAGGATGGTCCTGGCGCTGGTAGCCGCGTTGACCCGGTACCAGTCCGCGTCTCCGGCCGGAGCAATGTGCCCGGTAATAGCCTCCTTGTCGAAGGGAGTCGCGTCGCCGCGCTGGTCGTTAGGCTCGAGCTCGGTGCGGCCTTCATAGGGACGCAGCTCGCTCAACAACTCAAAGAACACATCCGGGTTGCCCATGCGCGGGCCGCGCCGCCGCAGGCGCAGGAAATACTGCGCCGGGCCCCGGATGCCGAAATCCTTGAAGCTCAAGCCCTGTCCCGCGCCCTCGCCCGAGATCTCCTTGAGCTTATAGCCGTTGACGTCATAGAACTCAAGCACCGGATCGACGGTGGGCACGCCGCTGAGGTCCAGGTCGAGTGTGAACGCCCCCGCCCGCTCCACTTTGACCGCAAACCAATCCTCCTCGGCCTGGTCCGCCGTCTCGAAGCGCAGGTTGCTGATCGGGTAGTAATGCCCGCGGGTGACGCCGTTGAGCTCGAGCGGGCTGGCCATCAGTTGGGTTTCGTTGGGCTTGAGCTCCCGGCCGGCGGCGGATTCCAGCTTGGCGCTCAGGACATATTTCTGCGTCGGATTATCGGCCTTGGGATTTTTATTTGAGAGGACCACATAATAGTCGCCCCGGATGACGCCCAGGTCCGTCGCGACCTCATCGCCACCCACGCCGGTCTCATCGACGCGCATGAGCTCGCGGCCGTCATGATCCCGGAAGCTCAGGACGAAATCAATATCGCGGATGCCGCCGACATGCAGGCTCAGCACCCCGCTGTCGCGCGCGATGGCGACCTTGTACCAATCCACGTCGTCCGGACGCGAGAGCGTGCCCTGCGCGCGGCCGTTGGCGGGCAGTCGGCTGGCATGGGCCATATCCTCATTGGGCTCGGTCTCCTGGACGACCGGGCTGCAGGCCGCGAGAACGGCCGCAGATAAGGCGATGGGCAGGAAGCGCCGGATCATGGATGGATGCCTCAGATTCTAATTAAACGATTTTGTGGGGCGATTGCGATAGACGGCCTTGACGAAATTCATCCAGATCGGGGCGGCGAACTTGCCCCCGGTCTCGCCGTGGCCCAGAGGAATGCGCATGTCGTCGTGACCGACCCAGACCGCGGCGGCGAGGTCCGGGGTGACGCCCGCGAACCACGCGTCGCGGTACTCGTTGGTCGTGCCGGTCTTTCCCGCGGCAGGCAGGTTGAAGCCCGTCTGCCGGGCCGCGCCGCGTGCCGTGCCCTCCGGGCCGAAGACTCCCTGCATGATCGAGACCATGATCGCGCAGGTCGCGGAACTCAACACGACCTGGGACTGCGCCCCCTGCATTCCTCCGGCCTTGACCACGACGCCGTCGCGATCCTCTATGGAGACGATGTAATAAGGCCGCACGGTCTTGGCTCCGTTGACGAACAGTGAGTAGGCGCCGGCGAGCTGCAAGGGCGAGAGGTCCGCCGTGCCCAAGGCCAAGGTAAGGTTGCGGGGCCAGTCCTGGCACGGGATGCCCGTGGCGTCCGAGAGGAGCTTGATGACCGCGTCGATGTCGCTGGATTCGAGGAGCTTGATGGCGACTGAATTGAGAGAACGACGCAAGGCTTCGGCCAGGGTGACCTCGCCGAAGTATTTCCGATCGTAGTTCTGGGGCGCCCAGACGCGGCCGCCCCAGCGGTACTTGACCGGGGCGTCGAGCATACGGTCCTCGGGCTTGAACCGGCCCGACTCGAAAGCCGTGGCGTAGACGAAGGGCTTGATCGCGGAACCCACGGGCCGGGCGATATCCATAGCCCGGTTAAGCTGGTCCGAGAAGTTGAAGCCCGAACCACCGACCAAGGCCAGGATGGCGCCATCCGTTGGACGCACCGCGGCCAGGCCGCCCACCACCTTGGCCGTCCCTGTGGAAAGCTCGCGGTTGACCGCGGCCAAGCCGTCGCGGACCGCCGACTGCGCCGCTTTCTGGACTTCGAGGTCGAAGGTGGTGCGCACGCGCAGGCCGCCCTTCAAGATGCGCTCCTTGTCGAAGTCCTTCTCCAGGGCCCGGCGCACGGTCTCCACGAGATAGGGAGCCTCGTTGACATTCATGCGCCAAAAGGAGGTTTCAGGAGCCTTGAGCCGAGCATCCATGGTCGCCCAGAAATCGTTCCAGTAGCGCTCCACGGCCGAGGCCGGAATGTAATGGAGTTTGGCCATGCGCACGAGCACGATGTGCTGCCGGGCCTTGGCCAGGTCGGGATGCTCATAAGGCGAGAAGCGGATGGGGCTGTTGACGATGCCGGCCAGCAGGGCGCATTCG
The DNA here is from genome assembly GCA_903830945.1 of uncultured Elusimicrobia bacterium. Lineage (GTDB taxonomy): Bacteria > Elusimicrobiota > Elusimicrobia > UBA1565 > UBA9628 > UBA9628. The sequence continues at coordinate 55,277 of CAIKVT010000023.1, forward strand.
CCGAGCTCGAGGTCCCGGGCGGACTTGCCGAAGTAGAAACGGGCCGCGGACTCGACGCCGAAACAACCGTGGCCGAAGTAGGCGAAGTCGAGATACATCAGCAGGATCTGGTCCTTGGTGAACTTCTCCTCGAACTTACGGGCGCAGAAGGCCTCGAAGATCTTGCGGCCGAGGGTCTTCTTGCGGGTGGTGAACATGAGCTTGGCCAGCTGCTGGGTGATGGTGCTGCCGCCCTGGGCCAGGCGCATATGGCGCAGGTTGGCGAGCATGGCCCGGGTCGTGGCGCGGTAGTTGATTCCGTGGTGCTGGTAGAAGGTGCCGTCCTCGGTGGCGACTAAGGCTTTCTTGAGGAAGGCGGGGATGTCGTCGGGGCTGCGCACGGAGAGGGCTTTCTCGCTGGAGAACTCGCCGATGAGGCGGCCGGAGGAGTCGTAGATGCGGGTGGGGACGGCTTCGACGCTGAGCTTGGAGGCCATATAGGGGACTTCGAAAACCTCGTCGCCGGAAAGGAGATACTGCTCGCGGTTGGGAGTGGTGATGTTGAGGTAGTATTGGTCCATCTTCTCGACGATAGATCGCTCGAGGTGGTGGTAAGTCCACCAGCCGTAAAGGAACATGCCCGCGGCCACGAGGGGGCCGAACAGGAGAGCGGCCAGGAGCGCGAGGATTGCGCGCATGATGCGACTACCTGATCGCAGGAAGCATAACGTCGGCTGCCTAAGCGCCTCCGGTCACTGCGGCAGGGCCCAGTCGGCCGTGGCCACGCCCATCAGCGTCTTGCCGTCGGCCGCGTAGACCAAGAGCGAGTGAGTCACCATAAAGATCTCCGCGCCCTCCGCGTCGAAATAGGGCTGCGTCCAGGCTCCGCCTGCGGCCGCCTGGGCGTACCAATCCGCCGCGGTATAATCAGCCGACGACAGATCCTTCTGCCGAAGGTCATCGCCGGAGCGGAAGACGTAAGGCGCGGCTTTGACGCCCCCGACCGGAGCGAAAGCAAAGGCGCTGCCCGCGATCTTCGGGTTCTTCTTCAGGAAATCCTTGAGCTTGCCGAAAGCCTGCCCCTTGCTCAACGGCCGCCCCTTGAGCTGGGCGGCGAAACGGCCCAGAGCGGCCTCGACCTGCTTCTTCTCTTGGGGCGAGGGCAGCGTGGCGGCCGACTCATGCGAATGAATGACCTTCCACTGGCCGTCAACCCTCTGCCACAGCCAGGTCTCGGCCAGTGCCTGCTCCGTGACCCGACCATCCTTCCAGTCTATCCTGCCCGTGCCCCAGCCCAGCCACAAGGCGGCGTCCGGGCCCAAGACCTTGACGTCGGTGTGCGTCAAACGGATGGATTGGGATTTGGCTTGGCCGTAGGCCTGGCGAAAGAAAGGAATGAGCGCGTCCCGAGTGAAGGGCTGAAAGCCGAAGAAGAACACGGCCTTCTGGTCATGGCTCAGCGGCGCGAAGATCTGCTCCACATCCATTTTCTCCGCGCTGCGCATCACCGCGTCCATCATACCGCTGACCGCGGATCTGACCGCGGCCTCATCCTGTGCCGCCGCGGATTGAACTACGCCCTGGGCGCATAGCGGGCATGCCGCCATGACGGCCAACCCTAAAATAATTATATTTTTCATATCGTCTCTCCTCGCTCCAATAAGATCACGCGCCTATCAGATCCCCACCTGCGCGGTCGTCCGGGCGCTCGCCGCCTGCGGCGCGGCCTCCGGCCCGTAGAACATCTTCACGTAGTCCTTGACCATCCGGTTGCCGCAGAAGCGCGGCGCCACGGTCTTGATGGACTCCTTCATCACCTTGATCCAGCCGTGCGGTATCCCGTCCGGCCCGCGCTCGTAGAAGAGCGGCACGATCTTCTTCTCCAGAGTCTGGTAGATGTCCTCCGCGTCCGCGGCATCCGCCGCATCGCCCGAGCCCCGGCCGCCGGAAGCGCCGATGGCCCAGCCGTTGACTCCGTTGTAGCCTTCCTCCCACCAGCCGTCTAGAACAGAGAGGCTCGGCACGCCGTTGACCGCGGCCTTGATGCCGCTGGTGCCGCAGGCCTCCAGAGGCGCCAGGGGATTGTTGAGCCAAAGGTCGCATCCCTGCACGAAGTAGCGGGCCACGTGCATGTCATAGTCTTCCACGAACACGATGCGGCCGCCGAAGGATGGGTCCTTGGCCAGATGATAGATCTGCTGAATAAGGGCCTTGCCCGAGTCGTCTGCCGGATGGGACTTGCCCGCGAAAACCAGCTGGATCGGCCGCCAATGGTCCAAGAGCAAACCTTTCAAGCGCGCCAGGTCGCGCAGGATCAAAGTCGCTCGCTTGTAACCCGCGAAGCGTCGGGCGAACCCGATGGTCAACGCCTGCGGGTCCAAGAGCGCCCCCTGGGTCAGCAGCTGGGACGCCTCGGCGTTCCGCGAGATCCAGCGGTCCCTAGCCCGATCGCGCAGGAGCTTGAAAAGCTCTTCCTTGTTGCGCATGTGCGCCCGCCAAATCTCCTCGTCCGGGATGCCCGCGACCTGGGCCCAGACCGCGACGTCGTCCTGTTTCTCCGGCCAATCGCGGCCTAGATACTTAAAAAAAGTCCAGCCCAGGTCCTGCTGCAACCAAGTGGAGAGGTGGACGCCGTTGGTGACGTGTCCGATCGGCACATCATCTTCTTTCTTCTCCGGCCAGAGCTTGGTCCACATATGGCGCGAAACGATGCCATGGCGCTTGCTTACGCCGTTGCGCTGGCCCGACATCTTGAGCGCCAGGGAGGTCATGTTCCAGCCCGCTTGGCCCGGGACCCGCCCCAACTCCAAGAACTGCTCCTGGCCCAGACCGAGCTCGCTCCAGTACCTATTGAAGTACTCGGTGACCAGACCTTCGGAGAACACGTCGTGTCCGGCTTCGACCGGGGTATGCGTGGTGAAGACCGAACGGCCAGCCACGTCGCGGGCCGCGTCCTCGAAAGACTTGCCCGCCGCCACAGCTTCACGAACCAACTCCAGGAACATGAAGGCGGAGTGCCCCTCGTTGACATGATAATGCTCGGCGGGAATGTTCAGAGCGCGCAAGAGGCGCACCCCGCCGATACCCAGGAGTATCTCCTGCCGCAGGCGCATGGTGCGGTCGCCGCCGTAGAGCCGGCCGGAGATCTCCCGGTCCTGGGCGGAATTGCCTTCCACGTGCGTGTCCATGAGGAACAACCGCACGCGGCCCACCACGATCTCCCAGACCGCCACCTGGAGGTTGAGCGGCCCCAGGTTGAAGTTCATGAGGAAATTGTCTCCGCTGGGCGTCATGACCGGACGAATGGGCGAGACGCTCCAGTCGATCTGCTCGTAGACGTTCTGCTGCCAGCCGTCCACGCTGATGCGTTGCTGCACATAGCCCTGCGGATACATGAAGCCCAGCCCGACCAAGGGCACGCCCAGGTCCGACGCTGTCTTACAGTGGTCCCCGGCCAGGATGCCCAAGCCGCCGGAGTAGATGCGCAGGGAGTTGTGCACCCCGAACTCGGCCGAGAAATAGGCGACGCGCTTTCCCTTGGCCTGCGGGTACTTGCGGGCGAACCACGTGTACTGGTCTTCCAGGTACTCATCGAAGATCCGGATGACCGAATCGTAGCGGGACAGGAAGCCCTCGTCCGCGGCGAGCTGATGCAAGCGGGGCAGGCTGCTCTGCAGAAGGAGCACCGGATTATGGTAGGTGGTACGCCAAAGGTTACGGTCGATCTCCTTAAACAAGGCCCGAGCCTCCGGATGCCAGCTCCACCAGAGATTATAAACGAGGTCCTTCAAACGGGCCACGCGTTCCGGCACCTGCCACTGCTTATAGGGATCGTTCATTTAGATCCGCCTCATGGTCGGACAAGGATTCTACCAAAATTCATCCTGCCATGATGGTGCGGCGCAAACATTGAGCCCACGACGGAAAATTGGTACCATCCGTCACGGATTAGACCCCTCCCTAGCGATGATAAAGAAAATTTTGCGGGAGACCGGGCCGGTCGTAAGAGTGGCGCTGCGCGCGTCATGGATAGCTCTGATGGTTTTCCTGACGTCTCCCGGCCGCGCCGAGAAGCCCGGGCTATCGGGGCTCCTCCGAGAGCCGCCCGCGGTCGCAGCCCAAGCCGCGGTAAGAACCCTGCCGGCCGAGGCCCAGGTCGAGCTCTTCACCCTCTACGCACGCTACAACGACGTGGTGTCCAAGCGCCGGGATGAGGGGTGGCGGGCCGGGCTGCTCAGCGACGAAGGCACCAAGACTTCTCAGTACGACTCGCTCCCGGCACGGCAACTTGAGGAAGCCATCCGTAACCGCGAAATCGAGATCAAGACGCTGACCAAGCGACTGAAGCCGCCGGGCCCCGAGATTGAAACGCGCCTAAGCCGGAAGCTCGAGTCCGCACAGCTCCGCCTCACCGCCCTGCGCGACGCACTGGCTCGCTCGGAAGGCACCTGCCAGGACTGGTCGGATCTCGTGTGGGCCGAACTGGGACGCCTGAAACCCGAGCATTGGTCGGTCCGCGACCAACAACGCACGGCGCGCCCCTTCCACACCGGCGCCATGCTCTGCTCCCCGCCAGCCTCGGAGCAGGAAAACGCCTGCTCGGACTCGACGCCCGGCCGTTGCCTCGATGCGGGACGCCGGGTCTGCCTTGTCTTCGACCCCTGGCAACGGGGCCAAGCGGACGTCTACGACTTTGGAGCCTGGGACCAGGACCTCTTCGCCAGCCGCGTGCCCGCGGACTTTTTCCTGCACGAACTCCCGGAACAGAAGCCGGTGCGCCCCCCCCAGGCCAAGAGATGACCGGCTCCCCCGAATCCGATTCCACGCCGCAGCTGATCATCGTCGCCAGGCTCGCGGAATACTGCCAGTTCCGCACCATCCAAAAATATGAGGCCGATCCCTGGGAGTTCATGCTGCGCAAGCTCCAGGAGACCGAAGAGCCGCTGACCGCGTTTAAGAGCGATCTCTTCAGAACGACCCGAGAGCGCCTATTGACCGAACTCGAAACCGGCGGCCTGAGCGCGGAGCGCTGTTCCGACTACCGGCTGCTTTTTGAGTGCCTGCTCTGCGCCGGGGATTTCGCGGACGCGGCCATCCACCTATCCCCCAGCGCGCCCAACCAAGCCGAGTCCCTCCGCCAGGTCCTGGCGCAGATCCAACCCGCCTCCCTCTTCGTCGAGGAACGCAAGCCCGCGGAGCAGAGGAGCCCATCCTGGGACAAGCTCGTGAGCGGACTCTCCCACCGCCTCGAACTCGACCACCTGGGCACGGTCATGGTGCGCAAGCCTCCGACGGCGCAGCGCAAGGCCATGGTCTTGCGCCGGGTGCGGCGCAATGTCGCCGAATACTGCTGCGTGGTGCGCATCCCCACCAAAACCCAAGACACCTTCACGTCCTTCATGCTGCCGCGCATAGAGGCGCTCATCGCGGCCAATCTGCGCTTCCTGCTAAAATTCCGCTGACCGCGCGCCTAAGGAACGCCGTCGCGCGACTCCAGCCCTATGCCTTAAGAGCAGGAGAAGAAATCTTCAATCATCCGACGAATGAGCCCGACGTCCATCGTGGCATAGACCCCGGTGCGGAAGGTCTTGGCGCCGGGCAACCCCGCCGTGTACCAGGCTCCGATGCGCCGGAAGTTCAGAGCGGCCTGGCGCTCACCCCGATGCTCCACCTCCAAGTCAAAATGTTCCAGAAGCGCGATACGGCGAGATTGAAGGTCAGGGGCCTGCAGCCCGCCCTCCTCGCCCTCCCAGGCCTGGTGCACCTGCCGGTATAACCAAGGATTGCCGAGGCCGCCCCTCCCCACCATGACTCCAGCGCAGGAACTCTCTTCCCGCAGGCGCAAAGCATCCGCCGGGGCACGCACGTCCCCATTGCCGATGACCGGGATGGAGACGGCCTTGCAGACCATGCCAACCGCCCGATTGTCAGAGGTCCCGCCATAACCCTGCTTCTGCGTGCGCCCGTGCACGGTGATCGCGTCCAAACCCTGGGCCTGCGCCCGCCGCGCCAATTCCACGGCCTCAAGGCCGCTCTCATCAGCGAAACCCTTGCGCGTCTTGACCGTCAGCGGCAGCGCGACCGCCCGGCGCACCGCGACGAAAATGCGCTCCGCCAGGTCCGGGTCCTTCAGGAGCGCCGCGCCTTCACCATTGGAAACCACCTTCTTGACGGGGCAACCGAAATTGAGATCGATAAGGTCGAAGCCCATCTCCGCGAGCATGGCCGCGGCCTCGGCCAGCCGGGCCGGGTCCTTACCTAGGAGCTGCGCTCCCAGAGGCCGATCCTCGGGCACGGTCTTGAGTACATCCAAAGTCTTGCGGTTGTGGCGCAGCAAGGACGGCGCAGAGATCATCTCCGTGAAAGCGAAGGCCAGCCCCCTCCGGCGGGAGACCAGGCGCAATGGCAGATCCGAACAGTCCGCCATGGGCGACTGCAGCACAGCCGAGGTCAGGCTCAGGGCACCTAGCCGCAGACTCATTTAAAAGGCGCCGCCATCCTGCCAGAGCCGTTCGGGCGAGGCTCCCAGCAACAAGCGCAGCTCCAGCCCCAGCCGCCGCCGAACGCAGCCTAAAAGCCCAAAACGATGCAGCCGGCTGGCCGAGGGCCAAACCCGCTGCGACAGAACCACGATGCGGCCGAAAGGCCGCAAACGCTCACAAAAGGCTCGTCCCTCCAGGCACGGCACCGGTGGAAAGCCTCCGCTATAACGGTAAATGTCTGCCGTGGTGCACAGGCCATGACGCAGGTCCACCTGGCCGCGCCAGCGCGCCTCCGCGTTGACCAGCCAAGAAGCGAACCGGAAAGCGCGGCTCGTGCCGAACTGCACGGTAAAGACCGTGGCAGCCACCTTTCCCAGTTCCGGGGAGAGCCAGAAATGCTCGAGCGCCTGCTGCCAGTTCCCCGGAAGCTGGGCGTTCCCGCTCAAAAAGAGCAGCATGCTGCCTGTAGCCTTCTGGGCGCCTAGGTGGAGCTGCTCTCCGCGGTTGGAGCGCACATGCATTAGGACTTGATCGGCCCAGGGCTTGGCCTGGGCGACGGTATCATCCTCAGAGCCGCCATCCACCACGATGATTTCGAGCGGATTCTGATGGGAGATATGCCGCAGACGCTTGAGGGAAGATCCGATATGGAAGGACTCGTTGCACGTCGCGATGATGATGGAAAATTTCATCTGAGATCGTAAGCGTGATCAGCGGAATTCCAGCAAGCATGTTGGAGAATTATCGTAAACCTCCATCCAGCCAAGACCCCCATTGGGGCCAGCGCAAAAGGCTATGATAGCAAAACGCCGTCGGGGTGAACTCCCGGATCAGGATGCCCGAGAACGGGCTGGGACAGCCCTCGACCAGATTAAGTACAATCATCGCGTGAAGGTCCTTATTTTCGGCGGGAGCTTCGACCCGCCGCATATCGGCCATGCCACCCTCCTCAAGGCCGCCGCAGACCTCATCAAGCCGGACCGCATCCTCGTCATCCCGGCCTTCCGAGCCCCTCTCAAAAATCCGCAAACCGTGCCGGCCGCGGACCGGCTGCGCCTGCTCAAGTTGGGATTGCCGCCCATGCTTCCCCCCCGCTGGCGCCGCATCGTCCATATCGACACGCGGGAATTGCTCAGCCGACGCCGCGTCTACACTGTGGAGACTTTAACTCGGCTCAAAGCCGAACACTCGGACTGGGAACTCAATTTCGTGATCGGTTCGGACTGGGCCACGGCCTGGTCCAAGTGGCGCGCCCGGAAGCAGTTGACCCGACTCTGCCGCTGGTGGACAGCGCTGCGTCCGGGCACGCCCAGAAGACGCATCCCCGAACATTTCACCCTCATCCGCCGGCCCATGCCGGATGTCTCATCTACGGATCTAAGAGCGAACCTGGCCGCGGGCCTGGACTGCTCCCGCTGGCTGCATCCCCGCGTGGCGATCCTCATAGCCCGCCGCGGCCTCTATGGGACCGGCTTGAGCGCGGCCCTAAAATCAGATCTGGACCCCGAGCGGTTCGTCCATACCTTAGCCGTACGGCGTCTGGCCGAAGCGCTGGCCCGCCGCTGGAACGAGGACCCCCGCCGCGCGTCCCTCGCCGCGCTCCTGCACGACTGCGGCCGGATGATCAACAAAAAACGCTTAACCCGTTACGCCCTTGACCACGGGCTGCAAGTGCCCCTGCTGAGGACCGTCGCCCGCCGACAGCCAGGACTCCTGCACGCCTACGTGGGTGAGGACTTGGCCAGACGGCGCTTCGGGTGCCGGGACCATGCGGTCCTACGCGCCGTGCGCAACCACACCCTCGGCTCGCCGTCCATGTCGCGCTTGGACCGCATCCTCTACGTGGCGGATTCGGTCTCCGAGGACCGGCGCCATCCACAAGCCGCGCCTCTGCGTCGCCTCGCGTTCCAAGACCTGGAGGCCGCCTTCACGGCCAGCCTCGCCGCCAAACTGAGCCACGCCGTGGGGCAAGGCGCTTGGGTGCATCCTCTTTCCATCTCCCTATGGAACCGCCTATGCGCAAAACCATGATAGGCCGGGCTCTAGCGGCCGCGCTTCTAGCCGGTGTGCTCGCCTTAGCCTGGCTACAGAGCCGCTCTCCCTTAGCCCAGGCCTTATCCCAGGGCAGGCCGATCCTGGGCTGGCTCAGACTCGACGGCCAGACCCCGGCGTTGTTCCTGACCGTCTACCAGCCCGTCCGACGCACCCTGGACCTCATCTACCTGCCAGGAGGACCGCGCGCCAAGGGCCCCCCCTCCGTGGAAGCCGCCGGCACACAGCTCGCGGCCCTGGCCCCGGAGGCCGGGATCAACCCCGGCCTCCCCGTCTGGCGCGGAACGCTGCCGGCCCTATCGGGGGATCCGCCGCTGGACGCTGCAGACTGGATAGCCCGGCTCGTCGGCAAGCCGCGCTTTTTGCTCCGGGCTTTTTTCCAATCGGAGATCGCCGATTGGTCCTGGTTCGACCGCTTGGCCCTCGCCTTAGAATTGCGGCGCCTAGGGCCGGAGGATCTGCGTCCCGCCTGGCTGCCCCCAGACGTCCAGGCCGGCAGCCTACTCAACCATCTTATCCTCGGAGCGGACGACCAACCGGCGACAGAACGCGTCACCGTGGAGGTGCTCAACGCCTCGACCCAACCTGGTATCGCCAGCCGCGCTAAAAATATATTACGATTAAAGGGCGCGGACGTCATGTCCGTGGGCAATGTCGCAAGGCAGGGACGGACCCTCGTCTACGATCGCACAGGACGCTTCGAGAACGCCGCCGCAGTCGCCCGGATGCTGGACTGCCCGGCGGCACGGGCTTTGACTCAGGTGGATCTCAAGCGGCTGGTCGATGTCAGCGTGGTCCTGGCCGAGGATTGTCCGCTGCCGTAGCATATAACCATGCGCTAGGGAGGTTAATAATGGAATTGGTCCAGATCCTCAAGGCCGCCGTCCAGACCGGAGCCAGCGACGTCCACTTGGTCATCGGCAAGCCTCCCATGATGCGCCTCAACGGCGAGATCGCCGAGATCCCCGACACCACGCCGCTGACCGCCGACGAGTCCAAGCGCCTCATCTACTCCATCCTCTACGAGGAGCAGCGCGCCAAGTTCGAGGAGAACTGGGAGCTCGATTGCTCCTTCGCCATCGCAGGCTTCGCGCGCTTCCGCGTCAACGTGCTGGTCCAAAAGAACGGCGTCGAGGCGGTCATGCGGGTCATCTCGACCAAGATCCCAACACCCGAGCAGCTGCGCCTCTCCCCCATCGTGGTCGGCTTCTCAGACCTACCCCGCGGCCTGGTCCTGGTCACCGGCCCCACCGGCTCCGGAAAGTCCACGACCTTGGCCGCCATCATGGAGCTGGTCAACCAGAAGCTCACCGGCCACATCCTGACGGTCGAGGACCCCATCGAGTTCGTCTACGAGTCCAAGAAGTGCATCGTCCGCCAGCGCGAGGTAGGTCAAAACACCAAGTCCTTCGCCGCGGCGCTCAAATCCGCCCTGCGCGAGGACCCGGACGTCATCCTGGTCGGAGAGATGCGCGACCTCGAGACCATCCAACTGGCCGTCACCGCGGCCGAGACCGGACACCTGTGCTTCGGCACCCTGCACACCCAAGACTGCCCCTCCACCATCGACCGCATCATCGACGTGTTCCCGCCCCACCAGCAAGCCCAGATCCGGGTGCAGCTCGCCATGGTTCTCCAGGGCGTGATCTCCCAGATCCTGCTGCCCCGCGCCGATGGAGAGGGGCGGATCGCGGCGCGCGAGGTCCTGGTCATGACACCGGCCATCTCCAACCTCATCCGGGAAGGCAAGACCCACATGATCTATGGGGCCATCGATACGGGGGCCAAATACGGCATGATCCCCATGGATAAGGCCCTGGCCAACCTGGTCCGCGAGGGATTGGTCAAGCCCGAGGAGGCGCTCTTGCGCGCGCACAACCAGGACTCCTTCCGGATGCTGGCCGGCCTAGGCGCGGCGAAGGTGCCCATGCCGACCCTCTAAGGAGAAAATCCATGGACCCGAAGGAAAGACTCCAACTCCTCAAATCCGTCCGCCTACTCGAGGCGATCCCGGAAAACCAACTCGCGACCCTGGGCGAGTTCCTCGCGCCCGTGGAATTCGCGGACGGCGCCGTCATCTTCGAGGAAGGCGGCACGGGGGACAGCCTCTACTTCCTGACCGGCGGTCGAGTGCGCATATCCAAGCGCGTCTCCTCCGGCGAGATGAAGGACCTGGCGATCCTGAGCCCCGGCGACTGCTTCGGCGAGATGGCGCTGGTCGACGACGTGGCGCGCTCGGCCCAAGCCGCCGCCTCCGGCGCCGCCAAGCTCTTCCGCCTGCACCGCGATGACATGAACCGATGGCTCCAGTCGCATCCGGAGCTGGCCGTGGATTTCTTCGCACATCTGGTGCAGGTCCTCTCCCGGCGGCTGCGCCGGACCTCCAGCGAACTGACCCTCATCTACGACCTCTCTCACATGCTCCTGGAGCCCTGGGAAAGCGGCCAGGCCCTGCTGGCCAAGGTCCTCGGACACATAGCGCCGCACCTGGAGGGGAATTGGTCCGCGGCTGCCTATCTCTACAACGTCTTCAACGACGAGATGGACTTCATGGCCGGTTACGGCCCCTTCGACTTCGCCGGTAGTCAAGTCCGGCTTCCGCCCATCAAAGAGACCCGCAACATCTGGATCATGGACCACGTCTACTACGTGTCTTTGCCCGGCGGAGATAGACCCAACGGCTATCTCATATTCCACTCCGAAGCCGACCTCAAAGACGACCAGCGCACCGAGATCGGTCGCACTTTGACCACGGTGGCGCAGTTCCTTTCCACGGCCCTGGAGAACATCGGCCATCGCGTCGAAGAGGGCCTGCGCGAACGACTCAAGGAGAAGACCACCCATGGCGCTTACTTTTAGAGCTTTAGGCCGGGCCCTGGCCCGAGCCGCCTCGGACAAGAAAGCCGAGGAGATCGTGCTGCTCGACGTGCGGCGGCAGAGCCCCGTAACCGAATACATGCTCATCGCAACCGTCACCTCGCCGCCGCATCTGGAAGCACTGGAGGATGCTCTGCGCAAGGCCGGGCTGGAGTTGCATTGCCCGTCCCTGCGCCGAGCGAGACCCGCGAGCGACCGCTGGCGCGTGCTCGACTTCGGCGGCCTCCTGGCTCACTTCATGACCGACGAGGCCCGCCGTTTCTATAACCTAGAAAAGCTCTACCATCAGGCCAGGCCCGTGACCTGGGATGACGCTCCCCAGACCCCGGCCAAGACCCCAAAACGCCGGAAGACTCATGCCTGACATCATTGTCGAGCAAGCGCCGGTATGATCCTCGCCGCGCTCAGGAAGTCCCTGACAACACGGGCCCAATCCTGGGCCAAGGCCGTAGCCGCCCAGCTCCCGGCCGAACTGCCGCTGACCATCCCCCCACCCAAGATGCAGGCCGACCTGTGCCTGCCCTGGCCTTTGTCCATGGCCAAAGCTGCGCGCCAACCGCCGCTGGAGCTCGCCGAATCACTGGCCAGAAGCCTGGGCGACTTAGTCGAGATTGAATCGGCCGTCGCCTCGCCGCCCGGTTTCGTGAACCTCAAACTGCGCAACTCGATCCTCTGCGCGAATCTTAAGGCAGTCACCTTAAGCCCCGGCGCCTACGGCCGCGATGAAGGCGGACCGGCGCGCAAGATCTTGATCGAATTCGTCTCCGCAAATCCCACCGGCCCGCTGCACCTGGCTTCGGGCCGGGGCGCGACTTTGGGTGATTCTCTGGTGCGCATCCTGCGCCGCATAGGCCGCCAGGCCTCGTCGGAGTTTTATGTAAACGACGCCGGCAATCAGGTCGAGCGGCTCGGTCTCTCGCTGCATGCCCGGCGCCACGGCCAAGAGCCGCCGGAAAAGGGCTACCAAGGCCAGTACGTGACCGACATGGCCAGGTCCTTTCCACTCGAGGCCGACTCCTGGACTCCGCAGCGCTGGCGACAGGAAGGCATCCAGGCTTTACTCCAGTCCCACCGCGAAGACATGGACGCTTTCGGCGTGACCTTCGACCGCTGGTTCAGGGAGTCCGAGCTGCATGCCCAAGACGAGCTCGAGGCCACTCTCCAGAAGCTCAAAGACCGCGGCATGGTCTATGAAAAAGAAGGAGCGGTCTGGCTGGGCACAGCGGGCGCAGCGGAGTCAGAGGACGATAAAGACCGGGTGCTGATCAAGGCCGATGGGGCCCCCACCTATTTCCTCGCGGACATCGCCTACCATGAGGACAAGTTCTCCCGGGGCTTCGAGCAGTCGATCGACATCTGGGGCGCGGACCATCACGGCTATGTGCCGCGCATGAAGACGGCTATCGCGGCCTTGGGTCATCCACCGGAAGCCTTCCATGTCGTCATCCACCAGCTGATCCATCTTTTCCGTGGACAAGAGGCGGTCAAGATGTCGAAGCGCACGGGTGAGTTCGTGCGCCTGCGCGAGGTGGTCGAGGAAGTGGGCAAGGACGCCTGCCGGTTCTTCTTCGCCCTGCGCACGCCGGATTCGCACTTGAATTTCGACCTGGAGCTGGCCAAGAAGCAGTCCTCCGAGAACCCGGTCTATTACTGCCAATACGTGCACGCGCGCATCTGCTCGATCTTCCGGGAGGCGGAGAAGCAGGGGCTTCTGGGGCCGGAGCTGCCTCTGCCGGGCCCTAACGGTCAGCTCCTGACTTCAGCCGAGGAGCGGGCCCTTCTGCTCAAGATCGCCTGGTTCCCGGAGGTGCTCAAGGACTGCGAGAGGCTGCTCTCTCCTCATCCCCTCGCCAACTACATCCTGGAGCTGGCCGGGCTCTACCACCCGTTCTACGAGAAATGCCGGGTGGTGGATGTCAAAGAGCCTGAGACCTCCCGAGCGAGGCTCCTGCTGTGCGCCGGGGTCAAAGACGTAATCGCGCAGGGGCTGGGACTGCTGGGGGTCTCGGCTCCGGAGCAGATGTAGGCAGCCGCCGTGCCGAAGACAGGCTCCCAGAACAGCGGCCTCTCGCTCTCGTCGCGTTTCGCCGCAACAGGCGTTGCGGCCGCCGCGGTCCTGCCCGCCCTGCGCAGGCTCTCGGATCCGGACCTGCCCTGGCATCTCGCCGTCGGCCACGCGGCCGTGGCAGCGCGCGGCCTCATCAAGGCAGACACCTTCTCATACACGCAGAGCGGCCGCTTCGTGCCCTATGAATACCTCTCCGACATGCTGCTCTATGCCGCGCACCGCCTCGCCGGATTCTGGGGCCTCCAATTCCTGAGCGCCGCAGCCGTCGCTCTGCTAGCCTGGCTGATGATCGTCCGCGTCAACAAGGACGCCCGCCCCCTCGCTCTCGCCTTCTGCGGCCTGGCGCTGGCCGCGCTCTCCCCATTCCTCATCCTGCGGCCCGCCCTCCTGGGATTGCCCTTCTTCGCCGCGGCGCTGCTCTGCATAAACCGCTATCGTGAGCAGGAGAAGCCCCATTGGTTATGGTCTCTAGTCCCCCTGCAGCTCCTTTGGGCCAATGTCCACGCCTTCGCCATCGTCGGCGCCGCTCTGGCCGTCACAGCCGCAGCCCTGCTCCCTAAGCGCCGCAGCCGCGCCCAACCCGCTTGCGCCGCGGCATCCGCCGTCATCGCCACATGTCTGAGTTCGTTCGGCCCCGGCATATTCCACGGCCCCTGGCGCGTCGCTTCCCACAGCACCCTTCTGCGAGAATGGGCTCCGGCATCCTGGGATCTCTTCTGGCGCTATGACCCGGCCCTCGGCCTGCTCATCGCGCTGGCTGCCGCATCCCTGATCTGGAGACGCTCCGAAGAAGACCATCTCTTCGACCGCCTCGTGCTCGGCGCCGCTTTCCTGCTCATGCTCCTACGCTTCCGCTTGGCCCCCCTCTTCATCATCGTCGCCGCGCCCTTCGCCGCCGAAAAACTCTGGCCCAAGCTCAAAGACCGCCGCTGGCTGTCCGCCGCAGTCCTCGCCACAGCGCTCTCGGCCCCCGCCGCGGTCGCCCTGCGCCAGGAAGTCCCCTGGGGCATCGGTTTCGACCAGAGCCGCCTGCCCGAAGGCGCCGTGCGCTTCATCGCGGAGACACACCCTCGGGGGCCGGTCTTCAACGACCTCGCGTTCGGCGGCTACCTCATCTGGCGGCTGCCGCTGCAAATCAAAGTGTTCATCGACGGCCGCACCGCCTATCTCTACCCCCTCGGATTCCTCCAGCAAGCCTGGCAGGCCGAGTACCGGCCGGAGGCCTTCACGCCGCTAGCCGTGCGCTACGCCTTCCAGTGGGCCGTGGTGAACGCCCGGGCCGACTCCGATACCGCCGCGCCCCTGGCGGACAGCCCGGACTGGGCCATGATCTATGTCGATGACACGGCCGCGGTCTACATCAACATCAAGGGCCCGAATAAGGGGCTCATGGCGTCAGGCTACCATGGCTTGCGTCACCTCACACCTTGGCCCATGCTGCTCGATGACAACCTGCCTCTCCCGGTCCTGGAACACGACGTTAGCCTAGCCTTGGCCCAAGCTCCCGACTCAATCCGAGCGCATCTATGGGCCGCGAGCGTGGACGTTCGCAAGGCTGACTGGGCTGCAGCCCGCGCCCACCGTGACCGCATCGCAGCTCTCTCGCCGCAGAATGCCGCTCTGCCGATGTTGACTCGCCTCCTGAATGTCCCCCATTAGGAATATGTCGACATAGAATTAAAATCTGGTTTAAAAAATATAATTTTGGCAAAACCGCATTTCCCCCTTGCACATCTTCAACTTACGGACTATCCTTAATGCAGGGATGGAGGGATTTTCTATGGATAAGAAGAAGGCGCCCTGGGAAGTCTGGGCATCGCGACTTGTGAATGCCGTTTCGATCGCGGCGCTCGGCTATTTCGTCTTGTTCGTTGATTTTTCCAACCACGGCCGCATCTGGGACAAGTTAGCCGCTCGCATACCGGTGCTGGCGAAGATCATCCCACTGGCATCCCGCGACTCGAACACCCAGATCACAAAAAATGGACCGGCTGCAGAAGATTCCAATGTCGACCGCACCCTGATCGTGACCGAACAAGCCCCGGCCCAAGCCAGCCAGCCGCCGGCCGTCGAGCCGATTGCCGCGGCCACCCCGGCCCAGACGTCCAAGAAATCGTCGCCCACCCCGCACCTGACAAGTTCCTTACCCTCCTACAACATCCACGACAATTCCCAAAACACCATCATCAGCGTCCCGACATCGGCCACACAGCAGACGACGCAGGCCGCAGCAGCGCCAAGCGCGACGACGCCGACCCCATCCCAGAACGTCTCGGCCCCCGCCATCGCGGCCAATGCAAGCTATGGAACGGCAGGCCGCAGCGATATCATGGGCCAGGCCGCGGGTCCGGTATACAACCTCACGGGCAAAGGCAAAAAGAAATAGGTCCGTCGGCATAGGGGCTCAGTCGGCCAGGCTTCGCAAAGCCTGGCCGATGGCTTTTTCGGCGCGGACAAGGTCACCGCGGCTGTGGGCGGTGGAAAGGAAAGCCGCCTCCCATTGAGCGGGTGGAAAATATACCCCGCCGTCGAGCAAGGCCTGAAAGAACCGGCCGTATCTGCCGACGTCAGCGAACTTAGCCGAGGCGTAGTCTGTCACCGGATGCCCGCTGAAGAAAACCGTGAACATGGATCCCGCGGAGTTCACCGTGACCGGAATACCAAGAGAGAGGCCCACCCGCCGGATCCCTTCGGCCAGGCTCTGCGTTCTCTCTTCCAATATAGAATAGGGCTTAAGCGTCTTAAGGAGGCGCAAGGTCTCCAATCCCGCGGCCACAGCCACGGGATTGCCGGATAAAGTCCCGGCCTGATACACCGGCCCGAGCGGCGCCACCAAACGCATGACGTCCTTCCTGCCGCCGTAGGCTGCCAGAGGCAGGCCGCCGCCCACGATCTTGCCCAGGACGGTCAGGTCCGGGCTGATGCCGCAAAGCCTCTGATAGCCGCCGAAGCAAAGGCGGAATCCCGTGATGACCTCGTCGAAGATGAGCAGGGCTCCGTGCCGCAAAGTGAGCTCCCGCAAGCGGCGCAGGAACCCCGGCTTAGGCAAGACCACTCCCATGTTCGCGGCAACCGGTTCGACGATCACGGCCGCCACCCGGCCTCTCCACTTCCTAAAGGCCGCCGCCACCGCATCCGCGTCGTTGTAGGGCAAAGTCACGGTCGTCTTGGCCCAAGCCGCAGGGACTCCGGCCGAGTCCGGGACACCCAAGGTCATAGCACCCGAGCCGGCGGCCACGAGCAGACTGTCCACGTGACCGTGGTAGCAGCCGACGAACTTGATGACCAGCTCACGGCCCGTGAAGGCACGGGCCACGCGCACCGCGCTCATATCGGCCTCGGTGCCGGAACTAGTCAGGCGCACGAGCTCCATGGAAGGAACGGCTTGCTTGATAGCCTCGGCGAGCTCTACCTCGGATTGGGTCGCCGCGCCAAAGGTGGAGCCCCGCCGCAAAGCGCGCGCAGCGGCCGCGATCACCTCGCGCCGGGCATGGCCCAGGATGAGCGGCCCCCAGGAAGCGCAGAAATCCAGATACCGCCTGCCGTCGGCGTCCTCGATCCAGGACCCGCCGGCGCGGCGCATGAAGACCGGCGTGCCGCCCACGGACTTAAAAGCCCGCACCGGCGAGTTCACCCCACCCACCAAGGACCTCTGGCTGCGCTTGAAAAGGCGCCGCGAGACTACGCCAGCCATCGCGCGGCCGCCAGGGCATGATAGGTCAAAATGAAATCGGCGCCGGCCCGCTTGATGGAGGTCAGAGCTTCGAGGGTGACCTTCCTCTCATCGATCCAACCTTTAGCCGCGGCCGCCTTGATCATGGAATACTCGCCGGAGACACAGTAGGCCGCGACGGGCAGGCTGCAGCGCGCGCGCACCGCGGCCAGGACGTCAAGATAGGGCATAGCGGGCTTGACCATGACCATATCCGCGCCCTCGGCGATGTCGAGGTCCACCTCACGCAGGGCTTCCCGCAGGTTGGCCGGATCCATCTGGTGTGTGGAGCGGTCGCCGAATTGGGGCGGGGACTCGGCCGCATCCCGGAACGGACCGTAGAAGGCGCTGGCGTACTTGACCGCATAGGCCAGGATAGGCGTCTGCGCGAAGCCCGCCCCGTCCAAGGCCGTGCGGATAGCCGCCACCTGCCCGTCCATCATACCACTGGGCGCGACCACGTCACAGCCGGCCCGGGCCTGGGAGACCGCGGCCTTGGCCGCCAGCTCCAAGGTGGCGTCGTTGTCGATGGTCCCGTCCTGACGCACCACGCCGCAGTGGCCGTGGTCCGTATATTCACAAAAACAAAGGTCAGCGATGACCACGAGCTCGGGATAGCGGTCCTTAAGCAATGCCGCGGCCCGCTGCACTATGCCGTCCGCATCGTAGGCGCCCGCGGCTTTGGCGTCCTTCCGATCCGGGATGCCGAAGAGGATGACCGCCGGCACGCCCACAGCCGCCAACGGTCCGACGGCCTTGATCAACTCATCCGGTGAGAACTGGAACTGGCCGGGCATGGATTTGATGGGCCGTTTCAAGCCTTTGCCGGGCCGCACGAAAAAGGGCATGACGAAGTCATCAGGACGCAGGGCAGTCTCGCGCACGAGGGCTCGCAGGCCCGCGGAGGCGCGCAAGCGGCGGGGTCTTTCTTGGGGGAATGCCATAAAGCCATTTTACTATAATCCCGACTGGCCTCAAGGAGATCCGCCTTCATGAAAAAAGCGATCACGTTCCGCGACGTCCTGCTCGTGCCCAAGCGCTCCCCGATCCGCTCCCGCAAGGACGTGGACACCACGGGCCGCTTCTCCCGCAAGCTGGCCTTGAAATGCCCGATCGTCTCAGCCAACATGGACACAGTGACCGAGGCGGCGATGGCCATCGCCATGGCCCGCTGCGGGGGCCTGGGCATCATCCATCGCTTCCTTTCCATCGAAGACGAGGTGGCCGAGGTGGCCAAGGTCAAGCGCGCGGAGAACATCATCATCGAAGACCCGTACACTTTGGGCCCGGACGCGACCGTAGCCCAGGCGCGGGCCGCCATGAGCCGCCATGAGGTAGGCGGCATGCTGATCGTGGACCCGCAGCGCAAGCTTCTGGGCATCGTCTCCGAGCGCGACCTGCAGTTCCGCACGGACTCTCACCTGCCCCTGCGCAAGGTGATGTCCCGGGACCTGATCACGGCCAAGCCGGGCATCAGCGAGGACGTAGCGCGACGACTCTTAGGCCAGCATAAGATCGAAAAGCTCCCTTTGGTGGACGCGCGCGGCATTCTGGTAGGCCTGATCACAGCTCGGGACCTCAAGATGCGGGAGCTGCATCCCGAGGCTTCCAAGGACGCCAGGGGGCGCCTGCTGGTCGGCGCGGCCGTAGGAGTGATGGCCGACTATCTGGAGCGCTGTTCCGAACTGCTCAAAGCCGGAGCCGACGTCCTGGTCTTAGACGTGGCCCACGGACACGCGGAGCACGTGCTCGCCGCGGTCAAGGCTATAAAAAAGCGCCTGCCAAAGGTGGAACTGGTGGCTGGCAACGTGGCGACCTATGAGGGCGCACGGAGCCTAGCCGAGGCCGGGGCCGACGGGATCAAGGTGGGCGTGGGGCCGGGGTCCATCTGCATCACGCGCATCGTCTCAGGCTCAGGCGTGCCTCAACTGACCGCGATCATGGACTGCGCCCAGGTGACAAAAAGGTATGGAGTCCCGGTCATCGCGGACGGCGGTATCCGGGACTCGGGGGACATCGCCAAGGCTCTGGCCGGAGGTGCCTCGACCGTGATGCTGGGCAGCCTCTTAGCCGGGACCGAAGAGAGCCCGGGCTGGACCGTGGTCAGAGACGGGGCCCGCTATAAGATATACCGGGGGATGGCTTCGTTGACCGCGACCTTGTCTCGCAAGAAGAGAGAGCACCACTGCGAGGCGGACTTAGACCCCATCGAGGTGGCGGAAGTCATTCCGGAAGGAGTGGAATCCGTCGCGCCCTACCGAGGCCCGGTCGCCGAAGTGGTCCACCAGCTGGCCGGCGGCCTGCGCTCAGGCATGAGCTACTCGGGAGCCCATAACCTCAAGGAGTTCTGGAAGAAAGCCGAGTTCATCCGCATCAGCCAAGCGTCCTGGGCTGAATCGCGGCCACATGCCCTGGACCGCTAGGATTATAGCCGGCCGAAGGCCTGGAGCAGAAACGATTTCCCCGTCCAATAAAACCGGCGGGAAGAGCATAAGCACGAACGGCGCAACCACTAACCGAAGGCTCCGCACCCTTCCGAACAAACAGTGGACCGGTCTATTGCTTGGCCGGCTTCTTGACTGAAGCCAGGGCCTTCTTGATCTCCTCGAGCAAGGTCTTGCCCTGCACTGGCTTGTCCAGGAACTTGAAGATCGGCAACTTAGCATCCGAAGTCGTGTCGAAAGGAGACTTGAGCTCCGAGTTCAGACTCGACACCATCAGGATCGGCGCCCCCGGGGCCTGCGCATGGATCTCCCGCGCCAAATCGAAGCCTGGGATCCCATTGTCCATCAGGATGTCCACCACCGCCACCTCGGGAGTCACTTTTTTAAGCGCCTCCCGCGCCTCGGCCGTAGAACCGGCGATGGTCAACTCGTGTCCCGAGCCGGCCAAAGCCGCCTGATACTGCGCAATCACGTCCGCGTCATCGTCGATCAAGAACACCTTCGCCATGTGACCTCCTCAAGATTTCAGCTTCTCCGATAGGACCCCGTCTACGGCCGCCCTGAGCTTTGCCCGGCCGGCGGCCCAAGGCGCGGATGCGCCGCTCCAGGCAGCCGTGGCAGTCCGTCGCGCTCTCCGCGATACAGACCTTGCCCGGATATATCTCGTAAGCGGCGCGATAGCGCAGCGGCGTGAGGTTGGGCATGACCACATTGGCGCCGCGCAGCAAGCCCAACTCTCGGCCCCGCTCAGGGTCGATGGTGGCCAAGGCCGTAGTACTGGGGATATTGGAATCCGGGCAAAGGAGCCTGGTCAAGGCCATCACCTTGCAGGTCATCTCGGCCGTAACGGGCACCTGCTCGCCGCTACGCAGGGCACGCGGCTTCCAGCCGGAACCGAGCGGGGTCTCGGGATGGGGCAAATAGGGCCCGACCCCGATCATATCCAGGTCCAAATCTTTGAAAACCCGCAAGTCGCCGGCAAGGCTCGCAAAGGATTGCCCCGGTATGCCGACCATGACCCCACTGCCCACCTCATAACCCAAAGAACGCATGACCTCCAGCTGAGCCAGACGGTCGGACCGCCTACCCGGAAGATCCGGATGGATCGCGCGAAAAAGCTTCAGGTCCGAGGTCTCAAAACGCAGTAGGTAGCGGTCCGCGCCCGCCTCGCGCCAGGCGCGGAGCTCATCGGGCTCCCGCTCGCCCAAGGACAGGGTCACGGCCAAGGGCGTCTCGGACTTAATCCGACGGACTAAAGAGGCGACGCGGTCCGTCTTCAGGCCAGGATCCTCGCCCGACTGCAGGACCACGGTGCCGTAAGAAAAATCGGCGGCCATCTTAACCGCATCCCATATCTCGACGTCGCTCATGCGGTAACGAGACGCCTTGATGTTCCCGGCGCGCAGCCCGCAGTAGCAGCAAGACCGCACGCAGTAACTCGATATCTCAATTAGACCCCGACGGTGCACCTCATCTCCGACATGGCGCTGACGCATGCCGTCCGAGCAGGCCCAAAGATCTTCCAACCGCGCAGGGTCTGTCTCGCGCAGCCAGGAAATAACCTCGGCCCGGGTCATCATCACAGGTAGATATCCCTCTCTCCCGAACGGACCCGCTCCAGCATCCCCCGGACCTTGCTGCGCAGGCCCGGCCCTAGGACCTCCGTCTCCACCATCCGGTCGATCGTGGCAAATCCCTTGCGTGAGAGCTCGGGCCCGGCGAAATCGCAGAGGTACTCCGCGAAGGTCAGCAGGGCGTTAGGCAGGCAATGAGCCTTAATGAGCCCGGGCTTGGCCAGGTCCATGAAGTCCTTGCCCA
The DNA here is from genome assembly GCA_903830945.1 of uncultured Elusimicrobia bacterium. Lineage (GTDB taxonomy): Bacteria > Elusimicrobiota > Elusimicrobia > UBA1565 > UBA9628 > UBA9628. Next base: position 76,709 of record CAIKVT010000023.1, read on the forward strand.
CCCGGCCCAGCCGGTAGCAGCCCGTGCAGAAAGAGGGGATATGCCCCTGCTCGAGCACGTCCGCCACAACTTCCCCCAAGGACCGCGAGTCGCCCACCGAGAACTGGCCCGACTCGGGCTGGTCTCCGGCCGAATAGCCGCCCGGGTCCGTGCGCGAACCCGCCGAGATCTGCGAGATCCCGAGCTCCAGGGCCTGCCTCCGGATCGCGACGCTCTCGCGAGTGCTCAGGATCATCCCGGTGTAGGGAACGGCCAGGCGCAGGGTCGCGACGAGCTTGAGGAAATCCCGGTCCGAGACCGCGTGCGGCGGCTGGCGGCTCATCTCCGAACCCAGGGCCGGCTCCAAGCGCGGCACCGAAATGGTGTGCGGCCCCACGCCGAAGCGCTCCTCCAGGTGCCGGATGTGCCCGAGCATGGCCAGAACCTCGAAGCGCCAGTCGCTGAGCCCGAAGAGTGCCCCGATGCCCACGTCGTGGATCCCCGCCTCCAGAGCCCGGTCCATGACCTCGAGCCGGTTTCGGTAGTCCGCCTTGCTCCCCTTGCGGTGCAGTCGACGGTAGGTCGGCTCGTGGTAGGTCTCCTGGAAACACTGGTAGGTGCCGATGCCCTCTTTCTGGAGCAACCGGAAATCATCCACGCTCAAAGGCGCGATGTTGACGTTGACGCGCCGGATGTTGCCGTGAGCCTTGCGCACGGAATAGACCGTGCGGATACTATCGAAGATGTAGCGCAGGCCGTCCTTGGGGTAGGCCTCGCCGGAAACCATCAGGACGCGCTTGTGGCCCTGGTCGATGAGTTCCTCCGTCTCCTGACGGATCTCATCCTGGGACAGGGCCCGGCGCGGCAAGGTCTTATTGGCCGCCCGGAAGGCGCAATAAGGGCAGTCGTTGCCGCAGAGATTCGAGATGTAGAGCGGCGCGAAGTAGACGATCCGGTTGCCGTAGATCTCCCGCTTGGCGGCGCGGGCGGCCGCGAAACATTCCTGCAGAAGCTCCGGGTCCTCCACGGCGAGCAAAGTCAAGACATCCTCGTCCGGGAGCCCCTTGAACTCGCAGGCCCGGGCCAGGACCTCGCGCACCCGGGAAGGCTCCGGCCTGGGCGCCGCCAGCAGTCTGGATCCTATGGCCTTGCCATCCACGATGTCCATGATGTCACCTCCCTGCGACACAGGCTCGCGCCGACTCCAAGAACGCCTCTTGGGCCGCCGGGAAAGGATTGAGGACCCTGCCCGCCACGCCCTGCAGAGCGGCAATGGCCACGCCATAGTTCGTCACCGGCACCCCGGCCTGCCGCGCCTCGTCGAGCCGGCCGAGCATCTCCCGGCGGTTCAAAGTACAGGCCCCGCAATGGATGACGAGCTGGTAGGAATACAGGTCCTTGGGGAAATCGCGGCCGCTGCAGACCGTGATGTCCAGGCCCACGCCGGTGAACTGCCGCAGCCACCTGGGGATCTTGACCCGGCCGATGTCGTCTTCCAGGGCGTGGTGGCTACAGGCCTCGGCGATAAGCACGCGGTCGCCCTCGCGCAGCCGGGCCAGCCGACCCGCGCCCCGGGCCGCGGCCACGAGGTCTCCCTTGGCGCGCGCGAACAGGATGGAGAACGTGGTGCACGGGACCTCGGACGGGACGTCGGCCGTGACCTTAAGAACGGCCTGGGAGTCGCAGACCACGAGATCGGGCTTCGCCTTCAGGCGGCCCAAGACGGCCGCAAGCTCACGCTCCTTGACCACGAGCACGGCCGCGTCGCTGTCCAGAGCTTCGCGGATGCTCTGCACCTGGGGCAGGATCAGCCGCCCTTTGGGAGCCTGCAGATCGATGGGCACCACGAAGACGGCCAAGCCGCCAGCCGGCACGAGGTCGCCAAGAAGAAACGGGGCCTGCAACAGGCCCTCGGGCGCCGCCGCCTGAAGAGCCGATTTGAGTCCAGCCAGGAAGGCGTCCCGGCCCTCCGGCTTGCGACAGGAGACAGTCAAGACCTGGGGCGACTTCCGGCGCAAGCCCTCCAGCTCCGGGATCGAGGGCGGCCGGAGATCGGTCTTGTTGACGACCAGGATCAGGGGCAGCTTATGCTCCGCGCAGGACTTGAGGACGGATTCCTCGACCCCGCCCCAGACCGCCGCCTCCAAGACGAGGAGCACCGCGTCGCAGCGGCGGAACGCCGCCGCGGTCCTCTGCCGGCGCCGGTCTCCCAGAATAGATGCGTCGTCCAGGCCGCCCGTGTCCAGGAAGAGCACCGGCCCCAAGGGAAGCAGTTCCATCGCCTTCTCAACGACATCCGTGGTGGTGCCAGCCTCGGGCGAGGTCACGGCCACGTCCGAGCCCACGATAAGATTAAGCAGGCTCGATTTCCCGGTGTTGGTCCGGCCGAAGAGGCCGATCTGGAAGCGCATCGCCTTAGGGGCCTCGTTCATTGAGGATCTCTGCATGGTCATAGGGAGACCCCTTCCCGACGCCTGTGCCCCAGCGCGGTCAGGTTCTCCGGAGAGAGGGTCTCGGCTACGGCCTCGGGCCCGAGCTTCTCGACCAAGAAGGCGTGGCAATCCCCCCCGCCCCGCCGCTGGAACTCCTCGGCCAGACGGCTGGCGCCCTCATAGCCGAGCTTATAAACGAAGGCGGTGATAAGGCCGGAGCTCCTCCAGAGAGCCTCGCGGCAGCACTCCTCGTCGACAGCGATGCCGTCGATATGCGCGGCCAAGCGGCCGTCGAGGTCCGCCAACAGCTCCAAGGATTCCAGGAGGGCGGCCGCCAACAGGGGCAGGAGTTCGCAGATCTGCAGATGCGCCCGGCTGACCGCCTCGGTCACCAGCAGGTCGTTGGCCATGGTCTTGAGCGCGACCTGCGACGCCAACTCGAGCAGGACCGGATTGATCTTCCCCGGCATCACAGTCGATCCCGCCTGCAGGCCGGGCAGACGGATCTCGCCGAGCAGGGCGAGAAGGCGCAGGTCCGCGGACATCTTGAGCAGCGTCGCGGCATGGGCCTTGAGGATGCCGGAGACTTCCACGAAGACGTCGACCCCCGCGGTCTCGGCCACTAGGTTCTCGGCCCGCGCCAGGGGCAGGCCCGTAACCTCGCGCAGGCGCTCCGCCGCCAGAAAGATGAACTCGCGCGGCGCGGTCAGGCCCGTGCCTAGAGCGGTGCCGCCCAGGTTAACCGTGCGCAGCCGCTCCTCGCACTTGAAGGTCCGCCAGCGGTCTCGGCCCGCGGCTTCGGCAAAAGCGGAGAACTCCATGCCCAGAGTCATGGGCACGGCCTCCACAAGCTCCGTGCGCCCGATCTTAAGGACGCGGGCGAAGGCCTGTTCCCGCCGCTGCAACGCCCCCTGCAACACGGCGATCGCCGCGGCCAGGCTCCGGAAGCCCCGGATGGCGGCGACCTTGAGGGCCGTGGGGTAGACGTCGTTGGTGGACTGGTGGAGATTTACGTCGTCGATGGGGCGCACCAGGGCCCGGTCCGCGCGTCCCGCGCCGAGCAGCTCGCTGGCCCGGCCGGCCAGGACCTCGTTGACGTTCATGTTGGTGGAGGTCCCGGCTCCGCCCTGCAGGGCGGGCAAGGGAAACTCCGCGTCCCAGCGGCCGCTGACGACCTCGTCGGCCGCCGCGATGATGGCCTCGGCCTTGCGCGCTTCAAGACACCCTAGCTCCCGATTGGCCAGAGCGCAAGATTTTTTGACCTGAGCCAAGGCCCGGATCAAAGACAAGGGGACAGGCGAGCCTCCGGCCGGAGAGTTCTCCAAAGCCCGGAGGGTATGGACGCCCCAGAGGCGCTCGCTCGGCACGTCCCGGGCGCCCAAGAGGTCCGTCTCCCTTCGCACGCGTCTGTCATCGTCCATGGCATAGTCGACGAGGCTCTACATATCCCCGGCAGGGAGCCGGGAGAGCTCGTCGAGAGTGAAAACGGGACCGTCCTTGCACACGTAGACGCCGCCCACGTTGCAGCGGCCGCACTTGCCCACCCCGCACTTCATGCGGTTCTCCAAGGTCGTGTAGATGTCCTTGGGCGAAAATCCCAGGGCCGAGAGCACGGGCAGGGTGAGCTTGATCATGATCGGCGGGCCGCAGAGCACGGCCACGCAATTCTTCGCCGCCGGGTTGAGCTCCTTGAGCACCACGGGCACGAAGCCGACCTTGCCCTTCCAATCCGGAGTCTGGCCGCCGGGGTCCACGGTGGTCACCAAAGTCATGTCCGGGCGCGCGGCCCACTCGGCCAACTCGTGCTTGTAGACGAGGTCCGCGGTGGTGCGCGCCCCGTAGACCACCGTCACCTTGCCGAACTCGGCGCGGCGGTCGAGGATATTCCAGATCACGCTGCGCATCGGCGGCAGGGCGATGCCGCCCGCGATGAAGAGCAGGTCCCGGCCCTTCCAGGAGTCGATGGGGAAATGGCTGCCGTAGGGGCCGCGGAAGGTCAGGGCCTGGCCGACCTCGAGGTCCTGCAGTGCCTGGGTCACGCGTCCGACCTTGCGGAAAGTGCACTCGATGTAGCCCTCACGGGTGGGCGGGCTGGCCACGCAGAAGGTGGACTCCCCCTCCCCGGGGACGCCGTAGAGCCCGAACATGCCCACGCGGTAGCGCCGGAAGAACTCGACGCGCTCGCCTTCGTCGGCGAACTTAAGCCGGAAGGTGCGCACGTCCGGCGCCTCGTCGCGCGCCGTCTCGATGCGCAGGAGGAAAGGCTTGTAAAGGTCGTCGTTCATCGTCCCAGGGCCTCGATGCGCTCGCAGGTCTCGGCGATCGCCATGCCGGCTTGGCAGAGCCGCGCGCAGCGGCCGCAGCCCGTGCAGGCGAGCGTCTTGAACTTCTGCGGGTAGATGCTGAACTTGTGCATCACCCGCTGGCGCCAGCGCGCCGACTGGTCCGGCCGCGGGTTGTGCCCGCTGGCGTGCAGAGTGAACAGGCCGAAGCCGCAAGAGTCCCAGTTACGCAGACGCCGGCATTCCTTGCGGTCCGACTCATCCTGGAGGTCGAAGCAATGGCAGACCGGGCAGGCGTAGGCGCAGGCGCCGCAACCCAGGCAGGCCAGCGCGGCCTCCTTCCAAAAGGGCGACTCGAAGTTGGCGGCCAGCCAGCGCCCCACCGCCGCGGGGTCGAAGCGCTTCTTCAGGGCCGCCGGAGCGTCCGGCACAGCCTGCCCATCGCTCACCATGGCCTCGAGCAGACGGCCTTTGTCGCTGAGGGCTTCGAAGACGAGCTTGCTGCCTCCGTCGGCAGGCCGCAGGATCGCGTCGGCGCCGGCGGTCCCATCCGGCGCCCCGCCCACGCTGATGCAGAAGCAATGCGCGTCGGCCTTGGCGCAGGCCAGACTGACCACCGTGGTCGCCGCGCGCCGCGCGTTGTAGGAGCCGTCCCGGTAATCCCAATTGAAGACCGCGTCCAGCGCGGCCAGGGCCGCGGCGTCGCAGGGCCGCACGCCGAGCGCCACGGTCTTCGGCGCGAAGCGCTCGACAGGCACCGGGGTGAAGGCGCCCGCCTCCTCCAGAGCGAAACGGGCCACGACCTCGCTGCGGGGGAAAAGGAAGTCCTTGACCGAATCGACCGGGACCGCTCCGAGCGCGATCTCCCGGCCCTTGGTCCACTCCTTGAACCGGACGACGCCGCCGTCGTCAACGGGAGCCGCGACGCGATAGCCCGCCGTGCTCAGGGCCTGCGCCAGGTCGGAAAACCGGCCGATCTCTATGGTCTTCATCTCATGTAGGAGTGGTCGTCTTCCGCACTCCAACTCCCGATGACGGGTTTGCCTTCCGGGTCGTAGCCCGGGCGCGCGCCGAACTCCTCAAGCGCCTCCCGGTCCAGAGCGGCGTTGAGCACCATCAGCGGCAATCCTTGCGGGCAGGCAGCCTCGCAGGCGCCGCAGAGCGTGCAGCGGCCGCTCTGATGGAAGGCGCGCATGATGTTCCAGGAATAGTTGCCGTGGCCCAGGGCCGCGGTCGAGACCCACTGCGGCGCGTTCTTCTCCACGATGCAGCGGGCGCAGTAACAGCCGGGGCAGGCGGCGCGGCAGGCGTAGCAGCGCGTACACTTGGCGAACTCCTCCGCCCAGAACGCGGCACGCTCCACGACGCTCTTTTTGGATAACTCCCCGACGCGCTCCAGCAAAGCCTTCTCGGGCCCCAAGTCTGGATATTTGGAGCGCAGCAGCTCCGCCGCTCCGGCGACGTCAAAGGTTCCCAGGAAGGCATCCTTGTCCACGGCCAGAGCCAGGACCTGCCCCGGCGCGGCCTGGGATTCGGCGGTCAGCACGACCAGGCTGCGCAGCGCCGCCAGGGAAGCCACGATCGCAACCGGCCGGCGGGCGCTGACCTCCGGCTTGCTCAGGTAAGCGGCGAGGTTCTGGCGACAGGAGACGTCGTAGAACAGTCGCTCGCAGTCCTCGGGCTTCGAAATGAAGAGCGCGGGATGACCCTCGCGTTCCGCGAAACCGATGATCAAAGCGGCGCGCTTTTCCTGCAGGAGCTTCGCCGCCTCCTGGCGCAAGGCTTTCATCATGCTTTCCTCCCCGGGTGCGCAGCCTGGAAGGGCCCGGCCTTGCGGACTTTGGCCGTTACGTCGTTGACCAGGTCGGCGAACTTCTGGCCTTCGGCCGCGGAGACCCAGCTGAAGAACAGGCGGTCGTCGCCGATGCCGGTCAAAGCCAAGAGCTTGCGGAAGAGAGTCCAGCGCCGACGGGCGTGGTAGTTGCCGCTGGTGTAGTGGCAGTCTCCGGGATGGCAGCCGCTGACCAGCACCGCGTCCGCCCCGTTCTCGAAAGCCTTGAGCACGAAGAGCGGGTCGATGCGGCCGGTGCAGGGCAGCTTGATGATGCGCAGGTTCGGGGCGTACTGGAGGCGGCTCGTACCGGCGAGGTCCGCCCCCGCGTAAGTGCACCAGTTGCACACGAAGGCCGTAATGCGCGGCTCAAAGGTCGTCGGCGTCGGAACGTCGGCTTTTTCGGTCTTCATAAGAGTGCGTTGAGCTCCGCGTGGATCTGCTCGCCGGTGAACCCGTCGAGGTCGACGCTGTGCGAGCGGCACACGGCCGCGCAGGTCCCGCAGCCCTGGCAGAGCCCCTCGTTGACGTCGACCACCGTGCGAAGGACCTTTCCGGCGCGGTCGAGGACGTCGAAGTCCTTGGCGGCCCCATAAGGGCAGGCGGAGATGCAGGCTCGGCAGTGCGCGCAGGTGGCGCGATTGACGCGGGCGATGATCGGCTCGCGCTCCAGCTCGGGATTGGCGAAGAGGCCGAGGACCTTGGCGGCCGAGGCCGAAGCTTGGGCCACGGATTCCGGGATGTCCTTGGGCGCCTGGCAGGCACCGGCAAGGAACACGCCGGCTGCGGCCGTCTCCACCGGGCGAAGCTTGGGATGGGCCTCGCTGTAGAATCCGTCCTGGTCGTAGCCCACGCCGAAGATCTGGGCCAGCTTCTCCGAGCCTGGCCGCGGGACCACGGCATCGGCCAGCACCACGAGGTCCGCCTCTATGGTCACCGGGCGGCCGGCCAAAGTATCGGCGCCGCGCACCACCAGAGTGCCGTCTTGTTTCCTCGTGATCCGGCTGACCCGGCCGCGCACGTACTCGGCGCCGTCGTCCGAGAGCGCCCGGCGCACGAACTCCTCATACCCCTTGCCCGCGGCGCGCACGTCCATATAGAAGACCACGGCCCGGCCGTCGTGCACCTTATGCCGGTAGAGCATGGCGTGCTTGGCCGTGTACATACAGCAGATCTTGGAACAGTACTTCTTGCCCGCCTTATCGTCGCGACTGCCGCAGCACTGCAAAAAAACAATGGTCTTGGGCTCCTTACCGTCGCTGGGGCGCTTGATGAGCCCGCCCGTGGGGCCGCTGGCCGAAGCCAGGCGCTCGAAAGCGAAGCCGTCGATGACATCCGCCAGCCTCCCACCGCCGTACTCCCCGTAAGCCGCGTGATCCCAAAGCTGAAAGCCCGTGGCCAAGACAACGGCTCCCACTTTGACTTTGACCAGAGAGTCTTGGTCCTTGTAGTCGATGGCGCCGCGCGGGCAGATCTTGGCACAGAGCCCGCACTTGCCCTTCTGGAGCATGGTGCAGTGCGCCGCGTCGATGACGGGCTTGTTGGGAACCGCCTGCGGGAACGGCACATAGATGGCCCGGCGCATGCCCAGGCCGGCGTCGAACTCGTTGGGGATATTCTTAAGCGGGCACTTGTTGAAACAGTCGCCGCAGCCCGTACATTTGGCGGGGTCCACGTAGCGGGCCTTATGCCGGACCGTGACCGTGAAGTTGCCCACGAAGCCCTCCACGGACTCGACCTCGCTGTAAGTCATCAAGGTGATGTTGGGGTGGCTGGCAGCCTCAACCATACGCGGGGTGAGGATACACTGGCTGCAGTCGAGGGTGGGAAATGTTTCGCTCAAGCGCGCCATATGGCCGCCGATAGAGGGGCCGCGCTCCACGAGCACGACCTTCTTGCCGCCCGCCGCGATGTCCAGGGCCGCCTGGATGCCGGCGATGCCGCCGCCCACCACCAACGCTGTGGGCTCCACAGGCACCCGGATGGGGCGCAAGGCGCGATCGCGCCGCGCCTTGGCGACCATGACCCGGACCAGGTCGATAGCCTTCTGCGTGGCCGCGGCCTTGTCCGCGTGCACCCAGGAGCAGTGCTCTCGAAGATTGGCCATCTCTAAAAGGAATGGATTTAGACCCGCCTCGGCCGCCGCGGCGCGGAAGGTGCGCTCGTGCATCCGGGGGCTGCAGGCCGCGACCACCACGCCGGTGAGCTTCATCTCCACGATGGCCTTCTTGATCATCTGCTGGCCCGGGTCCGAGCACATGTACTTGTAGTCCACGCTATGGACAACGCCCGGCATCCTGACAGCGGCGGCCGACACCGCCGGGCAGTCCACGGTGCGCCCGATGTTCTCGCCACAGTGGCAGATGAAGACCCCGATGCGTGCCATCAGGCACCTCCTCGGACGAGCTGGCGGGACTCGATGAAGTGACGGCCCAGGCCCAGCGCGCCGGGCTCCAGGCCCGCGGCCAGGCCGAGCAGTTCGCTCAAGTACAGGATGGGCAGAGCGCCGGGGACGCGGCGACGCTTGAGCAACTCCAGCTGGCGCATGTCGAGGTTGCTGTGGCACATGGGGCAGCCCGTCACGACCAGGTCGGCTCCGACCGCCCGGGCCTCGTCGAGGATGGCCTGCGAGAGGTCCAGGACCGAGCCGGTCTTGGACATGCTAAAACCCCCACCGCAGCATTCGTTGGAGGAATTCCAGGGCAAGACCTCGCAGCCCGCGACGCGGATCGCGGCCGCCATGCCCTGGGGGTCCTCGGCGTCATCGCTCGTCACGATATCCTCGCCGCGGCTGAGCAGGCATCCGTAGTAAGCGACCACCTTGAGCCCCAGCTTGCGCGTGAACTTACCGGCCAGCCCCTCGGCCAACAGCGAAGCGACAAACTCGTTGATGTTGAGGATGCGGACGGTGCCATTATAAGGACGCTCCACCAGCTCCTGCATGCGCTGACCCAGCTCGGGGCTGCGCGTCAGGCGCACCTGCGTACCTTTCAGGCGCGAGAAGCAGGCGGCGCAGGGCGCCAGGACCTCGCTCAGGCCCTGGGACTCGGCCAGGGCGAGGACGCGAAAGGGCAGGGCCACGGCCAAAGAGTGGTCGAGGCTGTGCGCAGCGCTGGCGCCGCAGCAGTTCCAATCCTCGATCTCGCGCAATTCCACGCCCGCGACTTTGGCAATGGCCCGCACAGAGAGGTCGAGTTCGATGCCGCCGCCGCTCAGCGAGCAGCCGGGATAGTATCCGAGGGTCTTCATGGGCGGGTCCCCTTGCGGCATGTCGCGAAGATGCGCCGGATCTCGGCGCGCCCGCGGATGCGGTGGGGCAGCAGCGGAAGCTTGCGCTTGGCCAGCATCACGGGGCCAAGGAAGACATCGCTCAGGAAGTCCCCCGAATTCATCTTATAACGCAGGACCAGTGGGATCTCCGCCATGCGCCCCCCCCACTCGACCGTGGCCAGGAAGGCTTTATGGAATGCCAGGATCTTGCGCGCCGCAGCCGGGATCTTCCTCCGACGGTGCGCCATCTCCCGCAGCACATCCATGACCGCGGCCGGATCAAGCTGGCGCGGACAGCGCTGCGCGCAGGTCAGGCAGCCGACGCAGTACCAGAGGGCCTCGCAGCTCAGCAGCCGTTCCAGCGCGGCGTCATCACCCGCCTGGGCCAAGCGCATGATCTGATTGGGCGTGAGGTCCATATAGCGGGCCATCGGACAGCCAGCCGTGCACTTGCCGCACTGATAGCATTCGGCCAGGACGACCCCGGAGGTCTCACGAACGGCCTTGGCCAGCGGACTCTCTCTTTTCTCTGACATAGTCATATCGCCGCGACGCGGCGCTGGTAGCTGTTCGGGATGGACAACCCGCAGCGGTAGAGGGCGGCCGAGCGTCTGGAGACGCGGTAGCCGAAACGCTCATGCAGCCGCTGCGCGACCTCCCGGTCGGACAACCGCGGCTCCTCGGAGAGGACGGCGGCGACGGCCTGCGCATTGCGCCTCCCCCGACCCGGGAAAAACGTCGACAGCGTGCGCTCCTCTCCCCAGGGCGTCAGGACGCTGCGGCCAGCAACGGTCCGGCATACAGCACTCGGGTGAAGCCCGGAGGCTTGCGCCAGCTCCAGCTGGGTCAAGGGCGCGATGTCGGCGTCACGCCCGCTGCGCAGGAACCGGGCGTGCGCATCCGCCACGGCGCACAGAATCTTATGCAGGGAATCGCCCCGAAAGTTGATGGATTCGACCTCCCCCAGAAGGGAGGGCAGCCGCTTGGCTTCGGCCTCCGTGAAGAGGCCCGTCTGGCGTGCCTCCGCGATACGCTCGTACTCGATCACATAGCGCTCCGTCCGGAAATAAGAGACGAGAGGCACGATGGCAAAACCGCCGGCAGGCTCGGGCTCGAACTGAGCCACGAGCGCGCAGGACGCCACGGGCAGCTGCGCCACGTCGGCCAGGCTCGTCATCGCGCCGAAAACCGAGAGATGCTCGAGCAGCGCCTGCAGGAGGCCGGAGTCCGATTCGTCGATCCCCCAGGACTTGATGCAGCGCTTACGTTCGGCCAGGTCCTCCATGGCCAGAAGCGACTGGGACCGCTCGTTGCCCAGCCGGCGCAGGATATCGACGGCCTCGGCATGCTCCGCGAGCGTGCCTCCGAGGTCGAAACCGGGCGCACCGGCCGAAACGCTCTCCATGTCGCCATGAGCGGCCGCGAAACGGGTCCGCATCCGGGAGAAGGCCCGCCGCTTGACCAAAGAGCCTCCCGGCAAGCCGGCGTCCCGGAGACGGCGGAACAGGTCGTCCGTTTCGACGCGATTGAGGAGCGCCTTGAAAGAGGAGGGATCGAGCTGCAGGGTCTGCGCCCGCTGGGCCAGAAGGAACCGCCCTTGCTGGCGCGCCACCACCCGGTGGGAGAGCCGCGGGATGTTCATGCCGAGCGCCCCTGGCCGGCGGCCACGCCGTCGAGAGCCTGCCGCACGGCTTCCCGCAGCTCCGCCGGAGTGAAGGGCTTGAGCAGCCATTGGATGCGCAGGCCCAGCCTGCGCTCGGCGGGCGCCACGGCGAGGCCGTCGCCGGTGATGCCGATCACAGGCAGCCCCGGGCTGTCCTTCCGCGCGCAGCGGATGACTTCCACGCCGTCCATCTCCGGCATGAGCAGGTCCACCAGCAGGAGGTCCGGCTCGTAGCGGCGGAGCATCTCCAGGCCGGACATGCCGTCCTGGGCCACCGCGACCACATACTCCGGGACCCGCAGCAGCACCTCCATACAGGCCGCCCGCATGGTCGGATTGTCATCGATGATCAGCAACGTCCGCCTGGGCCCGATCGCGGACCCGCCTCGTTTGGCCAGCAAGCGCTCGATTCTCTGCGCCAGATCAGCCGGCTTGACGGGCTTTTCGACCACCTCTTCGACCGGCAGATAGACCGGATCCCTGGGATCCCGGAGCCAAAAGAAACCCGTCTGCTGCCGCACCCCGGTCACGACCAATATGGGGATGTTCCGGCAGGCCCCCCCATCTCCCTTGAGCCGGCGCGCCAGCAAGGCGCCTTCCATGCGGCCGCCCATCATCAGATCCAGGATGAGGAGTTCCGGAGAAAAATCCCGCAGCATCCATTCACACGCCGATGGCTCAGCGCACACAGCCACCTCATAACCGCGAGCCTCAAGGGTGGTCTTTATGATCGATGAAAAATCAGCGTCATCATCTATAATCAGAATCCGTGCTCGTGCCATGATGATTATATGCCTCTAATTTATATTATGCAATTTAATTGCCAACCATGACTACAGCTGTTAATATCATCTTTGAGTCATTTTTACCCAATAATTGATACAATAACTCCCCAATATGTTAAACAAAATAGGCTCCAAGCTTACCTATAATATATTGACAGTATTGGGGCTCACCGGACTCATATCAGCGGCAGCCGGAGTCCATATGATCTCCGGGCTGCTCCTCAATGAGATGTTCACGATGGTCCGCATGGACCTCAACACCGCTCATGCCGTCTATAGTCAATCCCTGCAGGACGTGGAAAGGACGGTCCGTCTCACATCCGAACGCTTCTTCATCGGGCGCTCTCCAGACGACCTGCTGACCCGCGCGCAGGAGGCCGAACTGAGCCGGATCCGGAAAGCCGAGGACCTGGACATCCTGGCGCTCCTGAGCAAAGACGGCCGCGTACTCGATCGCTCCGCCGGCCGAGGCCCTACCGCCGAGTCCAGGCTGGAAGCCCCCCTATTCCGCTCGGTCATACTGGACCCTCGGGTCTTATCATCGACGATCATGATCTCGCACCAGGACCTGGAACGCTGCGACAAGGAGCTCTCCACCCGGGCCACTATCCCCCTCATCGCAAGCCCTCAGACCCAGGCGACCGCGCTACGCGCAATCGACTCCGGACTCATGCTGGCCTCGGTGGCCCCGGTGCGCGATGCCAGCGGCCGGCTCCAGGGCTATCTATTCGGAGGCAGGCTGCTCAGCCGCGACGCCGCTCTGGTGGACAAGATCATGCGCATGCTGTATAAAGGCCTCCAGCGGCGCGGCCGAGACGTCGGTGTCGTCACCCTATTCCAGGGCGACGTCCGCATCGCCACGACCCTGCAAAACGCCTCAGGGCAGAGGGCCGTCGGGACCCGCGGGACCGCCGAAGCCCTCGGGATGGCCCCGACCAAGGACTCGCCGCAGGTCGAACGCGCCTACGCGCTGGGCACCTGGTACATCACGGCCCATGAGACGATCCCTGATTTCGAGGGCCGCCCCCTCGGCTCACTGTTCGTCGGCGTCCTGGAGAGCCATTATACGGACAAGCACAGGCAGGTGATCCTCATCTTCCTGACGGTCGTGGCCTGCGGCATGGCCGCGGCGCTCCTGGTCGGCTATTGGCTCTCCCGGCTCATCGTCAAACCTCTGCGCGCCCTGACTGAAACAGCCCGGCGCCTAGCTGCCGGCGACCTCGCCGCCCGGGCGCGGCTTCACCCGGGTGACGAGTTCGGAGACCTGGGTGCCGCCTTCGACGGCATGGCGCAGAACATCCAGCGCAACGAGCTCCAGGTCAAGCGGGACGTCGAGCGCCACATCGCCGACTCCGAACGCTTGGCCATGGTGGGGCAATTGGCCGCGGGCATCGCCCACGAGATCAACAACCCCCTGGGCGGAGTCCTGGTCTACAGCCACCTCCTTCTCGACGACACGCCCGAAGACGACCCGCGGCGCCCGAACCTGAAGAAGATCGCGCAGGAGACCGCCCGCTGCCGGGACATCGTGCGCTCGCTGCTTGATTTCGCGCGCCAAGGGGAGCTCCAGGTCGAGGACGCGGACCTCCACGCGCTGATCGCACAGTCCCTCGAGCTGGCCCGCACCCAGAAATCCTTCCGGAACATCCGCATCGTCAAGCGCTTCGCGGACAGCATCCCACCCATCCGGCTCGACCGCGGCAAGATCCAGCAGGTCCTGCTCAACGTCATCTTCAACGCGGCGGAAGCCATGGAGAGCGAGGAGGGGACCATCGCCGTGTCCACCCGCCAGGTCCAAGGCCAGGCCGCAGTGCAGATCAGGATACGGGACACCGGCTGCGGCATGCCCTCCGAGGTGCTCAAAAGGGTCTTCGAGCCGTTCTTCACGACCAAGGAAGTCGGCAAAGGCGTGGGCCTGGGGCTGTCCGTAAGCTACGGCATCGTGGAGCGTCACTCCGGCCGGCTCCGGATCCGCAGCCGGCCGGGACGGGGCACGGTCGTCAGCATCCTACTGCCGGTGAGGTGAATCATGAAAAAAGCGTCCATCCTGGTGATCGACGATGAAGAGGTGATGCGGGACTCCTGCCGGCAAGTCCTCACCCGCCAGGGGCACGACGCGCACACCGCTTCCAGCGGAACCGCGGGCCTAGGGCTGCTCGCGGAGCACAACTTCGACCTCGTGATGCTGGACCTCAAGATGCCAGGCCTGGGCGGGATGGAGGTGCTCGACCGCATCAAGCAGGCGGCGCCGGAGACCATCGTCGTCGTCATCACCGGGCACGCCACGGTCGCCGCCGCGGTCGAGGCCATGAAGCTCGGGGCCTACGACGTCCTGCCCAAGCCGTTCACCCCGGACGAGCTGCTGGCCATCGTCAACCGCGCCCTCGAGAGGCGCCGGCTGGTCACGGAGAACTTCTCCCTGCGCGGAGAGCTCCAGGGCCTGCGCGAGAACGAATTCATCATGGGCCCCAATCCAGGCATGCGCGGCATCTTCAATATCATCGCCAAGGTCGCCCCCACCGACTCGACCGTCCTGATCACGGGCGAAAGCGGGACCGGCAAGGAGCTCATCGCCCAGGCCATCCACCGCTCCAGCCCCCGCCGGGACGGGCCCTTCATCGCCGTGGACTGCGGCAGCATCGTCCCGACGCTCTTCGAGAGCGAGCTCTTCGGGCATGTCAAAGGAGCCTTCACCGACGCGGTCGCCAACAAGCGCGGCAAGCTGGAGCTGGCCGACGGCGGGACCTTGTTCTTCGACGAGATCGGCAACATCGGGCCGGAGTCGCAGGCCAAGCTGCTCCGGGCCCTGCAGGAGCGGGAGTTCTACCGGGTCGGAGACACCCGGAGCATCAGCTTCGACGCGCGCATCATCGCGGCGACTAACCAGGACCTGCGCCAGGCCGTCGCGGCCCGAACCTTTCGGGACGACCTCTACTACCGCATCAACGTGGTGAACCTCGACCTGCCCCCCCTGCGCGAGCGCAAGGAGGACATCCCGCTGCTGGTGGCGCATTTCCTCAAGGAATACAACCGCAGGCGCAAGCGCTCCGTCGGCGCCGTCTCGGAGGCGGCGCTGGGCCTGCTGCTGGACTACAGCTGGCCGGGCAACATCCGGGAGCTGGAGAACGTGATCGAGCGCGCCGTCATCCTCTGCGACGGCAAAACCATCGAACCCTGGGATTTCCCTTTCACCAACGCCCGGACCAGGGCCGGGGAGGCCGCCGCCGCGCCGACGGAAGGGACCCTGGAGGACGTCGAGAAGGCGCACATCATGCGCGTGCTGCGGCAGGTGGGCGGGCACCGCACCAAAGCCGCGCAGGCGCTCGGCGTCGACCGCAAGACCCTGCGCGCCAAGATCCGGCGCTACGGCATCCAGGAGCCGGACCGGGGCTGAGAACTCAGGCGGACGGCGTCTTGATGAGCTTGGCCACCAGCTCGAGCAGGGCCTTCCTCTTGATGGGCTTCTCGACGAACTCGCTGATGGGCAGCCAGTCGGGGTCGATGTCCTTCCTGCCGAAGCGCACGGTCGAGGAAGCGTTGACCGAGGTCACCATGATGATAGGCAGGTCCTTGTGCTTCTGCCTGATATCCCGGGCCAGCTGGAACCCCGCGGTCGAGTCGTCGGGGAACATCACGTCGAGCACCAGCAGGGCGGGCTGGACCGCCTCGATCCGGGTCAGGGCCTTCCTGGCATCCAGCTCGGACTCCACCTCATGCCCCCCCTCGCGCAGGAAGACAGAGGTCACGTTCACCACGTCCTGGTCATCGTCCACGATCAGTATCTTGGCCATAGCCCACCTCCCTAAACTTGAGCGTTTTGCACCGGGGCCGGCGCCGCTTCCCGCAGACGAACGGTGAACGCGCTGCCCTTGCCGACGAGGCTTTCGACGGCGACATCGCCGCCGTAGAGCATCGTCAGTTTGCGCACCGTGGACAGACCCAGGCCGCTGCCCGGGATGCCCGCGGTCTCGGCGTTGCGGATGCGCACGAACTCCTTGAAGAGCTTGCGCTGATCGTCCTCCGCGATGCCGATGCCCGTATCCGCTACCCTCAGCTCCACGCCGCCCGGGCCGCGGCGCAGGGCGACCGAGACCCGGCCGCCCGGGCTGTTGTACTTGACGGCGTTGGAGAGCAGATTATTGACGATGATGTCCATCTCGCCTTCGTCGGCCAGGAAATCCAGCGTGGGCGGCGCGTCCACCTCGATACGGATCTGCCTCTTGCCGGCCCGCGACGATTGGGTCTCCACGCCGCGGCGCAGGACGCCGGCCAGGTCGACGCGCCGCAGCTCGCGGTTCTTCTCTCCCGATTCGATGCGGGTCAGGTCGAGTAGGTCGAGGATCAGCTTCTTCATGCCCGTGATCCTCTCCTGGCAGCGTCCCAGCATCTGAGCCGACTGTCCCGGGACCTTCTCCACCAGGATATCCAGGTAGCCCTCGACGGCGTCCAGCGGGGCCTTGAGCTCGTGCGCAAGGACGGAGAGGAACTCGAAGCGGATGCGCCGTCGCTCCGCGGCCAGCCGCTCGGCGCGCCGCCGCAGGAGGATATGCTCGGCGGCCTTGCGCACCGCGTAGCGCAGCTCCTCGGGTGTGAAGGGCTTGGCCAGAAAGTCGTAGGATCCCATCTTGGTCGCCTTCACCGCAGTCTCCAGGGACGCGTATGCGGTGATCATGATGACCATGGGCTTGGCGCCGTCGCGAGACAGATGCCTGAGCACCTCGATGCCGTTCATGCCGGGCAGCTTGTAGTCGAGCAGCACCAAGTCCGCGGGGAAGCCCTTGAGTATGTCCAGCCCCTCCTCGCCCGACTTCGCGATGCGCACTTCCAGAGCGGCCTCCGCGGCGGACTCGCCGGTCGGCACGCGAAACGGCTCCAGGACCCGGCGCACCCCGATGCCCAGCGCTTCCTCATCATCGACGACCAGGACCCGCAGCGGCTGCTCGGCGCCGGTCATGCCAGCCTCCCCGCCTCTTCCCCGCGCTCCAGCGCCAGCGCCTCGCCCGAGTCCTCGCCTCTGGGGACCGTGACCTTGAACGTCGTCCCGGTGGGGCCGGCGGCGGGATCGGCGTTGGAGCGGACCTCGATGCGCCCGCCGTGCATCTTGACTATCCCGTGCGCGACGGCCAGGCCCAGCCCCGTCCCCTTGCCGACCTGCTTGGTGGTGAAGAACGGCTCGAACACCTTACGCAGGTTCTGCGGCGCGATGCCGACGCCCGTATCCGAGACCTCGAAGGTCACATCCTCCTCCGAGCCCAGGATGCGCACGCTCAGGCAGCCGCCCTCCGGCATGGCGGCGTCGGCGTTGCTGAACAGATTGCATAGGACCTGGATCATCTGGTCCGGGTCCGCCTCGATGACGGGCTGCACGAGCTCCAGGCTGGTCCGCACCCGCACGAACGGCCGCAGGCGCGCGGCGGTGACGGATTTCGCCACCAGGTCCCGGACGTCGACGCTCTGCCGGAACACCTTGTTCTGGCGGGCGAAATTCAAAAGGCCCGCGACGATCTTCTTGCAGCGGTCAGCGTGCTCCGCGATGGCGCTCAGGTCGGAGCGGAAGTCGTCGCGCCCGTCGATCCTCTCCAGAAGAAGGTTCGCGTAGATCAGCACCACGCCCAACGGGTTGTTGACCTCGTGCGCGATACCGGCCGCGATCTGCCCCATACTGGCCAGCCGCTCGGATTGCGTGAGCGCCTCGCGGGCGACGGAGAGGTCCTCGTGGGACTGCTCCAGTTTGCTCACCGTGGTGCGCAGCTGCTCGATGGTGAAGGGAAGGCACATCTCCGGCTCCGCGAGCCGGCGGAAGACCGCGGCGGAATGGTCCCGGCAGGTCAGATAGCCGCAGGCTCCGCAGTTGAGCTCGTCCTGTGGGCCCTGCTTGCCCATCCTCAGGAGTATCCCCTTCATCTCGTCCTCGGACGGCTGGTCGAGCCGCTGGTCCGCGGCCTGAAAGCCCCGCCCGAGGACGACCTTGCGCCAGCGCTTGAGGTCGCGGGCGTGGGTGTGGGGGTCGACGCTGGCCAGCTGGCGCTGGAGGTTGCGGGCCACGCGGCGCTGGCGGGTGAAGACCGTCTCCTCCTGCGTGAATCCAGGCCCCATCACGCAACCATGACAGGAGAGGACCTCGAGCAGGCGCACTTCGCCGGGATCCTTCTGGAACTCACGGATGGTGCGCCACATGCCGCCCTGCTCATCGGCGACCACGAGGTCCCCGCGCATCAGGTCCTCCGTGAGTCCCGCGGCCTGCAGCAGGCCCCTCGAGACGGGGAACAGGCCTCCGGCCCCGCCGCGAGGCGGGTCGAACTGGACCTCCTCGGCCTTCTCCACGTCGACGCCGGCCGACTCGAACATGCCGCGCAGCTCCCGGAAAGTCAGGACCGCCTCGATCTCGCCGCGGAACTCAGCGGACTCCGCCTCGCCCTTCTTGGCCACGCACGGGCCCACGAACACGACGGACACGCCGCTGCCGCGCAGGGCGCGCACGACCCGGGCGGTCGCGATCATGGGTGAGACCACCGGGCAGAGGGCGGAGGCAAGCTCGGGTACGTATTTCTCGACGTAGGCCACGACCGCGGGACAGGTCGTGGCGATGTAGCGGTCATCGGTGGCGGCGAGCAACCGAGCGTATTCGCGAGCCACCAGGTCCGCCCCGAAGCTCACTTCATGAACCGAGGCGAATCCCAATCGCCGCAGCGCGCCCACCAGGCGCTCGGCCGGCAGCTCCGCGAACTCGGCCGGGTAACTGGGAGCGATGAGCGCGGCGACGGGCTTGCCGCCGGCGAGCAGCCCGCGAACCTTGACGGTGGAATCATAGACGAGCTTGGCCTTCATGGCGCAGACCCGGATGCAGTTGCCGCAGCCGATGCAGCGCTCGGAGAGGACCTGCGCCTGCCCGCCGCTGACTTGGATGGCCTTAGCCGGGCACTCGCGCACGCAGGTGTAGCACATGCGGCACTTTTCCTTGATCGTGCTCACCAACGGCTGGTCGCCGACGTGCATGGTTGCTCCTGGGCTCGCCTTACGGCGTCAAGCCCGGACCGAACAGGCTTCCAACAGCCGTTTGACCTCGTTGCGCAGCAGCTCCGGGCGGACCGGCTTGTTAAGGAAACTGTCCGCCTTGATCCAGGGTTTCTCGCCTCCTGCCTCCAAGGGGAACTTGAAGCCGGTCACGGAAGAGACCGAGGTCAGGATGATCACCGGCGTGCCGGGGTAGAGCTTCTTGACCTTGTGGCTCAGCATGAACCCGGAGTCCTGGTTCTCCATCATCACGTCCACGATCGCCAGGTCGGGCCGCGCGTCGATCAGGCGTTCCTCGGCCTGGGCCTCCCCCTCGGCCGCGATCACCTCGTAGCCGGCGTCCGTCAGGACCAGAGTGAGCTGGTCCAGGATGTCCTTGTCATCGTCCACGACCAGTATGTTCGTCTTTTTCTTCATAGCACCACCTTGCGTTCGTGATAATGGGTATGCAGCAACTCGTGGCTCTTCGGACCCAGAGGCTTGCCGAGGAACTCCTTATAGAGCCGGGCCACATGCGTATTGGCGTGGCTGACGCGCACCTTCGCCGACCCGTCGAGGTCGTAGAGGGCCTGCATGCGCGCCTTCACCGCCGCAGCGTCCATCCCTATGGGCTGGCCGCCGCCGGCGATGCAGCCGCCGGGGCAAGTCATGATCTCGATGAAGTGCAGGTCTTTGCGGCCGGCGCGGAGCTGTTCCATGAGCTTGCGCGCGTTGCCCAACCCGCTGGCCACGGCCGCCTTCACCTCCAGGTCCCCGATCTTGAGCGAGGTCTCCTTGACCCCCTCGAGCCCGCGCACGGCGCGCACGTCGAGATTCTCCAACTCACGCCCGGTGATCAGGACGTGCGCCGAGCGCAGGGCCGCCTCCATCACCCCGCCGCTGGCGCCGAAGATCTTGCCGGCCGTGGTCCTTTCCCCGAACGGGGTGTCCGCGGTGTCTGGCTTGAGCGCCGAGATGTCGATGCCGAAGCGCCGGATAAGGTGCCCCAGCTCGCGGGTGGTCAGCACGTAGTCCACGTCCGGCATGAAGTCGCGCCCCATCTCCGAACGGCCGCACTCGAACTTCTTGGCCGTGCAGGGCATGACGCTGACGCTGACGATCTTCTTGGGGTCGATCTTCTCTCGCTGGGCGAAGAAGCTCTTGATGAGCGCGCCCATCATCTGCTGCGGGCTCTTGCAGGTGGAGACGTTGGGCAGCAGCTCCGGGTAGAACTGCTCCACGAACTTGATCCAGCCCGGCGAGCAGCTGGTGATCATGGGCAGGACGCCGCCCGTGGTGACCCGCTGCACCAGCTCGGAGCCTTCCTCCATGATGGTCAGGTCGGCAGTGAAGGAGGTATCGAAAACCCGCGCGAATCCCAGCCTGCGGAAGGCCGCCACCATCTGCCCGTCGATGTCCTTGCCAGGCTTATAGCCGAACTCCTCGGCGAGGCTGACCGAGACGGCCGGGGCGTGCTGGACCACGACATATTTGCCGGGGTCCGCCAGTGCCGCGACCACGGCATCGACGCTGGACTGCTCGGTCAAAGCGCCGGTGGGGCAGACCACGATGCACTGCCCGCAGTTGACGCAACTGGACACGTTGAGCCCCTTGTCGAACGCGGTGGCGACCATGGTGCGGCTGCCCCGGCCGACAAAGTCGATGGCCGAGACGCCCTGGACCTCCTCGCAGACACGGACGCAGCGGCCGCAGAGGATGCATTTGGCGGGGTCGCGCACGATCGATGGGCTAGAGAGGTCCATCTCCTTGACGGACTTGTCGCCCCCGTAGCGCCGCTGGCTAACGCCCAGCTCCTGCGACAGAGACTGCAGGTCGCACCGGCCGCTCTTGCCGCAGTAGAGACAGTCGTCCGGATGGCTGCTCAGGAGCAATTCCACGATGGTCCGGCGGGCATCCAGGACCCTGGGGGAATGCGTCTGGATGCGCATGCCGTCCGCGACAGGAGCCGAACAGGCCGGAACCAAGCCCGGCGCGCCCGCCACTTCGACGACGCAAATGCGGCAGGCTCCCGTGGGAGTCATGCCCTTCATATGGCAAAGGGTCGGGACATTGATTCCCTCCCGCGACAAGGAATCGAGGATGGTGTCACCCGATTCCGCCTTGACTTCACGTCCGTTGACCTCGAGTTTCATCATGATCTCCCTTCAAGCCTTCTGTGTGAACTCCAGGTCGCAGCGCAGGCACCGGCACGCCTCGGCCTTGGCGGCCGCTTCACAGATGCCCAGCTCGACTTCCTGATGGTTCCTCTTACGCGCTTTCGCAGCAAGATGCGGGGTCTTGACCCGCGATTCGGCACCCGTCCCTTCAGGGACCTCGGCCGGCTCGACATAGACACTAGGCAGGCGCACCTTGGCGATGGTGCACATCTGCCGGCCCGTGATGAAGCGGTCCATCATGGCCGCGGCCCGCTTGCCGTCCGCGATGGCGTCGATCACCGTATTGGGGCCGCGGACCGCGTCTCCGCCAGCGAAAACCCCGGACTTGGAGGTCTGCATCGTGCCAGGATCCGCGGCCACGCCGCCCCGTTTGGAGGCGCCGAGTCCTGCGAGCCCTGACCGGTCTGGGCTTTCGCTGATGGCGATGATGAGCGTATCCAGCGGGACCTGATGCTCGGAGCAGGGCACCGCGACGAAACCCTGCCTGCCGCCTGCATCCTTGGCGCCCATCTTATTGCGCACGAACTCGACTTGCACCAGCTTGCCGCCATCGGCGATGATCTGGGTCGGCGCGACGAGCGGGACGATCTTCACGCCCTCCTCCACGGCCGCGGCCACCTCTTCCTCGTACGCCGGCATCTCGCTCAAGGAGCGGCGGTAGAAGACCGTCACCGACTGGACCCCCTTCTGCCGGATGGCCACCCGGGCCGCGTCGAGGGCGGAGTTGCCGCCGCCGATGATGCCGACCCGACCGGAGGCCAGCTCCTGGCCTCTGAGGTTGTAGGATTTCAGGAAGTCAATACCATGCATGATGCCCTTGGCCTGCTCACCGTCGAGCTCGAGCTTACGGCTGGCATGCGAACCGATCGCGATGTACACCGCGTCGTAGCCTTCCTTAAAAAGGCTCTCCACCGTAAAATCCTTGCCCAAGGCCTTACCGGTGCGGATCTCCATGTTCTGATTGAGCAGGCTCTTTATCTCTCGGGATAGGCTCTCGCGCGGCAGGCGGTATTCGGGGATAGCGCAGACCAACATGCCGCCGGCCCTCTTCTCCCTCTCGAAAACAGTCACCTTGTGCCCCAGGATTGAGAGTCCATGGGCGGCGGTAAGCCCGGAAGGGCCCGCGCCGATCACCGCCACGCGCTTAGCGCCTTCGCACGCCTCGCGCACCACGGGCTTGTACGCGGAAGGCTCGACGTTGTCCACTAGGAACCGCTTGAGCGCGCGGACCGCGATTGGCTCGCCTCCGGTGGTCCCGCAGCGGCACATGGCCTCGCAGGGATGATGGCAGACGCGGGCGCAGCTGATGGGCAGGGGATTGGCCTGCCGCACCACGCGGTAAGCCTCTTCGTACTCTCCCCGGGCGACGTGCGCGACGTAGCGCCACACCTCGGTCTCCACGGGGCAGGTGTTGGCGCAAGGCGCTCCGACGAGCTCCCGGCACGCGCCCGTTGGGCAGCGCCGCTCGTAGATATGGGCCTCGTACTCGTCCCGGAACCAGCGCAGTGTGCTCAGGACCGGGTTGGGCGCGGTCTGCCCGAGGCCGCACAGCGAGGTCTCCTTAATGGTCTTGGCCAGCTTCTCCAGATTGAGGATGCCCTGAAAACGCAGCAGCGCGTCGACCCCGTTCTCCTTGCGGCGCGGCCGGGTGATGGCCTTGAGTATTTCGAGCATGCGGCGCGTGCCCTCGCGGCACGGAATGCACTTGCCGCAGCTCTCGTTCTGGATGAACTCCATGAAGAACTTGGCGAGGTCCACCATACAGGTGCTCTCGTCCATCACGACCAGGCCGCCGGAGCCGACGATGGCGCCCAGCGACTGCAGCGACTCGTAATCGATCTTCACGTCCATCTGGCTGGCGGGGATGCAGCCGCCGGAGGGGCCGCCCATCTGCGCGGCCTTGAACTTCTTGCCGCGCGGCACGCCGCCGCCGATCTCGTCGACGATCTCGCGCAGGGAGGTCCCGAAGGGCACCTCGACGAGGCCGATGTTATTGACGCAGCCGACCAGCGAGAAGACCTTGGTGCCCTTAGACTTCTCGCTGCCGATGCCTGAGAACCACGCGGCGCCGCGGTCGATGATGAGCGGGATATTGCACCAGGTCTCGACGTTGTTGATGTTCGACGGCTTGCCGAATACGCCGGACTGCGCCGGGAACGGCGGCCGCGGCCGCGGCATGCCGCGCTTGCCCTCGATGGAGTGCATGAGGGCCGTCTCCTCGCCGCAGACGAAGGCGCCGGCTCCCATCTTGATGATGATGTCGAAGCTGAAACCGCTGCCCAGGATATCGTCTCCAAGCAGTCCGCACTCGTGCATCTGCGCAAGGGCCTTATTAAGCTGCTCGATAGCCAGGGGGTACTCGGCGCGGCAGTAGATGTAGGCCTTGCTGGCCCCGATAGCGTAGGCGCCGATCATCATGCCCTCGATCATGAGATGCGGGTTGCCCTCGATCTCGGAGCGGTTCATGTAGGCGCCCGGGTCGCCCTCGTCGGCGTTGCAGATGATGTACTTGGTATCGCCTGGGGACTTGCGGCAGAGCTCCCACTTGCGTCCGGTAGGGAAGCCCGCGCCGCCGCGCCCACGCAGGCCGGAACGCTTGACCTCATCGATGACCTGCTCGGCGGACATCCTCTTAAGGACCTTAGCCAAAGCCGCATAGCCGCCGTTCAAGATATAATCATCGATAGAAGTCGGATCGAGATGCCCGTTGGAAGCCAGGATCACGCGCATCTGCTTCTTGTAAAACGGCACATCCTGCTCGCGCAGGATACGCTGCCCGGTGCCTGGATCGACGTACTGCAGGCGTTCCACGACACCCTTTTCCACGCAGGTCACACGCACCAGTTCGTCGGCGTCCTCGGCCTTGACCAGCACGTAGAAGAAGTTCTCGGGCCGCACCACCACGATCGGCCCTCTCTCGCAGAAACCGTGGCAGCCAGTGACCTTGACCTCGGCCTTGCCGGACAGCCCGTGCTTCTTGACCGCGGCCTTGAGAGCCTTGACGAGGTCGATGGAGCCCTGGGCGTTGCAGCCCGTGCCGCCGCAGACGCAGATGCGGATCTTAGACGGGTCGTGCGCGGCCTTAAGGGACTCCCGGTAGGTCTCCAGCTGATCTGCGTTGTCAAATCTCATCATGACGATTTCTCCTCCATCTTACCCGTGCGGCCGCGCCGCGAGGACTTCGAAGTCGTATCAACTTTAACCGCGGGGGCCACCGCACCTGCCTTCTGCCGACACTCGTCCAAGAGCTTGGCGAGTTTGGTCTGCGACACCTTCGGGAAGAACTCACCGTTGATAGTGATGGCAGGCGACAGAGCGCAGGCGCCCAGGCACGCCACCACCTCAATGCTGAACAGACCATCCCGCGTGGTCTGGCCTGGCTCGATGCGCAGCGCTTTGGTCAAGGTCTCAAGTGTCTTGGCAGAGCCTTTCACATGGCAGGCCGTGCCGCGGCAGAGCATGACGTGGAACTTCCCTTTAGGGGTAAATCGGAATTGGTTATAGAACGTGGCCACGCCATATATCTTGCTGGCCGGGATGCGCATGTGCCTGCCGATACGGACCACCGCATCTTCGGACAGAAAGCCAAGTTTGGCCTGGACTTCTTGGAGTATGGGGATCAGATGATCCCGCTGAGAGCCAGGATGGCTCTTGAGTATCTCATCCATCATCGTTGAAGCCTGAAGACTCATTGTGTGCCTCCGCCATTTAGCCGCCAAGCAGCCTGTTGCCGGCTTATAGGATCGAACAAAAACACTGTCACTTCTTAAGCAATGCAACTTAGATGCCAAGCGTTTCCCTAATATTAATTGGTTCATCCGAGTAATTTATACCCAAGTGAAGGCCAAATGCCCCAAAAATCAGGATGATAACTACAATTTCTAAAAATGGCACAGACCATCCGAGTGGCTATATTTTTTAAACCTTGGGAATAATTAAGGAAAGAGGCCAAGGGAAGATAGGCCTCATTGGCACCAAGTTCCACAGCGCCGCTGCCATAGCGAAGGTCTTATCGGCTGACCTTATGAAGGAAAGAAGAGCGATGCGGGCAAGCGCCCGAACATCAGCATAAAACAACCAGGGAGCGGCCCTTGCGGACCGCTCCCTGGTTCAGGACAGCCTGTACCCCGGATTCTGTCCATCCCCCCTCGCGGGGAGACTGGAGGGCCATTTCTCTGATGCGGCTACCGGGAAGCCCCCCCTTTCGGAGGACGCGCGAGCCGCGCTGGCCGCCCATCTGCCTTGCTCCCGACGGGGTTTACCTGGACCCCAGACCTCACGACCTGGGCGGTGAGCTCTTACCTCGCCTTTTCACCCTTACCCCCATCTTGCGATGAAGGCGGTATGTCTCTGTGGTACTTTCCGTCCGTGAAGCCTTGCGTCCTCACGGCCCCGCCTTTCAACGGGCGTCGCGCTCTATGGAGTCCGGAAGTTCCTCCCCGTTAAAAAAAACGGAGCGGCCCTCCGGCTGTCCTGAAATCGTCTATTAGACCGCTTTCTCGGCGGGCTCCGGCTTGTACAGGATGCGCTGACAGCTCTCGCAGATCACCAGGGCCTTGGCCTTAGTGACCTCGACGATCATCTGCGGCGCCAGATTGATGCGGCAGGCGCTGCAGTTGCCGCCGTCGACAGGAACGATAGCGTCGAGCTTGCCGCGCATGCGCGCGTGGTTATAGACGCGCATCATGTCGAACGGGACCAGGACCGCAGCCTCATCCCGGACAGCCTTCTGAGCGTCGTGTTTAGCCTTGAGCTCGACCAGCTCATTTTCCAAAACCCCGATCTCGACCTTGGCCTTATCCTCGACAGCCTTAAACTCCACAGCCGCGGACTTCTCCTCCTTACGACCGCTGTCGATGCCTTCCATGATCTCAAGGATGTCGGTCTCGATCTGGGAGCCCGCCGCCTTAGCTTGCTCGATCTCGTGCTGCAGGGCCTTAAAAGCGTCGTTAGTCTTGACCTGATTGAGCTCCATAGTATGCTTACGGATGGCCTCTTCCTTAGCCGCCAGATCGAGCTCCTTCTCCTTCTTCTTCTTCTCGCAACCGATGATCTTGGTTTTGGCCTCGGCCAACTTAGTCTTGGCCGACTCCAGCCCGGCCTGAAAAGCAGCGATCTCACGCGGGACGCGGCCAATCTCCTTCTGCAGTCCGTCGATGATCGCGTCCTGCGCCTGAACAGCGACGAGGTGCCGGATCGTCTCCTTATTGAAGACCATTAATTATTATTATACACAATCATACAGGCTGCCGGGGAGGAGCAGCGCCTTAACAAGCGATTACGCGCGACTATTTAGGGGCCTTGACCGGCTCATCGAGGGCGCCTATCTCGTCCACCACGGCCCTGAGCTTGGCCACGGCCTTGGCGTACTCGGCCTTGCGCTCAGCCAGAGCCTTCTCCATCCGCTCATTGTCGGACTTAAGAAGATCGTCGGCCTTCTTGAGTTCCTTTTGCTCCTTCTCCAGGTCGGCCTGACTCTTCTGGAGCACGACTAGCTGATTGGAGGATTCCTTGAGCTGCCTCTGCAGGCCGTCGATATTCTCCTGTGCTTCTTTGGCCTTGGCCGCGGAACTGGCCCGCAGGGCGGCCAACTCGGACTCGAAGGCTGCGACCTTGCCCTGCAGGCCCTGGCTCTCCTCCACTGCGGACTTGTACTTGCCTGCCGACACACAGCCTCCCAAGGCCAGCGAAAAAATGGACAACAAAACGATTGGTTTCATAAGGCCTCCTGACAATGCCATGAACCCCGCCATTCTATCAATTAGACCGGGCGCAGCGCCCTAAGCGCCGCGAGTCGAAGCGCCCCGCGTCATCCTAACGCGCGGTCAAAATTACGCCGATCAAAATCAACGATCCCCCCACGGCACTCCAAGATGTCAGGGGATCGTGCTGGAACAGGACGCCAAGCGCCACGCCGATGAGCGGCTGCAGGAATATAAATTGCGCCATGGTCGAAGCCGGGACGATCTCCAGTCCCTTGTTCCACAACAGCGTCGCCCCAAACGTGATGCCCAGCGCCTGAAACGCGAGGCCGGCCAGGGCGGCAGGCGGCGGCGCGGACACGGGCCAGATAGAAGCTCCGGCCACCACCGCCATGGGAACGACGGCGATCGCCGTCGTCAAGCCGCTGAAGATGGCCGGCGGCACCCGGCGCAGCACGCTCTTGCCCAAAAGCGAATAAAGCGACCAACAAATGGCATGCAAAAAAAGCAACAGGTCGCCCCGCCAATGCGTCGTCAGTTGAGCTTGCCATGGCAGGCCCTGCAACACGATCAGTGAAGAGCCGAAAAAGCCGCAGAAGATGGCCCCCATCTTGACGGCGGTCATGGCTTCGCCCAAGAATAGCGCCGAGAACACGAAGATGGAGACCGGTTCCAAGCCCAACAGCAGCGAGGCGTTTGTCGCCGTCGAAAGCTTAAGCCCTATCGTGCCGAGCATCAGCGGCAGCGTGAGTCCAAAAAGTCCGGCCACCACTATCCGCAGCCAATCACCGCACGCGATCGGCTGCGCCGGCCACCGACGCCGGAGCCCCGGCGCGAAAAGCAGAGCGCCCAAAAATAAACGCCAAAAAACGGCGGCGGACGGCGTGAATCCCCGCAAAACACAGGTCGTCGTCACATAGGACGAACCAGAAAGAGCATTGCCGCCCAAAAGTAAAACCCAGGCGCGTAGGGGCATAAAATGATTATATAACTTGGCCATCGGCCCTGGACTTCTTGGCAGGGTTCGGGACTTGACGATTTTCTCCAACCCTGCTATAAGCAGGTGCGGACTTTATGACATCCACATTCATCCTTCTCGGCGCGGTGATGGCGACTTCAGCCTTCACCCAACCGGTGTCTGGAGATCCCCTCGACCAAGCCACCCCCGCCCCGAGGATCGCCATCGGCCCCTTGGTCGTGGGCGAGGACCATCCCTGGTTCGATCTATCCGACTTCCTGGCGGTGGCTGAAGACACGACGCCTTCGGTTGAAGCCCGCTGGGTCGAAGGCTCCCTGAAATGGGTGCGCGCCCCGGACGGCCAAGCCCTGCCCCTGGCCCGGTTGCGCATCTCGCTGCGCGTCCCCCCAGAACGGGCGCTGCTGCGCTGGCGCGGACGCGCGGTGCTGTTCCAAGGTGAGCCCGACGGCGCGACGACCGAGATATTCGTCCCGCTTCTGGAAGACGCAGAGGCAGCCATCGAACTCGACGGCCGCACTTTGTCCCGCGTCCGCATCGCGGCCCGGGCCGCGGCCGCCACGCCCGCGGCCCACCGCCATGCCATCGATCACTCCTGCTCGCCCTGGGCCGCAGCCATCCGCGGTCTCGACGACACATTCGTCTCGATGAACTGCCGACTCATTCCGGTCGGACGGCTCGGCTCGGAAGCGCCCCTGCTGGAGATCCGCTGGACGGCGGCGGGCGTGACCCTCATGGACGGCAGCCGTCCGCCATTTTCGGCACAATTGCACGAAGGTCTCCCCGCACGGATGACCGTCATCGGTCCGGACGGGAAGAACCGCATCGTCGAGCTTTCCGCCGCCGTGCCGCGCCGCTGGCATCGCCTCAAGATCGCGGCGGGGGCCGGGCCCTACCACCTATCGTCGAGCGCCAACGCCGGCAACGGCGCCGCAGGATCGCTCATGCTCTACGGAAACCTCCGCCTCAGGCCTGAAGATAGCCTATCGATCCGCGTCTTTGAGGCGGCCGTCTCGCAGAGCCCCGTCGACACGACATTCTTCAACAACCTCGGCCTTTATTTCGCCTATGACCTCACGCGCGTTTGGGACAAGCGTCTGGCGCTGACCGCCCTGCTCGGCCTCCAGGGCGTGACCTTCGCCCCCGCTGGCCTCTCGCGCTCGGCTTACAATGAGGCGGTCTTCCCCCAGGGCTTCGAGCTGTCCTATCTGGACGCCTTCGGCCTCAGGAACAAAACCCTCTCCGGCGGCATGTTCCTGCAACCCGCGGCTAACAAGCCCTATCAGAATTTTTGGGGGCGTTTCGGCGGCAGCTGGTTCGGCGAGCTCAATTATATCTCATGGAAGTCAGGCAACCGTTCAGCGCAGATGTGGGGCTTCTCCGTCGGAATGCCGTTCGCCAAACTGTTTTAAGAAACCAGGACCTCGCTTTTGATCTTGCCGGGCCTTCCTCCCCCTGAAGCGACACCCCCTGAAAACCATGACCAAAGACCCCTGCCCTGGCAGGCGGGCCCCACCGCATTGCCTCATAGCCCAACAGAGGCTATAATCTCATCAGGATGATAATCAAACGAATCGCAGCAATCTTTTTGGTCGCAGGGCTGGCCGCACCGTTGGCAGCGCTCCTCGGCATTTCCCGCGCCTGGGGCGAAGCAGGGGACGACGCTTACGCGGCCTTCATGCTGGGCAATTACAAACGCGCGCTCGATGTGGCACGGCCTGCCGCGCTAGAAGGTGATTTCTTGGCCCAGTTCACACTGGGAAGAATTTACGAAGAAGGGAAAGGCGCCCCGCAGGACAAGGCCGAGGCGGAATCATGGTTCCAAAAAGCCTTGGCCAAAGCCAAACCCGTGGGTGAAAGGGGCGAATTTAGAGCGCAGTTCATAGTCGGGCGGATGTATGCTGAAGGCTGGATCCTACCTAAAGATGATGCCCGAGCCATCATTTGGTATCGCGAGGCCGCAGGACAGGGCTATGCCGTCGCGCAGAACAGTCTGGGGTTCATGTATCAAACTGGTTCAGGAGTCGCCAAGGACGAGCGTGAGGCCGTCGCTTGGTATCGCAAGGCCGCGGAACATCGCTATGCCCCCGCGCAAACGAATCTGGGACTGATGTATCAAAATGGTTCAGGGGTTACCGCGGATGAGCTTGAGGCCGTCGCTTGGTATCGCAGGGCCGCAGATCAGGGTTATGCCGCCGCACAGACCGCTCTTGGGGTCATGTACGGAAATGGTCGGGGGATCGCCAAGGATAAGCGTGAAGCCGTCTCCTGGTATCGCAAAGCCGCCGAACAGGGCGATGCCCAGGGGCAATACAACCTTGGGGCGATGTATGCCAACGGCATGGGTGTCGTCCAAGACTATAAAGAGGCCTCTTCCTGGTTTCGCAAAGCCGCCAAGCAGGGCCATGCCCAAGCCATGGAGGCAATCTCAAAAATACCGGGCACAAAATAAGGCTCCTCTTCCGGAACAGCGGCAAGTCCGGCTCAAGCTGGATGCGCAAGGAATACATGCGGCTGAAGATCATCACAGTGTGTACCCCATGGATTGGCGTGTTCCGTCCGTGGGGATGGGTACGCGTTCATAATTTTTCGTCATGAGCCGTCTTGATTTATCCAGACAACAATCGATATGATGAGCCTCATGAAACACCTCATCATCTACGCCCACCCAAACCCCAAGAGCTTCAATCACGCCCTGATGGAGACCATCTGCACCGTTTATAGGGCGCATGGTCACTCTGTCACAGTCCGAGACCTTTATGCCGGAAAATTCCAGTCCGTGCTCATGCCATCCGACTTCGAAGCCATGGCCAAAGGCCGGATCCCCGAGGACATCTTACGTGAACAGGAACTCATCAGGGCGAGCGACTGCCTCACCTTCGTCTACCCCATCTGGTGGGCCGGCCAGCCCGCCATCCTCAAAGGATACATCGACCGGGTCATGCTGAAGGGCTTCGCCTATGATTTCACGGACAAAGGCGTCGTCGGCCTGCTCAAGGGGAAAAAGGTCGCCATCATCAACACCACCGGAAGCCCCGAATCCCTCTATCACGAGAACGGCATGACCAAGAGCATGAACCAGACCAGCGAGCAAGGCATATTCGGGTTCTGCGGCATGGATGTAGTCGCACACCGCTACTTCGGAGCCGTCCCGTCCGTGTCCCAGGAACAGCGTCAAGTCATGCTCGCCGAGGTGTCGAAACTGGTGGAGAAGTTCTAGGCCGCCTACCGTCTTTTCAGGGCACTGGTTTCCCGGATTTTGGGATACCCACATGTCCAAGGGGCATCTGCAGTCCTAGATGGCAGTTTTTGACTCGGCTATGCCGCAGATGTGCAGCATGGTGCCCAACCCAGTCATTCCTGTAGCTGTTGTCATGCCTGCCCAAACAATCACTATA
Source organism: uncultured Elusimicrobia bacterium (assembly GCA_903830945.1). Classification (GTDB taxonomy): domain Bacteria; phylum Elusimicrobiota; class Elusimicrobia; order UBA1565; family UBA9628; genus UBA9628. The sequence goes on from CAIKVT010000023.1 coordinate 108,197, forward strand.
CAAGCCGCAGTGACCCCTTAATGGCAACTGGCGCGACAGCCGATGCCCCCAGTGATCTTGCTGGGCTTTGCTGGAGTTTGTTCCCGTTGACTCCCCCTCGGATTGGACACCACCCTGGACACCAAGCCGCTAAGAAGGGTCTAGGGGATTGCCGAGAAACTGTTGTAGAATATACTTTGCCGGGCAGTTAGCTCAGCGGTAGAGCACTGTCCTCACAC